>JBFIHA010000006.1:0-176105 GCA_041602035.1 Gemmatimonadales bacterium | reverse complement strand
TGGGACGACGCGGGCAACCAGGACCACTACACACTGAAGGTCTTGACGCCATACGTGCTCCCGCCCGGTGTCGATCCGCGTCGCACCGTCGAGGAGCAGCAACTGGTCCTCACCGAACGCTGGGTGAACGACAAGTTCCGCATCGACTACCAGCGTGGCGAGGCCGATCGGTTGCGTCTGGTGTTCCACCGCGACCGACCGGGCAACCGGTACGACATGCGGGCGCAGTTCTATCTGCCGGCCGCGTGGTTCGCATTGGATCGGGCGGCACCGACGGCGCCCTCGGCGCCGGCCGGGGCTCCGTCCACACCGGCCCCGCCCCGGTTTGGAGCGTGGAAGGAGTCCGACTGGCTGATTGGTGGGGGCATGCTGCTCCTTTTGGGCGCGTTCTTCCTGTTGGTGACCGGCAAACATCGCTCCATGGTGACGGCGCATCGGGGTCTCGACGAGGTACGCTGGGAGACCCTCGACTGGACCCCGCCTAAACTGGTGCTCTCCAGCTTTCGGGTGCCGGGAAAGGTGTGCAAGGATCTGACGCCGCTCGAGGTGGCGTTCTATCTGGGCATCCCGTTCAAACGCATCGTGAGCGCAATGCTCAACTCCCTCGTGGCGGAGGGGTTCCTCCAGATCGTGTCGCGGAACCCGCTACGGGCTCGCAGCGTGGGCACACCCGATGTCGATCGGCTCGGCGAGTACGAGCGACTCCTCTACGCATCGCTCACCGACGACGGGCGCCTGTCACAGGGAGAGCTCGAACACCTCATGAACCAGGCCGTCGAGAACGTGCGAGCGAAGGCCTGGGACTGCGATGTCGAGGCCACCAAGGCGTACTATCAGAACGCGGTGCGGCAGGAGGTGGAGCAGCCACGGGAAACCGATGCCGACTGGTACTGGTGGTATCACAACCATCATCCGTACTACACGCATCGCTACGACCACGACCGGAACCCGTTCGTGAACGAGCTCGACATCCCGATTCAGACCGACCACCTGATCTCCGGGCCGATCGATACCGACTTGGTGATGGATCTGAACGTGTGTCACGATGCCTGCCATTCGGCGTGCCACTCCGCCTGCCACTCGGCCTGCCACTCCGCCTGCCACTCGGCGTGTCACTCGGCATGTGTCAGCGGGAGCTCACACTGATGCCGGCGACACGCCCAATCGACCTGTCCTGGATCGACGAGTTCATCGACAACGTTCGACCGTTCGTGTTCGTCCGCGAAGAGGATGCGCTGATCATCAAGCGCCCGAACCTCGCACAGAAGTTGAACCCTCAGGGGGTCCGGATCCTGAAGGCCTTGCTCGACGGCAAGCGCGTGGGTGACTTGCTGGATGACGTGGGTCGGGAGCCACGCAAGATCCGCGACATTGCGCTGTTCATGGTGGAGGTGAAGCGGTTCATGGAGGGGCGGTTCGACGACGTGCACCACGCGAGCGCCGTCGAGGTCCGTCCGTTCACCCTCGGCTTTTCCACGTTGCCCATCCTCTCTGAGATTGCAGTCACCTATCGCTGCAATCTTCGCTGCACCTTCTGTTACGCCGGGTGCAACTGTACGACCAACCCGGTGGGCGACGACCGCGAGATGTCAGCGGCCGAGATCGAGACGGTGATGCGAAAGATCAGGGAGGATGCCCAGGTCCCATCGATCAGCTTCACCGGCGGCGAGGCGACCCTGCGACCGGACCTGGAGCGGCTGATCGCCTACGCGAGCGGCCTCGGAATGCGGGTGAACCTCATCACCAACGGGACCCGGATCACGCCGGACCGCGCCCGATCGCTCGCACGTGCGGGGCTGGATTCCGCGCAGGTGAGCCTCGAGGGGGTGACTGCGGAAACGCACGAGCGGGTCACCACCATCCCCCACTCGTTTCGGCGGACGGTGGCGGCGGTGTCCCGGCTTCGGGAGGCGGGGATTCACGTGCACACGAACACCACCATCTGCCGCGACAACGTCCACGAGATCGAGCGCATGCCGGCGTTCGTGAGGCACGAGCTGGGAAACACGAAGTTTTCGATGAACCTTGTCGTGCCAACGGGTTCGGCGGCGCTCCACCGACAGATGGCCGTGCGCTACTCCGAGATCGGCCCGTCCCTCGTCCGCATCGCCAACGCGAGTAGGGAACTCGGCGTGGATTTTATGTGGTACTCGCCCACGCCCATGTGCATGTTCAACCCCGTTGCCCACGGGCTCGGCAACAAGGGCTGCAGCGCCTGTGACGGACTGCTGTCGGTGGCGGCCAATGGGGAGGTGCTGCCGTGCGCGTCGTACGACGAGCCGGTGGGCAACATCCTCAACCAGCCGGTGCTCGACATCTGGCGCTCGAAGCGGGCGACGCAGTTCCGCCAGAAGTTCCTTGCGCATCCCCAATGCCGGTCGTGTGAGCACTTCCAGATCTGCAACGGCGCGTGTCCGCTGTATTGGCGGGAGATGGGATTCGCCGAGCTGTGCGCCGCGCGCGGATTCGGCCCGGTGGAAGAGGAGCACTTCGCCCAATGATCCTGCCGGGCAGGGAAGACCGGGGAATCGTCGTCTTCTGGACGCTCCCGTCGTTGGCCTATGGTGCGCGACTGGCGGTCAGTGCACTGCTCATCGTGAGTGCCCTGGTGCTGCAGGCCCTCTCGGGGGCGCTCCTCCCCGGAGTGCTGTTTCTGGCGGCCGGTAACCTCCTGCTCTTGGTCAAAGGCTACGACAATCGGGTGGATTTCGAGAGCTTCCAGACCGACGCGCACTGGGAACGCGTCGACGTCGCCAAGCTCCGCGAGCTCAAGGAACTCCACACCCGCATGCGCCGGTGGGATCGGAGTGTGGTGGACGTGACGAACCCATGGGGTTTGATCGCGTTCGTGCTCGTCGCCGGAGCGCTGGTCGTGTGGGCCGTCGCGACCGACGGGTTATGGCGGATCCTCGCCATCGACGCCGCGGTGCTGCTCATGCCACACTGGGTGACCGGCGTCCGGTCGATCCTGGTCCGGCCGAAGCTCCTGGTGCGAATTGCCATGATCGAGGAACTCCTCGATCGCGCGTCGATCAGACTCCGCGATCATCACGTGACGCTGATGATGCTCTTGAGCGGCACCGAAACGCCGATCCCGGACGACGTGAAGTTCAAGGTCGACGTCACGGGCCGCGCCGATGGCTTTCTGGGTCTCTACGGTCAGGTCGTAATCAACGAGGTACAGGGTTCGTCGTACCCGTACTTCTACGTCGTGCTGGTGGCGAAGGACGGCTTTGGCCTACACCAGGCGTTCCGCGCGTACCGGCCGGCCGAGGAGATCACCAAGGAGTTCAAGCGGGAGAAGAGCGTCGAGGTCTTCGTAATACGACAACATACCACCAAGACCTCGGGCTATCACACCAAGCCGGATGCGGCATTCAGGATCTTCGAGCAGGGGCTTCGCATGGCCGAGAGCGTGGCGACGGGGGTCGCGGCCTAGGCGGAGCTAGCCCGTGCAGCGGCGGCCTGCTGAATCGTCGGGCTCGTCTCCCCCGTTGATCATTGCGACCTGACGGCGCGTTTGCCTTCTTGATGGTGTGCTCGACCCACCGATCGTCCACCGGCCACTCGAGCGGTATCGTGGTTGTCTTCTCGGCCTCGCCGTGGGGGACGCTCTAGGGGCGCCCGTTGAGTTCCTCACGGCCCAGGCGATTCGTGACGCCTACGGACCGGACGGGATCACCGACCTGGGCCCGTGGGGGACGCACCCAGTGGGGAGCTACACCGACGACACGCAGATGTCGCTCGCGACTGCTCGAGGGCTGGTCGAGACGTTCAGGCGGCATGCACTCCACGGCGCCGCCGATCCCGTCTCCACCGTGCATGACGCCTACCGTGTCTGGCTCGAGACCCAGAGCGACCCCCAGGCACGCAGAGCCCCGGGGCAGACCTGTCTTGCCGCGTTGGCGAGCGGCCGCCGCGGTACTATCGATGATCCGCTCAACGACAGCAAAGGGTGTGGCGGTGTCATGCGGACGGCTCCCGCCGGCCTCGCGTTCCCGATGGATCTCGCGTTTCGTTACGGAGCCGAGCTGGCCGCGATTACGCACGGGCATCCCTCGGGGTACCTGACCGGTGGCTATGTCGCTGAATTGGTGGCACGACTGGTCGAGGGGACCGATCTGGCGATGGCGGCTACGGTGGTCCTGGAGAGCCTCGCGGCGTACGACGGGCATCAGGAGACGCTGCTGGGCGTCCGACGGGCGCTCTCCCTTTCGCAGAGCGGGGCAGCGCCCCGCAAGGCGGTTGCAGAGCTCGGACTGGGGTGGGTGGGTGACGAGGCGCTTGCCATCGCGCTCTTCTGCGCGCTTTCGTCGCCCGCGGATTTTCGGCAGGCCGTGACCTGGGCGGTGAACCACTCCGGGGACAGCGATTCCACGGGCTCCATCTGTGGGGCGATCATGGGGGCCTCGCTCGGCGCGGAGGCGATTCCGTCGTCGTGGCGAGAGACGGTCGAGTCTGGTGGAGCGATTTGTGAGCTGGCCGACACCATGCACCGGGCATTTGTCCAGGGGCGAGTGCCCGAATCCGAGGGCGATACGGCGAGGTGGTGATGATGGTTGGTGACGATTCACACGGATTCCTCTCGTCGCGGAGCGCACATTGACCGGATGCGACACTCGGCGGTGCGGACGGTGAGTCCCGGCGGCGCACGACAAACGGTTCGAGGGTGGATCGCGGTCACGCTGCTGTTACCGGTCCTCGCATGTTCCCGCGACCGTGCCGCCGTGCTGGACAAGGTCGAGGTCCTGGAGCGTCAGAGTTGGTGGGACAACCGAGATTGGGACTGGTATGCGGAGCACATACCGTTCTTCGAGTCACCTGATCCAGAAATCGACGCCACGTACTACTACCGGTGGGAGCTCGTCACCAAGCATCTCACCTACGGCTCTCCCGAGGTCGGCTACGTGTTCACGGAGTTCATGGATCGCCCCTTCTGGTCTGGTCGGTACGGGGCGATCAGTTGCCCGCTTGGCCACCAGTTCTACGAGATCCGTTGGCTGAAGAACCGCCGCATTATCGAGGATTTCGCTCGGTTCTGGTTGACCGTCCCGGACGCGAAGCCCCGGACGTACAGCAACTGGTACGGCGACGCCATGTGGGCGGTCTATCAGGTGTTGGGAGACCCGCAATTCATTCGCCACGTGTTCCCGTTCATGGAGCGTCAGTACCAGGGATGGGTCGATGAGCGCTTCGACGAGGAGCACCAGATGTTTCGCTGGGTCGGGGCGTGGGACGGCATGGAAACCAACATCAACAGTCGCCAGACCGATGATCCCTTTGGCGGTGGAGAAGGGTATCGTCCGACGCTGAACAGCTACATGTACGCCGACGCGCTCGCTCTGTCGCGCGCAGCCGCGCTGCTCGGCGACACGAGCACGGCCGACGACTATGCGGAGCGCGCGGCGCGACTGAAGCGTCGCGTACAAGATGAACTCTGGGACCCGACGCGCGAGTTCTTCTTCCACCAGTTTGCCCATGGCGAACGAGGGGGAATCGTCGCCAAGAGCCTGACCCACGAGACCGGCGCCTACGCGGGGAGCCCGCACGGTCGTGAGCTGCTTGGCTACGTCCCGTGGCAGTTCAACCTCCCGGACCCCGGGTACGAGGCCGCCTGGAAGTTCCTCATGGACCCGGATTTCTTCTTCGCTCCGTTCGGGCCGACCACAGTGGAGCGCCACGACCCCCTGTTCTTCATCTCGCCACAATGCTGCGTCTGGAGTGGGAATCAGTGGCCCTACGCGACCGCCCAGACCCTGGTCGCCATGGCCAACCTGCTCAACAACTACGAGCAAGAGGTGGTACACAAGGACGACTATTACAGACTGCTCCGCATCTATTCGCTTGACCAGCGACTGGCGGGACGGCCGTTCGTTGCCGAGGCGGCGAATCCGGACAACGGATCGTGGGAGGGACACAACACGCTGTACCACAGCGAGCACTACTTCCATTCGTCGTACGTCGATCTGATCATCACCGGGCTCGTCGGACTCCGGCCGCGCGCCGACGACACACTGGAGATCAACCCGCTCATTCCGGACGACTGGGACTATTTCGCGTTGGAGGAGGTGGCCTACCATGACCATCGCCTCGCGGTCTGGTGGGATCGGGATGGCTCCCGCTACGGACGAGGGTCCGGCCTGATCGTGATGGTGGACGGCGAGCGAGCGGCGACACTCCCCAGTATCGGCCGGTTGCGCGTGGCCCTCCCGGACAGAGAGAGGGAGCCGGCGGAAGTCGCGCGACCCCACAATGTCGCCGCACACAATGACGGGGGGTTCTATCCTCACATATCGGCGTCGTTCAGCGCGCCGACCACCCCGCCGCTCTACGCGACTGACGGCAACTACTGGTATCACCGCCTGCCGTCGAACCGCTGGACTACGGTGGGCTCGCCGAACGAGCAGGATTGGATTGCCGTGGATTTCGGCATCGCGCGAGCCGTGGAGTCAGTCAAGCTGTACTTCTTGCCCGACGATGGCGTCATCGCGCCGCCGGTGCGCTACGAGGTCCAGCGGTGGAGGGACGGGGCGTGGACGAGCATCCCCGGCCAGCGGCGCCACCCGACCCGCGCCGTCGGACAACGCGCGAATGTCGTTCGGTTTCCCGAGATCACCGCCTCACGACTCCGCGTGGTGCTCACCCACGCCCTGGGGAAGGCGAGCGGTTTGACCGAGCTCGAAGTCTGGGGGCATGCCGAGTTGCCGTTGCCCGCGCCGACCGGTCCGATCGCCAACTTGGCCCTGGCGACCGGTCCAGCGGGCTTTCCGAAAACATCCGCGTCGTTCACCTCCCGGTTTGACAGTCTCGCGCAGGTTGCTGATGGGCGAGTGGCCTTCACCCGTTACTCGCGCAACCGATGGACGGCCTACGAGTCACCGAACGCGACGGACTGGATCCAGTTGGACTTCGGCGAGCCGAGGACGATTCACCGTCTGGATATCTATCTTTGGGGGGACGACCGGGGCGTGAAGGCGCCGACGGACTATGTTGTGGAGACCTGGACCGACGGCCGCTGGACGTCGGTAGTGGTTACCGATCGGCGGCCTCGACTGCCAGCGACCTGGGCGCGCAACTCGGTGGTCATGGAACCGGTCACGTCTCCGAAGATCAGGGTGGTGTTCGAGCACGCGCTGCCGGCCGTCACGGGTGTCACGGAAATCGAGGTGTGGGGAGACCGAGCGGATGCTAGGCGACCCGAGGAACGACAACGGACGGATTGACCGATGTGGAGTGCGAAGGAGGTTGGGCCTTGACGATTACCCGCATATCGACGCTGGGGGCGGTGCTCGCCGTGGTGGCCTGTGGGTCTGCGGGCGACCGTGAGTCGGACGATCAGCTCAGGGGACGGGCTTCCGTGACGCGAGAGGAATACGGCCGGCTTCCCGACGGCACACGGGTTGACCTGTTGACGCTTGCCAATGCCAATGGCGTGGAGGTTCGCGCGATCACGTACGGGGGGATCATCCTCTCCATTCGAGTGCCGGATCGACGCGGTCGCATCGACGACGTCGTGTTGGGCTTTACCGGGCTCGATGGCTACCTCCAGAACTCGCCGTACTTCGGAGCGATTGTCGGGCGGTATGCCAACCGAATCGGCGGCGGCAAGTTCACCCTCGATCGCAGGACGATTCAACTCGCCACCAACGATGGTCCGAATCATCTGCACGGGGGTGTGCGTGGATTCGACAAGGTGGTATGGGAAGCGCAGGGGTTCGCGCTCAACGACAGCGTCGGCGTCGTGTTCACCTACACCAGCGCTGACGGTGAAGAGGGGTACCCCGGGACCCTGGTCGCTACGGTGCGGTACACGCTCACCGACGCCAACGCCCTTATCGTCGACTATCGCGCGACGACGGACCGCGCGACGCCGGTCAACCTGACGCAACACAGCTACTTCAATCTCGCGGGTGATGGAAGTGGCGATGTCCTTGGACACGTCCTCACCATCTTCGCGGATCGCTACACCCCGGTCGACTCCACGTTGATCCCGACGGGCGAGCTGGCGCCCGTTGAGGGGACGCCGTTTGACTTCCGGCAGCCGACGACCATTGGTGAACGAATCGCCGCGAGCCACCCCCAGCTCCATCGAGCCGGTGGCTACGATCATAACTTCGTCTTGCACCGGGAGGGCGACGGGTTGGCGCACGCAGCCCGCGTCTACGAGCCGAGCACGGGGCGTGTGCTCGACATCTTCACGACCGAGCCGGGCCTTCAGTTCTATTCCGGCAATTTTCTGGATGGCTCGGTGACCGGCAAGGCCGAGCGCGCGTACCGGCATCGGTTTGGGTTTTGCCTGGAACCGCAGCACTTTCCCGACTCGCCGAACAAGCGTGGATTTCCGTCTACCATCCTGCGGCCGCGTGGGGAATACCGTTCGAGCACCGTCTACGTCTTCGGCGTCGCCGAGTAGCGAGCCGTGAGACCGCAGTCGATTATTCGGGTGTGGGGCTCGGCAACTGGACGCGCTCCGCACGTCGGCGTGCCCACCCGACCCGCATCGCGAAGGGAGGCGCTAATGCCCTTCATGCAGCAATCCATTTCGCGCTTTGTGCTTGCCGTAGGCATCCCATTGGTGGCCGGGGCGTGTGCGGGGCGTGGCAGCCCCGGCATTGCGGCAGGGCCCCAGCCGACACCGACGGCGGTGATCGACACGGTGCTGGTCGAGCGCGAGAGCCCTCGGCTGGCCGAGTCGGAGCAACGGGTGGCGCGGCTGCAGCTCCAGCTCCTCGAGCGGGAAGCGCAGATCGAGCAGCTGCAACGCAGTCGCGATGCGGCGGTCGAAGAGGTGCTTCGGGTCAGTGCGCGGCTACAGACATCCGCAAGCCGGGCCGAAGCCGCGTCGGTCATCGCGGAGGCGGAGATTGCGGTCAACGAGCTTCGGGGAGTGGATGTGGCCGCCCCGGAGATCGATGAAGCTACGCGGATGATTCAGCAAGCGGCCACGGCGTTCGATGCTGGGAACTTCAGCGGGGCGCTCTACGCGGGGAGCGAGGCAAGGCGGTTGGCGCAAACGGCCTTGACGCGCCGAGGGTCGGGGGCGGAGCGGGACCTACAGCCGGGGGAGGCTTGGTTTACCACCCCGCTCCGGTTGGAAACCCTCAGACGCAGCAACCTCCGCGAGGGGCCGGGCCTGGATCGGCCTGTGCTCTTTACCGTCGATCAGGGAACTCCGCTTACGGGACTGTCCTACACCGACCAGTGGGTGCGTGTCCGCGACGAAAGCGGGCGAACAGGATGGATCTTCCACACCTTGGTCGGCCATCGGAGTGGAGCGAGGCCCAACTAGATCGCGCTTACGGGTTGGCTTTTGAGCGGCTGCGGGAGTGTCTCGCCTTGGGGTTGGTGCTGGTGAGCACCACACGGTTCCGACCGTGCTGCTTGGCGTGGTACAGGGCTCCATCGGCCGCCTTGAGCACCGCTTCGTGCGTTCCACCATCCCCAGGATACTGGGCTACGCCGACGCTGACGGTAATGAAGGCCTCCTGACCCTCGAGCGGTACACGGCGATCGGCCACTGCGATGCGGATCCGTTCAGCCACCTCAGACGCGCTCGCGAGGTCGGTTTCGTGCAGCATGATGACGAACTCCTCGCCGCCGTACCGTGCCACACAATCCACGACGCGGGTGCACTCCCGCAGGACCGCCGCCAGCATCACGAGTGCCGAATCACCGGCCTGATGACCGTACGAATCGTTGAAGGCCTTGAATCCGTCCACGTCGAGCATCAGGACGGCGAACGGTTGGTCGGTGCGTCCGCTGCGCTGCACCTCGCGCCGCAGCGTCTCCATCAGGAGCCGGCGGTTCGAGACGCCCGTGAGCGCATCCGTCACGGAGAGTCGTTCCAGTTCTTCGTTCTTGTTGCGCAGGTCCTCGTGGATGGCCTCGAGTTCTTCCCGCCCGGCCCGGAGTCGCGCTACCATGAGGTTGAACACGTCCGTGAGATAGCCGACCTCGCCTCCACCCCCCTTGGGTAGCTCGACAGCCAAGTCGCCCGAGCCGACACCCGCCGCCCCCGTGGCCAGCCGGTCCAACGGTCGTACGATGAGCAGCGCTAGGCGGTACGCCACGAATCCGACGACGAAGAGCACCACAAACACGATCGCGACAGTGATATTCCGCACCCGTGCGATCTCCGCAAATGCCTCGTCGCGTGAGATCTCGGCCACGGCCGCCCACGGGAGATCCGGGAGCTCCGCGAGCGACCCAACGACGTCCCGGCCCTCGTAGTTCGTGAAGCGGATCGAGGACGCCTTGGCCGCGCGGAGCGAGGCCACGGTCTCCTCGGAGATTCCCGATCCCGCCTGGTTCCTGGTCACACCGCGAGAACTCACGACCAGGCGCCCGGTACGCGACACGAGGTATACCTGACCGCTCTCACCTACCGGGAACGCGTGCAGGTTGTCCTGGAGCGCCTGCAGGTTCACCCGTGCCGCCAGTGCTCCGAGAAACAGGCCGTCCGTCGCACCGATGATCCCCACCGCCATGGTGATCGAGGGGTGGTCACTTCCTGCTTGCCAGAACGGGTCGCCGATCGCCTCTCGGTTTCCCCTCACGGCTTGCAGCCAGTGATCCGGCAGGTTCAGTGGCCCGGGCGCCCGGGCGCTGGTTGCCAGAACCGCCTGCTGTGAGTCGATGACCAGCAGCTCGCCGAACAGATTCGGAAACCGCTCCTGTACCGACACGAGGTAGTTGTTGAGGCGTGCGGTGGCCTCGAGTATCTGGCTCGACCGTCCGGTTGCGCGCCGCATCCGTGCCAAGTTTTCCGGAACCTGGAAGGATCCCGTGAAGATCTTCAGCTCGTAGGCCCGTTCCTTGAGCCAGATGCTCAGCTCACGAGCAGCCCCACTCGACGCGCTCGCGAGCTCCTGATTGGTCTGGCGGGTGCGGGAGCGCTCGGTCTGGGAGTACGCCAGCCAGGCCGTGATTCCGGTAGGGATCAGGGCCGCTAACAGGGCAAAGACGACAATCCGGCCCCGGATCGAATCGAGGCTCAGGGCCTTGGGTGCGGCCCGGCCGATCGCGGCGCTCAGACGGGAGATTCGGTCAGACATAGGGGGGCTAAGATAAAGCCTGGCACAGAGATCGGAAAGGACGAGCGCCACAGCGCGGGTAGCAGCTTCGTGCGGTCATCGAAGATCACGTGCCTCGAATCGGAGACCCACGACGCCGGTCGTGCGCTCCACCTCGGCCCCGAGATCGGTGAACGTCGCCGATCGGCCCACGGGATCCACCGCCCGCACGGCGGAGTTCTGAAACAACGGGTAATACCCGATCGCCATCCGCGTTGCTCCAGGTGGAACGGTGCAGTTGCATGACACGGCGGCATCGGTCCCGGCGTTCACGACGACCGTCACCGGCGTCCCTGTCTCGTTGGTGATGAGCGGAGCGAAATAGGCGCGATCGCCAGGGCTGGCGTGGGCGGTGCGGACCATACGGCCGCGTGGCCGATCGATCGTGAACGCGCCCGAGATCTCCATACCGAGTGGTGCTCCCTCAGTGTCGGTGCGTCGCTCCAGCGTCCACACGATCGCGGCGGGACGGCGGCGGGGCAGTCGGACCGCCACGTGGTCGCCAGGCTCCACGACGTGCTCCGCGTCGGCGATCCTGACGCGAACCGGGTCGGTCAGCGGGTTTTCGAAGACCAGCCGAGGACGGGACACCCATGCCACGATGGCGATGGCCAGGACGGTGATCGGCACGACGATGAGCGCGAGACGACGCGTCCGTCCTCGGCGGGGAGTCGGCCTGGGCGTCGGCAGCTCCGGGCGCGTGACCGGCTCGGTCTTGGCACCGGTATCGACCCCCGCCACGATCTCAGGCTCCGAGGCAGGCCGCGCCGCACCCCCGGGCCCGGTCTGGAGGGCCTCGACCACCTCGGCTGCCGACTGGTAGCGGTCCTCGGGCTTCTTCTCGAGACAGTGGGTGATGACCTGCGACAGCCATGCCGGGATCTGTCGGTCCAGCTCGGCCGGGGCAGGGGGCGGCTCGGCGATGTGCTTGCCGACGATCTCCTGCGACGAGTCACCCTCGAACGGCGGACTCCCCGTCACCATCTGGAACAGCACCGCGCCAAACGAATAGAGGTCGGACCGCGCGTCCAAATTGCTCTGGCCGAGGGCCTGTTCCGGACTCATGTAGTGCGGCGTCCCGACCACGAACCCCGTCTGTGTCAGGGCGGCCTGGCTGTCGAGGCGCTTCGCAATGCCAAAATCCACGAGCAGCGGACGCCCGCTCGCACGCTCGAGCATGATGTTGTCCGGCTTGATGTCGCGGTGCACGATCGCCTGCCCGTGAGCATGGCCGAGCGCCTCCAGTACCGGGATGGCGACCGCCACCGCCCGTTTGGGTGGGAGCGCGCCGGCGTTCCGCAGCACGTCACCCAGCGACTCCCCCTCGACGAATGGCATGGCGTAGTACACCAGACCGTGCCCTTCACCAACGAAGTGAATCGGGAGGATGTTGGTGTGCTGCAGGCCGGCGACCGCGCGCGCCTCCTGCTTGAACCGCTGCAGCATGCCGGACGTCCACGCGATATCGGGCCGCAGCACCTTCACCGCGAGACGTCGTTCGAGTTCCCGATCCCACACCTCGAACACCTCGGCAAACCCGCCGCGTCCCACCGCGCGGCGGACCTGATAGTTGGGCCCAAGGGCGGCGCTCAGCTTGGCCAACGTGTCCGATGCGTCGGGATGGGCGGACACGGTCTACGCTCGTCCTGCCGCGAGCGGGGACGGGACGGATCGCTCCGCACGCTCGCTGGCCAGGAACGCGACGAGGTAGAACACCGCGGCGATCACGTACAGGAACTTGATGCCCACGATCATCGAGGAGTACTCCAACACACCGCCGACGATCGCCCCCAGGAGATTGGCGGCGAGCGCAGCGGTGGGATTGGCGGTCCGCGAGCGGAACAGGACCGCAAAGACCAGCGCGGCAAACAAGACCGGGAGCGCCACCAGCAAGCCACCGACGATCCATTGACCCACGAGCCCGAGCGGCAAAAGGCTCCGTGCCGGCACGGCATACGCCACGACGAGACTCAGAAAGAGGCCCACGAACGGCCAGCGGGTGCCATGTGCCGGCCGGCGGAGCACCCAGATGTTCGCGATCAGAATGACCGTGAGGATCGAGTAGAAGACCACCAGGTTGACGGTCCATGTCGCGCCGAACAAGAGCGAGATCTCCGAGACGCTCTTCGTTTCCACCAACAGGAATCCGGCCCCGAGGAAGAACATCCCCCAGTCGAATCGCAGCGTATGCAGTTGCGTGACCCCCGTCCCGAATCCGACGAATACCAGTGCCACGAGCAAGACCATGATGAGGGCCTGCACGTAGTGCTCGGGGAGCGTGGGCCGCCGGAGGTAGAGGTAGGGCCAGTCGTCCTCCGGTATCGTGACTGCCGTGGTGAGCACCGACTCCGGGGTGGTCCAATCGGTTGCCTTTTGCGCGGCGCGCCCGGCAATGAAGGTGTAGTTGAAGAGGCGGTGTGGGGCCTCGAAGCGGACCGCGGGTGGCTCACCGAAGGCCTGCTCCATGAGTCGATAGATCTTGGCCGCGATGTACGGGTAGCCGGACATGTGGTAGGCCACCAGGCTTCCCCCTGGCTTTAGCAGAGCTCGGGCCGCACCGAATGCCTCCTGCGTGTACACGTAGTTGTCGAGCCGGAGTGACGTCATGCCCGACAGCAGGGTCTGGCTGTCGAGCGTGCCCAGCAGGACCAGGTCGTATCGCTGCCGGGTACGGTCGAAGTGGGCCCGCGCGTCGTTGATGTGCACGTGGACGCGCGGGTCGCCGTACCGATCTTGGTAATTGGCTTCCCTGCCGATCTCGTAGATCGTCGGGTCGATCTCCACCGCATCGATATACGACACTCCCGCCTTCAGGAGCAGCGCCACATCGTTTCCCGTGCCCGCTCCGACGACGAGCACGGTGTCGACGTTGTCGAGCAGGATATAGGGCCGGATGTAATCGGTCAGCATCCCCTGAAGCTGGCCGCTAGAGTCCACGATCTCGGGACGGAAGTCGATCATCCATTGATGGAGTGAGCCGTTCACGTCGAGGGTCTGCACGCCATCCGCCAGGGTGTGAATGTTGATACGGTAGTACGGGGACCAGTACTCCGGCCGCGGTTTGGCGGTCAGCACGGTGAGGGTGACGGCAACGACGCCCGTAGCGAGCAGGCTCAAACTGTACGCGCGATGCCGCAGCGACAGCATGACCCAGACCGCGGCGCCCATCGCGAACCAGATCGGCGGACTGGTTCGCATCAGGCTCAGCACTCCGAACGCCAGGATGCCGGCCAGGCTCCCGCCAATGTCCAACGAGTAGGCGACCAGTGGCCGGAAGCGCCGGAATTCCTGTCCCATGAGTGCGCCCAGCGGCACGAAGAACAGCGCACACAGCGTGAACAGCAGCGTGGTGGTGGGGAGGAGCCCGAACCGCCTGACGTTGGGGGACATCTGTGGATAGACGGCCCACAACCACTCGTCGGGATCGGCCGGCACGTCAACAAATACGTTGGCGAAGAGGCGCACCGTGACGAGGAGCAGCAGCATGGCTGGAATCGCCAGCCAACGCAGGCGCTCGGCACTCTCCACACGCAGGAGGCCCACCCCCATGCCGAGGAACGTCGCGATGAGCACGAAGTTGAGATAGAACCCGAACACCCGCACGTAGGCGGGCACGTACCGAATGAGCGCCAGCTCGAAGAACAGAATGAGGAAGGAGTAGCCGACGAGACGCACGGCCGAATCCAAGGGGACGGGGGGCTGGGTAGCCGATTCGTTCCTCACTGACGCTCCGGACGGTTTGGGCTGGAACAGGATGAGGAGAACCACCGCGCTGCGCAAGCAGCACAGATCACATTTCGTGGATTGGGTTTGGGCCGCCTGAAGCGAGTGCCGGGAGCCCCTACGCGCCGACGCCCGTCGACCTCAGGCGCTCGATCGTCACTGGACGAGGACGATGCCGACCGTCTGACCGAAGTCGTCCGCCTCGGCCCTGGCCCCGGTCGGCACGATCCACGGTCCACCGTCCAGCCGCACGTTGAGCCGGTAGCTGCCCGGCGCGAGGCGCAGCAGAATCTCGAAGGTGCCGGGTCGGGTTCGAGCGAGGGTGAGCGGCTCCCAGTCGGTGAATTCTCCCATCACTTCGACCCGCGCGGCCCCCGGGGCCGACACCTGCAGGAGGGCGAAGCCACCCGACGACGGTTGGAGAGTGAGTGCGGCCGCGGCACTGCCGCCTCGGTCCGCTGCGGCCGGGACCACGCGGCTCAAGGCGGTGGACAGGGATGCCAGCGGTGTGCGTCGTGTCGGGACGAAATCGAATCGCAACCCGAGACTGGCATAGCTGGCCGCGAGTACGCCGCGCACGGGGTCGGCGGGATAGCGACCGCCGCTGGCCAGGATGGCAAACCTGCTGGAGAGCCGAAACCGCGCACCGATGTCCCCGTACACCCCACCCCCGCTCCCGACGGCGGACGTCCGGATCCCTAGCGATCCATCCAACTCGCCCACCGCCGTGCGCCAGCGCCCTCCCGCCACGACGTCCGTGAAGGTCGTGTCCAGGAGGCGGGAATGCGTGAGCGTAACGCCGCCACCGAATTCGGGGGACGCGGCCCAGGCACCGAGGCTGAGCTCGGTGGCCGCATCCCAGATGGAGCCGAAGAACGAGCTCCCGGTCGCGCCGGCGACCCACGCTCCGATCCCCTCGCCGATGAGGTGGAGCTTGCCACGGCCGAGGACGTGTCCGTAGCTGGGATAGTCCTCGTAGCCGGTCACGCCGGCCGAGGCCGAGAGTTCGCCGCGCACTGGACCGAGGCGCGGCGTGAGCCAGGCCCCCGCCGTGGTGCCCTGCAAGATGCGGTTACCGCTTTCAAACAGGAGGTAGCTTCCCTGCACCGCCACACTGTAGGCGCGTCCGTCCAGACGCAGCATCGGCGTGCCGTACACCGCGCCCGACGACAGAAAGCCATCGTACTGGACGATCGACCCACCGAGTTCGAGCGATGCCGTGGTCTGCGCGGAGAGGGGAACGGCGAGCGTGAACAGCCCGACAGCCGTTGCGGTGACGACCGGCCAGCGGCAGATCACCGGCTGCCGAGTGCGCTACGGTTTGCGAGCCGGAGGACGGGAGCTTGTGGCGCCGAAATCTCCCTGAGGAGCGTTCGCCTCCACCCGGACGCCCAGCGCGGAAATCGGGGAAGCGCCCAACGCCACGTCTCGCTCGACGTTATCGCGCAGTGCCAGGTACTCGGCGTCCTGCGCGAACTCGGCGAGTGCCAGAACGGCGGCCACCGCCGTATCGGCGGGAACGCCGACGGCAACGAGGTCGGCCAGGACGGCGGCGGCAATGGCGAGGGACCGGTCCGTGCGCAGGCGGCGGAGCCGTGCGAGATCGTCCCCGGTCGCCCCCGCTCGCAGCGCGCTCGCCCCGGCCGTGACCTCGTTGGAGGTGGAGCGGCTTCCCAACGCATCTCGGGCGATTTGCAGCTCGCCGGCGAGGCGACGCACGGCGGTAACGATTCGCTCGCCGGACGCCTGTTTGCTGGCACCCTCCAGCGCTCGATCGACGAGCGGTTCGATTGGCAGTCCCAAGCTGCGCGCCGAGTCGAGAATCGCATCGACGTGGAGTCGAGCGTCAGCAGGGAGCCGACCGACCAGACGCGGTTCCTGGGCCTCGGCCCACGATGACCCGGCAACGGCCAGGGTCATCACGATGATGGCCGGACGGAGTCTCATGATCCTCCTACGGTGACCACCGAATTCGGCGGTCCAAAGTCGTCGTCGAAGGTGCTGGGTGCCGAGGGATCGGCCACCCAGGTTTGCCCATCGACCAAAAACGCGTAGCGATAGCGTCCTGGCTCCAGCGGTACCGTGACCGACCAGATCCCGTCTCCCCGCGCGGGCCGCATCGGCGTGGCCGAACGGTCCCAGTCGTTGAAGTCGCCAACGAGCGACACGGTGCCTGCCGTTGGTGCCAGGATCACGAACTGTACGAGCGACGGTGTCGGCTCGGCCGTGGCGGCGACGGTCGCCGATGGCGGCGCCGCCGACGGTGCAGTAGCCTGCCACACGGAACGGCCCAACAGCGCCACCGCCGCAATCCCGGCGGCCAGCGCGAGCCCCCCAAGCGGGCTCACCGACACGACGCGCCGTCGGATGAGCCACGCCACCGGGCCGATAGGTGCGCGCACCGTGGGTCCGGCCCGCACTTCGTTCATGATCCGCCGATCCAGATCGGGATCGATGGCGACGGGCTCCTTCAAGACCTCGGCCACGCGTTCGAGCAGCATATCGCGCTCAGTCATGCACGACCTCTGAAAGCAGTCGTTGGAGTTCCTCGCGTGCCCGCATCACGCGCATCTTGAGGGCCGACACGCTGGCTCCCGTGATTTCCGTCATCTCCTCGTAACTCAGCTCTTCGACGTGCTTGAGCAAGAACGCCTCCCGATTGGCGGACGGCAGCTGCGCCACCGCCCACCGTATCGTCTCCCGCAGCGCGAACTGCTCACCTTCGTCTCTCACCGATGCCCGGCTCAGCGCCAGTTCGTCGTGAACAACGGTTCGCTGCCTGCGGGCGCGCCGCCCGCCGAGCGTGCGGCAGCGGTTGACGAGAATGCCGAACAGCCACGCCCCAAACCGCTCGGGATCGGTACAGCGCCTGAGGGACCGATAGCCGCGGACGAATGCGTCCTGGAGCGCCTCCTCCGCATCCGCCCGGTTCCCGAGCATGCGCATCGCATAGCGGCCCAGTCGATCGCGGTACCGGCTGACGAGGCCCGCGTACGCTGCGGTGTCTCCATCCAGCACGCGCTGGACGAGGGCCCCGTCGCTTTCCCCCGTCACGTCATGAATACCCATCGATGGCCCTCGAGGTCACCGCCGCGAGGCTGTGACGCCGCCGGCATCTGCCGGGTATCGGGGGTGAGTGATCGTGCCACGGCATGTGGCATCGGTCGTACAACCTGTGACCTCCGGGTGTTCTCGCCCGGTGCCCCCCCGGTCGAGGCGTCGCGGTGATCGAATTCGGTGAAAGTGTACTGCGCATGGCTCCTACCGTCCATGATGACGCGTCCTGTCCCGTGGACGTCCGACGCATGTCAGGGAGTCCCGGTCGCGTGATCACGCGAGGAACTGCCCTCGCTGCAAGCAGGAGAACGCCCATGAAAGGCCTTCGGAGTATGCGCGCCCGTACAGTCCTGTTCGTTTCGATTCTCCTGGCGATGCCGACCATGGCAACGGCGCAGGTCATCTCGCTCAAGACGATTCCGGTCGCGGCCGGTGACCAGTTCCTGTTGTTCCCCTCCGATAAGCTGGGGATGGGTGGGGTGGGAATCGCCCTGGATGACGATCTGCTTGATCCGTTCGTCAATCCGGCACAGGGCGCACGGCTCTCCGAGTCCCGCGTCTTCACGGCGCCGACCTTCTATAGCATGTCGCAAAATGCTGGCAGTGCCCGGTCGCTCCCGGTCGGTGTCCTGTTCCGGTCGGGGAGTACGTTCGGCGGGGGCTTGGCGGCCCTGCAGCAACTGAAGGCCGGTGACCAGGTGTTCTGGCCGGGTCCGTTCTTCGAGCGCGCCGTCCTACCACCAGACGCGCTGTCGCGACGTTCCGCCACCAACAAGTATGTGTTCCTGACCCTCGGCACGGTGCTCCCAGGCGAAGTCGCCCTGGGCGCGAGCGTCTTCTTGTCCGACCTCAACGCCATGGATGGCGTGGAGCACCTGTACGCCATGGCCTCGTCCATTGAGCAGTCGGGTGGCATGAGAGACCTCCGAATCGGGCTCACCAAGTCGTTCGGAGGCGGGCGAACTTTGGAGGCGGTACTCGTGCACAACCGCTTCGATATGGATCACGACGTGGCCTACGTCGAGTGGATCGTGGTCGATTCCACCAACTGGATCTGGGAACCTCGCGAGCGCATCGAAAACAACCTCGACAAGACCCGGACCTGGGGAGCCCATCTCGGATACGTCCAGCCCGTGGGCCGCAGCGGGTGGCGCGTGGGTGGGATCCTCACCGCCAACCGTAAGTCCCATCCGAAGATCCCGAACTACGAACTCGTGAACATCCCTCGGGATCCTGGAAACAGCACCGCGTTCGATTTCGGGGTGGGTATTGCCAAGACCGCCGGCACCCTGACGTTCGGCATGGACATCGTGTACGAGCCGGCGACGAGCGACACCTGGGCGGAGGCGGCCGACACGGTGATAACGGCCAGTGGCGACAGCATCCTGCCCGGAGGCAAGACCATCGAGAACGCGTTTCGGCATTCGAATGCCTATGTGAGTGTCGGGGTGTCACAGGCCATCGGGCCCGCCGCGTTCCAGCTGGGACTCCATCTCCGAGCCTACGACTACCACCTGGATCAGTGGGACAACGTGACCGAGACCACCCGGCGGCAGGACGAGCAGTGGATGGAGTGGGTACCGAGCTGGGGCGCCCGCCTCCGGATTGGCGAGGCGGAGCTCCGCTACGTGGGACGGGTCACGACCGGGACGGGCCGTCCGGGTGTGGCGTGGACCCCGGCGGCCGAGTCACGGTTTCTCGATGCCGGGCTCGCGAACGACATCGTCGTGGCGCCGGGCGGTCCGCTCACGCTGCAAGACGTGACCGTGACGACGCACCAAATATCGGTGTCGTTGCCGATCCGCTGAGCGGCAGCGAGCCGTGGGTTAGAAGCTGACGGAGATCCCTGTTGTCAGCGCCAGGTCACCGCGCTCTTTGGCGTCGGGTGGGCGGTTGTCGTAACGCGCGTTCACTCTCGTGACCATCGCGATCGCCTCGGTGACCCTCACCGACAGCGACACGTCGCTGAGCACTCTCACGTCCTCCAGGTCGTCGATCTGCGGCTGCACGTATACGGTGGTGCCCAGCACGACGGTGGCCGCTGGAGCCCCCCACAGGGAGGCGTAGCTGCTCGATCGGTGGACCGATGTTCGTGCCGGATGGCTTGCCGTGACGGGGAGATCGAGTCGCTCGTGTTCGAACATGTAGCCGGATCCCACCGAGACCCTCAACCGCTCGCGATCGAGGGCCCGCACACGCACCCCGGCGCCCACGAGGGTGCGAAAATCGAGCAATCGCGGCTCGTCGTAGTTGAGTTGCCCGAACGCTTCCAAGGCGAGCCACGGGTACACGTGGTGAGCGTGTCGCACGTGGACGAGCCCGGCATTGGTGAATCGGTTTCCCCCCTGGAGCCCGAGGTCGCCGCTGCCGACCAGGAACGACGCGGAGCGGCCACCCACGCGATCGATCCGTCCATTGACCGAGAGCTGGAGCAAATCCACGTTGCCGGCGCGCAGCGCGAGGTCGACGGAGAGCATTCCCGATAGCCCTCGGCGATTGGGGTCACGTCGCAGTGCCTCCACGTTCACCTGGGCGGGGAGCGGCGTGCCACAGGCGAGGAAGGCGAGGAGAATTGGGCCGATCCTTGGAGACAATGGAGCCATGGGTCGAGTGTCGGAGAACGTGTGGTCGTGTCGGGTCCGGCTACCGCGGGTTGGAACGTAGCGGGGATGTCATGCCGGAGGTATTGCCTCGAGCTCGGCTTCGTCCTATGCATACAGCGTTCACGCCCGCCTTCGGAACCCTTGAAAGGAGGTGATCCATTGTCCAGTCCTAGAAACCGGCGCAGCCTGGTATGGGCAAGCGATCGCCGTTGCGGTAGCTGATCCAGGACCGAACCGCGATCTGCGCCTCTGATCGAGCGCTCGATAGCGATCGCTCCAGGTTGCGCAGGTCAGACACCGCGCCGCTGGGTGTTCGGTACCAGCGGCGCGGTTTGCCGTTCGTGCCCGGACACTGTGTCCCGGCCTCGGTTCCTCCCGTATCTTTCATGCTTCAGATAGCCGGCGTAGCTCGGAGGGACGCTTGTGACGGAGCTCGAGGTACGACTCCGATCGGCGCTCGCTGATCGGTACGACATCGAGCAAGAGGTCGGACGGGGCGGTATGGCGGTCGTGTACCTCGCGCACGATCGCAAGCACGATCGCGCCGTCGCCGTGAAGGTTCTGCAACCCGAATTGGGTGCGAGTCTGGGCGCCGAGCGATTTCTCAGGGAAATCCAGATCTCGGCGAATCTGAGTCATCCACACATCGTTCCGCTGTACGATTCGGGGGACCACGGAGGTCTCCTGTACTACGTCATGCCGTTCATCAAAGGGCCTTCCCTTCGCAGACGTCTCTCCGCGGAGGGATCGCTTCCACCTGAGGCGGCGCTTCGGATTGCCGGCGACGTGGCGGACGCTCTGTCTCATGCGCATGCGTACGGCGTGGTACATCGAGACATCAAGCCGGAGAACGTGCTGTTTGCCGGCGACGAGGCGCTGGTCACCGATTTCGGTATTGCGCGGGCCATTCATCTGGCGGGGGGAGAAGCGCTGACGCAGTCGGGGCTGCCCCTTGGGACACTCGGGTACATGAGTCCGGAGCAGGCGGCGGGCGACGAGGAGGTCGACGAGCGCACCGACGTGTACGGCCTCGGCTGCATGTTGTACGAGATGTTGGTCGGTGCCCTGCCGCGACGCTGGCTCGATGCGCGGTCAGCGACCATCGGACGCATCGCCGAGGCCCCGCGCGATCATCGGCGACAGTTGGATGCCCTGCCTCGTGTGGTGGAGCAGATACTGGTTCGTGCATTGGCGCAGGACCGCGAGCAGCGATTCCGGACTGCCGGCGAATTCGCGACGGCCCTGCGGACCTGGCACGTCGGGCCACCGTCAGGCAGTCGGCGGTCGATAGCCGTGCTGCCGTTCGCGAACATGAGCGCCGATCCCGAGAACGAATACTTCAGCGACGGGATTGCCGAGGAAATCACGAATGCCCTCAGCAAAGTCCACGCGATGCGGGTGGCGGCACGAACCTCCGCGTTTCAATTCAAGGGGAAAGAGCTGGACGTCAGAGAGATCGGCGGCTTGCTGTCGGTGGACACCGTCTTGGAGGGGAGTGTCCGCAAGGTCGGGAACCGACTCAGGGTCACCGCGCAACTCGTGAGCGTGGAGGATGGCTATCACCTGTGGTCCGAGCGCTACGACCGCGAGCTGGCCGATGTGTTCGCGATTCAAGACGAGATCGCACGGAGCATCGTGCAGGCACTGCGGATCGTCATGCAGGACGAGGATCGGCGTCCGCTCGTCAGGCCGCCAACGACGCGGTTCGAGGCGTACGACTACTATCTGCGAGGGCGCCAGTTCTTCCACCAGTTTCGGCGGAGGAGTGTGCACGAGGCTCGGCGCATGTTTCGACGGGCCATCGACCTCGACCCCGCCTATGCGCTGGCGCATGCCGGGTTGGCCGATTGCTGCGCCATCCTGTACATGTACTGGGGGTCCGATCCCAAGGACTTGCAGGAGGCTGAAACGGCCAGCCAGCGGGCGGTCGAGCTCGATGCCGGACTGGCGGAAGCGCATGTGTCGCGCGGCCTGGCGCTCTTGCATGGTGGAAAGCCCGACGAGGCACAGCGCGAATTCGAGACGGCGATCTATTTGGATCCCAATCTGTACGAGGCGCACTACTTCTACGCGCGGGCCTGCTTTCAGCAAGGACAGCTGGAGCTTGCCGCGCAGCTGTTCGACCGTGCGACCGAAGTGCGCGACGATTTCCAGGCGACGTTCTTCAAGGCCCAGTCCCTCGCCGCGCTCAAGCGGGAGGGCGAAGCACGTGCCGCCTACCAGGAAGCCCTGAGAGCGGTGGAGCGGCACCTGGAGTACCATACCGACGACGCCAGGGCAATGACGATGGGCGCCGTCTCGCTGTGCAGGGTGGGGCGCAAGCAGGAGGGTCTCGAGTGGGCCGCACGCGCGGTGGAGATCGATCCCGACGACGCCGGCGTCTCGTACAACGTGGCCTGCCTCTACGCACTGGAAGGCGAGGTCGACAGAGCGATCACGAGTCTCGAAACGGCCATCCGTGCCGGCTTCTTCAATCGGGGGTGGCTCGATCGAGATCCGGATCTCGATCCCATCCGTGATCACCCGCGGTTCCAGGCGCTGCTCGGGTCGCCCTGAGGTCTCATCGCGGCCGGGAGCTGGCCGCAGCGACGACTCCGCCAGCCGCACCGCCCGACGCTTGACCACGTCAGCAGCTGCCAGGCGCGAGCCCTTGACGACGAAGGGGACTCTGCCCAAACTCATCGCCTCTTGCCCAGAAAAACATCGGCTCAGCCGCAGCGGTACCGCCCGAGGTGCCGAATGCCCCGTGCTGGGGATGGAGCGCGGCGGTGAGTGGTGGTGCGCCCCGTGGGTCGGCCCCAGCCGGCGGCGTCGTGTTCGCCGCCATCGGCGTATTCGTGCTGATCGGTGTACCGCTCGTCTACGTCGTCTGGGAGGCCGTGAACCACGTTCTCACGGGGAACATCGGCG
Organism: Gemmatimonadales bacterium; assembly: GCA_041602035.1. GTDB lineage: Bacteria > Gemmatimonadota > Gemmatimonadetes > Gemmatimonadales > GWC2-71-9 > JAOTVV01. The sequence goes on along the minus strand of JBFIHA010000006.1, from coordinate 152,740 downwards.
CGGTTCGGCCCGGTCTGGTGCTCGCTGCCCTCATTGGATTGGCCGTCGTGCTGTACATGCTGACGCGCGCGCTGCGGCGCTGGTCCGACAGTGTGTGACGCAGCGTCCATCCGGGCCCGGCCCGGCGACTCGCGGGAGGCCACGTGAACGACCAGCAGCGACCCGTCGACCCAGCGGATGACCATCGGCCCGAGCCGGAAGACCCCAACGTCACGGGGACCGTGTTTCTCATGGTCCTCTTCCTGATGGGGATCGCCGGCCTGTGGTTGATCATGTACTTCATGCTCCTTGGACGGTGATCGCATGAGAGTCCATACGTACGAGAAGGCGTTCCTGTGGGTCGGAGGAGTGATGCTCGTGCTGTTCCTCGGCGCCCTGTCCTACGCTTCACTGGCAATGGGGATTCACCTGCCGGGCAAGGTGGCGCAGGTGGATCCGGCGGAGGTGCGTTCGCAGCCACCGTTCGATTCGCCTGGTCTGCGGCAGGTTGGCGACAACGCGTACGAGGCGGTGGTCCTGGGCCAGATCTGGTCGTTTCAGCCGAGTGAGCTTCGGGTCCCCCGTGGGGCGAAGGTGACGTTCATCTCCACGTCGGCGGATGTGATCCACGGACTGCACATCGAGCGCACCCGGGTCAATGTCATGTTGATCCCCGGACAGATCTCCAAGGTCGACTACACGTTCGACGAGCCCGGCGAGTATCTCATGATCTGTCATGAGTACTGTGGCTCTGGCCACCACCTCATGTACGGAAAGGTGATCGTCGAATGAGCGCCACCGTCGTGTACGATCCGAGGCCGTACCGGCTCCCGCATGGGCAGCAACGTGTGCTCACCTGGAGTATGTACATCGCCATCGCGGCCATGGCGGCGGGCATGGCCCACGGACTCGCGCAGGCGCTGTCATACGCCGGGATCGACATCCTCCAGCGGTTCCCGGGGCTGAAGAGTTACTACCAGGGCCTCACGGTGCACGGTGTCGCGAACGCGCTCGTATTGACCTTCGCGTTTTCGAACGGCTTCCTGCCGCTGCTGGTATCGCGGGCCGTGAGCCGCCCGCTGAACGGACCGCTCCTGCACGCGACGTTCTGGTCCCTGTTGACTGGTGTACTCCTGACGTCCTACGCGCTCACGTCGAATCAGGCCAGTGTGCTGTACACCGCCTATGCGCCCTTGCAGGCGCACTGGACCTACTACCTGGGGCTGGCGCTGGTCGTCGTGAGCACGTGGCTCGCCACCGCGAACATGGTGCTGACGCTCGCAGGCTGGCGGCGCGAGCATCCCGGCGAGCGGATTCCGCTCCTGGCGTTCATCTCCATCGCGTCGTACGCGATGTGGGTGCTCGCATCGATACCGATCGCCGTGAGCTTCCTCGGCTTTCTCTTGCCGTGGTCGATAGGGTGGATCGAGCGCGTCGACCCGTTGTTCAATCGAACGCTGTTCTGGTTCACGGGTCACCCGATCGTGTATGCCTGGCTTCTGCCAACCTACGTATCCTGGTATGCGCTCATTCCCCGACAGGTGGGCGGCAAGCTCGTGAGCGACACGCTCACTCGGGGCGCGTTCATTCTGTTTCTGCTGCTGTCGATCCCCACGGGGTTCCACCACCAGTACACGGATCCCGGCATCACCACCAAGATGAAGGCCTTGCACGCGTTGATGACGTTCGGCGTGTTCTATCCGAGTCTCGCGACGGCGTTCAGCGTGACGGCCTCGTTGGAGATGGGCGGGCGCGCCCGCGGGGGACAGGGCTTGTTGGGGTGGATTCGAAAACTGCCATGGGGTGATCCATCGGTGGCCGCGCAGCTGTTGGCCATGCTGACGTTCGTGCTTGGGGGCATTACCGGCCTCATCAATGCCAGCTATACGGTGAATCAGGTGGTGCACAACACCGCGTGGGTGCCCGGCCACTTCCACATGACGGTTGGGAGCGCGGTGTTCCTCACCATCATTGGCGTTACGTACTGGGCCGTTCCCTACCTCACCGGGAAGAAGCTGTGGGGAACCAAGCTCGCCGTGCTCCAACCATGGCTGTACTCGATCGGGTTGTTCATCTTCGCCCGTGGGCTGATCAGCGGTGGTCTGCAGGGCATGCCGCGCCGGACCTTCATGGCCCAGGCGACGTACACCGGCGAGGGGTGGGAGCTGGCAGGCGCGCTCACGGCTATCGGTGGCACGATCATGACCGTCAGTATCCTGATGTTCTTCCTGGTTCTCGCCATGACCTGGCTCGTGGGCAAGAAGGGAGAAGCCCCCGTAGACATCCCCATCTCCGAGGCCCTGTCGCCTCCGTCGACCCAGGGATGGACCACCAAGCTCGACCGGCTCGGGTGGTGGGTCGTCGCTGCCATCGTCCTGATCGTCATCGCGTATGGGCCGTTCTTCGTCACGTATTCCATGAACATGGTTTCCCCAGGGTACCGGGTCTTCTAGCGGCCTGCCGAGCGGCAGAGTGGATCGTGGAGCGGCAGCTCGGTGCGAGCTGCCGCTTTGTCGTCTGAAGGGAGTGACGATGCTCCAGTTGCCACGGGATCTGGTCCAATGCAGAGTTCAGCATGTTCGGATTTGGACCGACAATACCTGCCGGCGCCTACACAGGCGCCCGCCGACTTGCGCTGTTTTTGGCAGTGGCTCTGGTGGCCGTGCCGCCGCCGATGGTGGCACAGACACCGCTGGTCGCTCCGAACCGCCTGTACGTCGAGGCCCTCGGCAGTGGCATCGTCTACTCCTTCAACTACGAGCGCGAGCTGCATGAGCATTTGAACGTGCGCATCGGTGTCGGGGGCCTCCCGTTCCAGAGCGTGCAGTACGCCGTCGGGTTCGCTATGCTCGGCACTGCGGTGGGGTCGCGTCGACACGCGCTGCGCATCGCTGCCGGCGGCGGGCTACTGTACGCGATCGACGTGTGGGTCATCGAGGCTGTTGACCGTCTGTACGGCTACGGCACGGCGTCGCTTGCGTATCAGTTCCAGCCGCGTGCCCGCGGGTTGTTCTTCCGTGTGGCGTGCACACCCGTGGTCACTTCCGACGAGGTGCAGCTCTGGGGCGGAATCAGCGCCGGGTGGGCATTCTGAAGTCCGTTCCGTGGCTCGTCCTCGTGGTAGCGACGGCGTGCAGTGCCGGCACGTCGGGTGAGGACGGCGTTGGGTCCTCCGAGGAGAAGGACTACGCTGGTGGGACGCACTTGGTACTCCTGGGAACCGGCACCCCGAATGCGGAGCCAGACCGAGCGGGCCCGGCGGTGGCGATCGTGGTCAATGGGACGGCCTACCTCGTCGATGCCGGGCCCGGTATCGTGCGCCAAGCCGCTGCCGCCGCAGCGTTGGGGATCGCTGCCCTGGAGCCTAAACGCCTCGAGCGAGTGTTTCTCACGCACCTCCACAGTGATCACACGGTCGGGCTTCCCGACCTCATCCTGACCCCGTGGGTACTGGAGCGCGAGCGGCCCCTTCACGTGTTCGGCCCGCCCGGAACCACGGCGATGGCCTCTCACGTTGTGGCCGCGTACGAGGCGGACATCCGTCGTCGGGTGGACGGCCTGCAGCCGCAGAACGCCACCGGGTATCGGGTCGAGGTTCGCGAGATCGAGCCTGGTGTCGTCTATCGCGACTCCAATGTCGTGGTCACCGCCGTTCCGGTCGCCCATGAGGACTGGCCGGCAGCCTTCGGATACCGGTTCGAAACGCCGGATCGGGTGATCGTGATATCGGGCGACACGCGACCGAGCGACAGCCTCGTGGCAGCATGCGCCGGATGCGATATCCTGCTCCATGAGGTGTACTCGGATGCGGGATTCGCCCGTCGTGAGCCCGAGTGGCAGCGCTACCACGCTCGATCGCATACGTCGGCGAACGACTTGGCAGGACTCGCGGCCCGCGCACGCCCGGCGCTGCTCGTGCTGTATCACCAGCTCATGTGGGGAACCACGCCGGATGAGCTCGTCGGCGAAGTGCGGCGGAGTTACGATGGCCGGGTCGTGTTCGGTCGAGACCTGGACGTGTTCTAGCCGGTGAGAATGAACCACTCCATGCTCATCGCCACCGTCCAGTGGATGAGTGCGATGTACCAGATGGATCGGACGCGTAGCACGACGTAGCCGAAGACGAGGCTCGCCGGCAGGGCGGAGAACACCTCGTTGAGGGCCCGTCCGAAGTGTGCCGTGACGGCCAGGCCCGTTTGCACCGCATTGGCGGCGCCGTCACCCATGGATGGGGCAAGGCCGAACAGCAGTACTCCGCGAAACAGGATCTCCCAGCTCCCGAAGTAGAGGAACGCCGCAGCAGCGTAGGGCAGAAACTCCCAGCCGGCGCCGATCGTGGGGTCCAGTGGATACACGGCTCGCATCGCGGCCTGTCCCGCCGCGATCTTACCAGCGATGATCGCCAGTGGGACGCCGATGGCGAGCCACACTAGGCCCTCGCGCCACCGCCCCACACCGAGTCCAAGCTCCCGCAGACGGATGCCGCAGGCGAATCGGGCCACGACGAGCGGGACGAGTCCGAGGAGCAGAGCGGACAGCAGGTAGTGCATCTGCGCGGAGCGCACGCCCGGGGTCATCACTTCCCAAGCGCGGCCTCTGGACAGCACGCCGATCGTGTCGGCTCGACCGAAGTAGTACAGCGCGACGAGGACCAGTGTGGCGGTGATCAGCAGGATCGACGCCCGGGCTTGGTATCCCATGGACGGTGCCGGTGTCGTCACGCGGCGCTCTCCTGAGGCTTGCTTCCCAGCCACTCAATGGTCTCCACCAGTCCATCGCGCAGTGGCCGGGGATCGTACCCGAGATCCCGGCGCGCCGGTTCGATTTCGACCCGTCGATCCTCGAGGAAGATCCGAATCCAGCCCCGCGTGACGGCCGCCGTCCCGCCCAGCCGGCCCCACGTTTCGGCGAGGCGGGCTACCGACATGGCGAGACCTTTGGGCAGTGGGACCGTGCGGCGTCGCACGTTCGCGATGTCGGACACCAAATTGAGGAACGCGCGAAACGACGCGTTCTCTCCACCGAGCACGTAGTGCGCACCAGATCGGCCCTGGTCAGCGGCCCGGACTATGCCCCGAGCGACGTCGTCGGCGTGAACGTAGTTCGCCTGGACGTCGGCATCCGCAAGCCGCACGCGTAAGCGTCCAGCGAGGTAGAGCGCGATCGCCTTGGTGACGCCGTTGGCGTCGTTGAGCGGGCCGGGGCCAAAGACTCGGGTGGGGTGCACGATCACGGCGTGGCGCCCGGCAGCGGCGTACGACTCGACCAGGCGCTCGCCGTCGGCTTTGGTCGTTTCGTATGGCGTGGGTTGGGCTGCGTGCCCCCGCACCGGGGCCGGGCGATGCGGTGACAGCGTGAGCACCGTGGAGACGTGCACGAATCGCTCGACCCCGTGCTGGTCAGCGGTCTCGAGGAGTGCGCGCACCGCATCGACGTTTGCCCGGCGAAACTCGTCCGGATCCCGGCTCCACGCGCGTGCACACGCCGCGAGGTGATAGACCGTGTGCACATCCTCGGTAGCGCGCTCCATGACCGACTTGACATTCGGATCGGCGATGTCCCCCTGCATCACGTCCACTTGGCGCCGAACGTCCGGCGTGAGTTTGCCGGGATTGCGGATCAATACCCGTATCGGGACATGGCGCTCCAGGAGTCGGCGCGTCAAGTACGATCCGATGAAGCCGGTGGCGCCGGTCACGAGCACTCGCGCGCTCACGACTCCCTCCCCGTGGCGGCTTCCTCGAGATCGGACGGGACTGGAGCGGGCGTTGGCACGCTGGTTCGCCACGTCAGGAGGGAGGCGACGATGGGGCCGACTGCCCAGAGCACGAGCGCGTACAGGATTCCTGCGGCCGAGTCGATGGCAAAGTGGTTCTGCGTGTATACCGTCGAGATCGCGACACCGGCGGCGAGGGCGATGTACACCGTCGCCATGGGACGGGAAAACCACTTGCTGGCCAGGAGCGCCATGGTCACCACGCCGACGACGTGTGAACTCGGGAACGCGGTGCCCAGTGAGTCGCCTGCGTGGACCGCGCCGCTGGACAGCCGGTAGAAGAAGCCCTGGGTCAACTCGCCTACGTACCGCGTGGCCGAATGGCTGGGTCCCTCCACGGGGAACACCACGTAGATGGCGAAACAGGCCAGGTAGGCCAGCGTCAGCCGGAAGACGGTGTCGCGGACCGCGGTCCAACGGTTGGCTGCGAACAGGATCAGGGGCGTGCCGAACACCATTGGATAGTATGCGAAGTAGACCGCGAACATCAGCTCGCTGAACCACACGTTGGGCATCGCCGGCATCCAGACGGCTTGGAGGTTCTGCCCGAAGACGACCCGGTCCAGCGAGGCAATGAGGGCGTCGTGGGCCTCGGCGTGGAACAGCTCGCGGATCAGACCGAGCTCAGTCCACGAGACGGCGATGAAGGCGATCGGATAGAGCTCCCGAATCCCGCGACCGAACCGGGAGGTTGTCGGGTCGATCTTGAGGGTGAGGTACGGGACGGTGACAGCCGCGATCTGAGCGACGGCGAGCACGGGCGCGAATGGGACGCGTCCCAATGCGCTCAGCCACAAAAGCGCGAGTCCGGCGTTGAACAGGATGACGATGCGGTCGACGGGTCGCAGCGTCGGCCTCAAATCCATCCCGCCTCTCGATACCAGGCCGCCGTCGCGTGCACGCCGTCTCTCAGCGGGTACCGGGGCCGAAATCCGAGGCGTTGCATCGCTAGCGAGACGTCACACACCCACCCCGGTTGAAAGATCTCTTTGATACGGTCGCGGTTGAGGATCGCTGCGGTACGACGGACTAGCGCCCCGGCCTCGGCGCCGAGGGCCACGACGCGTGCAAGTGTCTGGGGCACGCTTACCAAGACGGGATCACGATCCAGCTCGTGCGCGACGACCTCGGCAAACTGGCGCCACGACAATGGGTCCGGGTGAGCGAGGTGGAAGGTCTGTCCCGCCGCGTCGGGGTTCGACGCCGCGGCCACAAACCCGTCCACGAGGTCGCTCACATAGAGCATACTCACCTCGCGGCTCCAGTCGCCCACCGTGAGCGCGATGCCCCGCTGCACCAGCTTGAAAAACTTGAACACGGCACGCTCCCGTGGTCCGTAGACGGCTGGGAGCCGGAGAATCACGCCGGGGACGCTGTCTCGGTATGCCCGCATCATCACTTCGGCGAGGAGCTTGGAGCGGCCGTAGTGCGACAGCGGACGTGGCACGTCGGAGAGCGTGATCGGTTTTCCGGGCTGGCCGGGCCCGACAGCGGCCAGGGAAGAGGCTAGAATGACTCGTGGCGCCCGGCTCCCGAGCTGTGAGGCAGCCTCGAGCACGCGAGCGGTTCCTTCGGTGTTGACGGCGTAATAGTCCGAGGAGCGCCGTGCCTGGGTGAGGCCGGCGAAATGATACACCGCGTCCGACCCGTCCAGAGCCTTGCGGAGCTCCGTGGTGCGCTCCACCCCGTGGGTCCGGTAGTCGATCGGCAGATCGGCCACCCACGTCGCATCGGCCTGTGCATGCTCCACACATACCACCTCGTCACCACGCTCCACGAGGTGTTCAATGAGATGGCTCCCAATGAAGCCGGCGCCGCCGGTCACGACCGCTCGCATGGAACCTCCCGTGAGCGGAGCGGCCAGGGGCTGCGAGTCTGCCACATGTGCGTCACGTGCTCGGACGTTCGCGCCTCTCGTCGCCGACAAAATAGGGGGTCATGCTGCCTGGTGGCAGCACCGGTCCGGTGCCGATCCGGGGGCCGAATGGGCCGGCCCTCGCCCGCACGAGCCGCCGGTCTCCATCATCGTCACGCGCGAGGATCGCCTAGAGCAATCCCGACTTCGCTGCCGACCAGAGCTTGTACAGACGATCAAAGCCGTCCTGCAGAAGGTCCACTTGCTGCGGGGTGGGCGACGCCTCCAGCGCCTTCAGCAGCTCGTCGCAGATCCGCGGCATCTCGCGCCGGCCCTTCTTGGCCGAACGGTCACGGATCAGGACGAGCAGCTCGCCCAGCTGGACCCGGCTCGGCTGGTCGTCCGGGACTTGCCACAAGTATGCCGTGGTCTCTTTCCCTGTGACGATGGCGGTTCCCACCTCGTCGAGGAGGGGCTCGCCTCGCCGTCCTTCGGGAGGATGTTGGTCGTTCATTTCCGTTCGAAAACCTCGTCGATGCCAATGATCGTGATGTTCTCCGGGGCGACCGGGATCGGGAAGCTTGCAATCGCCTCGTCCTCTGCCATGTGCTCGGCGGATTTCTGTCCCGCGTAGGTGATGGGCGTCGGGACACCGCTCAGCAGCTTCTGCTTCAGACCTTCCGCGTCTGCCGTGATGAACACGGCGTACATGTTCTCGTCCTGCAGGTGCCGACGAATGGCGGCGTTCACCGCCGCTGCGTCGACCGACGCGAGGCCGGGGCGCACCGATGCCAGGAAGCCATCGCCGCGGATGCCATAGAAGGCGTCGTCCATGGCGTAGGCCAGACGGCGACTGACGCTCGTGGCCCAGTTGACACTGTAATTGTGCAAGAACTGCTTGGTCGCGATGACCGCGGAGTCGCTCATGCCGTCGGTCACGATGCGGTCCAACTCACGCCACGCCGCGCGGGTGGCGAAGAGGGCGCGGTCATGGAGATTCCCGGGCGACGTGAGCGACACCGGGCGGATCCAGATCTCGAACAGGTGGCTGCGGCGCGCGGCGTTGACCGGTGGCACTTGGGTCGTGTAGCCGAGCGGGAAGGCCTCGATGTAGCTGTAGTCGCCGTAGTTCATCCCGCGCGCTTCCCTGATTACCTGATACAGGTGGCTGAACGAGTTCCGGTGCTCTCCGAACCACGAGTTGAACACCATCATCGGGAAGAAATCGCTTTCTCCCCGTACGAGGTCGATGGGGAACCCCAACGAGATCGCCGTGGCGTCGGTGGACTTCTCCACGATGAGCACCCGCACGCCGTTCGGCACGATGCCCGCGGATGCCGACACCGGCGTGAGGCTGCCTTGGGGAAGCGCGTCGAAGTCGCCCCGCACCGTTTCGGCAAAGCCGTCCGGGTATCCGCCAGCCAGACCTACGACCATGTTGTTGCTTAGATAGTGCGCGGCATAGAATTCGCGCACGTCGTCCAGCGTGATGGAGCGGACGGACTCGACGTACCCCTCCTCCGGATGCTCGTACGGCGTTCCCCGGTAGGCCAGCGAGAACAAGAGTTCCTTTGACAACTCTTCGTCTCGTCCGTAGCGGCGGGTTCGTTCGAGGAAATTCAGCGTCTGGGTCTTGATTCGCTCGAAATCCGCCTCGGCGAATGCCGGCGTGAGCAGCGCGTTCTTGAAGAGCGTGTAGTAGTCGTCGAGGTTGTCACGATGCACACGGCCGGTGAAGACGGTCATTTCCTTGTCGACACTCGAGCCATAGCCTGCGGCCATCGGATACAGCTTGGCGAGAATCGCGTCGTAGCTGTCTTCGGTGGTGGAGCCGTCTTCGAGCAGGGCCGCGGTCAACGCAGCGAGTCCCTCTTTCCCCGCCGGATCGTTCTGCGAGCCGACCTTCACCCAGACGTTGAAGGCGATGAAGGGCGAGTCGGCCTCACGAACCGTAATCGTGCTCTTGGGTTGCGGAACGCAGGAAGTGAGCAGCATGAGGCTTGCCAATATCGATAGGAGTCGTCGCATCAATTCCCCCCCGCCTGCACCATCGTCACCACGGTCTTGGCGTTGTCGATGAGATAGGTGCGCGCCGCCGTCCTCACGTCCTCAGGGGTGACGCTGTCGAGCGTACGATAATACGTGTCGACGGCCTCGATCCCGCCCGTGTTGATGACGTAGGGGATCGTCGCGAACGCGACGTTCTGCGCCGTTTCGAGACCCATCAGGAATCCGTATTTCAGATTGCGTTTGGTATCGTTGAGCCGGGTCTCGTCCACGATCTCCGTCTTGAAGCGATCGACCGTCTGCTGGATGTCGCGTTCGACGACGCCGACCCCGGTGGGGTCGATCACCATGGCGGTGACGCTCGCGAGACCAGGGTCGCGGGAGAGCCCAAAGTTTCCGCTCAAGAACTGCACTTTGCGCTCGTTGATCACGAGCCTCTTGTAGATGTCAGAGTTGGAGCCGAAGGCGACCTCGCCCAGGACTTCCATGGCGACGGCCTGCTTATTGGTCGCGCTCCATGCCGGTGCCTTGTAGTTGATGCTGAGGACCGGCAGGGTCCGACCCTTGTACTGCACGGTGCGCCGCCGTGGTGCACGCTGGGGGGGTTCGACTGGAATATCGGGTGCGGAATACCCCGGCGACCAGCCACCGTAGTATTGGCGGATCAACGCGGCCGTCGCGTCGAAGTCCACATCGCCGGCAATCACCAGCACGATGTTCTCAGGCCGATAGAAGCGGCGGTGGAACGACTGGCTGTAGGCGAAGCCTTCGGGCATCGCCCGGACGTCCGCCTCGAACCCAATCGTGGTGTGGCGGTAGGTGTGCCGGTCGAACGCGGTCTCTCGCACCTTCTCGTTCAGAAAGCCGAATGGTGTGGTTGCGCTCTGCTGATACTCGCCGAGCACTGCACCCGCCTCGGTGCGGAAGTCGGGTTCGGCGTACTTGAGATTCATGAACCGGTCCGATTCCAGGTCTATGATCCGCTCCAGATAGTCCGCCGACGCGACCAGGTAGTAGACGGTCATGTCGTTGCTGGTGAACGCGTTGCGTGCCGCACCCATCTCCGCCGTCACCCCGTCGTAGTCCGGGTACTTGTCGGTGCCGCGGAACATCATGTGCTCGAAGAAGTGGGCAAAGCCGCTCTTCCCGGGCTCTACCTCGTCGCGACTGCCGGTCCGCACCATCGAGACATAGGCCACCTGCCCCGGAGCGCCGGCCCTGATGAGATAGGCCTTGAACCCATTCTCGAGCTCGATCAGCCGGCTGTCGAACGGAAACACTCCGTCGGTCTGCTGTGCCATGGTGGACCCTGCGAGCGCGAGCAGCAGCGCCGCGCCGATCATCGGTTTCATCGGTACTTCCCTCCCGGAGAAGCGAGACTGATGCGCCGTGAGCGAGTGAGTCGTGGGAGGCCGGGAACTCGATCCCTCAGGGCGCGGCGAACGCCGGAATCTAGCACTCGGGCGAGGGGATCGGGGCGTCCGAAGCCCCACGGCGAAACCTGGGGGTCCGGGCACCGTAGTGAGAGCGGCTGTCGGATTTCGAGAGGTGTGTCATGAAACGACCGCTGCTGGTGCTCGGCGTCGCAGGTGCCGGCGGATATGTCCTGTGGCAGGTGCTGTCGGCATTCCTGTTTCCCCTGCTCGCCGCGTTCCTGGGGTTCGTGTGGACCGTGCTCAAGATCGTGCTGTTCGTGGTGCTGCTCTACGCGATCTACCGACTGGTCATGAAAGCGGCGCGGGAGGCGTCGGAACGACCGCACGCCGAAGCCTGACCCGGCCGGAGGCCGGTGCCGCTCACCCTGCGGCGGATGGTGCACGGGTGACGCACTGATCCGCGGCTCCTGCCCCCAATCCACCTCGTTCTGGTCGGTTGGGGGCCGCCGCGTATATTTGGTCCCCGCGTATATTGGGTACTTCCCGCATCCTCTCGAGAGGCCATGGACGCTATCCTGGAGCGCCTTCGGAAGGCGTTGGAGGGTCGATACAGCGTTGAAGGACCCCTGGGCGAAGGGGGCATGGCCCTCGTGTATCTGGCCCGGGACATCAAGCACGACCGCCAGGTAGCGGTGAAGGTCCTGCGGCCCGAGTTGGCGGCTTCGCTGGGCGCCGACCGGTTTCTGCGGGAAATCCAGATCACGGCCAAGCTACAACATCCCCACATCCTTCCGTTGTACGACTCCGGCGATGCCGACGGGCTCCTGTTCTACGTGATGCCGTTCGTGGAAGGCGAGTCGCTGTCCGAGTACGTCGCGCGCGAAAAGCAGCTCTCGATCGACGACGCCCTCCGGATCACCCGGGAGGTGGCCGAAGCGCTGGGACACGCCCACAGCTACGGCTTGATCCATCGCGACATCAAGCCGGAGAACATCATGATGTCGGGTGGGCACGCCATCGTAGCGGACTTCGGGATCGCGAAGGCCGTGAGCGACGCCGGTGGCGGACAGATGACCCAGACCGGCACCACCATTGGGACGCCGGCGTACATGAGCCCGGAGCAGGCGGCGGGTGCGGTGGATCTGGACGGCCGAACGGACCTGTATTCGCTCGGCTGCATGCTCTACGAAATGCTCGTTGGGCAGATCCCGTTCACCGGGCCCACCGCCCAGGCGATCATCGCACGCCACACAATGGATCAGGTGCCCCCACCCAACATCATGCGCCAGTCGATCAGCCCGGAGCTGGAGGACGTAATCTTCTGTGCGATGGCCAAGAGCCCGGCCGATCGGTTCAGGACGGCGCATGAGATGATCGACGCGCTCAAGACGATCGAGACGGGCGGCATGCCGAAGCTGCGCAGCACGCAGGCCCGCCAGCGCCAGTCCACGATGATGTTGGCCCCGCCGACACCCTGGCGCCGGGCACTGGTGCCGGCCCTGTCGGCCTTGGGCGCCGTCGCGGTGGCGATTGCGATCTGGCAGGTGTTCCTGACCGGAGGCCCGCAACGACCTGGGGCGATCGACGGCGGCCTCGACCCGAGCAGGATCGCCGTACTGTACTTCCAGGATCTCACGCCGGGCGGCGAGCTGTCGTACGTGGCCGACGGGCTCACGGAGGGGTTGATCGAGCGGCTCCAGACGGTGCGGGGGCTGACGGTGATTTCGCGCAACGGCGTGGCACCGTTCCGCGATCCGCAGACGCCGCGGGACAGCATCGCCCGGGTGCTGGAAACGGGCAGCGTCGTGGCCGGAACCGTGGAGCGGGTCGGCGCAGACATCCGTGTTACTGCCCGTCTCATCGAAGGCGAGAGCGGTGCCGACATCGACCGGGCCAACTTTCAACTCCCCGAAGCCGGCCTGCTCGCGGCTCAGGACTCGGTGGTGGAGACCGTATCCCGCTTCCTGCGTCAGCGCCTCGGCGAGGAGGTTCGGGCCCGGGAGGCTCGCAGCGCCACTGCCAGCGTCGAGGCGTGGGGGCTACTGCAGCGCGCGCTGCGTCTGAAGAAGGATGCCGAACTCCGTGTGGCGGCACGCGAGTACGATGCCGCGGCCGCGGCACTCGATGAAGCGGACTCGCTGCTGGCACTGGCCGAGGCTGCGGACGCCGAGTGGGTCGATCCCACGATCGAGCGCGGGTGGGTGGCGTACCGCCGGGCCGCGCAGCTCGAGGAGGGAGCGGCCGCCCGCCCCTGGCTGGAGTCCGCCATGCGCCACGCCGAGCGTGCACTGGCGCGGTGGGGCTCCGCTCGGGCGTTGGAACTGCGCGGGACCGTCCGCTACCGCCAGTGGGATCTGAAGCTCTCCACCGACCCGGATGTCCAACGCCGCCTCCTGGAGTCGGCACGAGCCGATCTGGAGGCAGCCGTGCAGGCGGATCCCACCCTGGCGCAGGCGCGCATCACCCTGAGCCTTTTGTTCTATGACCTGGAAGACGTTCCGGCTGCCCTGCTCGCCGCCCAACGCGGCTATGAGGAGGATGCGTACCTGGAAAACGCCGACGATCTCTTGAACCGGATGTTCTGGGGATCACTCGACCTCGAGAACTTCGGACAGGCGCGCCGCTGGTGCGATGAGGGGTCGCGACGATTCCCGCGCGACTGGCGGTTCGTGAGCTGCCGGCTGTGGCTCATGGCCACCCCGGCTGTCGAGGCCAACGCCGCCGAAGCATGGCAGCTGCGTGCCCGGTTGGACTCCTTGGTCAGGCACCCGTTCCTCCGCACCCAGGGCGATTATCTCGTGGCGGGCATCGTGGGCCGGGCCGGGATGGCCGACAGCGCTCGGAGTCTCTTTCTGGCGGCGCGCCAACAGGTCCGACCACAATTCGATCCCGAGCTCGAGCTGATCTCGCTCGAGGCCTACCTCCGGACACTGATCGGGGATTTCGACGAGTCCATCGACCTGCTCAAGCGGGTGGGGGCGGCCAACCCCGACCACGATTTCCGCGAGGCCGCCGGGACGTGGTGGTGGCGGTCGATTCGTGATCACCCCCGCTTCAGCGAGGTCGTGGGTGGCGGTTGAGGCACAGGCTACTCCTACAAGGCTGGGGAAATGTCGCAGTCGGGCCACACGCTGAAACGAGATGTTTTCTGTCGAGATTGGCGCTAACCGACTATCGGATAAGGTGTTCGCGGTCGCAGGGGAACGCGTGCGCCGGTGGTGTGGCGCTTGCTCCCACCGATCGATCATCCTAGGGCCAACACGGGCGCATGCCCGATCACGATACGACCCAACGGCGAGCCACTGAAGCCGAACGCGCCCGCTTTAGCCAAGCGAGGTGGTCGGTCCGAGCGTGTCGCTCGCTCGCCGTGTCTCGAAGACCCAGGGGGGCTCAGATGAAGCGTGCAGTGCTGCTCACGGTGGCCGCGGCGTTCGCCGCCGGCTGTACCGACACCCTGCCACCGGCACCCGATGGCACCAACTTCGCGGTGTCCGATGCCGTCCACACCCATACCGGGTTTCCCTCCAATCCGCACTTCTTCTTCCTGCCGCCCCTGGTGCCGACGCCGGCCAGCTTCAACGGGGACTTCAACGCGTTCAGCCAGCCCACCGTGGAGATTCGCGACCTGGGACCGCACGCGCCGGTCGACCCGACCGTAACGCCGGGCTGCGGATTCGGCACGGTGGTGCGCACGTACCCCTCGAGCGCCATCAGTGTCGACCCGGTGACCGAGGTGTATCAGGTCGAGTGGAATACCGGGTCGGATAATCTGACCGAGGGCAACGACTACCGTGTGTGCGTGAAGGTCTTCGAGACCGTGCTCGGCTACCGCGACGTGCGTCCGGTGTCCGGAGGCGCGGAGGTGCCGCGCAACCCGGAGCAGCTTCCCATCTATGAGTTCAACAACGGGAACACTCGACCGATCAAGTTCCGCATCGAAAAGGGCGCACTGTGCGGGCTCGACGGGAGCGAGGTGGTCGATTGCACGGAGGGCTTCCTGGGTCCCAACGGCGGCACGCTGGTGTGCGAGGGTGAGCTGTGCGGGCTGCAGGTGGAGGCGCAGTCGCTGGTGAACACGTATCTGTTCGTGGTCGAGTTGGTGGAGTGTCCGCTCACCGACGGTCGCGTGGACTATCTGGATGTCGATCTTCCGCAGTTCCCGGGCTGTCTCCGCATCACGGTCCAGGGCGAGACGGAGTTCACTGGACTCCTCAGGGAGGGCATCGCCGCGGCATGTCTGGATGCGGACGGCTTGCCACCGGCACAGGCGGAGCTACCGCAGCTCCACATTCAATTCCCGGATGGGAACGTGCAGTCGCTGCCGACGGCCGCGTCGGGGTTTCTCGATTGCGCCAACTTCGACCTGTTTGCCGGGGCGACCGCATCCATCGACGAGCGGGCACGCAACTACGCCCGCGCCGCCTGGCGGAAGTTCGAGCATGCCCTCGGCCCGTGGTTCAGCCCACCACCCCTGGGGGCAACCCACAAGGGG
This sequence comes from Gemmatimonadales bacterium, assembly GCA_041602035.1. Classification (GTDB taxonomy): domain Bacteria; phylum Gemmatimonadota; class Gemmatimonadetes; order Gemmatimonadales; family GWC2-71-9; genus JAOTVV01. The sequence continues at coordinate 137,255 of JBFIHA010000006.1, read as the reverse complement.
TTCGGCGGGTCCACCACGCTATCGTGCGAGACCGGATCCGGCGTGGCCGGATTCGACGAGATCCAACTCGTCGGAACGAGTTGTGAAGCAGGGGCGTCCGCGGCACTCCCGAACGCGGTGCAGCAGCAGCAAGAGTTCCCGCCCGAGATCTTGAAGTTCGCCTGGGCGCTGCCGGCGCAGATGGAAAAGTACCAGTGGATCAACCCGGCGATCGGCGAGGTCGGGGACGTGGTCAATCCGACCGTGCTGGTACTGGACGACCCGGTGGCGGCCGGCGAAACGCGCGCGCCCCTGCCGGTGGCCGGCGCGACCGTGAACTTCACCGTGCTCGAAGGCGATCCCCTCGTGCCCGCCATCATTTCGGTGGTGACTGGGTCGAACGGCCAAGCATCCGTGCCGTGGCCTCTGAGTCCCGCCGGGCTGCTCACGCTCGAAGCCAACGGCTTCGGGATCGGTTTGACAGCCGCCGAGGGCGGCTCCGGCGCGTTCGCCAACCACTTCGGGAACCCCGTGCTGCTTGGCACCGGGCGCCTCGAGTTCGACGCCATCGTCTGCGAGGCGGGTGTGGCGGGTGCGGTCGTCGACGGCACGATCGACGGCAACGACCACTACGGCGAAGGTGAGTACGTCCCGGTGAAGATCTCGGGTGGGCAGACCGACGCGTGGTTCTACGCCACCAACGACTGCGAGAACCTGTATCTCGCCTTGGAGGTTGTCGCGGACCCGAGCATCAACAACGCCCTGCGTTTCGTGTTCGACAATGACGCGGACGATTTGTTCGGGATCGACACGAACAACGACGGGCTCTCGGAGGAGTTCGACGACGTGCTGCGGTTCGAGCGAGACAAGCAGGGCAATTGGGTCTTCACCGACCGGTACATTCCCGCAAGCTGCGCGTCGAAGAACGGCCAGTCCGATTGCAGCCTGCCCGATCCGACACAACCGCCGCTGGGTAGTGCCGCGTTCGGGGTGGATTCGGAGACAGGCCATGTGGTGTACGAAATCAAGCGGGCGCTCAACAGCGGCGATCCGTACGATTTCCAGATCGAGCTGGGTAACCCGGCGAAGAGTACGGTGGGGTACTACGGGGTCTTGCAGCTCGGGAAGGGGGCGCAGGGGAATACCGAGTTCCCAGATTTCCGCACCTACGCGGAACTCACGTTCGGCATTCCGACGCTGCTGAGTCAGACGCCAACGACCAGATAACACAGATTGGCAGGCAGGGAGCCGGGGCTGACCCACCGGGGTCAGCCCCGGCTTTTATCGTCGCGCCGCCGCCGCCTTCCGCTCCACCACGTAGACGAAATCCCCGAACTCGGAGCCGTCGTCGTTGGATGCGTTCGCCGCGAGGTGGAAGGTCACCAGGGCCGATGCCTGCGGTGCGGTCCACTCGAGCGACCACACCGCTGTGTCCGGCCGAGCCGTTTGGGTGCCGTCGGGGGTATGCTGCAGGTACGCGATGCCCTCGTGGCGCACGATGGTCATCTCCGGTCCGGGAGCGCGGAACTCACCGGCTTGGACCACTGAGCCCTCGGACCGCGATGAGCGGGCCGCGAGTTGAAACCCGGCGCGTGCGAGCCCCGGTCGGGTGACGGCCACAGTGAGCTCGTACGTCGTGCCCGGCTGGAAGGCCTCCGGTAGGCCGAGGATCGCAGCGGCGCCACCCGGATCGTTCAGTGGTTTGTCCGCGTGGCAGTATCGGCACGTGGGCTCGCCGAACCCGCCGGTGTGACCGGGCGGCGGCCCATCGCCGTAGGCGGCGGCGATGGCCACCGCCGCGAGCATCCCGACGGCGAGTGTGCGCACCGCGGTCACGGGACGATTACCCGTCCGATGTAATTGGTGTCGGTGCCGAACCAGATCGCCCGGGTGGTGGGATCGAAGTACATGTGGCGCACCGTGCCGCCACCGCTCGGAATTGCGGTGATGCCGAAGAAGGCCTCTCGCGCCGGATCAAACGCCACGAACTGGTTGGGATCGGGGCCGGACTCGACGAACCACATGCGACCGCGGTGATCCAGCGCGGTGCCGTATGGTCTGGACGATCGCCCACTCGGAGCGGGCCACTCTCGGACGTCCCCGGATTCCGGATCCATCCGGCCCAGGAACCCCGCGGCGTAATCGACGTACCATACGCCGCCGTCGGGGGTGAGCTCCAGCCGGCGGGGGCGCGCTTCGGCCCGCGGCAGCACGTACTCCCGGAGCGCCATCGTGCCGGGATCGACCGTCGCGATCTTGTTCGTGCCGAACAGCACGATCCAGGGCCGGCCGCCGGGGTCCACCTTGATGCCGTAGGGGCGGGCCTGTGGGGTGGGGACCGCGACGAGCCGCACACTCCCGGATTCGACGTCGAGCGTCCCCACGAAGTTCCCGCCCTGCACGGTGAACCAGATGTCGCCGTCCGGGTCGAACACGAGCGTGTGCGGGTCGCGGGCCGCCGGGTCCGGCATGGGGAACTTGGTGATGGCTCCGGTCGACGGATCGAGCCTGCCGATGTGCGCGTTCCGATTGCCGGCGTACCACACCATGCCGCGGCTGTCGACGATCAGGTTGTGGGGGCCGGTCCCGGGCTCGAGCTCGAACCGCGTGAACGTCCCGGTCGTCGGGTCGAGCGACGCGACGTAGTCCGTGCGCTGGCCGACGAACCACACCTTCCCGTCCGGTCCGACGTACGGGTCGCGTGGGCGGGAGGCCTCCCAGGGGACGAGCCACTCCCGAATGTCGACGGAGTTCTGGATGGATGTGTCCGCAAGCGGCGAGATCGGAAGGAGGGACACGACCACCAGAGTCACCATGATGGGCATTGGGTACTCCTGTGAGCGGATCGCGAATCTTGGCGTCACGGCCCTGATGTGGCAACCGCACCCGGCATCCCACATCCGGTGCCGCGCTTGGTAACTTTGGAACGTCATCATGAGCATCTACACGCAACCGAACTCGTGGCTGTGCGGCCCGTTTGCGCTCAAGTACGCGCTGTTGGCGTTGGGCATTCGTGCGGACGAGGATGCCATTGCGCGGATTGCGGGCACCAACGAACATGGGACGGACGAATCCGAGCTGGAGCGGGCCGCCGACCGGTTTGGCTGTGTGCTCGGGACGGTACGGCGCCGCGATGCGGACGCCACGCGACGTGTGCTCAACCAGCAACTCGGCAACGGCGTACCCGTCCTGCTGTGCATCGAACAGTGGGATCACTGGGTCACGGCGGTGTACGAAGAGGACGACACCTATGTCATCCTCGACAGCCGGCATCCGTCGATATTTCGAATCATCCCGTGGGAGTTCCTACGCGAGTTGTTGGCCTATCGGCCCGGACGCCGATCGCGACGCGGGACTCCCATCTACGATCTGCATCCTGTCGTCCCCCGCGCCCTGGCGCACACCCGACCGCGGTTCACGGTGGCGCGGGCCAGGTTCCTGCAGGAATGGGAAAACCGTCCGGTGGTGGCCGAATGGGACCGATACGTGGACGATGCGTTGAATCTGTGTCGCCCCGCAGGATTCCCGGGCAGCGTCGGGGGCTCCGTCAGTCCCGGCGAGTTTTTCGGCAGGTACGAGCTTGCGTTGCTCGACACCGTCGCCGACACCAACTCGGGCGGCAGCCGATCCAAGGCCAGGACGGTGCTCCGGTGGCTACGCTTCGTGGCAGACACCTACGGACTCGATGTGCCGGCGGCGGACGCCGCTGTGGGTCGTGCGCGCGCCATACTCGCTCGCCGTCTATTGAACCGCGCGACGGGAGCCTGAGCGCGCGTTCGACAACACCCTAAATCGTAGAGTTACACAACACCCCAATTCGTAGAGTTACGATGAATCCACTCCTTATCACGCCGATTCGTACGACCGCTAATTGGGTGCTGACCCTCACGCTCGTGCTGAGCGTTTCCCACCCGCTCGACGCACAGGAGGTCACGCCGCTCACCCTCGACGGCCTGTTCGCCTCCGGCGAGTTCTTCCCTCGGGGATTAGGGCAGGTCCGCTGGCTCGAGGACGGGACGTACACCACGCTCGAACCGTCCACGACAGTTCGCGGCGGAATCGACATCGTTCGGCACGATCCCGCCACCGCTGCCTCGGACGTGATGGTGAGTGCGTCGGCCCTCGTGCCCACCGGACTCGATCGGCCAATGACGATCCAGGAGTACCGGTGGTCGGACGACGGCACCCGGCTTCTCATCTTCACCAACTCGCGTCGTGTGTGGCGATCCAACACGCGCGGCGATTACTGGGTGCTCGATCGATCCACGGGCCGCCTGCGGCAGGTGGGGACCAGCCGGCCGGGTTCGTCCCTGATGTATGCCAAATTCTCGCCTGACGGTACACGTGTGGCCTATGTGAGCGAGAACGACATCTATGTCCAGGATCTCGACAGCGGAGAGGAGACCCGGCTGACCTCCGACGGATCGCGCACCGTTCTCAACGGGCGTTTTGACTGGGTGTACGAGGAAGAGTTCTTCTTTGGATCGACCACGCCGGCTGACGGATTCCGCTGGAGTCCGGACGGGACCAAGATCGCGTACTGGCAGCTCGATGCCAGCGGCGTCCGCGATTTCCTACTGCTCAACACGACGGACTCCCTGTACTCGTACACGATTCCCATTCAGTATCCCAAGGCGGGCACGACCAACTCGGCGGTCCGGGTGGGCGTCGTCGCGGCCGCCGGAGGCGCAACGACGTGGCTCCGCGTGGAGGGAGACTCCAGGAACTACTACCTCGCACGGATGGAATGGGCGGCACGCTCCGACGAGCTCGTCCTGCAGCATCTCAATCGCCTCCAGAATACCCTCACGGTGATGCTGGGTAATGCAACCACCGGCACCGTTCGGACTCTCCTCACCGAGACTGAGACCGCCTGGGTCGACGTCGTCGATGATCTTCACTGGCTCAACGATGGGCGGCAGCTCACGTGGGTGAGCGAGCGGGACGGCTGGCGGCGGCTGTATACCCTCAATCGTGATGGACGGGGGCTGAAGGCGGTCACGCCGCCCAACACGGACGTCATGAGTATCGAACTGCTCGACGGACGCAACGGGTGGGTGTACTACATCGCCTCGCCGGACGAGCCCACTCGTCGCTACCTGTATCGTGCCCGTCTCGCGGGTTCGGGCAAACCCGAACGGCTGTCACCCAGTCGCCCGGGCTGGCACGCGTACGACGTCTCGCCAGACGGGCGGTGGGCCTTTCACACGTTCTCGACGACCGAAACCCCGCCCGAGATCACGCTGGTGGAGCTCCCGTCGCACCGGACCGTGCGAACGCTCGCAGACAACGCAGAACTCCGCGCCAAGGTCGCTGCCGTCAAACGGCACCCCACGGAGTTCTTCCGCGTGCGCACGGTCGACGGCGCGGTCTTAGACGGTTGGCTGATGAAGCCGAGCGACTTCGACCCGTCCAAGAAGTGGCCGGTCCTGTTCTACGTGTACGGCGAGCCCTGGGGGACGACGGTCACCGATCGATGGGGCGGCACGCTGATGCTGTGGCACCAGTACCTCGCCGACCTGGGGTACCTGGTCATGAGCCTCGACAATCGCGGCACGCCGGTGCCACGAGGCCGAGTGTGGCGAAAGTCGGTTTACCAGAAGATCGGTGTGCTCACGTCGCGCGATCAGGCCATGGGTGTCCGTGCCATTGTCGACAGCTTTCCGTTCGTCGATCCGGATCGCATCGGCATCTGGGGATGGAGCGGCGGCGGGTCCAGCACGCTGAACGCGATGTTTCGTTATCCCGACATCTACCACACCGGCATGGCCGTGGCGCCGGTCCCCGACATGCGCTATTACGACACGATTTACCAGGAGCGGTACACGGGTTTACCGGCCGAGACGCCCGACGCGTACGAGCAGGGATCGCCGATCACGTTTGCTGAGGGCCTCGAGGGTAATCTGCTGCTGGTGCATGGGACGGGGGACGACAATGTGCACTACCAAGGCACGGAAGCGCTGGTGAACACGCTGATCGAACATGGCAAGCACTTCACCATGATGGCGTATCCGAATCGATCGCACGGGATTTTCGAGGGCCGGGGCACGACGCGGCACGTCTACGGGCTGTTGACCCGTTATTTGCAGGAAAATCTCCCCGCCGGCCCCCGGCCCTGACCGGCTGTGCGCGGGACGGGTATGTTAGGGTGAGACCATTCGACACTCGGGAACGATGGGGGAGACCATGGCGAGCAGGACGACCAAGGCGAAGAAGGCGGTGCGGCGAGGAGTGAAGCGTGCCAGACGCGCGGCCACGACGGCCGGCAAGCGCACGCAGGCTGGGGCCCGCCGTGCGGCGAAGGCGGTGAAGAAGAAGGTGAAAGCGGCGAAGTCGACCCGCCGAAAGAAGAAAGTCCGGAAGGCACTCACGGCCGCTGGTGCCGCGGCCGCTGCTGCGGGCGTCGCCGTGGCCGCCGGGGTCGCCGCACGCAAGGCTCGTGGCGGCGCGACGAAGGGCCGTGCGAAGAAGAAGGGAACGAAGAGAAAAGGAACGAAGAGGAAGGGAACGAAGACGAAGGGAACGAAGAAGAAGTAGCGTCCTGCTGGCCGAACCGGATGGGGTGGGGGAGGGCGGCCAGGACGGGCGCCTCCACCCCGTGGCGGCTTCTTCGCTGCCTACGGCTCAGATTCCGCCTTGAATCCGTACAGCCGGTACTCCCACTCGACCTCCCCTCCCCGCACCGTGAGCAGGCCGAACCCCTCGGGGTGGCCCATGCGTGCGCCTTTCCACCAGTTGCCGCTCACGGCCCCCGACGTGATGTACTTGCAGCCCTGATACTCGATGATCTCCCGCACATGCGTGTGGCCCTGCAGGACCGCTTTCACGTGGAAGCGGCGCAACAACTCCATGATCTCCTTGCCATTGGTCACCACCACGCTCCGCGGCGGTGCGACCGTCGTCCCCCGGGCATAGGCCATGAAGGCGGTGAGAACCGGTATATGGGTTGCGACGACGATGGGCGTTCCGGCTCCGGCGCCCTCCAGTACCGATCCCAACCACTCCACTTGCGCCTCGTCGATCAGCCCGTAGTAGCCGTCCTTGGGGTTCGGTCCCGTACCGATCGAATCGAGGACGACGAATCGCCATCCCTTGTGGTCGAAGAAGTAGTGGCGCGGACCGATACGGTCTTCGTAGAGCTTCTTGCCGAAGAGTGGGTCGGAGTAGGGAACCGGGCTGGCGGGGTCGATTCCGAGCACATCGTGATTGCCGATGACGTCGTACAGGGGCATGTCGAGTGCCGCGGCCGTCTGACGATACAGGTCGAACAGCATGTCGGCCCGGCGACGGCCCGTTTCCATGACGTCGAAGACGAGATCACCGCCACTGATGGCGAAGTCGGGCTTCAGGGCATTGACGTGCTGAAAACACTGCCGGCACCCTTCCGACGCGCGAAGTTCCGGCTGGATGTGCGGGTCGGCGAGGTGCACGAACGTGAAGGAGTCGTCGACTCCGCTGAGCGGTGCGGGTGAGAGACCCAGGGAGACCGCACCAGCCGCCGCTGCCTGGACGAAATCTCGGCGCTGCACGGTAGGTTCTCCATTTCCAGAGTTGCTGTGAAGGTAGGGATGACCTCAACCGCCGCAAGCGGTCCACGAGGAGTTGGGCCTCTCTTCCGGACCCTTGCGCCGAGGACTACGTTAGCGGACGGGAGCGGTTGGCACGCGTTGGGCTCAGGATGGTACCGTTTCGCAAGGAGTGCCTGAGATGCGCATGAACGGCACGGTCAAATGGTTCAACGACAAGAAGGGCTACGGCTTCATCACCCCCGAGAACGGTGAAAAGGACTGCTTCGTCCATTTTTCGGCCATCGAGGGTGAGGGCTTCAAGTCGTTGAAAGAAGGGCAGCAGGTGGAGTTCGAGATAGTAGAAGGGGACAAAGGCCCCGCTGCACAGAACGTCATCACACTCGGGTAGACCCCCTTACTGGCTCGGAGCCGACGGGGCCGCTCCGGGAGCGGCCCCGCGCTCAGAGGTCGGATTGCTTCCCTGTGTGCTTCGCCTTGTTGGGGCCCTTGGGTGCGTCCTTCTTCTCATCAGGGTCGGTTTCCAGACGTTGCAGTGACGCGCGTAGGCCCTCCGGGCTGACGGGCTCGCGCTGCTGCTGTTGACGTTCAAGTCGAAGGCGACGGACCTCGTCCGCTTCTTCCTTCCGTTCCAGTGCCATGTCGACGATCATGGCGAGCGTCTCACCGAACGTGTAGTCGGCGACTTCTGCCGACTCCATGAACGAGACGCCCTCAGTCAGATCGGGGTTGGGATTGATCTCCAACACATACGCGTTTCCATCGTCACCGATCCGCACGTCGAGCCTGGCGTAGTCCCTGCAGCCTGTCACTTCGTAAGCCTGGAGTGCCACCTTCTCGACCTTGCGTAGAATGCGCTTTGGGAGATCGGGTGGACACACCGAGTGGACCCGATGGTATGCCTCGGACAACGGGTTCCACTTCGCGGCGAACGTGATGATGTGTGGATATCCCTCCGGCAATCCGGAAAAGTCCCACGCAATCGGTGGCAGGATCTCCGGAGGGTCATTGCCGAGTATCGGTACGTGCAGTTCCTCCCCCTCGATGAACTCCTCGACGAGGATCGGGATGCCGTATTCGTCGTACACGTACTGGAGGCGGTTCTGAAGCTCCTTGTCGTCATGCACCACCGATTCGCGTTCCACTCCCGAGCTTGCGTCCTCGCGGGCAGGTTTGACGATGAGGGGGAACTTGAGTTTGGGCCGCTTCGGCAGGCGCGGCTCATCGACGGAGACGAAGCGCGGCGTCGGGACGCCGTTCTGCACCAGCACCTGCTTGGTGAGCCCTTTCTTGTGACACAGCGAGAGGGCGAACGGCGGCGCCCCCGTGTACGCCACCTCGTGGAGGTCGAACAGCGCCGCAACCGCGGGTTCCAGTTCCGCGTCGTCGTGAAAATGCTCGATGAGGTTGAAGATGACGTCCGGTGGGTTTCGCCGCAGGAGCCGCTCGAGCCGTCGGAGATCCTCGCGCACGTTGTAGAGGCGAGCGCGATATCCCTCCTGCCGAAGCGCACTCGCGACCGCTTTGTACTCGTCGAGGACCGTGGTGACGCGAATGTCGTATTCCGGCTCGAAGTCGAGGGCCTTCGGGTCGACGTGCTCGAGTCGCTCGTAGTCGTCTTCGCCCGTGTGATTGTACAACACGACGACGGAAGGTTGTGGTTCGCTCATGAATTCAAAGTAGCAACGGTCGGGGCAATTGCGCGAGGACCCCGACCTGTGCGAGGCACCCCGTGCAGCGCGGATTGCCCTGGCGTGCGCAGCACAACAAATTCAGCGCATCACCGCGGAACACCTTGCTCGAGAACATCGACGAGGGAGGAGAGATGGCATACAAGATCGAGGAAATCGAGGGAATCGGACCGTCGTATGCGCAGAAGCTCGCGGTGGTAGGCATAAGGACCACGGCGGATCTGCTGAGGCAGTGTGCCAGCGGCCCTGGACGTCAAGCTGTGGCGTCCAAGACGGGAGTGAGCGACGCGCTTCTGTTGAAATGGGTGAACCTGGCAGACTTAATGCGGATTCCCGGGATCGGGTCCGAGTTTTCCGAGTTGCTGGAAGGGTCGGGCGTGGATACGGTCCGCGAGCTGCGAAATCGGAACGCCGACAACTTGGCTGCCAAGCTCAAGGACGTGAATCGGGCACGGCGGCTCACCCGCATGACTCCGGGCCCGAAGTCGGTGGCGAAGTGGGTTCGCCACGCGCGGGAGCTACCGCCGATCATCACGTACTGATCCGCTGGACGGTTCCGCACCCTGGCCGACACGGGCGATGCCGCGCGGCCCGTGTCGGCGCTAGCGGAACGCCGGAGTCGCCACCCCGTTCTGGTCGACCCACCAGGGGAGCCACGTCAGGGCGACGCGCCCCACCGCGATATCGCTTTTCCGCGGCCGGATGAGTTGTTCTGTGATCTCATAGTCGTCGGCGCTTGGATCGTCCAGTGCCTCCGTCTCGCCGGCAAACTCCTGCTCGAGGCCCGCCAGTTGCTCATGCAGGGCCTCCAGGTCACGTCTGGCGCGCGCGATGTCGTCCTTCTCCCGCGCTGCGCGTCCCACGCCTCGCATGGTGGTCGTTGCTCGGCCGACGGTGCCGACGCTCGCGACCCGCCGCCCGAACAACGCGCCGAGCACGGTGGCACCCATCGAGATGGCCGTCTGCATCTTCTGCTGGTCGTATTGTGACCTCTCGCGTCCGACCCGTTCTTCGGCTTTCCGGATCCGCTCCTGCAACCGCGCGAGCTTGGGCGTGTACCGCTTGCGGAGTTTCTCGATTTGTTCGTCGCGCTTCTCGCGTGCTGCCTGTCGCACGCGCACGCGGAAATCGGCGTCGGACTCACCCGGCTCACTCGTCAACTTCAGCTTACGGCACTTGTAGAGTGTGAGTGCTCCATCACGATAGAGGTGGGTCTTGAACGCCTTCTCCCACGACCCGTAGCTCTTGGGATTGGTGGCACGCGCCGGAAGCTCGGCGAAGGCCGCGTTGCTCGCGGGTTGGTCCTGGGTCTCCACGTCGCCGTGCGGGACGCGCTCGGATTCCTTCCAGATATCGGCGGGTGGGTCGTCACCGAGCGGGGCGAGGTAGGAGACCGTTTCCCAGAGGTCGACACCGGCCCTGGCGTTCGCGAAGTGGAGGTCGCCGATGCCGAGGACGGCGGGGCGATAGAGCAACCGGGCACCGGAAGGACCACCTCCGGCGGCCGCCGCAAACGACTCCTTGGCCTCTGTGGGGACCGCGGGTCGGGTGGCGTGCTGCGTCGGGCGGGCAGTGGTGGCCCTCAATGTTTGCCCCGCGGTGTCTCGAGCCGTGGGCGTCTCCGGCCTGCGATCAGCCATGAGGGCCTGAATCTGGTTCCGCGTCAATGGGCCCCGGAGGTACGAAAGCGCCCATCGGGTGTGGAACAGCATCGGCCCATCGTCGTGCACGTTGTGCATCAGGAATACTCGGCCCTTCAGGCCCGATAGGATGCGCTCCATCTCCTGGCGGTCGAATGCGGCGCCTGAGGTGGTGGAGGCACCCTCCAGGCCGTCGATGACGCGCAATTTGTCGCGCTCCGTCTGAAGCCGTCCCAGAAACCACGTACCGGTGTTTGCCAGGCCCTTGTAGTCCAGGTCGACCGGGTTCTGTGTTGCCAACACCACGCCCAGGCCGTACGCCCGGGCCTGTTTGAGCAGGGTCAGCATGGGTGTCTTAGAGGGAGGGTTGGCCGACGGCGGGAAGTAGCCGAACACCTCGTCCATGTAGAGCAGTGCCCTGAGGCTTGGGGTCCCCGCCTGCGTGCGCATCCATGCCACCACTTCGTTCAGCAGCACGGTCACGAAGAACATCCGCTCCGCGTCGGAGAGGTGTGCCACGGAGAGTACCGCGATACGGGGTCGTCCGTCCGCCGTCCACAGCAGGCGGGGGATGTCGAGCGGTTCCCCTTCCAACCACGCGGCGAACCCGGGCGAAGCGACGAGCCCATTCAAACGCATGGAGAGGTCGAGTCGATCCTCCTTGGGATAGAACGCCTCGACGTCCATGACGCCGATGCGGTCCACGGGTGGCGCCTGCACCTGCGCGATCAGCGAAGGCAGATCCAGGTCGCGGCCAGCGGTCCACGCCGTCTGGAGCAGCGTCGAGAGCAAGATGTGCTCGCGACTCTTGACCGGGTCGGCCGTAATGCCCATCAAGGCGAGGAGCCCCGAAACGGACGCCATGACCCGCTCCCGCAATGCATCACCATCCTCGAGCAGTGCGGCTGGGGGTGCGGCGAAGGACTTGAGCACAGTGAGTTGAAGGCCGGCGGTACTCCCGGGAGTGTAGATGGCGAAATCCGCCGCCGCGCGCAGGCGCCTGATACGATCCCCGTCTTCACCCCACTTCGCGAGGCCCTCTTCCCAGAGTTTGGCGGTGGCCGCGGCGTACTCATCGGGCGTCGATCCCTTCCGTTCTGCCTCTGCCTCGTCGATCCACGGCCGAAAATCATTCGGTCGCAGGTCTGGAAACGTGAGCAGCAGGTTTCCGAGATCGCCCTTGGGATCGATCGCGATCGCGGGAATGCCGTCGATAGCGGCTTCTTCGAGCAGCGAGATGCACAGCCCAGTCTTTCCGCTGCCGGTCATCCCGACGCAGACGGCGTGCGTGGTCAGGTCCTTGGCATCGTACAGCAGCAGCTCGTCGGTGGTACCGCCCGCTGCAGTGTCATAGCCTCGCCCGAGATAGAAGGCGCCCAGCTTCTCGAAGGATGCTGCATCTGGGATACTTGCCTTGCCCATGGATTCCCCCGTCGGTTGCTGGATCGTGTGTGAAGCTAGGCCGGTGTCGGCACGCTCGGGAGTGTCGGCCGCGTGAGCCCCCGGGCCGTTACGCGGCTCCCGTCACGGTTGGAGCCGGCGGGACGCATCTCCCCGGTTCAGATGCTCTCTGGTACTGAGGGTGATCTGTTCTGCCAGCCGGTCGGCGAGCGCGTGGAGCTCGCGTTTGCGCTTTCCGAAGATCTGCGTGAAGATCCACCGCGCCAAGCTGTAGAAGCCTCCCAACCCGACCACAGCTCCCGCGACCGCGACGACGGGCATGTGGAGCGATTCCATGCCGACGGCCATGGCCACGGCGGCGATGGCACCGCCACCGCCCCCGAACAGGCCACCGTACAAGCCACCGAGCATGTTCGCGAAGTGCTCTTCGATATGGATGCGGGTCTCCCCGTTTCTCGGGGCGATGGTGATCTGCACGTTGCGGCCGGTACCCTGACCCGGCGGCGCCGTGCTCCACGCGACCGATCGCACGAACGTGCTCGCGATGCCCACGGTTCCAATGGCTCGCCGAATCTCGTCAACCAGGAACGGGAACTCCTCCTCCCGCACTTCCCCGTCCGCCACTCGCTCGATCGTGAGCTTGTGCGGCCGCCCCAGAAACCACGACCAGCCGGTCGGTGGCTCGCGGGTCATTGGCAGAGGCGGGGGCTGCCGGATCTCGAGCGCGGCGTCGCGGACACGGGCCGGGGAGATCCCTACCTCGGCGGCCACCTGCTCCATCGCGCCCACGGACAACGCGCCTTCCTCCGTCGGGCGTTCGGCCTGCATCTCCGCGGCTCGGCCAATGATGCGGCGGACCTCCGATTCCTCGTAGCGGTCAGTTCTCCCCGTCGCGTCGGTGAGGGCCGTCGCGAACTCGGCCGGCGTAGCGTGGCGGCGATCGGGCTGGAGGGCGAGGGCTTTGACGAGCACCTGCTCCACCGATCCGGAGAGGCGGTCCAACCGATCGCGGTGCTCCGGCGAGGCGTCGATGAACCGTCCCAGCTTCACCGCCTCGTCGGTGAGCCACATCCCCGGCGTCTCGCCGATCAGCATCTCGTAGACGACACAGGCGAGGCTGAACACGTCGGTGCGTGCGTCGAGGTCTCGCACGCCAGCGGCCTGCTCCGGACTCATGTACCCAGGGGTCCCGAGCGCAAAGCCGGTCCGCGTGAGCAGCGCACCACCTGCTGTGCTGACCGCCTTGGCAATGCCGAAGTCGGCGACGATAGGGTGGCCTTCCGCGAACAGGATGTTCTCGGGCTTGATGTCCCGATGGACGACACCGCGGCGGTGGGCGTAGGTGAGCGCCCCGGCAACCCGGTGTAACACCGACAATGCGCCGTCGAGGTCTGCGGGGCTGTCCTGGTCCAAGCGCGTCCGCAGCGAGCCTCCCTCGATGAAGGGCATAACGTAATAGAGGTACGCATCCGCCTCACCTGAGTCGTACAGTGGCACGATGTGCGGATGGGTGAGACCGGCAGCGATCTCGATTTCCTTGAGAAACCGATCGGTGCCAAGCGAGGCGGCCAATTCCGGCTTGAGGACCTTGACGGCCACCGTGCGCCGGTGTCGCACGTCGTTCGCCAGATACACGGTGGCCATCCCGCCGCGGCCGATCACGCGGAGGAGCTCGTAGCGATTGGCCAGCGCCGAGCGCAGCGCCTGGGGGATGTCTTTCATCGACTGAACCCGCTGTTACCGATTCCCGCGGGCGGCAGCGGCCCGCCCCACTTGTGGGGCGGCCGTCGCCGGCTCATGTGGGAAGGTCACGGCGCGCGGCCGCTCAGTTCTGCTTCTTGCCGAGCCGTTCCTTGGTGACGATGTCGACGATGGTCTCGATCAGCTTCTGGCGGGCGTGATCGACGTCCTGCTGCCGGGTGACCTTGCTTTCGAGCGGCTTGAACTTCTCCCGATCGCAGACGGCGCCCTCGAACTCCCTGAGCGCCTCGTGAATGCGGGAGAGATAGTCGTGCCCAACTCCCATGGGTGTGCCCCCTCGATAGATGCTCCCTCATCAGATACAACGGCGGCGCCGGATCGGCAAGGCGAACCGCGTCCGCCACCCGATCGATCCAGCGAATTCATTCCGATGGCCCGCGACGCCGGTGTCTCCTGCGTCGGTGTTCGTCCAGCCGCTCCAGGAGGAACGCCATCCAGTTCATGGGGAGGGACACGACAAGGAACAGCATCACGATTGGCACGAGAAGAACCATCGCCGCTTTGATGGGCCACGCCAGACCGGGATTGCTCGCAGTCCTCAGCACGAATCTCACGGTGCCAGCGGACACGATCAGCGCCCAAGCCACCGTGACCGCCAATCCGAGCACGACCACGAGGCGGGAGCCAAGGCCGGTACGCCACGCATCCGTAATCAAGCTGCCCGATCCCGGCGACCGTGACGGTGCGGAATCGGCGCCGTTCGACTGGAACGGCGTGCGTGGTTCGCGGGGCGAATCGGTTACCGGAGGCCGGTTCGAGTTCGAGGCTGGTTCGGGCAGCAATCACCTCCGTGGCACTGCGTGAAGCTGGGTGGCGTCGTCAGTTGCCGCAAGTGCGTGAAAACCATGAGGTTGGGGGAGACGGCGGTGCGTGTCGAACACCCCCGGTGACGCGGGAGACGGAGAGCTTCATGCGGGTTTCATGAATTCTTTAGCCTTGGCGTATTCTCGTCGAGGGGAGTTTTCCGGTTTGGTATTCCCCGGCCGGGAGGGGGCCCCCTTTGCACCCATGCGTGCGGTCCAGCGCTCGGGTTACCGGACACCGCGCGGTCCGTGAGCGTGTTGTGCCGCATCTGCCCCCACCTGCGCCTCATGGTCACCACCACGAGCGTATCCCATTGGCGCCGCATCAAGCGCCGTAGGTCGTGAACCTGCGCACGTTTCCTCCAGGGATGGGCGCAGTTGCGTGGATTTGACGTCGTCGGTTGGCTCCGCCTGATCGGGGCCGTTCACGATACGACTGCAACTGTGGTGTGAGCCTCCCACCAGGTCTTCCGCAGGTGCAGGTCGGTGAGCGGCGCTTGGTTCTCCGGACGCCCACCATGGGACGATCGATTCCTGGCTCCTTGTCGGAGGTGGGTTTATGGCGCATGCGGATAGCTGGTTCGTGAGCGAGTTGGAACGACGGGGTGTCTCCCGGCGTGACTTCCTCGGCTTCTGCGGTGTGATGGCCTCGGTGCTCGCGCTCCCGAAGTCCGCGAGAGCGACGATCGCGCAGGCCATTGCTGCTGGGGAAAAGCCTGTGCTGGTATGGCTTGAGTTCCAAGACTGTGCCGGCAACACCGAGTCGTTCCTCCGGGCGGCCCACCCCACCGTGGCAGACATCGTCCTCGACACGCTGTCGGTCGACTACCACGAGACCATCATGGCGGCGGCCGGTCATCGTGCGGAGGCGGCTCTCGATGGCGTGGTTGAGGGGAAGCGTGGTCAGTACATCGCGGTGGTGGAAGGATCGATTCCCACCGGTGCCAATGGCGCGTACTGCACCATCGGGGGGCGGTCGGCACTCCAGATTGCGAGGGAGGTGTGCAGTGGCGCTTCAGCCACCGTCGCCATTGGGACATGCGCCGCGTTCGGTGGTCTGCCGGCGGCGGCTCCCAACCCAACCGGCGCGCTGAGTGTGGCGGATGCCGTCCCTGGACTGAAGACCCTGATCAACCTGCCGGCCTGTCCTGCGAACGCCGAAAACCTGGCGGCGCTGATTACATACCACGTGACCTTCGACCGCTGGCCACCGGCGGATCGCCATCGCCGACCATTGTTCGCGTACGGCAAGGCGATCCACGACAACTGCGAGCGCCGCGCACACTACGACGCGGGACAGTACGTCGAAAACTGGGGCGACGAGGCACACCGCAGGGGCTACTGTCTGTACAAGATGGGCTGCAAGGGCCCGGTCACCTTCCAGAATTGTCCCCGCGTCGGTTGGAACGAGGGCACCAGTTGGCCGGTCGGCTGTGGTCACCCCTGCCTCGGTTGCGCCGAGCCGGATTTCTGGGACAAGATGACGCCGTTCTACAGCCACGTCGCTGGCGTCCCAGGCTTCGGTGTGCACACCAGCGCAGACACGGTTGGAATCATCGCCGCCGCGGGCGTGGCGGGTGCATACGTGGCTCACGGTCTGGTTCAGATGTCTCGACGTCGGGCGGCTCGGGCGAAGGAGGCAGCTGCCGCGCCGCAGCCCAAAGGAGGTCCGTCATGAGCCGCATCGTCATCGATCCCGTCACGCGTATCGAGGGGCACCTGCGCATCGAGGCAGAGGTTGATGGCGGCACGGTGCAGAACGCCTGGTCCTCCGCCACCATGTTTCGCGGTATCGAGTTGATTCTGAAGGGCAGAGATCCGAGGGACGCGTGGGCATTCACGCAGCGCATCTGCGGTGTCTGTACCACCGTGCACGCGATCACGTCGATCCGTGCGGTCGAGAACGCGATCGGCGCTGAACCGCCGCCGAACGCCCGTCTGCTGCGTAATCTGATCATGGCATCCCAGATGGTGCAGGATCATGTGGTGCACTTCTATCATCTCCACGCCCTCGACTGGGTAGACATCGTCTCGGCCCTTTCGGCTAATCCCGCGGCGACGTCACGACTGGCCGAGTCGATTTCCGACTGGCCGCTTTCCAGCACCAAGTATTTCACCGCTGTGAAGGACCGGGTACAGAAGTTCGTGGAGCGCGGTCAATTGGGTCCATTCGCGAACGCCTACTGGGGACACCCAGCGTACCGGTTGCCGCCCGAGGCGAACCTGTTGGCGGTGGCGCACTATCTCGAGGCCCTCGACTGGCAACGGGAGGTCATCAAGATCCACGCCGTGCTCGGGGGGAAAAATCCGCACCTGCAGAGTTTCCTGGTGGGTGGAATGGCGACGCCGATCGACCCCGACAAACAGGCGTCGATCAACATGACCTCGATCTCCACGATGCGTGAACTGATTCGCAAAGCGCTGGTGTTCGTGGAGAAGGTCTACATCCCGGATCTGCTGGCGGTGGCATCGTTCTACAAGGAATGGGCCAGCTATGGGGGAGGCGTCGGCAACTTCCTGGCATATGGTGAATACCCCGAAACGGATGGCGCCAACGCGCCGTTGTTCCTGCCGTCCGGCGTGATCAGGAACCGGGATCTTTCCACTGTCGAAGCCCTCGATCCGGCGAAGATCACCGAATACGTCACGCACTCCTGGTTCGAGTACGAGGGCGGTGATGAGGATGGGCTCCATCCATCGCAGGGCGAGACCAAGCCTCGCTATACGGGACCCGAGCCGCCGTACGAGTGGTTGGACACGGACGGGAAGTACAGCTGGCTCAAAGCGCCGCGCTACGATGGTCTGCCCATGGAAGTGGGTCCATTGGCGCGGATGCTGGTCGCCTACGGGTCAGGTCATGAACGTGTCCGCGAGCTCGTCGGGTATGCGCTGGGACAACTCGGCGTCGGCCCCGCGGCGCTGTTCTCGACGCTGGGCAGGGTCGCTGCGCGGGGCATCGAAACGCTGGTCCTGGCCGAAAAGCTCGAGGGATGGCTCAACGAGCTGGCCGACAACATGGGTCGCGGCGAACTGGCCATCCACGACAACTCCAAGTGGAAGCCGTCGAGTTGGCCGAAAGAGTGCACTGGCGCCGGGTTCCATGAGGCCCCGCGTGGCGCTCTTGGTCACTGGGTGCACATCGTGAACGGCGAAATCGCCAACTACCAGTGTGTGGTGCCGAGCACCTGGAACGCGGGACCGCGTGATGCCACTGGTCAACGTGGTCCGTACGAAGAGGCGATTGTCGGCACACCGGTGAGAGATCCGGAGCAGCCGCTGGAGATCCTCCGGACGGTCCACTCGTTCGATCCATGCATCGCGTGCGGTGTGCATGTGGTGGACCGCACCGGTCGTGAGCTTGCACGGGTGAGGATCCGATGACGGCGACGGCGCCTGCTGCGGTGGACCGGGGACTCACTCGGGTGTACGTGTGGGATCTCCCGGTTCGGATCACCCACTGGCTCATCGCCACAGCTTTGGTGGTGTTGGCGGTGACCGGCTACTACATCGGTAATCCGTTCATGGTGGCCTCGGACCCGGCCGGGCAGGAATTCGTGATGGGGACGGTGCAGGCGATTCACTTCTTCGCCGCAATCGTGTTCACCTTGTCCGAGCTCTCTCGGATCGCGTGGATGTTCATGGGGAATCGCTACGCCCGGTGGAACCAGCTCATCCCGACGAACGTCGGTCGCTGGAAGCTCGCATGGGAGTGGTTCAAGTTCTACCTCTTCTTTCGTCCCGTCCCGCCGAGATTCGTGGGCCACAACCCGCTGGCCGGGCTGACGTACGTCCTGGTCTATATACTGTGTCTCACAGCGGCGTTGAGCGGGTATGCGATGTTCTCGATTCAGGCTGGCGCGGGCTCCCCCATGAAGATTTTCGGGATCCTCCTGCCGCTCTTCGGTGGGCCCCAGACGGCACGGTGGCTGCATCACACGATCATGTGGCTGCTGGTGGCCTTTGTGGTGCACCACGTATCCGCCGCGATCGTGGTCGCGCGGTCGGCCAAGAACGCGACAATCGATTCGATGTTCACGGGGTATCGCTTCGCATCGGCGGAGGACCTTGCCGCGGAGGAGGGTGATCGCGCAGGATGACCTCCGACCGTGATTCCGGGTCGCTTCTGATCCTTGGCCTGGGCAATGTGCTGTGCGGCGACGACGGCCTCGGCGTCGCGGCCGTGGAGTTGCTGCGACAGCAGTTTGAGACGCCCGAGGCGGTTCGGGTTGTGGACGGCGGGACCCTGGGTCTCGCACTGTTGGAACAGTTCCAGGCGACCGACGACGTCGTGTTGGTCGATGCGATTCAGACAGGAGACCCCCCGGGTTCCTTCGTTCGCCTGGACGGGGATGACGTGGGCCCGGCGGTGCGCAACCGCCTCTCGTGCCATCAGGTCGGCGTGGCCGAGCTGCTGGATGCGCTGCGCTGGCTGGATGCCTATCCTCGGCGTGTCGTCCTGTTGGGGTTGGTTCCGGAGTCGTTAGACGTGCGGGTGACGCGTTCGGCGGCCGTCGAACGGCAGATGCTGCGGCTATTGGAGGCGATCGTCGAGGAGGTAGATCGGTTGGGCTATGGGCTCCTCCGTAAGACGGATGGCGCCGGTGGTCGCCGTGGTAGGACGGATCGCGCTGCTCGGGCTCTGGGCCTGTGACGACTCGGGGGTGCCTCCAGCCTATCGCACGGTCGTCGTCCCAGAACTGAGGATCGCCTCCGCCGAGGCGCAGCGACGAGGGCGAGCACTGTTCCAAGACCACTGTGCTCTGTGCCACGGTGAGCGGGCGGACGGCCGGGGGCGCCGACGCCATCTGTCGGTACCAGCGGCCGACTTCACTGACCCGACTTGGCGTGCACGCATGACTTCACGCCGAACGTTCTTCGTGATTCGAGAAGGAATCCGAGGCACTCCCATGCCGGCGTGGAAAGCGCTGACCGAAGACGAGACGTGGGACCTGGTTGCGTACGTGCTTTCGGTCGCGGTGCAGACCGGAGAGCACTGACCCACCATGGCGAGGCGCCTGGTCGTGGGATGGCGTCGGCTCCCTCGTCACCCCTATCATTGAACGACTGGAGGCATGGGGGCACCGGGCACGCCCGTAGACACGTCCCCCTGACGATCGTCCATGCACGAGATGAGCCTGGCGCTCGAAGTCTGCGCGATAGCGGAGCGGCATGTTCCGCGGGAGCAGGTCGCGAATATCGTGGAGGTCGGGTTGGAAGTCGGTGATGGTGCCGGCGTCGAGGCCGACAGCCTCGAGTTCTGGCTCGAGACCCTGCTCACGAGTCCCCCCTTCAAAGCGGCGCGACCCGTGATTGCCCGTGTGGCAGGGGACGTACTCCGGGTGAGCTATTTGGAGGTCGACGATGGCCGTCCGCACGATTGACGTTAGAGAGCGGGTCATGGCGCGCAACGATGAACTGGCTGCCGCCGTCCGCCGCCGGCTTTCCGACCACCGGGTGGCATGTTTCAACCTCGTTTCGTCGCCAGGCTCGGGGAAGACGACGCTCCTTGAACGGACACTGGAGGATCTGGGGACGGAACTGCGGATCGCCATCGTGACCGGCGATGTACAGACCCAGAACGACGCCGACCGCCTTGCCGCCCACACGAACCGCCTGGTCCAGGCTGTCATGACCGGGGGTGCGTGCCACTTGGATGCGCGCCAGGTGCAGACGGCGCTCGACGCCGTCGATCTCGCGGCGACCGACCTGCTCTTCATCGAGAACGTCGGCAACCTCGTCTGCCCGGCGAATTGGGATCTCGGGGAGACGGCGAAGATCGTACTGTTTTCGGTGACCGAGGGTGAGGACAAGCCGGCGAAATACCCGAAGATGTTTCAGCAGTCGCGCTACGCCGTGTTCACCAAGGTCGATCTGCTGCCCCACGTCTTGTTCGACATCGAGCGAGCGGAGGCGATCGCACGAGAAGTGCATGACGGGCTCACGTTCTTCCGCACCTCGGCCCACTCGGGGGAGGGCCTGGATGACTGGTACGCTCTCCTGAAGCGCCAGGTCCGCGACGCCCACACGCGGTGACCACGCAGTCGCAGGAGCGGACGGCGCTCGAGATCACCGTAACCGGCGTCGTACAGGGCGTGGGGTTCCGCCCATTCATCCATCGCTTGGCAATGCGACATGGACTCGCCGGCTGGGTCCGCAACGAAGCCGGTGAGGTGCGGATCGCCGTCGAAGGGACAGGTGAGCAACTCGACGCGTTCGTCGGTGCCATCAATACCGAGGCACCACCCCTGGCCAAGATCGATCGGCTCGACGTACAGGTCAGCCGGCCGGGCCAGTACGCGGCGTTTCGCATCATCACCTCGATGGATCAGCCAGATCGGCGCCAGCCGGTCTCCCCCGACGTCGCGATGTGCGACGCCTGCGTCGCGGAGCTCGGTGATCGTAGGAACCGTCGCTATCACTATCCGTTCATTACGTGCACGGACTGTGGACCGCGCTTCACGGTGATCGAGGCGATGCCCTACGACCGCGAGCGAACCTCGATGCGCGTGTTCCGGCAGTGCGACGCGTGCCTTGCCGAGTACCGGGATCCGGGGGATCGGCGATACCACTCCGAGAGCAACTCCTGTCCAGCCTGCGGGCCGAGAATCTGGCTCGAAGGCGACGCTGGTGACGCCGACGACGCTGCTGCCGTGCTCGGCGCGGCGGCAGGTGCGCTTCGGGCGGGCCGCATTGTCGGGATTCGCGGTCTCGGCGGCTTCCACCTGGCCGTCGATGCCACCAACGACGAGGCCGTGCGGCGGCTCAGGCATCGCAAAGCGCGGGAAACGAAGCCACTGGCCGTCATGGTCCGAACCGTTGCCGAGGGGCGGCGGCTCGGCACGGTGAGTGCGGAGGAAGCGCGGCTCCTCACGTCGCCCGAGCGGCCCATCGTGCTGCTGCGACAGCATCGGGAGAGCCCCATCGCACCCTCGGTCGCACCGGGTCTCGACACCATCGGCGTGATGACGGCCTATACCCCGCTCCATCATCTGCTGCTGGAGCTGGTGGATCGGCCGCTCGTGATGACCAGCGGTAACCTGAGCGAGGAGCCGATCGCCACAACCAACGACGACGCGCGTCAGCGGCTCGGCGGCATCGCCGATCTCCTGTTGCTGCATGATCGGGAGATCGTCGCGCGGTACGACGATTCGGTCGTGCGGCCGACGGGGCATGGTCCGATTCTCCTGCGGCGTGCCCGGGGCTACTCCCCGCTCCCAATCCCGCTGCCCATTCCGGTGCCTCGACCGGTCCTGGCCGTCGGACCGCACCTGAAGAACACGTTCACGCTGGCGCACGGCGCGGCGGCCTATGTGAGCCAGCACATTGGCGACCTCGAGAATCTCGAGACGCTGAAGCACTTCACGGCGTCGGTTCGGCTGCTCGGTACCCTGTTCCGCATCGAGCCCGAGCTCGTAGTCTGCGATCGCCATCCGGGCTACCTGTCGACGAGAGTGGCGGCGGAGGCCGGCTTGGGGGAGCCACTCTCGGTGCAGCATCATCACGCTCATGTCGCGGCGGTGGCCGCCGAGCACGGCGTCACGCGCCCCGTGATCGGCATTGCATATGATGGGACGGGGTTCGGTGACGATGAGGCCGTGTGGGGAGCAGAGATCCTGGTTGCCGACCTCGTGAGCTATGAGCGCCGGTGTCAGCTTCGCTACGTCCCCCTGCCGGGCGGTGATCTAGCGGCTCGACAACCGTGGCGCGTGGCGCTCGGGTATCTATCACTAGTTCCCGAGGTCGCCCCGGTGTTCGCGCGGGCCTTTGCCGAGGTCCCGGAGACCGAGCGCGTGATTGCCGAGCAGCAGATCGAGCGAAGGGTCAACGCGCCGCTCGCCTCCTCGATGGGTAGGCTGTTCGATGCGGCTGCGGCGGTGCTGGGCACTCGCCACCGCTGCCACTACGAAGGTCAGGCCGCGATGGAGTTGGAGGCCCTCGCCGGACGGCATGCAGGCGTAGAGCTGCCGCTCACGGTGGTCGAAGTCGAACACGGCCGGTTCGAGCTCGATCCGATCCCGCTCCTCGTCGCCCTCGGCGAGCGAGCGCTCCATGGTGCCGGCGTGGCGGAGCTGGCTGCCGGCTTCCATGACGCGGTGGCGCGGGCCACGGTGGACGTGGCGTGCCGCCTGGCGGAGTCAATGGCGATCGGTCAAGTTGCATTGGGCGGGGGAGTATTCCAGAACGCTCGACTGTTGGATCGGACGGTGTCGGGTCTGACCACGGCGGGCCTGCAGGTTCTGGTGCCGCGGGCGCTCAGCCCCAACGATGGTGCCATCAGCTACGGCCAGGCCGCCGTGGCCGCCGCGGTCCTCGCGCGCGACTCACAGAGGTAGGAGCCAGCTATGTGCCTCGGTATTCCCGGACGGATCGTCGAGATCAAGGACGACGCGGGGCTCCGCATGGGGACCATCGACTTCGGCGGCGTGCGGCGTGACGTGTGTCTCGCGTACCTCGATGAGGACGTTCAGGTGGGCGATTACGCCATCGTGCACGTCGGGTTCGCGATATCGAAGGTGGATGAGGATGAAGCCAAGCGGACGTTCGAGATTCTCAAGGAGATGAGCCAGTTGGACGAGCTCGACTGGCTCGGCGACGTGGCCGACCGCAGCATGGAGGGCGGGGCGGCGAAGTGAAATACCTCTCCGAGTATCGGGATCCCAAGATCGCGCGGTCGCTGGCCGACCAGATTCGGAGCACGGCATCGCGCCGCTGGGTCCTGATGGAGGTGTGTGGCGGTCAAACCCACACGCTCGTGAAGCAGGGGATCGACGAGCTGCTGCAGGATGCGGTCGAGATGATCCACGGGCCGGGGTGTCCCGTGTGTGTGACGCCGCTGGAGCAGATTGATCGCGCCCTCCACCTGGCGGCGCGCCCCAACGTGATCTTCACCTCGTTCGGCGACATGCTGCGCGTGCCGGGTAGCGAGTCGGACCTGTTTCAAGTCCGGGCGAACGGCGGTGACGTACGCATCGTCTATTCCCCGCTCGATGCGTTGGAGCTGGCGCGGGCGCACCCGGACAAGGAAGTCGTGTTTTTCGCCGTCGGGTTCGAGACCACCGCACCGGCCAACGCGATGGCGGTGTGGCGCGCCAAGCAACTCGGGGTGACCAACTTCAGTGTGCTGGTCTCCCACGTGACCGTTCCGCCAGCCATGACCGCACTCCTCGCGTCCCCGGACAACCGCGTGCAGGGGTTTCTGGCAGCGGGTCACGTGTGCACCGTCATGGGGTGGACGGAATACGAGCCGCTGGCCGCGACATACGGCGTCCCCATCGTCGTAACGGGCTTTGAGCCCCTCGACCTCCTGGAAGGGATCTTGATGGCGGTGAGGCAGCTCGAGGAGGGTCGGCACGAGGTGGAGAACCAGTACGTACGATCCGTGCGGCGCGAAGGCAATCGACCGGCGCAAACCGTGATCGGCAAGGTGTTTCGGCTGGTCGATCGGCAGTGGCGCGGTGTGGGCATGATCCCGTCGAGTGGACTCGGCCTGCGGGGAGAATTCGCGGCGTTCGATGCCGAGCAGAAGTTCGGCGTCTCGGTCGTGACGGCTACGGAACCCGAGGAGTGTCACGCCGGGGATGTGCTCCGGGGCAAGATGAAACCTCACGAGTGTCCGGCATTCGGCACGCTGTGCACGCCCGAGCGGCCACTCGGCGCACCGATGGTGTCGTCGGAGGGCGCCTGTGCTGCGTATTTCAACTACGGTCGCATCCGGAGTGCCGCAGCCAAAGCCTGATGTGACAGCCCTGTCCGAAGGTCCGAGCTGCCCGGTCCCCCACGGTGTGTATCGCCAGATTCAGCTGGGCCATGGCTCCGGTGGGAAGATGAGTGCCGCCCTTCTCGCCGAGCACTTCCTCCCGCATTTCGGCAACCCCACGCTCGCCAAACTGGGCGACGCGGCGGTGGTTGACGTGGCCACGAACCGGCTCGCCGTGTCCACGGACACCTTCGTCGTGCAACCGCTCGAATTCCCGGGTGGGAACATCGGCACCCTCGCCGTGCACGGTACCCTGAACGATCTCGCCATGATGGGCGCGCGACCCAGGTACCTCACGGCCGGGTTCGTCCTCGAAGAGGGACTGGACATCGTGACCCTGGATCGGATTCTGGCGGCAATGGCGCGGACGGCCAATGACGCGGGCGTCGTCATCATCACCGGCGATACGAAGGTCGTCGAACGAGGCAAGGCAGACGGCGTATTCATCAACACGACGGGCGTGGGTGAGGTGGACCCTGCGTTCATGCCGGCGCCCGACCGCGCGCGGGCGGGTGACGCCGTGCTGGTGAGTGGCCCGATCGGACGCCACGGTATCGCCGTGATGACCGTGCGGGAGGGACTGGCGTTCGAGGCGGAGGTCGAGAGTGACACGGCCAACTTGTCTCCGCTCGTCGAGGCGCTGCGAGATGCCGAGGGTCCAGCCGTGCACGTGCTGCGCGATCCGACGAGGGGTGGCATGGCCAGTGCGCTCAACGAGGTTGCCCGGGCGTCGGGTGTCGGGATCGTGCTCGACGAGACGGCGGTTCCGATCCCGGGACCGGTCACGGCGGCCTGCGAGATGCTGGGGTTCGATCCGCTGTACGTGGCCAACGAGGGCATCATGGTGGCCATCGTGGATCCGGGCTCGGCCGACCGGGTCCTCAGAACGTTGCGTGCGCACCCTCTCGGCGTCGAAGCCGCGATCATCGGTAGCGTGGTCGACGAGCACCCCACCCTGGTCGCGCTTCGCACGGCGATCGGGGGAACGCGGGTCGTGGACATGCTGCCGGGTGACCAGCTACCCCGTATCTGCTGAGCGGCGAAGGCGGAGCATCGCCCTTTTCTCTAGCCGGGACCTGAGCTGCGGCGTAGCATTCCTGAATAACCTCAATCGAAACCTGCCTTAGCACAGGGAGGTGGCGACCATGCGTGTCGCGCCTAGCTACCATCGTCGATCCAATGGCATTTCGATGTTCGCGGTGTTGAGCGCAGCAGTGCTCTGCGCCGGAGCGGCCTCCGCGCAGACACCGGACCAGGGATATCGACTCC
Source organism: Gemmatimonadales bacterium (assembly GCA_041602035.1). GTDB lineage: Bacteria > Gemmatimonadota > Gemmatimonadetes > Gemmatimonadales > GWC2-71-9 > JAOTVV01. The sequence goes on along the minus strand of JBFIHA010000006.1, from coordinate 111,428 downwards.
CGGCGCAGGTGCTGGTTGATATCGTCGATGCCGCACCCACGCCCGCGGTGCGCATGAGCCCAGATGACACGTGGATGCTGCTGCTCGAGAGCCCGAGCCTGGCGCCAATCGCGGATCTTGCCGCGCTGGAGCTGCGGCTTGCCGGAACCCGAATCGCTCCGCAGACGAATGGCCGATCGCGCCGAAACCCGTACACGGGCGCGCGGTTCATGCGGATCGCCGATCGCCAAGAGGTGGTCGTCACGGGCCTCCCCGCCGATCCGAAGCTCGACGACGTGGAATGGTCACCCGACAGCAAGCGGATTGCGTTCACCCACACCACCGACGACGGCATTGAGCTGTGGGTGGCGGATGTGGAGTCTGGACAGGCGCGTCGATTGACTGGTCCGGAGCTCAACCCCGTGTTGGCGGGTGGCCCCACCTGGGTGGCCGACTCCTGGACCATCCTCGTCACGGTGATTCCCGAGGGGCGCGGGTCGGAACCGACGTCGGCACGGGTGCCCACTGGACCGATCATCCAGCAGAATGTTGACAAGACCGCACCGGCCAGGACGTACCAGGATCTGCTCGAGGACGCGCACGACGAAGCACTGTTCGAGCACTACGCCACGGCGCAGTTGGCGCGGATCACCGTGGACGGCACCATCACTCGTGTGAGCGAGCCGGGCATCATTGGGAGCTTCAGTCCGTCACCCGACGGGCGGTACATCCTGATCGAGCGCACGCACCGACCGTTCTCGTACCTCGTGCCGTGGTATCGGTTCCCAAATCGCATTGAGGTGCTCGACCGGAACGGGTACCCGGTGTACCTGGTTGCGGACCTGCCGCTTCAGGAAGAAGTGCCGGTGCCGTTCGGGAGCGTCCCCACCGGACCCCGCCGCGTGTCGTGGCGCGCCGATGCCCCGGCCACGCTCGCCTGGGTAGAGGCGCTCGACGGTGGAGATGCCGGCAAGCCCGCAGAGCAGCGCGACCGCGTGTTTGTGCATGCCGCGCCCTTTGCCAATGCCCCCAAGCCGGTCATCACCCTGGGGTTCCGCTATGGCGGTATCATGTGGGGTGCCGACGATGTGGCATTGGTGACCGAGAGCTGGTGGCGAACCCGGCAGGCACGGGTGTGGCGCATCCGTCCCGGCAATCTCGAGAGCGAGCCCGAGCTGATCTTCGACCGTTCCTACGAGGATCGGTACGGCGATCCCGGGACGCCGGTCATGCGGATGAACGCACGCGGCCGCTATGTGCTCCGCACCACCGATCGGGGCCGCGCCCTGTTCCTGCGAGGCCAAGGGGCGTCGCCGGAAGGCGATCGGCCGTTCATCGACAAATTCGACCTTCGCACCAAGCAGACGCAGCGTCTGTTTCGCTCCGAAGCACCCGTCTATGAGTATCCGCTGGACGTGTTGGACGACCAGGGGCGCACGATCCTGACAAGCCGGGAATCGCAGGAGCAACCACCCAACTACTTCATTCGAGATCTCCGGCGCAGGAGCGTGGATCAGCTCACGTTCTTCCCCAACCCGACCCCCCAGTTGGAAGGAATGCAGAAGGAGCTGATTCAGTACCGTCGCGCCGACGGGGTGACGCTGTCCGGGACGTTGTACCTCCCACCGGGCTACGATGCCGCGCGCGACGGCCCGCTCCCACTGTTCGTCTGGGCGTACCCGCGGGAGTTCAAGGACGCCAATGCCGCGGCGCAGGTGGTGGGGTCACCGTATCGATTCACCCGTCTCGGCGGCTGGTCGACCCCCATATGGGTCGCGCTGGGCTATGCCGTGCTCGACGGTGCCACGATGCCGATCGTCGGCGAGGGTGACGCGGAGCCCAACGACACGTATGTCGAGCAGCTCGTTGCCAGTGCCGAGGCCGCAGCGGTCGAGATGGAGCGTCGCGGGATCGCAGAGCGCGGCCGCATGGGCATTGGTGGCCACTCCTACGGCGCGTTCATGACGGCCAACGTGCTCACGCACTCCGATGTGTTCTCAGCGGGCATCGCGCGATCGGGTGCCTACAACCGGTCGCTGACGCCATTTGGATTCCAGGCCGAGGAGCGCACCTTTTGGGAGGCGCCGGAGGTGTACTTCCGGATGTCACCGTTCATGAATGCCGAGACGATGAACGAGCCGATTCTGTTGATCCATGGCGAGGCCGACAACAACTCGGGCACGTTCCCGATCCAGAGCGAGCGTTATTATCACGCGCTGAAGGGACTCGGCAAGACCGCGCGGTTGGTCATGTTGCCGCACGAAAGCCACGGGTATCGCGCTCGCGAGTCGATCCTGCACATGCTGTGGGAGATGCAGGAATGGCTCGAGCGCTACGTGAAGCAGGGAATGGCGGAAGGAAAGAAGGTCTCGACCCAACAGTAGGCAGGTCAACGAGGACCGGGGGACGCGGGCTCAGCGGTCGGGCCCACGTCCCTTGCCATTCATCTGCCACCGCGACATCAGTCCGTGGTCAAAGGTCGAGTTCCATCCCGACATCCAGGCTCACGGCTCGATCGTAGATCAGCTTGCCAACGGCCACGTCCTCCAACGCCAGCCCGAGGTTCATGCAGACGATGGCCTCGTCGCGGGACTGACGGCCAGGCACGAGACCGGCGACGATCGCTGCGAGGTCGCCGTCCGGCGCGGGAATGTGCCGGAAGAACCCCAGCGACCGGTAGTAGTCCAACTGGTGAAGGTCGTCGGTCACGAACCGATCGGCGGCTCGGACGGCTGCTGGCGTCCAATAGGAATCGAAGTCGAGCGCGCAGGCGAAGGCACCGGGGCTGAGCCACCCGGCCTCGATCACGGGTGACGGGTCGCGCAGGATCGGGCCGCTGGTGACGACGATTCCGAGATCGGTCACTGCCGCGCGTGGATCGTCCACCACGGTGATCGTGACGCCGCATCGACCCATCATCTCGTCCGCGTAGCGATGGGCGGCTTCTGGGTCCACGTCGTAGGCCCGCGCCTCCTCGATTGCAAAGCGGGTGCACAGGGCCTCCAGATTGGTGCGGCCCTGCACGCCACACGCCACGATCCCCACCGTGGTGGCGTCGGATCGGGCAAGATGGGCGGCGGCCACCGCGGTGGCGGCACCGGTGCGCATGGCCGTGATCCAGGTGGCGTCCATGACTGCAATGGGGATTCCGGTATCCGGGTCGTTCAGGATGAGAAGACCGGCGATATACGGGAGTCCGCGGGTGCGGTTGGCGGGGTTCCCGGAGATCCACTTCATCCCAGCCGCGCCTACCCGAGGCAGAAAGGCCGGCATCGCGTGGATAAAGGCATCCTGGGCCGGGTGAATCGCGGGCTTGGGGGGCATCTCTGCATCACCCCGCGCCTTGTCGCGAAACATGTTCTCGATCGCGTCGACGATGTCTCGCATCGCGAGACCCACGCTCTCCACGTGGCGTCGCGACAGGTACCGCAGTCGAATGTCGGACATGCTGGCCCTCGGTGGTGGGAACCCCGACTGTCATAACTTGATCGATCCGCGCACCGGGTGCGAGCCGCCCGCCCGGCGGTCCATGGCCTCCCGCAAGTGTGCTGCATGACCCATCTTATCTGGAGCCCTCACCGTTCCTCCCGGCATCGAGGGTCCCGCGATTTCGTCACCGTGCTCGGAGGACGGCCATGACACCGCAAGACGTATCCAGACGCGACTTCGTCAAGATGGGCGCTGCCGGCACCGCATCCATGTGGCTGTGCCGCGATGCCCCGCTCGGACCACAGCTCCCGATGCCAGAGCGGCCGCTCGGCCGGACTGGACACCGGGTTCGGCTCTTCAGCCTCGGTGGGCAGGCGACCCTCGAGCAGGCCGGGACACGCGACGAATCGGTGGCCATCATCAATCGGGCAATCGATCTGGGCGTGAACTACATCGACACGGCTGCGGCCTATGGTCGTGGCATCAGCCAGTCGTACATCGGCGAGGTGATGACCACTCGGCGCAGCGAGGTCTTCCTAGCCACCAAGACGCACGATCGCACGCGCGACGGATCGTTGCGTCTGCTCGAAGACAGCTTGAAGCGTCTCCAGACCGATCACATCGACCTGTGGCAACTGCACAACGTCCGCAATACGGAGCAGCTGGACCGCATGTTCGCGCAGGAAGGCGCCATGGAGGCGATGCACCAGGCTCGTGATGAGGGCATGGTACGGTTCCTCGGCATCACCGGACACTACGACCCTGCCGTCCTGCTCGACGGAATCACCCGATACGACTTCGACACGATTCTGATGGCGCTGAATCCGGCCGACCCGCATCACCTGCCGTTTGCGACCGAGCTGCTGCCGACCGCCAATCGCAAGCAGATGGGGGTGATCGCCATGAAGATCCCCGCGCGGGGGCGGGTGTTCCAGGATGGCGGCCTGCGTTCGATGAAGGATGCCATGCGCTGGGTGCTCACGCACCCGGTGAGCACGGTGATCGTGGGCTGCGACACGGTTGTGCAGCTCGAAGCGAACGTGCGCATAGCGCAGGAGTTCGAGGCGATGGACACCCAAGAGCTGGCCCGGGTCTCCGAATTGGTCGAGCCCTACGCTTCCCAGGCGGCGTTCTTCAAGCGAGGCGCGGCGGGATTCGGCGAGGATGACGATCACGATTGGGAGTGAATGAGCTTCGGGGCACGGGCCCAGACTGCCCCGGACGGGGGATCGAGACAGCGAGAGTGCGGTGATGAGTGACGTGATGGCTGCGGCGGGCACGCCGCTGACGAGCTTGTCCGAAGATGAGAGCATGTTCCGCGATGCCGTCCGCGACTTCGCGGAGGCTGAGGTGCGGCCCCGCGTGGAATCGATGGAGCGCGAAGCCGCCTTTGACACCTCACTCATCCCGAAGTTTGCCGAACTCGGGTTGATGGGAATCGACATCCCGATCGAGCTGGGTGGAGCCGGAGGCTCATTCTTCATGGCCATGCTGGCGGTGGAGGAGCTGTCGGCCATCGACGCGTCCACGTCCGTGCTCGTGGACGTGCAGAACACGCTCGTCAACGTCCCGTTCCTCGATTGGGGCAGCGAGGCACTCCAGCGCAAGTACCTGCCACGACTCGCAGCCGGCGCGGTGGGTGCCTATGCCCTCTCGGAGGCTGGGTCGGGCTCGGACGCGTTTGGTCTCGCGTGCCGCGCCGTGCAGGACGGTGACGAGTGGGTCCTGAATGGTGCCAAACTCTGGATCACGAACGGCGCCGAAGCGCAGATCTACGTCGTCTTTGCCACCGTTGATGCCGCGAAGGGATACAAGGGCATTACGACGTTCATCGTGGAGCGGGACTTCGCCGGGTTCAGCGTCGGCAAGAAGGAAGACAAGCTCGGCATTCGCGCCTCGAGCACGACGGAGCTGATTCTCGAGAATTGCCGCGTTCCTGCCGGCAACATGCTAGGTGAGCTCGGCAAGGGATACAAAGTGGCGATCGAGACACTCAACGTCGGACGGATCGGTATCGGCGCACAAATGGTGGGCGTGGCGCGCGGTGCGTTGGACGCGACGAAGCGCTACGTCATGGAGCGGCAGCAGTTCGGTAAGCCGATCGGAGAGTTCCAGGCAGTGCAGTTCCAGATGGCCCAGGCCGCGACCGAACTGGAGGCGGCACGGTTGCTCGTGTACAACGCCGCCCGGCTGCGAGACGCGAAGCAGCCCTATATGATGGAAGCGGCGATGGCGAAGCTGTATGCCGCGCAGATGGCCGAACGGGTGACGAGTCTGTGCGTCGAGCTGTTCGGCGGATACGGGTACACGAAGGAGTATCCTGTCGAGAAGTACTACCGCGATGCCAAGATCGGCGCCATCTACGAGGGCACGAGCAACATGCAACTGCAGACGATCGGCAAGATGTTGCTCGGCTGACGATGCGTGGCTTCATGGACCCGGTGGCATCCACGCAGCGCGGGGGTGCCTGCGTCAGTTATCGGCGCTCCGTTTGCCGGCAAAGCGATCGAGCGTGGCTCGTTCGTCGATCGTCAGGCTCGACGGTCCCATCCGGCTGACCTTGTCGAGAATGCGGTCCACCTCTTCACGATTGAGCGGATGGATCTGCTCGCGGCGGATCGATTGCCACCGCGCTGCGACACTGTCCGCGTCGCGCACCGGTGGCGCCCCGGCCTCGGCCTTCCGCTTGAACCGCCTGGCCGGCGATCGCCACTCGATCCACAGCAAGTAGAGCAATCCACCGAGAAAGCCGCCCAGGTGGGCGAAATGTGCTACGCCGTCGCGCGACCCGCTGAAGCCCGCGTACAGCGACAGCGCGGTCATGACCACGACGAGCCAGCGCGCCTGAATTGGCAGTATGCCCCAGATCAGGATTTGCTGCCGCGGCCAGAAGCGGGCAAAACCGAGCATGATGCCGTACACCGCACCCGACGCGCCCACGATGATCGCCCTCGGCGTGAAGAACAGGGACACCAGTGCCGCGACGATCCCGCTCACGAAGTACAGCCCGAGAAAGCGGCGACTGCCGAGCCGCATCTCCAACATGGGTCCAAAGAAGTACAGGACCAGCATGTTGAACAGAATGTGGATGAAGTTGGCGTGCAGAAACATGTACGTGACCGCGGTCCATGGCCGACTGGGCAGCGCGATCGGCACGAGGACGAGTGACGGCAGGACCATCGGGAACGTCCGCGTGACCAGGTACATCGCGGCGTTGGCGATGAGCAGTCGGGTCACCCAGGGAGTCATGATGCAGGAAGCCTAGACAGTGGACGGAGCGGGCGCCACCCGCGGGGAGGTTTCGGTCTCAGGGTTGCGTCGTATCTTTTGACGGTCCGTTTCCTCGTGGTGGTGCCACACATGGTGGTAGGCGAAGTCCGGCGACGTGATTCCCGCGAGCTCGTGTCGAGCGCGGCTCGTGGCGGCACCTCCAGGCTCCCTCCCGATCTGGTCGAGAAAGCGGGCAATCGGCTGGCACTAGCGGCGATCACCTACGCGTCGGTGTACGCACTGTCCTACGGGTCCGGCCGCCTCACCCAGGCGTATGCGATCTACTGGGGAACCACCGGCCTCACTGTCGGCGACGTCATCTCGTTGGCGTTCATCTTCGCCTCGGTGGGGATGTTCTTCGTCGCGCGGAGCGGCTGGATCGAGCCGTACCTCCTGCTCGATGTGGGGCTCGTCTACGAGGTGATTGCCGCGGCGGGTATTGACGTGCATCTCGCCTTCGGGCACTGGAGCGCCGAGGCCGAGGTGATCGGGCTGTCGTGGACCTGCGTGTGGATGGTGTTCTTCCCGCTCATCGTTCCCAGCACACCCGGGAAGACGCTGCTCGCCGCGGTTGGCGCCGCCACCATGGGGCCCATCATGTACGCCGTCGGACTGGCGGCGGGGGCACCGCCGTTTGCTCCTGAAGTGACGTTCCTGGTCTTCCTGCCGAACTACATTTGCGTGGCCATCGCCGTCATCGGGTCACGGGTCGTGTATCGACTTGGATCCGATATCAGCCGTGCGCGTCGTATGGGAGCCTACCGGCTCGTCGAGAAGCTGGGCGAAGGGGGCATGGGCGAGGTCTGGAAGGCGGAACACCGCATGCTGGCGCGGCCCGCCGCCATCAAGCTGATCCGCAGCGATCCCGGCGGGAGCAGCTCCAGCCGCACGCCGAGCAGCCATCTCCATCGGTTCGAGCGGGAGGTCCAAGCCACGTCCCAGCTGCGCTCGCCGCATACCGTCGAGGTGTATGACTACGGTCTCACCGAGTATCGCGGGTTCTACTACGTAATGGAGCTGCTCGACGGACTGAGCCTGGAGGATCTCGTGCAACGGCACGGTCCACTGTGCGCCGAACGAGTGATTCATGTGCTGACGCAGGCCTGTCACTCACTCGCAGAGGCGCACGCCAGCGGTCTCGTCCATCGCGACATCAAGCCGGCGAACGTGTTCGTGTGCCGCCACGGCTTGGAGCATGACTGGGTCAAAGTGCTGGATTTCGGCCTGGTCAAGAGATCGGGCGGCTCCAAGGATCCCAAGCTCACGGACATCGGTGCATTTGCCGGAACCCCCGCGTACGGATCGCCCGAGACGGCGATGGGGGAGAGTGATGCCGTGGATGGACGGAGCGATCTCTACGCTCTAGGGTGCGTGGGGTTCTGGCTGCTGACGGGCACAACGGTGTTCCGGGCGGCAAACCCGATGCAGATGCTGCTGAAACACGTCCATGAGGAGCCAACATCGCCGTCGCGCCGCACCGAGTTGCCCATTCCGGCGGCACTGGACGATCTCATCCTCGCGTGCTTGCGAAAGGACCCGGCCGCGCGGCCCGCCTCTGCGGCGAATCTGGCTGATGCGCTCCGGCACATCCCCGTTGATCGGCCGTGGACCGCCGAACGGGCTCGAGAGTGGTGGGACCGACACCGGCCACGCCACGCTCCGGCGATGGTGCAAGTCGACGAGGCCACAGCGGAAACGCCATCGATGGTGCAGCCGCTCAAGCTCTAGCGGGTTCCGAGCTTCTGTTTCCCCTGGTTGTTGATCTGCGAGACGAGTTCGTCGTTGGTCTTGGTGCGGCGTAGGAGGTCGAGCAGCTCCTTCATGGCGTCGGGGGCGGGTAGACTCGCCAGCCAGTGCCGCATGGAATGGACGGCTTCCAGCGTGTCGGGCGCGAGCAGTCGCTCTTCCCGACGGGTCGCACTGGCGTTCAAGTCGATAGCGGGATAGATCCGGCGCTCGGCAAGCTCTCGGCTCAGCACAAGCTCGCTGTTTCCCGTGCCCTTGAACTCCTCGAAGATGACCTGATCCATGCGGGAGCCCGTGTCGATCAATGCAGTCCCGATGATGGTGAGCGAGCCACCACCCTGTTTGGGATCGATGTTGCGCGCGCTCCCGAGGAACCGCTTCGGCCGCTCCATCGCCGTCGCATCGAGGCCGCCAGACAGCGTCCGGCCGCTACCCTTCTCGACCCGATTGTACGCGCGCGCGAGGCGCGTGATGGAGTCCAGGATGATCACCACGTCCTGGCCGACTTCCACGCGTCGCCGTGCGCGCTCCAGCGTGAGCTCGGCGACCGCGATGTGACGGCTCGCGGGGAAGTCGAACGTCGACGCCACGACCTCACCGTACCCACAGGCCTCCATCTCGGTGACTTCTTCCGGCCGCTCGTCTACGAGCAAAATCAGGAGCATGGCGTCGGGTCGGTTCTTGGCGATGCCTTCGGCGAGGGCTTGGAGCACCATCGTCTTGCCCGCCTTCGCCGGCGCCACGATCATCGCCCGTTGGCCCAATCCCAGCGGGCAGACCAGATCGATCACGCGGTTGGTATAGTCCGGCGCGCCGAGCCGGACCAAGCCACAGTCCAACGGGAGCTGGGAGTTCGGGTGGATGGCGGTGAGGTCGTTGAACCGCGGGCGCTCGCCCCGCATCTCGGCGGCGTCGGTGCCGTTCACGGTGTGGAGGCGCTGGAGGGTGCGGCTCTTCCCTCGTCCGGATGGCTCGCCGACGTCGCCGGCCAGCTCGTCACCCGTTCGAAGCCGAAACTGCTGGATCAGCTTGCGGCCCACGTGGATGTCGCCCCGTGACGGCAGGTAGCTGTTATCGCGGCGCCGAATGAAGCCAGCCCCCTTCGGGGTGACATCCAAGACGCCCAGGCTGGAGTTGTCGCTCACGCGAATGATGGGTACGGGTAAAGGGTCAATGGACGAGGGTCGTTCTCGTGTCGAACACGGGTACGGATGCCTGTGTGGAGCCGGGGGGGAGTACCCCGGGAGGATGATACCCTAGGAACGTACCGCCGGTGCGACGTCTCGCAACCCGTCGCACTGCGGCGTATCAGTTCTTATGTCGAAACGTGATTCGGCCCCGCGTCAGGTCGTAAGGTGAAACCTCCACGGTCACGCGATCGCCGGCAAGCACCCGAATACGATTGCGTCGCATTCGACCCGCTATGGTCGACAGTACCGTGTGTCCGTTCTCGAGCAATACGCGGAAGGTGGCGTTCGGCAAGACCTCCGTCACCGTCCCCTGCAACTCAATTGCGTCTTTCTTGGCCATGCCAGCGTCGCCGTTCAGTCGGCCTTAATCCTAGCGAGGTGGCAGGTCATACCGAAAGGGGGCTCCTGGAGCGTGGTGGAAGCCCCCGTTCGGAACCGCGGGCGGGTCAGGATCAGGCTTCGACCAGCTTGGCGACGTTTTCGGCAGCCGGGCCTTTGTCTCCCTGCACCAGATCGAACTCGACTCGCTCGCCTTCCTTGAGGGACCGGAACCCTCCTCCTTGGATGGCCGAGTAGTGGACGAAACAGTCCTTCTCCCCCTCGTCAGGCGTAATGAAGCCGTAGCCCTTGCCGTCGTTGAACCACTTCACGATTCCGGTCGTACGCATTCCCAGCACCCTCACGCGTTTGTGTGGTCGGGGTCCGGCACCGCCGCACTGCCGACTACTGGTTTCGCGCGGTTGAGCCCCCGCGCCGGGCTGCCCTCACGATGTCCGGACGTGGCGGACAACGCGTGTCACGGGCGACGAGCACACCCTGGTAATGAGGATCCGAGGCACAAAAAAGGGGCCCGGCCGATTGGCCGGTTCCCCGGTATCGAGCGATTCTGACGCCCTGCACATCCCTCTTCCTGCACTGCAAAACCTCGCACTCCTGCAACCACGAGCCTAAGGTAGCCGTCGGCGCCAGGCCTGTCAAAAGCTACCGGCGAGCAGCCCGCCTCTCGTGCCACCACCCCACGGCTGGCGGCAGCCAGCACAGGTTGGCCACGATCGTTTCGAGCGCTGTGAGTGTCTGTGTGGTGGGGCTGAATCCGAGGAGCCGTGCCGCAAGCAGCCCCGCGGGGACGGCAAGCACGACGACGAGCCCGGTGAGCATGACCGGATGCCGAACGTAGTCCCCGAGCGCTCCGCGCCACGTTTCCGCGCGGCGTTTGAGGAAGAGGAAACCGGAGACGTTACCGCCCACCTGGTCGCTCATGGCGTAGAAGAACGGAAGATAGAATCCTTCGACTCCGTAGACGTCCACACCCAGCACCCGACTGCCCCAGTCGATCACCCACGGCAGGACCATGCCGAGGAGCTTTCCCCAGCCGTAGGCCTCCGCCATGCGGGTGGCACGGCGCCGCAGCCGCTGCCGAACCGCGTAAAGGCCCTCCAGCAGGCTCTCCCCTTCGCCCGCCAGCGTGCGAACGAGCCATTGTCCCACCCCGCTCCGCTGGAGACCGCGCGCGTCCAGTACCGACCCAAGCACGAGCCCGCTCAGGTAGCCGATCACCGTGTATCGGACGAGTTCGCCGAACTCGTCGGATTCGCCCGGGGTGGCATGGAGGGACGCTGGTGTCTGGGTCACGGCATCGTCTCGCCGGCACCTTCCTCGTCGATCTGGAGCACCGCGGCACCGCGCACCCGGCCGCTGCGGAGATCGTCCAGGGCTCGTTCCGCCTCGGCCAGCGAGTAGGGCTGTACATGGGTGCGCACTGGAATCCGGGGCGCGATCGCAAAGAACTCCTCGGCGTCACGGCGGGTGAGGTTGGCTACCGATCGAATCGAGCGCTCGCCCCAGAGGAGGTCATACGGCATCGATGGCAGGTCGCTCATGTGGATGCCGGCGCACACCACCGACCCGCCCTTCACGACCGCACGAAGCGCCGTTGGTACGAGAGCGCCCACGGGGGCGAAGATGATCGCCGCATCGAGGGGTTCGGGGAGTGCCTGTGTGGCATCGCCCGACCATTCCGCGCCGAGACTGCGGGCGAAGGCCTGACCCGCCGCATCGCCGGGTTTGGTGAAGGCAAAGACCCGCCGTCCCTGATGGGCGGCTACTTGGGCAATGATGTGGGCGGCGGCCCCGAATCCGTACAGGCCCAGCCGCTCGGCATCGCCGGCGGCTCGCAGCGAGCGATAACCGATGAGGCCGGCACACAACAGGGGCGCGGCCTGCGCGTCGGCGAGCCCCTCCGGAATGGGAAAGCAGAACCGCTCGTCGGCCACCGTGTACTCGGCGTATCCGCCGTCGAGCGTGTAGCCGGTGAACCTCGCCTGGTCGCACAGGTTCTCCCGGCCACCACGGCAGTATTGGCATCTGCCACACGTCCATCCGAGCCACGGCACGCCCACGCGGTCTCCCAGCTCGAGCCGAGCGACACCATCACCGGCCGCCTCGACGATGCCGACGATCTCGTGGCCCAGGACCAGCGGAAGTTTGGGGTTGGGCAGCTCGCCATCTCGCACGTGCAGATCGGTGCGGCACACCGCGCAGGCGCGAACCCGGATCCGGACCTGGCTGGCGCTAGGGGTGGGCCGGTCCAGCACGGTCTCCCGCAGCGGTTGACACGCTTCCTCGAGCAACATTGCGCGCATGATCACCGGTCCCGGCGAAAACGATCGATCTTTCGGCGGTCCTTCTTGGTGGGGCGACCCTTGCCCTCGTACGTCACGGTGGGTTGATGCCGCAGCTGTTGGCGTAGCTGCTCCCGAGCCGAGATGCTTGCCGGCGTCTCCCGGTAGAGCTGCTGTGCGTCAGCCGCGGAGCCCCGGTGCTCGGCGAGCGCCCGGACCACCACGAAGAACTCGTAGGGCGGCTTGCGGATGCGAATCTCGTCGCCTACGAGCACCAGCTGGGAACGCTTCACCCGCATCCCACGGTGCTGCACCTTGCCGCCGTCGATGGCTGCGGCCGCCAGAGAGCGGGTCTTGTAGAACCGCGCGGCCCAGAGCCAGCGATCGAGCCGGACCTTGTCGATGGGTGGTCTGGTGGTCATTCTACTCCGCTGCCGCTGAGCGGCATCCTGCGGTCCGCACGACCGAGATTGTCAAAGAAGATATCGCTCACCACCGGGTTCGCATGGGATTCAGGAGATCACGCATGAGACACGTACCGCTAATTCTGCTCGCGACAGGCTTGGTCGTCTGGACGGTGCCCAGCCACGCGCAGACGTTTCCGACCGACGATCCCGTGATCGAAGCCATGTGGGAGCAGGGCATGGAGCAGTCGCAGACGTACCGACTGGCCCAGGTGCTGCTGGACTCCATCGGACCTCGGCTCACGGGCACAGCGGGTCAACTCGCGGCCAACGAATGGGCGAAGCAGATGCTCGAACGCTGGGGGATCGAGGCGCGGAACGAGCAGTACGGGACCTGGAAAGGCTGGCGGCGCGGCATTAGCCACATCGATCTCGTGGCGCCGCGCGTCAGGAGTCTCGACGGCCGCGTCCTGGGCTGGAGTCCGGGCACCGGAGGCAAGCGGGTGCGGGGTGGCGCCGTGATCCTCCCCGACGCAGCCAACGAGGCCGAGTTCGCTGCCTGGTTGCCGCAGGTCAAGGGGAAGTTCGTCCTCACAACGTTCGCGCAGCCCACCTGCCGGCCGGATGACAACTGGGAGGAATACGCCGCTCCGGGCTCGTTTGATCGGATGCGAGCACACCGGGACTCCCTCCGGCAGTCGTGGCGGCAGCGCGCGAGTCGGCTGGGAACGCCCGCCGCGGAGATCGCTCGGCGGCTGGAGCAGGCTGGAGCGATCGGCATCCTGTCGTCGAACTGGGCCACCGGTTGGGGAGCGAATCGGGTCTTCTATGCCAGCACCGAACGAATCCCGACGTTCGATCTGAGCTGTGAGGACTACGGCCTGGTGTATCGACTCGCGGAACATGGCCAGGGGCCAGTGCTCCAGGCCGAGGCCGATGCCGAGTTCACCGGCACGGCTCCGTTGTTCAACACCATCGGCATGATCCGCGGTACGGAGAAGCCGGACGAGTACGTGCTGCTGTCCGCCCACTACGACTCCTGGGACGGCGGCTCGGGTGCCACCGACAACGGCACCGGCAGTATCACGATGCTCGAGGCGATGCGGATCCTCAAGACCGTGTACCCGAGGCCGAAGCGCACCATCATGATTGGGCTGTGGGCGAGCGAAGAGCAGGGGCTCAATGGCTCCCGTGCGTTCGTGCAGGACCACCCCGACGTGGTTGCGGGGCTCCAGGCGCTCTTCAACCAGGACAATGGGACCGGCCGAATCGTGCGGATATCCGGTTCAGGCCTCCTTGGCGCAGGGGAGTTCTTCGGACGGTGGTTCTCCAAGATCCCGCAGGAATTGACGAATGAGATCGATGTGCGCTTCCCCGGTACGCCTAGCAGCGGTGGGACCGACCACGCGTCGTTCATCTGTGCCCCGGCGCCCGCGTTCGGCCTCGGATCGCTCGACTGGGGCTATTTCCGGTACACGTGGCACACGCAGGTGGATACGTTCGACAAACTGGTCTTCGATGACCTCAAGAACAACGCCACGCTCACCGCAATGCTCGCGTATCTCGCGTCGGAAGAGCCGGGACGCATCCCGCTGGATCGCCGCCTCCTGCCGGTCAGCCCGCGATCGGGCGAACAGATGACGTGGCCAGAGTGTCGTGATCCCCAGCGCAGCTGGGAGGAGTATCGCAATCGGTAGACCGTGATTGGACGGGGAGGGGGTGGAAGAGGGAGTCTCGCCCCGCTCCCTCCTCTCTCCTCCTTCATCTCACCCTACTCAGGAACGTGTCGTGGTGGTGGGCGATTAGGGTCCGCATGTACGAGCCGATCCGGTCACCACCCGCGAACCGCGCGGCGCGTGCCGCGGCGTCCGCCCGGTCGTCGGGAATGGCATCGCTCTCGGCGTAGTGGGTGAGACTGCGGTACACGCCGAGGGTGAACAGGTCCCACTCGGCGCCGACCTCTCGCGTGAAGATGAGGTTTTGGGGACGGTCGAGTGCCGTGAGATACACGTTCTCCATCCGTCGCTGCTCCAGTAGCGCGTCGTACATGCCCGGGAGCGCCACGAACATCTCGATATGGAAGAACCCCCCACCCTCGAGCACTGCCCGTACGCTCGTCTCGGATGGACCCGTCACAAAGAGATCCTGGCGCCACGCCGCCAGGTGACGGAGCCGCTCATAGAACTCCGGCTCAGTGATCGCCGTGGTATCGGCATGGTGACGGCGTCGCGTCACCCGCTCCCAGTCGTAGTACGACGTCATCGACTCGATGGGGTACATCAGGAAGAGGTCCCAGTGATCGCCTTGCCGATGGCGGAGGATTACCGGTGGCGCCTCTCCCTGCGCCTCGAGCGTCTCGGCGTGCCTGGTGACGAGGTCCAGCAGCTCGAGGAGCGCGCCCGGTGCGGCCCGTAGAAGTGTCACGCGATAGGTCGAGAGCTGGGCCTCGGGTGTGCTCCCGAACAGGACCCCGAGGACGAGAATGAATGCGAACATGAGAGCCCCTCCGAGGGCGTAGCGCGGGTCAAACAGGCGTTCGAATGCGTGGGCTAAACAACTTGCCGCGCGTCGGTCCAGCAAGGTATCATGGAACCGTTCTACCGGCCGCCCGTGGGGAGGGGAGTGACGATGCGACGGGTTCTCAGCCTCTACCGCTCGTCTGTCGGCAAGAAGATCCTGATGGCCGTGACGGGCGTCATCTTCGTACTCTTCGTGCTAGCACACATGTTCGGGAACCTGAAAGCCTTCTACGGTCCCGAAAAATTCAATCATTATGCGGAATTCCTGAGGGAGGTCGGTGCGCCGGTGTTCGGGCACGGACAGCTGCTCTGGGTGTTCCGCGTGGTGCTGTTGCTGGCCGTCGTGATCCACGCGCTGGCGGCGTTCCAGCTCTGGCGCATGAGCGCCGTGGCGCGGCCGGTGAAGTACGCGCGAGGGCTGCAACCGGCGGAGTCGACCTACGCCTCGCGAACGATGCGGTGGGGTGGAGTCATCCTGCTCGCGTTCGTCATCTACCACCTGCTACACTTCACGACTGGTACGGCGCATCCGGATTTCGTGGCTGGTGCCGCGTACGAGAACTTGGTCATCGGATTTCAATCCGTCCCGGTCGTAATCGCGTATCTCGTGGCGATGGGTGCGCTTTGCCTCCACCTCTACCACGGTGTGTGGAGCAGCCTGCAGACCCTAGGCGCGAACCATCCGCGTTATAACAAGTACCGGAGGCCGCTGGCCGTGGCGGTGGCCGGTATCGTCTTCATCGGCTTCGTCTCGGTCCCGATCGCGATCGCGGCCGGGATCATTGCATAGGTGGGAGGGGCTCCTCATGGAACTCGATTCGAAAGTTCCTTCGGGTCCGATCCAGGAGAAGTGGGACACGCGACGGTTCGAGCTGAAGCTTGTCAATCCCGCGAACAAGCGGCGATACACGATCATCGTGGTGGGGTCGGGCCTCGCGGGCGCCTCGGCGGCCGCGTCACTCGGTGAGCTGGGCTACCACGTCAAGTGCTTTTGCTACCAAGACAGCGCCCGGCGCGCGCACAGCATTGCGGCGCAGGGAGGAATCAACGCTGCAAAGAACTACCAGAACGACGGTGATAGCGTCTGGCGGCTGTTCTACGACACGGTGAAGGGCGGTGACTACCGATCGCGCGAGGCCAACGTGTATCGCCTGGCGCAACTTTCCAACAACATCATCGATCAGTGTGTGGCGCAGGGGGTGCCGTTCGCGCGCGAGTACGGCGGCCTGCTCGCCAATCGGTCGTTCGGTGGCGCCCAGGTGTCGCGGACCTTCTACGCGCGCGGCCAGACGGGCCAGCAGCTGTTGCTCGGTGCCTATCAAGCGCTCGCCAAGGAAGTCGGCAACGGGTCGGTCCAGATGTTCCCCCGCACCGAAATGCTCGACCTCGTGTTGGTTGACGGTCAGGCACGGGGCATCGTGGTGCGTGACATGGCTACTGGCAACGTCTCGTCGCACGCGGCCCACGCCGTGGTGCTCGCCACGGGCGGCTACTCCAACGTCTACTTCTTCTCCACCAACGCCAAGGGCTGCAACACTACAGCCATCTGGCGGGCCCATCGTCGGGGCGCGGCGTTCGCCAACCCGTGCTTCACGCAGATTCACCCGACGTGCATCCCGCGGGCGGGCGAGTACCAGTCGAAGCTCACGCTGATGTCCGAGTCCTTGCGGAATGACGGGCGGATTTGGGTGCCCAAGTCCTCGGGCGAGAATCGACCGGCGGGGCAGATCCCCGAGGCTGAACGCGATTATTACCTCGAGCGGCTCTATCCGAGCTTTGGCAATCTCACGCCGCGCGACATCGCGTCGCGTCGAGCGAAGGAGGCGGTGGATGACGGCCGCGGCGTGGGTGCGCTGAAGAACGGCGTGTTCCTCGATTTCCGGGATGCCATTCAAAGGCTCGGCAGGACCGTGATCGCCGAGCGGTACGGCAATCTGTTCGAGATGTACGAGCGCATCACGGGCGAGGATCCCTACACCGTGCCGATGCGGATCTACCCCGCACCGCACTATACCATGGGCGGGTTGTGGGTCGACTACGACCTGCAGAGCACCATCCCCGGCTTGTTCGTGATCGGTGAAGCCAACTTCTCCGATCACGGTGCCAACCGGCTGGGCGCTAGCGCCCTGATGCAGGGATTGGCGGACGGGTACTTCGTGCTGCCATACACGATCAGCGACTACCTGGCCCGCGTCGGTTCCACGAAGACCGATCCCACGCATGCGGCGTTCGGGGCCGTGGAAGGTGAGGTGCGCGAACGAGTGAAGAAGCTGCTTGCCGTGAACGGCAAGAGCACGGTCGACACCATCCATCGCGAGCTGGGGCAGGTCATGTGGGATGCCTGCGGCATGGCGCGGTCACGTGCGCCGCTCGAGAAGGCGCTGGAAGTGATCCCCGAGATCCGCGAGCGCTTTTGGAAGGAAGTGCGGGTCCCGGGACGTGGGGAGGACTTCAATCAGAGCCTCGAGAAAGCGGGTCGACTGGCGGACTTCCTGGAACTGGGCGAGCTGATGTGTCGCGACGCGCTACATCGGGAGGAGTCGTGTGGTGGGCATTTCCGCGCAGAATCCCAGACGCCCGAGGGTGAGGCGAAGCGGGACGACGAGCGGTACGCGTTCGTGTCGGCCTGGGAGTTCACCGGAGTCGGCTCGGCGCCAAGGTTGCACAAGGAGCCGCTCACGTTCGAGAACGTCCCCTTGTCCCAGCGGAGCTATAAGTGATGAATCTCGTACTTCATGTCTGGCGACAGGCCAGTCCGACGGTCAAAGGCGGGTTCGTCCGCTATGAGGCCCGGGACATCAGCGAGCATGCGTCGTTTCTGGAGATGCTCGACATCGTCAACGAGCACCTCACCGAGCGTGGTGAGGAGCCGATCGCATTTGAGCACGACTGCCGGGAGGGGATCTGCGGGAGCTGCGGCCTCGTGATCAACGGCGTGCCGCACGGCCCACAGCACGGCGCCGCGACGTGTCAACTCCACATGCGGCACTACAAGGACGGCGATCAGGTCTGGATCGAGCCGTGGCGCGCCAAGGCCTTCCCAGTCATGAAGGATCTCGTCGTGGATCGCGGCGCCATGGATCGGATCATGCAGACGGGCGGCTACATCTCGGCCAGAACTGGCGCGGTGCCGGATGCGAACGCCACGCCGATTCGTAAGGAGTATGCGGATCTTGCGATGGACGCCGCCGCGTGCATCGGGTGTGGGGCGTGCGTGGCCGCATGTCCCAACGCGTCGCCGATGTTGTTCGTGGCCGCCAAGGTGTCGCACCTGGGGCTGTTGCCACAGGGGCAGCCCGAGCGGCGGGACCGTGTGTTGAACATGGTGGCGCAAATGGATGCCGAGGGCTTCGGCAGCTGTACCAACCACGCCGAATGCGAGGCGGTGTGTCCCAAGCAGATTAGCATCGACTTCATCGCTCGGCTCAACCGCGATTTGTTTGCGGCGTCGCTTGCGCAGACACCTGAACGCATGGTGGCCGGCGCGGGCTGACTCTGCCCAGCGGGAACAGGGATCAGACACGAGCCCCGTGCCAGTCGCGGGGCTTGTTCATTCTGGCGCGATCAATGCAACCTTACGCCTCGCCATGAGCCAACGTTCGCAGCAACGGATCGAGAGCTTCTGGGCCGCGTTCGGTCCTGGCCTCCTCTGGGCGGCTGCCGCCATCGGCGTCTCGCACTTGGTGCAGTCGACCCGGGCCGGCGCCGATGCCGGGCTGGGGCTCGCAGGTGTCATCCTGCTGGCACTGATCCTCAAGTACCCCTTCTTCGAGTACGGACCTCGCTACGCAGCGGCGACCGGGATGAGCCTGGTGGAGGGCTACCGTCACATCGGTCGCTGGGCGCTGTGGCTCTACTTCGCCGTTACGGTCACGACCTCCGTGGTCATTCAGTCGGCCATCGTGCTGTTCACCGCGTTTCTGCTCAACTACGCCTTTGGGCTCCAGTGGTCGCTCCCGGTCATGGGCGGGGTCGTGGTGGGTGGCTGCGCCGCGATCCTGTGGATCGGACGCTTTCCGTGGCTCGACCGAGCGGTCAAGGGTATCCTCGTCGTGCTCGCGATTTCGACACTCGTGGCGGCCGTCGTGACGCTGGGGCGCGTGGACACGGGTACGCTGGCTGTCGTCCCACCCATCGGTGGTGTGGACGGCATCTCCTTCGCGTTCCTGCTGGCTCTGGTTGGCTGGATGCCATCGGCGATCGACATTGCGGTGTGGAGCTCGTTGTGGACGCTCGCGAAGAATGCCACGGCAGGGGGGCGTGTCACGGTCCGCACAGCGAGACTCGATTTCGGCGTCGGTTACGTCGGGACCGGATTCCTGGCGTTCTGCTTTCTGGTGCTCGGGGCAGGTGTCATGTACGGGTCGGGCACGTCGTTTTCTAGCGCCGGTCCGGCGTTTGCCACTGAGGTGGTCGATCTCTATGGCTCCACACTCGGTGCGTGGACTCGACCCATCGTGCTGGTCGCGGTGTTGACCACGATGCTCTCGACATCGATCACGGTCGTGGATGGCTTTCCGCGAGCCATCGAGCGGACCCTGGCGAACTTGAGGCCTGGGCACCGTGACGACGATCCCGTCCCAAGCGCGGGGCGTTGGTACTGGGTGAGCCTTGCAGTGCTCGGCGTGGCTACGGTTGTGGTGCTCGGAGTCTTCGTGGGGAGCCTCACCGCCATGATCGACTTCGCCACCATCGTCTCGTTCGTCACCGCCCCCCTCCTGGGCTATCTCAATCTCCGTGCGGTGCAGTCGGCAGAGGTGGCGCCGGAGCACCGGCCGAGTGCGCGAATGCTCGTGCTGTCGTGGGTGGGACTGGTGTTGCTCGGCGGCACGGGCGTGCTGTACGCCGTGCATCTCCTCGTGTGACCCACATAGGCGCCCGGCGCGATTGACCGGTGCGTGCGACCCGTACTTCTTTCAGGAAGGAGTTTCCGTCGAGGTGGGATCATGAAGCGCCGCCATCGTTTCGTCAGTGTCGCGCTGACAGTCGGACTAGTCATGGCGTGCGGCAACGCAGGTGAGCCCACGCAAGTCACCGTCGAGGACCTCGTCGGCACGTGGAACGCGTCGCAATTTCGGGTCACCGATGAGAGCGGGACGATCGCACCGTTCGACATCATCGCCTTTGGCGGCCGTCTTGTTATCACGGTGGCGTCGGGCGGCGGGTTCTCGGGGACGCTTAAGGCCACGGCCATCGCCACGGAGAACCCGGTCTCCGGCACGGTGAGCCTTCAGGGATCCACGCTCACCCTCACGTTCACGCAGGGTCTCACGCAACCGATCTCGGGACAGTTCGTACTCTCGGATGACACCCTCACGATCACGGGGTCTGGCCTCAGGGTTGAATTCGAGGGGCAGACCATCGACGCCGCCACAATCCTGCTGGTGCTTAGGCGCTCCTAACGGCGCCGGTGATCAGGGTCGGCGATTCACGCCGGGCAGCATCGAGTCGAACAGCGCGTCCAGGTTCTCCGGAGGGTGGGTAAGCCGGCTCACGACCACCGTCACGACAAGTGACGCCGCGAAGGCCGGAACCAGCTCGTAAACGATCGGCTCGAGCACCGGGGTGTACTGCCAGATCACGGTCACGGCGGTGCCGGTAAGGAGTCCGGCGATGACACCGGCACGGGTGGTGCCGCGCCAGTAGAGCGCCAGGATCGAAGTGGGTCCGATCGCCGCGCCCAGTCCCGCCCACGCAAACAACACCAGCCAGAATACCAGCTCCTGAGCCAAGAGCCCGAACACGAGCGCCGCGATCACGAGCAGCACGACGACGATCCGGCTATACAGCACGAGCCGCTTCTGCGGGACGTCGATGCCGCGCCGTACGATCTTCTCGTACAGGTCGCGGACCAGGCTCGACGCCGCCACCAGGAGCTGTGAATCCGCCGTCGAGATGATGGCGGCGAAGATGGAGGCCACCACCACGCCAAAGAACACCGGGTGCAGGTGTTCGGCCGCGAGCAGCGGGTAGAGCTGCTCCGTGTCGGCGTTGGGGAGAAGCGCGGTGTCGGGGAAGTACACCCTGCCTGCGAGGCCGATGAACAGCGCTCCCCAGGCCATGACGACGTTCCACACCGTGCCCACCACCGCCGAGTAGCGGAGCTGGTCGGGATCGGCGATCGACATGTAGCGCACGATGATGTGCGGGTTGCCGGGCGAGCCGAGTCCGATCCCCACGGCGCCGATGGCCGCCCCGATCGAGAGGGCGGTGGGGTCGATGGCCGTGACATCGAGTGTCTGCAGTTGGCCCAGCACCGGCCCGAGCCCACCGAAGTCGAGAATCGCGAGGGTCGGCACCACCACGAGGGCCACGATCATGATGCAGGCCTGGAGCATGTCCGACAGGCTCACCGCGAGGAACCCGCCCAGCGTGGTGTACAGCACCACGATCAGCGCAGTCACGGCGACGCCAACCTGCTGGTTCATGCCGAAGCTTCCCGCGAACGCCTTGCCGCCACCCACGAACTGGGCCGACACGTAGCCGACCATGAACATCAGGATGATCACGATCAGCACCGAGCGGAGTAGGCCGCTCCGGTCGCCGAAGCGGGCGGCAAAGAAGTCGGGCAGGGTGACGCAGTCGTGCGCTTCGGTGAAGTGGCGAATGCGGCGTGCGTAGAAGAGGAAGAGGAACATCTCGACCGTGATGTAGCCCACGACGGTCCATACGGCGGCCGCCCCCATGGTGTAGGCCATGCCAGTCACCCCGAGCAGCAGCCAGGCCGACCGGCCCGAGACCACGGCCGATAGCGCCACCACGAAGCGGTGCATCTGCCGGCCACCCACGAAGAACTCGCTCACCCCACCGGACGAGAACCGCGCTGAGAGCACGCCGATCAAGATGACGATACTGAGGTAGACGATGAACGACCCGACGGCGAATGGGTCGGCCGAGATCTGGACGGCGGCGCCTTCCTGCATCTAGCGCTTGGTGCGGCGTGTGGCCCGGGCCAGCACCACCGCGGTGGCGATGATCGCCAGCGGGAGGGCGAACATGGCGAGGTAGAACGCGGTCATGATTGTCCTTGCTGACCTCGGGGAACTCAATGTTACCCCATAGGGCGCCTCGTGCCACCGGGAGCCGCCCCGATCCCAACCTCCATCGCTACGGGAGGTCCTAGGGAAGGCACCGCCGGCGCACCACCCGCCGCCGGAGGCAGCCAAAGCAAGTAACGCCGTACGGCGGAGCGGCAGCTGCCGGGAGCCGCGCGCTCAGGAATTCGGCTGGTCGAGTGGCAGCAGAGACTGGACGAACGCCGCACCGTTCTTCGGCCGGCGCCGGGGGCTCTTGGCGAGCGCACGGGTGACCGCGCTTTCCACGTGCTCGGGAATGTCGGGACGCACCACGCGCAGGGACGGTGGCTTCTCGGCAATCTGCCGGGCGAACACCGCCTGCGGCGTCGCCCCGCTGAACGGCGGCTCGCCGGCTAGCATCTCGTACACCACGCAGGCAAGGGCATACAGGTCGCTGCGGCGGTCGAGGGCCGTCTTCCCTGACGCCTGCTCCGGGCTCATGTACGTGGGGGTGCCCACGACGAGACCGCTGCTGGAGATCCGGTCTCCGGCGGCGCGCACGAGCGCCCGAGCCACGCCGAAATCACAGAGCAAAGCGCGGTCGTGGTCGAAGATCACGTTCTGGGGCTTGATGTCGCGGTGCAGCACGTTCTGCGCGTGGGCGTAGTCGAGCGCGGCCGCGAGGTCGCGGGCCACTCCGATGGTCTCGTCAAGCGAGAGGCGGCGCTCGCGGCTCAGCCGGTCAGCCAGCGACCCGCCCCGAGCGTAGGGACAGACGTAGTAGATGAGGGTTTCGGTTTCACCGGACTCGAGCAGCGGCAGGATGTTGGGATGATGGAGCGCCGAGAGGAACTCGATCTCCTGGTGGAACCGATCGCGCAGGATGGTCACCGCGAACTCGGGGCGAAACACCTTGATCGCCACTATCCGCCCGTCCGACCGCCTGCGGCCGGTAAACACGTACGACATGCCGCCCTTGTTCAGGAGCGCGTCGACGTCATAGCGCTCGGTGAGCGCCGCTTGGACAGTTTCGAGCCGGAGGGGCATGGGTGGGGCACACCTTGCCGAATCCTGCCCCCAGAATAGAAGATGGACGGTCGTTTGGCCAGCACCTCAGATGAGGGCCGCCTCCTCCAGTTCCTTACCGCCGGTCTCGGGGATGAGCCAGAGAATGAGCCACAGGGCAGCGAGCACCGAAACCGCGGTGAGCGGGACCGCGAGGCTCCAGCTGGTTTGGGCGGCGATGGCCCCGACGACGCCTGGGGCGATCACGTAGCCGATCCGGCCCAGGAGGTTGTTGGCCCACGCGAACGCGTCGGCACGCATCTCCGTTGGGAACAGCTCGGTCGTCAGCGCGTTGAGCAACGTGAGCAGGCCAATGGCCGCGATGATCGCAACGGTGAGACATGCGGTCAGCGCCCAGAAGTTCTGCAGCTGATAGGCGAGCACCACAAACACCGCCGATACCGAGTAGATGAGGAGCGCCCCGCGCTTGCGGCCGATCACATCCAGCACCTTCCCAACGCCGAACACGAACGGAAGCGCGATCACGGAGGCGATCACAACGGCCTTTGCCACTTCGACGTCGGTGAACCCGCGCTCGCCGACAGCGAACTCCTTCCAGAACAAGAGCGCGGTGTTGGTGCTGAGGTAGGTGAGCCCCCAGATGAGCGCCATCTGAACTACCCGCCGTCTATACGGTGACCGCAGGATCTCGAACAGGCTGTGCCCTTCCGGAAGCCCGGTCTGGCGGATTTCCGCGAAGCGTTGGGTCTCATGCAGGCCCCGCCTCGCGTACAGGAGGAGCGCGAGCGGAACCACCCCGACGAAATAGACGGCGCGCCACCCATACGAGGTCTCGAGCAAGTACGGGACGACGGCGGCACAGGTCACGACGCCCAGCGAGTTGCTGGCCTGAATGACGCCGATCACGAAGCCGCGCCGGTCCGCCGGGAACTCCTCGGCGGCGTAGATCATGCCCACCGCCCACTGGGCGATCAAGAACACGCGAGCCGTGAACTGGTAGGCCGTGAAATCGTACGCGCTCTGGGAAACGCCTGAGAGGAAGGTGAACACCGCGTACCCGGCGATCGTGAACATGAGCGTGCGGCGGCGCCCCCACCGGTCCGCCTTCCGCACCAGGATGTACGACACCATTGTGCCGAGGCTGATCACGGAGCCCAGCATGCCGCCTTGCGACTCCGAGAGCCCGAAGTCCGCTCGGAGATTCGGCAGGATCTGACTCAGCGCGATGAAGTCGTAGCCTTCGAAGAAGGTCGCGATGCTCAAGAAGACGAAGAGCCGTCGCTGGTACGGCGAGAAACGGCTCAACAGCGCTCTCCCCGGCGTGCCTGCCGTGGAAACACCACGACGCTCTCATTCCCATCTCGACCCACGGCGGCGACGCCGAAGAAGTAGTTGTCGATGACCAACCCGTCGAAGCTGTAGGCGGTCTCCATGCCCACCCAGCGGGCATGGTCCCAAGTCGGGGAGTCGGTGAGGCGCCAATACACCCGATAGCCGACCACGTCGGCGGTGGGTGCAGGATGCTCCCACGCCAGCCGCGCCGCCGCTTGGACCGCGCCGCAGATGCGAACCGACTGCGGTGGGCCCGGCGCCCACGCAAGGGCGGCCAGGGTCGCGGCGTTGAGTGCGGTCAACTTCGCAGCGTACGGGAAATCCACTCCGCCGAGGACGTCCCCGTACTCGATGCCGTTCTCTACGCGGATGTCCTGATGCTGTCGATGGTAGTGCTCGTTGGTCTCCATGATCCGCACGGCAGGGAACCCCAGGTCGGCAAACGGCCGATGGTGGCCTCCCCGCCCGAACCGGTCCAGCCGATAGACCATCAGCACATCGAGCCCCGGCAGGTAGCGGTCGGCGATGCGATCGACGTAACGGGCGAGCTGCCGGGACACGCCGTCGACCTCTCCCCCTGTGAATCGCCGCGCGGCCCGCTCCTGGTCGCTCTCCGTCGGCGGCGTACCATCGGAGAAGACTCGGGCCGTGGAATTGTCGGTCACTCCGTTAATGCCGCGGATGTTGCCGATCATGTCGTTGTTCAGCACGCCTTGCAGGTTCCAGCTGCTGTCCCGGGCCATGCGGGCCACGGTCCCGCCCCCGTACAATCCCTGCTCCTCCCCCGACAACGCGAGATACACGATCGACCCGTTGAACCGGTGCCGGGTGAGCACCCGTGCCGCCTCGAGTGTGCCGGCGATGCCGCTGGCGTTGTCATTCGCGCCCGGCGCCGAATCGGTGTAGTTCATGGGATTGCTGATGCGGCTGTCGATATCACCGCTCATGACCACGATGCGGTTCGGGTCAGCGCCCCCTCGCTGGATGGCGACCACGTTGACGATGGTCGTCGCGCGTGAGGTATGAAGTCGGCGGGCGCCTGCCGGGAAGGTTTCGGCGACATAGAACACATCCAGGCACCCCCCGCACGTGGCCGAGATCCGCTCGAACTCCCCCTTGATCCAGCGGCGCGCGGCACCGATCCCCCGGGTCGCCGAGGCCGTGTCGGAGAGCGTATGGCGGGTACCGAACGAGACGAGGGTCCGAATGTCTCGCGCGATGCGGTCCGCCGACACGTCGGCGACGATCTGAGTGATCCGACCGTCGTCTGCGGGTGGGGCCTGCTGAGCGGCTCCCGGCACGGTCAGCACGATGATGAGGAATGGGGTGAGACGCATGCACACCTCGGCAGGGCAGCTACAACAAGAAAATGGGGCGGTCGGGGATTCGCCGGTCGACTGGACCGGTGCCCGCCGCCCAACTGGTCACTCGCGTGCTGACGCCCTCGTCACCTCTCTCGGCTGGATACGCTACCGTCGCTCCCATGTTGACGCAAGTACGACGCTGGGTAGTTTTTGGGAGGAGATCGAGGAGCCAGGTCCTGCGACACAGGGGGCGGGCACATGACGCTGTCGAGACTGCTGTTGGTGGTGACGTGCGCGATGATGCTGGCGTGCACGCAATCGGATCTGACCAGACGGGAGGCGATGCGCGACCAACAGGTCGTGATCGAGCGGGTCAACGCCTGGCAGCGTCTGATGAACAACGCGAGAGTTGACAGTGTGCTCACGTTCTACCATCAGGAGCCAGAGCTGAAGGTGCTGTGGGGGGACGGTCGCCGCACTGAGGGGTGGGAGGCAACCGAGCAGGCGATCCGGGACTTCTACGGCAACATCCAGTACATGAACTTCGTCATCAGTGAGCTCGAGGTGCAGGTACTGGCGAGAGGGATCGCTCAGGCGACGTTCCGGCATTCGACCGACGTGGTGGGTCGCGACAATCGTCGCCTCCCGGTCGCGGCCGGCCATGGTCTCCTGATCTGGATGAAGGACCCGGACCAGAACGTGTGGAAGATCCACACCGCCGATCTGGCCGTCGCTCAGCCGTCGGCGAACTAGCGCACTCGCCGCTGTCCGACTGTCCCCGGAAGGCGCGCCGGCCACGGCTGCCGCGCCTCCCGGGGACATCGCCTTTGTGATCCCCCGAACGTGGCCTGCCGGACCGGACGGCCGCAAGTGACGTTGTCCGAACCACTTGTGCGATCTGGCCTCATCGTGTATTGTGTCGCAACCTTCCACCGGAGGCCCGGCCGATGATGTCGGACCCCTTCCTCAGCTCCGACGATTTTGCCGAACGCGCTCACCGACTCTACAACGAGGGTCGGTATGACGACGCCATCGTCGAGCTGCAGGAGGCAATCCAGCGGTTTCCGCACGCTGTCGAGCTGCACGTGGGCCTCGCGTACGCCTACCTGGCGTCCGAGGAGTATGCGTGGGCCCGGGCCCGGTTCGAGAAAGCGGTCGCGCTCGATCCGACCGGGGAGGAGGCGCTTGCGGGACTCGGCGAGGCGCTCCTGAAGCTTGGGGAGCGTACCAAGGCCCTGCAGTGTTTCGACCGGGTGCTGGGCTTGGGCTTCCGCGAGGATCACGATTTGATGCTTCAGGTCGGGCGCGCGCTGTTCCGCGAAGGTATGCTGCGCCACGCCCGGGGCTTCTTCGAGATCGCGGCCGAGGAGCACCCGGACTCGTCGGAGGCTGCGGCATCACTGGGATACGCCGCGCACCGGCTGGGGGACGAGGAGGGGGCGCTGTATTGGCTGCGACGCGCCCTGGACCTGGATGAGCATCATGCCGAGTCCCGCGTTTACCTTGGCAATCTCCTGTACGATCGCGGGGAGTACGAAGCAAGCCTGTTTCACTTCGAGCACACTGACCCCGCCGACCACTATGACGAGTTGGCTCTCTGGCGAACCATCGAGCTGAAGAAGTCCATTTACCGATTGCCAGCGGACGACCCTGAACTGCTCCCCTGGCGACGACGGCTGGCCGAACTCGCCGCCGACCTCGACCCGGTCGAGCAGTTTCTCACCGACATCGCCACAACCCTCGCCGACGGCTCCATCCGCGACCCCCACCAGATCGAGTTGTTCGGCACCCTACTCACCGAGCTCCAGGGCATGCAGCGGCGGAGCCTGGTGGACACGCACCGTGTGAAGACCCCCTCCGGCATCACGTACGCCGGTACGTGGGAGGAGATCGTTCTCCAGATGAAGATGGACGACCGGCATGGCGCGGGTGCTTCCTTGCAGGAGTACATGCAGTACGTCGCCCGGCGGAGTCACACGCGGCACGGCGTGGTGATTCCCGTTTCGGATCCGCAAAGCTTCGTCGAGGGGATCGCGGCGGCCGGACTGCTGGAGATTCTCCGCTAACCGACGCGTGACCCCGGGGTTCTACCGCCGCCGCGCCCGGCCCTCCGCCGAGCGCGGCGCGGGCTTTTCCGGTGTTAGGTTTGGCCCATGTCCGTCACGAGCGGTGTCGTCAAACGCGTGCTTCCGAACGGTCTCACCGTGCTCGTGCAACGCCACACGGCGGCACCCGTCGTGGCGGTGGTCACGCACGTGCGCGCCGGGTACTTCGACGAACCGGATGACTGGGTCGGGATCGCCCATGTGCTGGAGCACATGTACTTCAAGGGGACGGCCCAGCGCGGGCCGGGCGCGATCGCGCGTGAGACGCAGGTGCTCGGCGGCTACATCAATGCCGGGACGATCTACGACAAGACCGTCTACTACACGGTGCTGCCGTCGCTCGACGGCGGCCTCGCAAGAGCGGTAGATGTTCAGGCCGATGCACTGAGGCATGCGGCGCTCGATGCCGACGAGCTTCGTCGAGAGCTGGAGGTGATCGTTCAGGAGGCCAACCGCAAGCTCGATGCGCCGGGGCCGGTCACGACGGAGACCCTCTACCAACTGTTGTTCAGCGTACACCGGATGCGCCGGTGGCGCATCGGCACCGAAGAGGAGCTACGGCGGCTCACGTCGGATGACGTTCGTCGCTACTACGCCACGCGCTACGCGCCGGAGCGAGTGATCGTCGCCCTGGTCGGCGACCTCCCCGTCGAACACGCAATGCAGCTGGCGGAGCGCGCCTATGGCAGCTGGACGCGACCGTCGCCAACCCTCGACCCGTCGCCCGCCGAACCCGATGTCCGGCAGGCACAGGTCCGTGTGCTCCGGGGCGACGTAAAGCGCCCGTTGATGAGACTCGGATGGCGAACCCGGGGGACCATGCACCGGGACACGCCCGCGCTGGACGTCGCCGCGACCATTCTCGGGAGTGGGCGAGGATCGCGGCTCTACCGTGCGCTCCGGGTGCCGGGCATCGCCGCGTCGGCTCGGGCTGACCATTACACGCCCACCGAGGTGGGGGTGCTCGAGATCTCGCTCGAGGCCGATCCCGACCGCGTCGAAGACGCGGTCGGAACGTCGCTCGCCCTGGTCCAGGACCTGGCGGAGCGGGGACCAACAGCCGGGGAACTGGAGCGGGCCCGTGCACTCACCATGGCCTCCTGGGCGCAGCGTACGGAGTCGATGGACGGTCGGGCCACGGCGCTGTGCGAAGGAGAGGCACTCGGGGGCTACGAGATTCTCGACGACCTGCTCGAGCGTACACTGGCGGTGCAGCCCAGGGACGTACAGCGGGTGGTGAGCGAGCACCTGTCTCCCGACGTCGTGTCCGCCGTGTTCTACCTCCCGCGCTCGGTTGGGGCGGATCCATTTGCGCTCGGGTGGCCGCCGCCGCGCGCGCACATCGCGGTACCGGCGCCTCCCGTATCCGCCGCGCCCTCCCGATCCGTTGCCCCGGTCGGCGTCGCGGGCCGGCCGCTCCCCGGGGGGATCACGCTGTATCCGCTGCCCCACGTCGACGTGCTCGCCTGCCCGCGACGCGGATCCGGGTTGGCGACGGTTCTGGTGCATTTCCCGGCTGCACCGGTCGCTGAGACCGAGGCCTCGGCGGGTATCTCGTGGCTCGTGGCACGGTCGGCGGTTCGCGGTGCGGCGGGAATGCGGGGGGAGGAGTTGGCGCAGGCAGCCGAGGCGCTCGGCGGGTCGATCGGTGCCAGTGCGACATCCGAGACCCTCGGGTGGGGGATCACGGTGCGCGCGGACGCCCTCGAGGGGGCATCGCAGCTGCTCGCCGCTGTGGCGCGGGAGCCGCACTTGGAGGACGACGAGGTGATGGTCGAGCGGCGGCTCCAAGCCAGTGATGCGCGTCGCGCGCGCGACGACATGTTCCGCCACCCGCTGCAGCGGGTGTTGGCACAGGCGTTTCCCGGACACGTGTACGGGCTGCCCGCACTCGGGGAGCCCGAAACGGTCGCCGCGTTCACGGGTGACCGGGTGCGTGAGTGGTGGCGGCAAGCGGTGAGCCGGCGTCCGGTGGTCGTCGTCGTCGGGGACCGCGACGACGATGTCATGCTTGACGCCGTTGCCCCGCTCGCAGCGTGGACGGCGCTTGGCCCGGTCCCGCCGAACTTGGAGATGACTCCCACGTGGGTGCCGGGCCGCGGTGCCGAGCGCCGTGACAAGAAGCAGTCGGCGCTTGCGATGGCGTTTCAGGCCGCGCCCCACGGCTCCGCTGACCGGTTTCCACTCAAGGTGATGGGTGGGCTGCTGAGCGGCCTGGCCGGCCGGCTCTTCGAGGAGCTGCGCGAAAAGCGCTCGCTCGCGTATACGGTGGCGGCGCTGCCGTGGCTGGTGCAGCAGGCGGGCGCCGTGTTGTGTTACATCGCGACCGCGCCGGAGCGAGAGGGCGAGGCTCGCGAAGCGATGTTGGCGGAGCTCGGGCGCCTAGCGAGCGAGCGACCGTCCGACGACGAAGTTGAGCGGGCCCGCAACTACGCGGCTGGCGTCACGGAGATCTCGCGCCAGACCGGACGGGCCGTGGCCGCCGAGGTTCTCGATGCGTGGATCTACGGGGTGGTGGACCAGTTGGCCGAGACGCCACACCGGTTACGCGCGGTCTCGGCGAGCGACATCCACCGTGTGGCGGCGCAGGTGTTCGTCAGTGAGGCGCGGGCGGAGTATGTGGTACGGGGTACGACGGGGCGAGTTGGGGGGGCGGCTGAGGCCTGAGTCGCGGCTGCTCAGAACATCGACATGGCGAGAAACGAGCGGAGGTTCTCATTGGTGGTGCGCAGCCGTTGGGAGAGGAGACGCACGACACTCCACAGCACCTTGAAGGCGAGGTCCCGGTCGAAGTCCAGGAGCATTTCAAAGTCGGGCCGCTCGATCGTGATGAGCGTGGAGTCGGTGTTGGCGATGGCGTCGGTGGATCGCTCCGAGCGGTCGAACACCGCCATCTCACCGAAGCAGGCCCCCGGTTTGAGCACGGCGAGGGCCTCTTCGCCGGACCCCGGCACCTGGCGGGACACGCGCACCTCGCCCGCCGCGATGATGAACAGCCGGTTGCCCGGCTCGCCCTCCTTGAAGATCGTCTTGCCCGACTTGAAGCGCTGCTCCTTGCAGATCTCGCCGATGCGTTCCAATTCGGCGTCGTCGAGGTCGGCGAAGATGGCGGCTTGTTTGAGCAGGGCGGCGTCCACGGTCCCTCCGGCCCCGAGCGCGTGAAGAGTATGGAAGGTACCGGCGTCCGCGGTGTCCGGCAACAGCGACCGCTCGTCACGGCTCCCGATTTCCTCACAGCCCTGCGCATGCCATTGGCCGTCGTCTTTCTCATGGTGCCGGACACGACCGTTCGTTTCGTCGTGCTCGTCCTCGCGGCGGCGAGTGACTTCGTCGACGGGATCTGGGCTCGGCGGATCGGGGGGTCGCGAATGGGTGTGGTGCTCGATCCGGTGTGCGACAAGACCTTCGTGGTGCTGGCGTTTGTGGTCGTGCTGCGAAGCGGCGTGCTCGCGCCGCTCGAGCTGGTTGGGGTGTTGCTGCGTGATCTCGTCGCGATGCTTGCGTTCGGGGCGACCTGGGCCCTGCGGAGGCCGACCACGCTGCCGGCACGCGCCGGCGGCAAAGCTGTGACAGTGGGACAGCTCCTCACGCTGCTCGCGTTCCTGGCCGGCTCGGACTTGCTGCGGCCGCTGGCGTGGGCGACGGCGGCGATCTCGGTCTACGCCATCGCCGACTACACACGGGCAGCCCGCACGCTGCGCACTGCTCGCCGAGGGTGACCATGCGCGCTCCGTCGGTCGTGTGGGGTTGGCTGCTCTCGCTCGCCATCGCGTGGACACCCCTCGAGGCGCAAGCGCCGCGAACGGACGTGGGTCTCTACGGGTTCAGCAGCCGCGGCGGGGTGGACCTCGACGGCCCGGGGCAGGCGATCGTCTCGGTGGCCCTCGATATTGGCCACGTGTTCACCCCACGACTCCGACTCCGGCCCTCCGGCGATCTGGGATTCCTGGGGGACGACAACACCTACGTGGCGAGCTTCGAGCTGCTGTATCGCTTCCTCGGCGACGGGCAGATCGTCGTACCGTACCTGGGGGCCGGACTCGGCGTGTTCGGCCGAGAACTGTGTGGACAGGATCCCGGATGTCCTGGTGTGTGGCTCCAACTGGCGGCGGGCTTCGAGGTCCAGGCACGGGGGCCCGTGAGCTGGCTTCTCGAGTACCATGCCATGGACGCGTTCGGCCGTCATCGATTCATGATCGGACTCACGACGCGACGATGGAGGTGATATGCCGCAGGCGCGAGAAGCGCGACTCGAGTGGACCGGAGAGCGGCTGCAGTTTACGGGAGCGGGCGTCGAGCCTGCGACGCCGAGCGTGACCATCGATGGTGATGGTGGAGCCGGACCGAGCCCGATGCTCACCCTGCTGCTCGCGTGTGCGGGCTGCTCCGGCGCCGACGTCGTCGTGATGCTGAAGAAGATGCGCGTCGATCTCCGATCGCTCACGGTGGACGTGCGCGGGACCCGGCGCGACGAGGAGCCGCGTCGCTACGTCGAGATCGCGTTTCGCTACCGGCTCGCCGGCGAGGGTCTGGACCGGGCCAAGGCGGAGCGAGCGGTCACGCTTTCCCTCGAGAAATACTGCTCCGTGGTGCACTCGCTCGCGCCGGACATCCGCGTCGATCATGAGATCGAGCTTGCGTAGCGCGCTCGCTGCCGTGAGCCTCCTGGCGCTCTGCGCAGCCGGGCTCGAGGCACAGGCAAGAGAGTGGCAGGTTCAGGGGCTCGCGGCCTTCGCCGATTCGACGTTCGTCGGCGGAGGCATGGGATTCGCGTTCCGGAGTCGCGGTCGGGCGCGCCTCGGGATCAGTGCGAATGTCGGAGCCCGGGAAGGAGCACTGGCCGGCCGCGCCGAGCTGGTGGTGTCCTACCATCTCAACCCGTTTCTGCGGCGTGGGCTGGCCCCGTACGCCGGTGGCGGCGTGACCGTCGGGTGGACGGGAGACGAGTTCGTGGAGTACGTCGTGGCGCTGGTGGGCGTCGAGACGTCGCCAGGCCGGCGCAGTGGCTGGTTCGTGGAGGCGGGCATCGCGGGTGGGGTGCGCGCATCCGCCGGGTTTCGGATTCGCTGGCGACCGTCGCGTCGGTAAACCGTCGACGGGGGCAAAAAAAAGAACCCCGCAGCACGAGCGGGGTATTCTGACGACCGGACGACGATTGCCGCCGTCAGCTGCCGGCCGTCACCGCCGGTCCATGGCTGATCACGGGCTGGCAATAGCGCTCACCGAGGGCCCGCAGTGTCTCGAGGTCGGCTTCCGCCAGGGGATATCGCTCGGCCATGTATTCGATCGTGTCGTCGAACCACTCCTTCTGGTGCTCGGGCGTCGCCTGCAGCACGCCGCACCGGAGGATGTGGCTGTACAGCTCGTCGCGCGCTTTGTCGAGCGCGGTCGAT
This sequence comes from Gemmatimonadales bacterium, assembly GCA_041602035.1. Classification (GTDB taxonomy): domain Bacteria; phylum Gemmatimonadota; class Gemmatimonadetes; order Gemmatimonadales; family GWC2-71-9; genus JAOTVV01. Next base: position 78,094 of record JBFIHA010000006.1, on the reverse strand, counting down.
CCATCATGCTTCGGGTTGCTCTTCCTTCCCATGCATGGACTCCGTTGTAAAGCAAAGATAGGGAGTTGATTCAACCACTAAAGCTAAACAAGTGACGAACACCACGCAAACCGACCCTGAAGGTGGCTACATTAGGCAACGTCCCGCTATCACGCACGAGTGAGGAGCAGTGCTATGTCGGACCCCACCTACGACGAAGAGTCGCGCGCGGCCAGGCTGCGGGACTTGCTTCGGGCCCTGGCGGCCCGGATCCGTGAATTGGACGCCGACGGGGACCTCCTGTCGGGAGGACCGGAGCTGTTGAAACTGATGGGTGATGCGCGCAGTGAGCTGTTTCATTACGAGGTCCGCTGTACCTACGACTCGCCCGAGGTGGCCCGCAACCGCCGGTTGGTGGATCAAGCCCGCCGACAGATGGAGCACCTGCGGTTCGAGACGGAGGGTGCAGAGCTGGACTCTGACGAGGAGGACGAGGAACCATGGCGCAGTCAATGAACCTGAAACCCTTCTATGTCGCCCTCGGCGTCATCGCCGTGGTGGGTGCGGGCGCGATTTGGATGGCGCGCGGTGGTGGCTCCGCGACCGAGGTCGAGGTCGGGCCGCTTCCGGTAAGTGCGACGTCCTTCCAGGGTCACGTGCTTGGCAGCGATACCGCACGGGTCGAGATCGTCGAATACGCCGATTTCGAGTGCGGGGCGTGCGCCCACTTCGCGATCCTCACCCTGCCCGATATCAAGCAGCGCCTGGTGGCCAGCGGCCGGGTGCGGCTCCGGTTCCGTGACTTTCCCCTGCCGGGACATTCCAAATCCCCGGCGGCCCACATGGCAGCGGCTTGTGCGGGCGAGCAGGGCCGGTTCTGGGAGATGAAGGATCAGCTGTTCTTTGCGCAGCAGACCTGGGTGCGAGACCGCCGGCCCGCGCGTCGCTTCGAGCAGTACGCGGAGGCGATCGGACTCGACCTGGACCAGTACGAAGCCTGCGTCGATGTCAATCGCTATGCGGCACAGATCGCCGCGGGACGTGAGGAGGGCGTCACCGTCGGTGTGAATTCCACGCCGAGCTTCTTGATCGGCGGGTTGCTTGTGGTGGGCTCGATTTCGTATGACAGCGTCGTCGCCCTGGTGCGTCGTGCCGAAGGAGCCGCCGCGCGGTGAAGCACCGGATGGTGATCGCGGTGCTCGCGCTCGTCGGGTTCCTGATCTCCCTTTATCTCTGGCTTTGGAAGGTCGGCCTGCTCGGTGTGTTGGCGTGCGGTGACGGCGGCTGCGAGACCGTCCAACTCTCCGAATACGCTGAGTTGCTCGGGGTTCCCGTCGCCTTCCTGGGAATGGTCGCGTATCTGGCGCTGCTTGCCCTGAGTCTGCTGGGTCTCCAACCTCGGTGGCAGGAGCGACGCGAGCCCACCGTGGGTCTCGTCGTTGTGTCAGGGGTTGGGGTGATCTACAGCGCCTATCTCACCTACCTCGAGGCGGCGGTGATCCACGCCTGGTGCCGCTGGTGCGTCGTGTCCGCCCTCATCGTGAGCGCCGTTCTGGTAGTGGCGGTCGTCGGCTTGCGTTCGATGCCGCGCCCCGCCGCCACCCAGAGACCCGCCCCCTAACTCTCGTTCGCCTCGTACTTCTCTTTGAGCGCCGCCACCACCGTGGGGTCCGCCAGCGTGGTCACGTCGCCCAATGCGTCCCCCTTGGCGATGTCGCGGAGCAGTCGTCGCATGATCTTGCCGCTGCGGGTCTTGGGAAGCTCGGCGGTGACGATGACGTCCTCGGGTCGCGCAATCGGTCCGATCTCGGTGGCCACGTGCTCTTCGAGATCGTCCACGAGCGCCGCGCTTGCCTGGTGTCCCGAGCGGAGGATGACGAACGCCACCAGCACCTGTCCCTTCACCTCGTGCGGCCTCCCGACCACCGCCGCCTCGGCCACCGCCGGGTGTGAGACGAGCGCGCTCTCGACTTCCATGGTTCCGATCCTGTGGCCGGCCACGTTCAAGACGTCGTCCACTCTGCCGAGAATCCAGAAGTAGCCGTCGCGATCCCGCTTGGCGCCGTCGCCCGTGAAGTACCGGCCCGGGAACCGGCTCCAGTACTGCTCCCGATAGCGCTTGTCGTCGCCGTAGATCGTCCGCAGCATCCCGGGCCACGGGCTGGTCAGCACGAGGTACCCACCACCCACCTTGACCGGTGTGCCGTTGGCATCGACTAGCTCCGGCTCGATTCCCGGAAATGGAAGCGTGGCCGATCCCGGCTTGGTGGTCGTGACGCCCGGAAGTGGGGTGATCATGATACCGCCGGTCTCCGTTTGCCACCATGTATCCACGATCGGGCATCGTTCGCCGCCGATGTTCCGATGGTACCACATCCAGGCTTCCGGATTGATCGGCTCGCCAACCGTACCGAGAAGCCTGAGTGAGGACAGGTTGCTCTCCTTGGGGTGCTCCGCGCCCCACTTCATGAAGGCGCGGATGGCGGTGGGGGCGGTGTAGAACACGGTCACGCCGTACCGCTCCACGATCTCCCACACGCGGTTTCGATCCGGCCAGTCCGGCGCTCCTTCGTAGATCACGGCGGTGGCACCGAGGGCCAGCGGACCGTACACCACGTAGGTATGACCGGTGATCCACCCGATGTCCGCCATGCACCAGTACACGTCTTCCGGTTTGAGGTCGAACACCCACCGCGTGGTGGCCACGGCTTGCGTCATGTAACCGCCCGTCGTGTGCACGATGCCCTTGGGTTTGCCAGTCGTGCCGGACGTATACAGGATGAACAGCATGTGTTCGGCGTCGAGGACCGCGGGCTTGCAGTCCGCATCGGCGTCGGCCATCAGCCGATGGTACCACACGTCCCGCTCCGGCTCCATGTGGATCTGCGTGCTCGCCGCCTCTTCGCGGCGCACGACCACCACGTGCTGAATGGACGGCGTATCGGCCACCGCCTGGTCGACGTTGCGCTTGAGCAGCACCTGCTGACCGCGTCGGTAGCCGACGTCGGCCGTGATGACCACCTTGGCCTTGGCGTCGTTGATCCGGTCGCGGAGGGCGTGCGCGGCAAACCCGCCGAAGACCACCGAGTGCGCCGCCCCGATCCGCGCGCACGCGAGCATGGCCACCACGGCTTCGGGGATCATGGGGAGATAGATCGCCACACGGTCACCGCGCTTGACGCCGAGGCCCTTGAGCGCGTTGGCGAACTTGTTCACGTCGCGATACAGCTCCCAGTACGTAATAGCGCGGCGGTCACCCGGCTCACCCTCCCACAAGAGCGCCACCTTGTTGCGGGTTGCTGTCTCGATGTGCCGGTCGAGACAGTTCACCGACGCGTTCAGCTTGCCGCCCACGAACCACTTGGCATGGGGCGGCTTCCACTCCAGGACCTTCTTCCACTTGGCGAACCAGTCGAGCTGGCGGGCTTGGCTGGCCCAGAAGCGCAACCGCTTTGAGGAGACGTCCTTGTAGATCGCCTTACTTCCGAGGTGGGCCGCTCGGGTGAACTCCCGCGGCGGGCGAAAGGTCCGCTTTTCGGTGAGTAGCGTCTGCAGCTTCTCGTCCATGGAGCCGTCCTCGCTCAGGGAGGTGAACCGATCGGGGCCCGATCGGCGATCGGGCGGGTCTGGATATAAGAACGCCAGCGGCCGGGTCCCTCAACCCCCGGCCGCGCGAATGGCCTCCCCGCACGGCTCGTGCCGTGGCTCGGCGGGGCGTGGTATATTGCGGCGCCTTTTGGCCGGGGCCGCGACAAGGCGCCGGCGCGTCACCCTTCGATGGAGTGGGCCAGGACCCCCATGGCCAGCCGTGAACCCGCTGTCCGCGTGCAGGACGTCTCACGCCGCTTCGGATATCGGTGGGTCGTGCGGAACGTCTCGATGGACGTCGGGTCGGGTGAGGCCGTGATGCTGGTCGGCGGCAATGGCGCCGGGAAGACCACGCTCCTCCGGGTGATGGCCGGCCTGCTCAAAGCCCATCGGGGGCGGATCGAGTATCGTGGAGCGGTGGGCATGGTTGCCCACCACACGATGCTGTACGACGCGCTCACGGCTCGCGAGAATCTGGTCTTCTTCGGCCGGCTTCACGGTCTCCGCGACGACGGCCGCGCCGATCGATTGCTGGAGCGGCTCGGCTTGGATCACGTGTCGGGCGAGCGGATCGCCACCTTCAGCCGGGGCATGTTGCAGCGGCTCGCGATTGCGCGTGCGCTGCTGCACGATCCGGATGTGCTGCTCCTCGACGAGCCGCTCACTGGCCTGGACGATGCCGCGGCGCACATCGTACTCGACGTGATCACCGAGTTGAAGGCGCGCGGCGCCGCGCTGTTGATCGCGACCCACCAGCTGGTGGAGCTGACCAGCGTGACCGCGCGGGTCGGATACATGGTCACTGGGCGACTCGCGGCGCTGGAGCCGCTGCCGGGACCTGACGCCGGCGCGATCGTCTCGCGCTATCGGGAGCTGATGGCCAGTGGCGGCTAGCTCGCTCATGGGTGTCGCCCTCGCCATCGCCCGCAAAGACCTCAAGGTCGAGTGGCGCACCAAGACCGCGTTCATCTCGTCGCTGGTGTTCGCGGTGCTCGTCCTCGCGGTGCTCTATTTCGCCCGCGACAAGACGTCGGTGGGTGATTACGATCTCGCCCCAGGGGCCCTCTGGGTCACCTTCACGTTTGCGGGCATGCTGGGCCTGAATCGCGCATTTCTGCTGGAGCGTGAGAACCGCGCGTTGGACGGCCTGCGACTCACCCCGACCTCGCCCACCGCGCTGTTCCTCGGCAAGATGGCCGGTAACCTGGTGTTCCTCGGTGTGGTGGAGCTGGTGTCACTGCCGCTGTTCATCCTGTTCTACGACGTGCCCATCTGGCGGCAGCTGCCGCTGCTCATGGCGGTGGTCGCCCTGGCGACCGTCGGCTACGTGGCCGTGGGCACGCTCTTGAGCGCCATGGTGGTACGGACCCGATTCTCCGAGGTCATGCTGCCGGTCCTGTTGCTGCCGTTTCTGGTGCCACCGATCGTGAGCGCTGTGCAGCTCACCTGGCGCATCCTGGCGCTCCGGCCCTTGAGCGAGATGACCGGCTGGCTTAGCTTGCTCGCCGCATTTGATATCATCTTCTTCACCTTGTCACTCTTATTGTTCGAGGCGATCCTGGTCGAATGACTCGCCGTGACCGTGCGCTGCAGACCGCTCGACGGGGGGCCGTCGTGATGGGCATCGCGCTCGTGGGCCTCGCCGGCATCTACGTGCGCGCGCTCATGTTCACCCCCATCGAGCGCACCCAAGGGCCAGCGCAAAAGATCTTCTACGTCCATGCTCCCGTGGCGTGGGCGGCCCTGCTCGCCTTCTCGGTGTGCGGACTGCTGAGCCTGCTCTATTTGGTGCTGCGGGAGCGGAAGTTCGACCTCATGGCGGCGGCCTCGGCCGAGGTGGGAACCGCCTTGGCCGTGGTCATGCTGACCACGGGGCCGCTGTGGGGGAAACCGGTGTGGGGCACGTGGTGGACGTGGGACGCGCGACTCACCTCGACCCTGTTCACCTTCTTGCTGTTCGTGGGCTACCTGGTGCTGCGCAATGCGCTGACCGACTTCGAGGTGCGGGCGCGATTCTCGGCCGTGCTCGGAGTGATGGCCTTGGTCCTCGTGCCGTTCATCCACGTGACCGTGTACTGGTTCCGGACCTTGCACCCCGATCCCGTGGTGTTGAAGCCCGACGCGCCGTCGCTGCCCAGTGTGATGCTGGTGACCCTGCTCAGCTCGTTTGCGGTGTGCACGGTGCTCTACATTGGCTTGGTGATGCAGCGCTACGCGCTGGCCGTGCTGCAGGACGTTCGTGAAGAGGAGGCCGCCGGTGGAATATCCTGACAATGGCGCGTACATGGTCGCGGCCTACATCGTGACGGCCGTGGTCATCTTGGTCTATTCGATTACGCTCTACCTGCGGGTGAAGAAGCACCGCGATCGCTGAGGTTGGGCTGGCCCACATGCACGCGGGCACCGGAGCCGGTCAGCGCCTCCCCCGGTGCCCGCCGTGCATTACGAGCCGCGATCAGTCTTCCGGTAGCCCGGTCCCCGAGACCTTCGTGGGCAGCAGGACCCATCCCCAGATGGCCGCAGCCACGGCCGCACCCAGCATCGGGCCGACCCAGAAAATCAGGTGTCCCTGCCACTCGCCCGCGATGAGCGCTGGTCCAAACGCTCGGGCGGGGTTCATGACCGCGCCGGTCAGCGTGCCACCCACCAGGACATTGCAAAGGACGACGAGACCCACACCGAAACCACCTATCTTGGGAGCATCGACCGCGATCATGGTTCCGAACACGGCGCTCAACAGAAACATGGTGAGGATCGCCTCGATCGCCACTGCCTGCACGTCGGTGAGGATGCCGGAAATGCGAGGGACGCCCCAGTTGGTGACATCGCCCGCGACTTCCGGCAACAGAAACCGTGTGCACAGCACGGCCAGTACGGCGGCCGCCACCTGGGCGACTACATAGAGCGCGCCGAGCTTTCCGTCGATCTTCTTTGCCAACCACAGCCCGAACGTCACGGCGGGATTGACGTGCCCTCCGGAGATGCTCAGCGTGGCGGTGACGGCGATCGCAAACGCCAAGCCTTGGGCGAGCGCGATGCCGATCACGCCGAACTGCCCACCTCGTGAGGCGTCGACCACGATGATCCCCACCGCAATGAACACGAACAGAAATGATCCGAGGAACTCGGCGGTGAGCGAGCGTACGGTCTTCTGCATGTCCTCATCCCTCCGCGGGTGATATCGAACGGCCTAATACTCACACGGCGGCGGCGCCAAAGGGAGGGCTCGCGGTCAGCCGTCGGTCGGCTAGCTCGTGACGAGGGCCCACCCACCGAGGGCGACGCCGGCTCCCACGGCGGTCGCGACCGCGTTTACGACGTCGTTGTCGATCCAGCGGAGCCCGGCGATTCGCGTGGTCTGCCGGCCGCAGTGGTGGGTACGGTGCTCGGTGTCGGCGCCGCAGGGCTCGCACCGGTAGGTGGCCTGCGTCGACGCGCCGAGCACCGAGTCGGCGAGCGTCCCGGCTACCCCGCCGGCTGCGCCCCACGCGGTGGCACCCGCGGGTGCACCGACCACGAGACCCAGTCCCGCCATGAGGGCCGCCCCGACGACGCCTGCCGTGGTCCCCAACGGGGTGATCGCGCCGGACGTGCCCACCGGTACCGGGCGGCCACTCGTTATGAGCCGTGGTGGCACCCGGGACCGGCGTCCGATCTCCGTGCCCCAGGTGTCGGCTTGTGCCGCTGCCAGCGCACCGGTCATGATGGCCCAGCCTGCGCCCGGTGCCGCGGTCGTGGTCGCCGCCCCCAGCGCTGCCCATGCCCCGTTGGCCATCACCTGCTGCCAGGTACGCGCTCCCGAGTGCAGGTCCGACGCGGGCTGTCCGGTTGGGTACGCGTACGTGAGGAGGCTTCCGGATAGGAAGAACAAGGCGAGGAGGCTGCCGCCGGCCAACCCCGTCGTGGCGAGCACTGTGCCCCCCACGATCGTCGCCGCGGCGGCGCCGCTCCACGTGAGCCAGCCCAGCGCGGCGCCCACTGCAGCGAGCCCGGCGGCCAACACCAGCGCCGCGGCGACGCTCACAGTAATTCGGGGCTCGATCCCTCCATCAGCATCTGCTCGAGAATCCGCTTGCGCAAGGCTGGCGGTGCCCGCTGGGCGCGGGTGCGGGCTTCGAGAAACCGCACGTACGCGCTCTCGAATCCGGAAAGGCGGAAACACGGTGCGCAGACGTCGAGGTGCCGCTGCACCTCGGCGGCCCGCACGGGGGTGAGTTCCCCGTCGAGGTACTCATAGAGGCGGTCCAGCACCTCCATGCAATCGATGTCTCTCGGCTCGTCCGTCATGGTTCCCGTCGCTGGATGTACCCCATCTCGACCGCGTAGTCGTAGAGCAGGCGCTGGAGAGCCTGCCGCGCCCGAAACAGACGCGACTTCACCGTGCCCACGGGCACCTCGGTGACCTCCGCGATCTCGGCATACGCCAATCCCTCCACGTCACTCAGGATGAGGGTCTCGCGGAACTCGTGCGGCAGCGTGTCGATGGCACGCAAGACCTGGTCATCCACGATGCGGTCGAAGAACGCGCCCTCCGGATCGGTCTCCTGCACCTCGTGGAACACGGTGTACGGCTCGATTCGGTGGACGTCGACCTCGGGCGCCGCACGTTTCGCTTTCCGGTACTGGTTGATGAACGTGTGACGCAATATGGTGAGCAGCCAGGCGCGGGCATTGGTTCCCCGGGTGTACTGGTGCCAGGACTTGAACGCCCTGAGCATCGTCTCCTGCACGAGATCCTCGGCGCGCGACTCGTCCCCGGCCAAGCGCAGCGCCACTCGATACACGGTATCGAGGTGGGGAAGTGCCTCGGCTTCGAACGTTTGTCGCCTCGTATCGGATTCCGGCACGGAGCCTCGCGGGATGCGTACGTGGCGTGTAGAATCGCCCCTCCCGCTGGATCCCGCAACGGCGTCCCCCCGCTGGATCGCGCGCAGGCGTTCCGCTAACTTGCGCCGTCTTTTCGCGCGACCTGCTTTGACCGATACGACTCAGCCCACCGTGGATGCGCTCGTGCCCCTCGCCGTGCTCGAGGCGATGCGAGGGCAAGACGTGCCGGAGCCGGACGGCCTCGACGAGTACCACGTCGAGCTGGCCACGAAGCGGCTCGGCATGAGCCACACGATCGAAAAGCAGATTGCCCGGTATGCGGATCTCGCCGAGCGGGAGCAGCGCGTAGCGCGCGATGAGGTCATTGCGCTGTTGCGGTTGGCCGCGCGCCGGCGCGACGCGTCCCTGCTGTTTGCGGACGCCGGCCGCCGGGCGGGCACCCGCGCGTCGCGCCGCGTGGGCACTGCGGCCCGAGGGCTGTGGTGGAGCGTTCCGGGGGCCGCCCGGCGGCTGGTGGGGCGCCGACTGGCGCGCAGCGTGGTTCGCGAGATTTTCGGCTTGGAGTTGCACTATGATGGGCAGCGGGTGTCGGCGGCGGTGGGTCGAGCGCTCTCCATGGACGTGACGCCCGATGGCGCCGCGTGCAGCTTCTACGGCTCTGCCGTGGCCGCCGTGCTCCGCGCGTTCTTGGACTTTGATGGAGCGGTGGTCCACGTGGCGTGCGTGTCTCGGGGCGACGAGACGTGTCGCTGGGAGACCGCGGCTCCGGGCGAGAGTACCTCATGACGGCGCTCGACCACCTCGATCTCGACGCGATGGGGGCAGCGCTCAGGCAGCGCAACCTCGACGGGTGGCTGATCTACGACTTCCACGGCATGAACCCCGTCGCGCGCCGCATGCTGGGGCCGACGGGGATGCTCACGCGACGGCTGTTCCTCTGGCTCGCCGCCGTGGGTCCGCCCCGGCTCATCGTGCATGGGATCGATCGGCCCGGCGTGGGCGATTTCCCCGGGGAGGTGACGGTCTACACCACGTGGCAAGAGCTGCATCAGGCGGTGACCGTCCTCGTGCGGGGTCGCCGGATTGCGATGGAGACGTTTGCCGAGAACGCGGTGCCGTATCTCGATCTGGTGCCGAGCGGGGTGGTGGAGCTGCTCACCCGATTGGGGGCCATCCTGGTAACATCGGCGCCGCTCGTAACCGAATTCACGGCCCGGTGGTCGGCCACCGAGCTGGACGACCATCGCGCCACCGCGGAAGCGATCGCGACCATCGCGCGAACCACGGTCGCGCGCGTGGTGCGGGAGCCAGGCCGGACCGACGAGCACGAAGTTCAGCAGCATGTGATTGCGCGGATCCGGGAGCAGGGACTGACGTTCGACGATCCACCGATCGTGGCGTTCGGCCCCAATGCCGCCGACCCGCACTACAGTCCTGAGGCGGGCTCGAGCCGCATGCTGGCCGCCGGCGACGTCGTGCTGCTCGACCTCTGGGCGCGGCGCAGCCCCGACACGGTGTGGGCGGATCAGACGTGGATGGGGTTTGCGGGTGCGTCACCGCCGGACGACGTGCGGCAGGTGTTCGACGCGGTCGTGGCGGCCAGGGAGGTGGCCGTCGAGCGGTTGCGGCGCGCGGTCGCCGGTGGCGAGCGCGTGACCGGTGCGATGCTCGACACCGCCGCGCGTGAGTTGCTCACGTCCCGCGGGTACGGCGCCTACTTCGGGCACCGCACCGGGCATTCGATCGATCTCGAGCTGCACGGGTCCGGGCCGCACCTCGACGACTTCGAGACGCACGACGTCCGTGAGATCCTCCCGGGCGTCGGGTTCTCGGTGGAGCCCGGCGTGTATCTCCCCGGCCGGTTTGGCGTGCGGAGTGAAATCAACGTAGTCCTGGGCGCAACCGGCCCCGAAGTGACGCCGCGGGAGCCCCAGCAGGTATTGATGACTGGGTGAGCGCGGTCGGATGACCGGCACGTGCGGACCGTCGCTCCGAGGAGCAAGACGCCAGCGCGCTCTACTCGCGCCCTATTATGGTAAAGGATTCACAATCTGCAAGGGGAGCTGTCCCATTTAGAGGACGCCGGGACCCCCCTCGGAACGTTCCATAGTGTGAATCTTGACACGGCTAAGCATACCGATACATTGCCCCTAGCTCATGACGGAGGTGGTGCCACGGAAACGTATCTGTCAGCTGCAGTTCCCAGACACTTCGCCGACAACTCCCTCTTCCCTTCACACCGGCCGACGCGAACGGCTCGGGCGAGTGGTGTGACGGTGTCGTGTCACCAAAGTGTTCTCGGAGGATCTCTGGTTTTTTCGTCATTTGGAGGACGAGTCCATGACAGAGAACGGTCGTAGCGTGCTTGCTCGCGCGGCGCGCGTTCTCCTGGTCTTTGGTGTCCTTTCGTTTGGAGCCTCGGGGCTCTGGGCGCAGGGGACCACCGGGAAGATCCAGGGGACCGTGCTGGATCCGACGGGGCAGCCGATCGCGAACTCGCAGGTGTTCGTGCTCGGAACCTCGTTTGCCGCGCTCACCAACGAAGACGGCTTCTACTTCATCAACAACGTGCCCGCCGGATCCTACTCGATGCGGGCACAATTCATCGGGTATCAGGCGGCGCAGATCGACGGCGTCCGGGTGCTGGCGGACCAGACCCTGACGGTCGACTTCCGCCTGTCCGGAGCCGTGGCGCTCGAGGCGATCACGATCACCGCGGCCACGGCACCGATCGTGCCGCGGGACCAGGTGGCCTCGAAGTCGATTGTCACCGGTGAAGACGTCGACAACCTGCCGGTGAACGACGCCCTGAACCTGGTGCAGCTCCAGCCGGGGGTGGTGACGGCCCGCGGTGGGTCGATCTCGATCCGGGGCAGCCGTGCCAATGAGGCGGTGATCTTCATCGACGGCGCGCCGGTGCGGCGGATGGATACCGGATCGACGATCCTGAACGTCGCCACGAACACCCTCCAGGAGGTGTCGGTCACGACCGGTGCCATGGACGCGGCGTTCGGCGATGCGCAGGCCGGCGTGATCTCGCTCGTGACCCGCTCGGGCGGCCCGCGGTTCGTGGGCACGTTCTCGTACGAGACCGACGAGATGATGGGCAAGAGCCTCACGACTGGACACAATCGGTTCGAGGGAGCGGTGAGCGGCCCGGTGTTCGGGAACCTCACGTTCTCGGTCGGTGGGACCCTCACGGGCAACCGCGGCGCGGCGTTCGGCAAGGGGACCAATGAGATTCCGGTCTACACCTTCGCCGGTCTCGACACGGTCGTGACCGGGCTCGCCACCGGAAGCTCGACCGATTCCACCCAGACGCTGATCCCGCGGATCGCGCAGTGGAGTGGCTCGTGCGAGCCGACCGACTTGAACGGTGACGGCTCCGTCGCGCCCAACTCGATGGAAGACAACTACGGCTTGAGCTGTCAGGGACGGCTCCGGCCCTACGGCTGGCGGACCGACCTGCGCGCCAACGGGAAGCTCCAGTACACGTACGGGAGCGGATCGCGGGTATCGCTCTCGGCCCTGACCAACATCAATCAAGGCATGGGTGCGGCCACGATGAACTTCGAGGGCGCCAGCGGCGACCGCACGACGTCCAACGTGTTCGTGCTCAACTGGGTGCAGCAAGTGTTCCGCGGTGCTGACAACGAGTTGGCGTTCGACCTGAACCTGTCGTATCAGACCGACCGGTCGATCGACGGCCAGATTGCTCGCGTCGATGACATCGACCTGCGCGATCCCATGCTGGGCATCGTGGTGAGCCCACTCGGGTTCCACAGCGATTGGGATTCCTTCGCCCCCGGCGACCCGGCCACGCACCTGACGCGTGACCCGGCCACCAACGGCTTCATTCTCACCCAGCTCAGGACGGACGAGGACTGGGACGCGCTGATCGAGAATGTCCGGTATGACCGAGGCACCCTGCGGGGCTACCTCGGCCGGAACGAGATTGAAACGCGTACCGTGCCGCGCATGAATGCCTATGGCGTGACGGGCGGCTTCAGCAACTTCGGTATCGACGCCACCTCCGGCTATCGCTACGAGCGTCGCTACGTGGGCCGCGCGAACGTCGACTGGCAGTTCGACCGCTACAACCGATTCAAGTTCGGTGCGGAAGGCACCATGTCGCGGCTGGGGCGCATGGATGGAACCGCCCAGGTCCGGAAGAGCTTCGGCAACTTCTATACGGGCGAGCCCTACAAATGGGCCGCGTTCGCCCAGGATCGTTTGGATCTCGGCGACGTGGTGATCGAGGTGGGCGTGCGGTACGACCAGTTCGACACACGCACGATCTTCCCCCTCGTGCCGGGCCGCATCTTCACCAACCCGGCGTTCGATCAGGCTGAGACGGTCGAACAAATGACCTGCCAGGATGTGCGCGAGAACTGCGACATCTTCGAGTATGTGTGGGTGAAGGGCGAGAAGCACACCGCCTTTGCTCCGCGGGTGCGGGTGTCGTTCCCGGTGACGGACCGGACCGGGTTCCGCCTCTCGTACGCGCACCAGACGCAGGTGCCGGATCTGTTCAACATGTACAACGGGACCAACAACGATCTGGCCAACACCAACACCAACGATCAATTCGGCGGTGACGCCGATTTCGGTAAGACGATCCTATTCGAATTCGGGATCCGTCACGCCTTTAGCCCGGATATGGTGTTCGACATCTCGGCTTACAACAAGGACAAGACGTCGGACATTACGTACCGTGTGCTGCCCTTCTTCGACACGTTCTCCGACCGCGTCAGCAACGTGAACATCCTGACGAATGCGGACTTCGGGAACGTGCGGGGCATCGACATGCAGCTGCTCCGGCGGTTCGGCAATATCTTTTCGGGGCAGGTGTCGTACACGTACCAGACGGCCAAGAGCACAGGCTCCGATCCGACAGACTACCTCAACGGCCTGTCGCGGCAGCCATTTGGCGTGCTGGATGAGCGCCCCGAGGCACCGCAGTTCACGCTCAGGACCCGGGATGACCGGACGCACACGCTGCAAGGCTCGTTCTCACTGTCGCTCCCGGCCGACTTCGAGCAGGGAACGACGATCGGCACGATCCTGCGTGACGTCGGCGTGTTCGGCACGTTCCAGTTCCGGAGCGGGCTGCCGTACACGCGGCTCACCAACGTGGGCTTCGGCCAGCGTGCGAGTGCTGGGTTCGGTCTCGGTGCCGGACTGGCCGAGCCGCTCCAGTCGTCGGAGACTCCGTGGGAGAAGTTGTTCGACCTTCGGGTCACCAAGGGCTTCCGCCTTGGTCCCACGGACTGGACGCTGTACGCGGACGTCCGCAACGTCTTCAACTTCACCAACAGGTCCAATTTGTTTGCCGAGACCGGCGACGTGGTGAACGAGCTGTACTTCGAGAACATCTTCCTCAAGCCGCAGCTGTTGACGATGGAGCAGGATGCCAGGTCGTCCGGCGCGTGGACCGTGATCTCGAAGATGGATGCGGATGGCACCGTGTCGTCGATCGGCGCGATCGACTTGCGGAGCGTTGCGGCCACCTGTCCCGGCTGGGCCGGAGGTGGTGGCACGGTGGCCTGCGTGATGCTGCAGCGGACCGAGCAGCGGTTCGGCAACGGCGACGGGCTGTATGACGTCGACGAGCAGACGGCAGCGGTCACGGAGTACTACATGCTGAACAACTCGCCCGAGAGCTTCTTTGGCACCGGCCGGCTGGTGCGGCTCGGGTTGCAGCTGACCTTCTAGATCGGGATTCCTGAGGCCGGGTGGCGGCGCCCCATCGTGGGGTGCCCCGCCCGGCAGGATTCGTCGAAGTGAGGATACTGATGAAGCGACACACCGTGTTCAATCGTCTGGCTGGTGCCGGCCTCATCGGCGCGGTGCTCGCCCTGGCGGTCGTCCCGGCGGCGCTCGCGGAACCGGTCGGCGGCAAGAAGAATCGCCGCGCCGGGTTCGATCTGATGCGCGCGGCGTCGACCTGGGTGATGCGCGTGAACCGCGTCGAGTGCGGCATGGACAACCAGGGGAACATCTGCACCGACACCTTCGGGTCACCGACGGGTGGCGGCGGCAACTGGCCGGCGGGGTCACCCGACCAGTACATCTTCAACTCGGGCCTCCAGATCGCCGGCATCATCTCGCAGAGCGCGGGCATCTGGGCCGGCGATACCGTGGGCGCGTACTTCTTCGACGCGCGCGGCACGCAACCCCAGGGTCAGCAGGTGACGCTGATCTACAGCTCGCTCAACCCGGCCGACGCGGCCAACTGGCCCAACGGGGCGGTGATCAGAGACGCGAGCATCTACAACCCGGCGCTGATTGGCCGACCGTCGATCTCGCAGGAAGACACCTGGGTCCGGTATTGGGACGGTCCGGGGCTCCTCTCCGGCCGCCAGCACCCCATGGGGATCCTCGTGGAGCAGCGCGGCCTGGCGTGGAACTACCCGGCGGGGAACGAGGATATCATCTACTGGATCTTCACCTTCTATAACATCTCCGCGTCCGATCCGGCGGCGTATTCCGCCCTCGATCCGGGGATCCAGTCCGAGATCGCGGGTCTTGGGGCCTCGTGGGTGGCCGAGACCGAGAGCCGGCTGGGGGTGGACATTCCCGCCGGTGGCTATCGGATCGACAGCGTGTTCGCCGCGTTTGCGATGGATCCCGACGTGGGGAACAACTTCAGGGTGAACGCCTCGACCGCGATTCTGCCCTTCGACATGGGCCTCGCGTACAACACGGCGTTCGACGAGCCGACGTGGCTCTTCCCACCCGACATCTTTTCGCCGCCGTTTGGCGCCTTTCCCGGCTTCGTCGGCGTGAAGTACTTGAAGAGCCCCCTGGACCTCGGGCTCTCGTTGTTTTCCAATACTACCAACAGTGCGCAGTTCCCCGACCCGGTGGGTGTGAGCCAGCTGTGGCGCTACCTGTCGGGACGGATCGATCCCGGTCAGGGCGACCCGGTGTGCGACGTGAACCCGCCCATTCAGCGGAAGCTGTGTGCGCTCCGGCAACAGCCGGACGACACGCGGTTCTACCAGTCCTCAGGACCGTTCTCGCTGGATCCGGGACAGTCGGCCAGCATCGTGGTGGCCTACGTGCACGCCGCGCCGATCGGGGCGGTGGTGGCGCCGTACTTCAAGCAGAACCCGGGCCTCCAGCCCGGCATTCCGCCCACGGGAACGGAGCTGGTCACGAACCCGGCGCTGCTGCGTGACATCGAGCGCGCCGCGGGGTGGATCTCCGCCACCGACGGAAGCGCGGGCACGCCGGCCAACGGCTCGATCGAGCAGGAAGAGGTGGTGTCGCACAGGTTCTCGCTGCTCGACAAGTCGCTCGTGGCGCAGACCCTGTTCGACGCGCAGTTCCTGCTGCCGTTCGCGCCGGAGCCGCCGGACTTCTATCTGGTGCCTGGCAACAAGCAGGTGACCGTGGTGTGGCAGCCCTCGCTCACCGAAACGGTCGGCGATCCGTTCTTCGATCTCGCGTCCGTGCCGGGGGCGTTGTTCGACGCCAACTACCGCGACAACGACGTCGAGGGGTACCGCATCTACCGCGGCCGCACCCGCGCGCAATTGACACTCATTGCGCAGTTCGACTACTCGGGGACGACGTTCAAGGATTACACCGGGAACTGGGCGTACGACGGGCGGTGCTATCCCGAACAGGGCATCCTCGACGACTGTCCGGCCAACTTCCCGCTCACACCGGGTGTGGACAATCCGGTGGAGCACGAGTTGGTCGGCGAGATTCCGCAGGTGTTGGACAACAAGCGACTGGTATTGGCCGACGGGTCGGTGATCATTCCCGCGGCCGATCGGATCAACGCGGTCGAGGACGCCGGGTTCCCGGCACTGGCCAATACGGGCGTGCCGTTCGCGTTCGTCGACAACTCGGTGCTCAACTCGCTCACGTACTTTTATGCGGTCTCGGCGTTCGACGTCAACTCGGCGCGCTCCGGCCCGCCATCGCTGGAGTCCACGCTCCAGGCGAAGGCCGTCGTGCCGCGGGCGCCGTCGCCCAACGTGGTGCAGGCCGCTCTCACCACCGGTCTGTTCGGCGATGACGACGTCGAGCTCAATCCGATTCAACCGTTCTCGATCGACGCAGCCACGGGTCGGTTCAGCGGCTCGCCGCCGCCGACGCCCCTCGAAGGGTTGTTCGCACCCCTGGTGCCCGACCTTCTGCCGGCGCTCGATCTCCAGTTCGTGATCGACTCCGTCAACGTGATTCGGTTCGACGACGCCCGCTGCGCGAGCGGCGGCAACGCGCTCGGATCGTGCTACCTGATCTTCTCGACGTTCTCCGATGGCACCAACACCATGTCGTCGGTGATCGAGCAGCCGTGGCCCGTGTGGGCAGCGTTCGGTGATCCACACGACATCACCGCCACTCTTGGGGCCTTTGCGGTGGACGCGGATCAGACGTCGGCCGCCCGCTACGGCATCCCGGCCGGCTTCAGCAGGTTCAACGCTGCAGTCGACGGGCTCATGAATGAGTACATCTACTTCTCGGGCTTCGAGGGCCAGTCGTCACGGCGCGGCCTCGATGCCCTGAACCCCAGCTTCTCACCGGGCGGCTCCCGCTGGTTCGAGGGGGCCAACGAGACGGTGGATCACCCCACGTCGAGCATCCGCGTCGGGACGCTTGCGGGCGTCGACAGCGTGTGGTCGCCGATTCACCACACGGACATCGACCCGGTGACTCCCGGAGCCCAGACGTACGGCGCATCAGGCCAAATCCAGTGCTTCGGGTACATGCACGGTGGGTTGGACCGGCAAGCCGACATCCAGTTCACGTGGGGTGCTGGTGGCACCATTGCGTCGGTGCGCGACCTGACACACCGGGTCGACGTGCCGTTCAGTTCGCTCGTCGCGGCCAGCTACGGCTTCGTCGGGGACTTGAATGCTGACGGTGTCGTGAGCTGGCGCGACTTCGACAATGTCGAGAATGTCGCCTTCAATTTGCAGGCGCTGGGCTTCTGCGCTTCGGGCGAGGTGACAGGCGCCACCGGGCGGCTCACCCAGAACCCGACCATCGGGCCGGTCTCGACGTCCGGCGATCGACTCACCCCGCCCCAGACCGGTGTCGGCTTCGGGCTGTACGTGGCCGGACACCGGTTCATCTTCGAACTCGCAGGCGGTACTCCGCCGGCGGACGGCACGCAGTGGACGCTGCGGAGCTACTCCGGCATCGTGAGCGCCTCCGGTGACGATACGGCCACGCCGTCCGGGTACTCGTACGCGCCGGCGCCGCCGTCGATCTCGATACCGGGTCTGCGGGTCACGTTCAGCGTTGCGGCACCCACCAGTGGCACCGAGGTGACCGACGCCACGTTGGAGAACGTGCATACCGTGCCCGACCCGTATTACGTGACGAGCGCGCTCGAAATCACGCCGTCACAGAAGGTGATCAGGTTCGTGAACCTGCCACCGCAGGCGATCATCCGGATTTACTCGCTGAGCGGGGTGCTCGTGAACGTCCTCGAACACAACGACGCGGCACTCGGCGGTGAAGCGACCTGGAACGTCCGGAACCGGAACCAGCAGTACGTGGCCAGTGGGGTGTACTTCTATCACCTCGAAACTCCCACCGGGGCCAAGAAGATTGGACGCTTCACCGTGATCAACAGCGGCAACTTGGTCATCCAGACCCAGTGACCGGATACGCGCGGGCGGGGCGTCGTGCCCCGCCCGCCAACTGGAGGCAGACTATGACGATTCATCTACGTCGCGCGTTGACCGGTGCCGCGCTGCTGGGCTTCGTGGCCACGGGGGCCGTTCGGGCCCAGGAGGTGCCACTCCCCGGCATCGACAACACCGCGTTCGGCACGACTTCGGGCGAGTTTCTGCTGCTCGGTGCCGGAGCGCGTGGTGCGGCGCTGGGGAGCATGTTCTCCGCCATCGCCACCGACGTCACCGCGCTGTACTGGAACCCGGCGGGCGCTGCCGAGATGCTGCGCCCGGGCCTGGCGTTCTCGACGTACGACTACGTTGCGGATACGCGGTACTCGTGGGGTGGGTTGGCCTTCCCGTTCAACGACGGGCAGGCGACGATCGGCTTCCAGATGGGCACGTTCGGGTTCTCCGATCAGCCCATCTACACGGTCGACCAGCCCGAGGGTGACGGCTCGACCTACAGCGTGAGCCAGACCTTCGCTGGCGTCACCTACGCCCAGAACTTCTCCGATCGGTTCTCGGCAGGGCTCACGGCGAAGTTCATCAACGACCGCTTGGGCAAGACGAGCGGGACGGCGGTCGCGGTCGACTTCGGGACGAGCTTCCACGCGCTCATCGCCGAGCGGCCCATCCGCGCATCGTTCGTGGTGGCCAACCTGGGCACCACGCTCCGGCATGAAGGCGTTGGGCTCAACATCAACGTGAACCGTCCGCCGCCACCGAACCAGCAGGAAGTGCCGCAGGACCCGCAACCGGCGCAGTACCAGTCCGAGTCGTTCGGCCTGCCGGTCGTGTTCCGGGTCGGGTTGGCGTACGACTTCATCAACTCGGCATCGACGCGGGTGACGCTGTTGGGCGCGTTCTCGCAGCCCAACAACTCGCGGGCAACCGGCGGCGGTGGGTTCGAGTGGGCGTTGACGGACATCGGCCAGAGCGGGTTCACGGTCATGGCCCGCGGCAGCTACACCTACCAGGCCGATAACAATTTTGCCCCGTCGGGCGATGCCGGGTTCGGCTCCGACCTGTGGGCAACCGAAGACCTGGACGGGATGGCCTTGGGCGGCGGCATCATGTACGCTCGCGGCACGTTTGGACTCGGGTTGGACTACGGGTACCGCCACATGGGCATCCTTGGCGGTACGCACGTGTACAGCGCGTCGATCAACTGGTAACGGCGCACTTGACGATTCGGCCGGCCCGACTGCCCGTGCGCGGGCCGTCGGCCGGCGCTGGGTGGAGTAGAGCGGAGACGTGACCGCACTCGTGACCCTGCTCGCGGTGACCACACTGGTGGCCGGGGTTCCCGACACCGCACCGGCGCAAGAGGAAACGGCGGTGGACGTGGTCACGCGGAGGTTCCTCCGGGGCGGAAATACCCTGGTGGATGGATTTTGTCGGGTGCCGTTCCGGCTCCTGAGGCCTGGGGCTGACGGAAGTGGGGTGTACCGGGTGGATGTTGCGGTTGCGGACTCGGCGGGGACGGTGCTGTACGAGTCCGGTTGGTCCCAGTCGGTGGCGGGCCACCTGCTCGAGATCGCGGGGGCCTCGACGGTCGAGCACTTTGCATTCTCGGTGCGGGGCGGTCGATACACGCTGACGGTGACGCTCACGGACTCCGTGACGGGCAGTGTGGCACGGCGCGCCGTCGAGGTGAAGGCCCTGCGTGGTACGGCCGTGGCGTCGGATCTCCTCGCGAGCGGCCGGATGCGGCGCGCGAGTGCCGAAGGCGCGGAACCGGGGCCGGGGGAGATTCAGAAAGGCTCGCTGTTCTTCTCGGCGAGTACCAGGCCCGTGCTGACACCACGCAGTGCAGATCTGTTCTACTACGTGGAGCTGTATTCGACGGAGGACGTGACGGCGAGCATGGAGGCGACGATCCTGACCGAAGACGGAACGGCCATCACCGGCGCCGCGCCCGAGAGCGTAGCAATCGGCGGTGGCGGTGGCGTCGTGGCCCGGTCGTTGAGCCTCGCCGGTCTGCCTGAGGGCGACTACGTCCTGCGGCTCGCCGCCGAGGTGGATGGTCAAGCGGCGGTGCGCGAGGCAGGGTTCTCCATGGCGGGCTTCGAGACGGAAGCCCAGATTGCGGAGGCCGTTCCGGCCCCTCGCCGGGACTGGTTTGCCGAGCTCACCGAGGCGCGGCTCGACTCGTTGCACGCCCCGCTGGTCTACATTCTCGAGTCCGACGAGCGCGGCGTGTACGAAAAGCTGTCGCTCGACGGGAAGCGCAACTTCCTGCGCGAGTTCTGGGGCAAGCGCGACCCGACGGCCGGAACGGCGCCGAACGAGTATCGGGACGCCTACTACCGGTTGTTCGACGAGGCAAACCGGCGGTTCCGCGAGAGCGGCGCGGGTGACGTTCCCGGCTGGCGCACCGACCGGGGGCGAATCTTCTTGAGGCGGGGCGAGCCGGAGGAAGTGCTCCGTCGACCCGATGTGGGCCAGACGCCGCCCTACGAGGTGTGGAAGTACACACGGCCCCGTCCTTTGAAATACGTCTTCTTGGACGAGACCGGGCTCGGGAACTACGCATTGATTTTTACGGACGACCGGTTCGAGACGGGCCGTGCCAATTGGGAGGCGCTGCTCGGACCGTATGCGGTCGAAGACGTGTTACGCTTTTGAGACCTCTGAACGTCGATATTCTAGGGGAGTGAGGATCGCATGAATCGACATCTCTTTGGCACCGCCGGCGCACTCGTGGCCGTGCTCCTGGCGACTGGCTGTGCGGAAGATCCCACGGCGGCGCTTCGAGGCGAGGCTGCGACGATCGTGTTCTCGCGCAACTACGTCGAGATGAGCGTCGGTCAGACGCTGCAAATGAACGCGAAGGCGTACGACGCGCAGGGGAACGTCATCCCGCTGCTGCCCGAGGTCATCTCCGCCGACCCGAACATCGTCTCGATCACGGTAGACCCGCTGCTGTCCGGCGATCCGATTCCCGAGACGCGCTTCGAGATTACCGCCGTCGCGCCGGGACAGGTGGCCCTGACGGCGTCCTCCGGTAGCGCATCGGCGACCGCCAACGTGACCGCGTTCCCGGTCGCGTTCAACGGTGCCGTGGCCGTGGACCAGTCCGGACGCCTGGACGTGGTGACGCTGAGTTCCACCGCCGCACTCACGTTTGATCCGGCAGCGAGTGAAGTCTTCATCGACGGCCTGGCGACGCGACTCATGTCGATCACGGCGGATCAGATCGTGGTAACGGCGTTGACTCCCTCGGCGCTCACCGGGGCGACGGTCACGGTCACCAACGTCGTGTTCCTGGGGAGCATCCCGGCTGGCGCACTCGACGCGACCACGTTGGTGGACATCCGCGCCGAGCCCGGTGAGCCGCTCAACAACGGGCTGGCGGGAGCTGAGCCGTACACGCTGGGCACGACTATCGTGGGCGCGGTGAGCGGATCGGACGCGGACGACTACTTCACGTTTACGCTTGCAGCCGGCGCGACAGTCACGGTGGATTGTCTGTTCGGTGGCACCGGCGCCGACCCCGACATCGATCTCTACCTGCTGGACAGCGGTGGGAACGAGATTGATCACTCGTGGTTTGACAACCCCGAGTCGATTACGGCGACATTGGCAGCCGGCACGTACTACGTGCAGGTACAGCTGTATGACTCCGGCGGGAAGGCCGACCCGCACTGGTATGAGATCGTCGTGAACTAGTCGCGGGCTCAGCACCCCGAAGGACGAGCGCCCCCGGATCGACGGTCCGGGGGCGTTTTCTTGTGATGGTGTTCCACGGATGGCGTGTGCGCTCAGGGAGCGTCCACCCCCGGGGCGTACAGGGAAGTGATACGCTGCACGCGAAACACGTAGATCCCGTCCAGGCCCTGCAGCTCCCACGCGCGATTTCCCGCCTCGTCGACTTCCACCACCTTCCCGGCGCGCCCGAAGGTGACCACGGCGTGTCCGTTGGACGGATAATACTGCGTGGCGCCACCCACGTTGGTGTAGGTCTCGGGGGCGTCCAGGAACTCGACGACCAGGAGAGCCGTACGCGCGGCGGGATTCATGAGATAGCGGAGGAACCGGCTGGGGGCGCGTACCCCGTTGTCGAGCATCTGAAGCAGACCGGGGCCGCTGGAGCGCACGCCGTGCTGACGCTCGAAGGTGCCCTTGGAATCGTTGAGAAACGTGAACTGATTCCGCAGCCCGCCGAATCGCCACAGCACCTCGCCCGTCGAGACGCTCACCTTCGTGACCTCGTTCAGGCTCCGGAACGACAGCAGCAGGTTTCCGTCCCCATCCAACGCGATCCCGTTCGCGTGCGTGAAGTTGACGTTGGGTCCGTCCCGGTCACCGGCGGGCATGTCGGTGATCGCGAAGTGATCGAACGCGTGCCACTCGAACAGCACGTCGCCAGCCGCACTCACATGCTGGACCACACTGGCAGTCACCTTGGCGGTATCGACGCCCCCCAATGCGGAAAGGTCCATGACACGGGTTTCGTCACACAGGAGCCATGCGCTGCCGTCGGCCATCACGAGGAAATCGTGAAAGCGAGTCGAGTAGCCGACACAGGCGAGGGTACCGACTTCGTTGCCCAAGACATCGAGTACGCGAAACTGGTTCACTGCGTCGTCGAGACCGAGCACGGTGTAGCGACCATCGGCGTGCGCTTGGAAGGAGTTCAGGACACCGTTGGGGAAATGGCGGTACCACACGACCGTCCCCGTGTTGTCCACGATCACCGGGCCGTCTGGATACGAGAGCGCCAGGTAGCCGGGCGTGGTATCGGTGCCCACCGCCACGGCCGGTGGGACCCAGGCGGGCAGCGTTCCCGACGTAAAGGTTCCCGTATCGGCAACCATCACGAGGCTGTCACCGAGCACCAGGTTCAGCTCCACCGTGTAGGTGGCCGCCGTTTCGAGCCCCAGGATGGGGACCTGAACGATCGTGTCGTTCTCAAACGCGTAACTCGGCGAGCGGGCCGGAACGCGGCCGTCCCGCCAGAAGCGGACAAAGGCGCTGTCCCAGAGTGCCGCCCGAACCTCTGCGACGGCACTGATGGTGTTGTGCGGGTTGGTGAGGATGGCGGTGCCGAGGAAGGTAGGCTTCGGCTCCGGACCCGTGCCACCGTCGGACAAGCTGCACGCTCCGAGCCCAAGGGTCAGGGCCGAGAGCAACGTGAGCGTAGCCCTGGAGAAGGGCATGCCTCCGGTCCTAGCCGCCTGTGGGGGCCGGTAGCGTCGATGGAGCCCGCCCGCGGGCCACCCACGTCGCATAGACTAACGCCACCCACACGGCGGTTCCGAGCACCGCGTGGAGCGCGCGCCAGACGGGCGGCAGGTACGCCAGCACCATGATGGCCCCCGCGGCCACCTGGGCCACGGCCAGCCCGAAGGCGACCCAGGCGGCCATTTCGAGGCGCTGAGGCGCCTTCTTCCGGCGAAAGCCCAGCCCTACCCCTAGCAGATGGAGAAGCAGGCCGTACGCGAGCAACCTGTGCGTCCAATGGATGTGCTGGAGTCCCCCCGTCCCCGCGGTCGGCCACACCTGGCCGTTGCAGAGTGGGAAGCCGATGCAGGCGGAGGATGCCCCGGTGGTCGCCGTCATGCCTCCCATGAGCACGACGAGCGCGCCGAGGACGGCCGCGGCCAGGATCCCGCCGCTCGCGATCCCGGAGCCCGGTGGTGCCGTGGTGCCCGTGAGCACACCGGCCCGGAGGCCCAGCACGACCAGCGTCGCCAACAGCGCGAGCCCCGTTCCGAGATGCAACACCACCGTGTGCGGCGGCAGCTCCAGCTTGACGGCCAGGGCGCCCAGCAACGACTGGACCACCAGCAGCCCTAGTGCGAGGAGCGCCGGGGCGAGCGTCCCGCCCCTCCCCCCAGCCCCCGGTACCTGGCGTGTGCGCCAAGCCGCGATCGCGACCGCAACGACCAGCGCGCCCAATCCGAGCACGGCGACGCGGTGCCCGAACTCGATCACGGTTTCGGCCGAGTCGAAGGCAGGAATCAACTGACCGTTGCACAGTGGCCAGTCGTCACCGCACCCCATGCCCGACTCAGTGATGCGAACGATGAACCCCAACACGATCACGGCGTACGCGAACCCTGCCGTGACGAAAGCGAGAGAGCGAAGTGTTTTCATGGCAGGAAAACTACCGACGGGACGCCGGAAAGGGGTAGCGGGAAGTGAAACGGCGAGACGAGAACGCGTCCCGCTTCCCGTTCACGCTAGAGCAGCACTCCCGCCACCACGAACAGCGCCATCGCTCCGCCCCCGGCGATGAGCGCGTACGGCATCTGGGTACGGACGTGGTCGATATGGTCGGTGGCGGAGGCCATGGAGGCCACGATGGTGGTGTCGGAAATCGGCGAGCAATGGTCGCCGAACACGCCGCCACCGAGGGCGGCCGCGAGTGCCAGCGAGGGATGCAGCCCGAGCAGGTCCGCCATCGGAATCACGATGGGGATCATGATGGCGAAGGTACCCCAGGACGTTCCGGTGGCGAACGCAATGAAGGAGCCGATCACGAAGATCACGGCCGGCACCAAAAAGGTCGGGAGCGCCGCTTCGGCGGCCTGCGCGGCAAACACACCGGTCCCGAGGGTGCGGGTGGTCGATCCGATGGCAAAGGCCAGGGACAGGACGATTACGAGCGGCACGAGTCCTTGAATGCCCTTGATCACCAGCTCGGTCGCGTCGGCGACGCGCATGATCCCCTGCACGCGGTACATCACCACGGCGACGAGGACGCCGACGATGACTCCCCAGAGGACCGCGGTCGACCCGCTTCCGCTCATGAGGTTGCCGTCGCCGGTCATCCACAGCACGATGGGCACCGTGCCTACCATCACCGCGATCGGTGCGATCATGTTGATCGCGCGACGCGGAACGCCCTCCGGCGGAGTGAGGGCCGTGATCTCGGACGACACCAGCGGCTTGGCGCCGTCCCGCAGGAGCTTACCCTCCTCGCTCACCCGTCGCTCGGCCGCGCGCATCGGTCCCAGGTTCCAGTTCGTCACGATCACGACGATGGCGAGCAGGATCGCGAGAATGCCGTAAAAATTGAGCGGGAGCGCGGCGACGAGCAGCGCGGTGGGGTTGACCACCTGCTGGGCCACGAGCAGCGAGATCACGTAGGCGCCCCAGGCGTTGATCGGGATCAGCATGCACTTGGGTGACGCGGTGGCGTCGATGAGGTAGCTCAGCTTCTCACGTGAGATCCGGAACTTGTCGAACAAGGGCCGGGCGACCGATCCGGACACCAGCAGCCCGAAGTTGGATTCCAGAAACAGGAACATGCTCACGATCGCGGCCAGAAATCCCACCGAGCGGCGCGATGTGGCCAGTTGTCGTCGCTCGAACCACTCCACGAACCCCTGCATACCGCCCGAGGCCTGCGTCAGCGTGATCATCGAGCCGATCAGCACGCTGAACAGGAGCACGCGTGCGTTGTCGGCGTCGGTGGCAGACGCCAGGTAGGTATCCACGGATTGGATGAGCCCATCCACCGGGTTCCATCCGCTCATGATGGTCCATCCGAGGAAAACATACAGGGCCAGCGACAGGTAGACCTGCTTGGTCTTGATCGCCAGGCCGATGGCGACCACGGGAGGAAGGATCGACAGCCAGCCGTAGGAGGTCATACGCAGCCCGCGTGAGTGAGCCCGAACGGTAGTGCGCCACCGCGAGCTTGCCAAGCTATGACCCGGGGTGTTGAGGGGCTCGTCCGGAGCCGTCTGGCGGAGTCCGGGCCTCCGCCAACCGTCGCCACGCCGTTACTTGACGCGGTTTGGCACTGGAGGCAACTTACCCGCGCCCTATGTAAACCCCTCCAACTCTAGGCGATTTCACAGAGGAGAATACCTATGCGTGTGATGGTACGAGCGTGCATTGCCGTCGGGGCGTTTATCGTCTTGGCGGGTGCCAGCGCCGTGCCGCTCGCGGCCCAAGGAGTCACGACCGCCGCCGTCCGTGGACAGATCATGGATGACACCGGGCAGCCCGTCGAGGGTGCCACGATCTTCCTGGTCAATACCTCCACGGGACAGCGATTCCAAGGGATCTCGCGGGCGAATGGGCGCTACAACATCGAGAACGTGGCGGTCGGTGGGCCGTACACGCTCACGGCCCGGCTGATCGGCTACCAGGAGTCCGGCCGCGACCTGTTCTATCTCGGGCTCCAGCAGGAGCTGGTCCTCAACCTCACGATGAGCCGGGTCGCGGTGCAGCTCGGTGCCGTCGTGGTGACGGCCCAGGAGCAGGATCCACTCACTGCGGTAAGCCGAACGGGAACGGCAGCATTCGTGTCGGATTCCCAGGTGAGCCGTCTGCCGACGCTCAACCGCAACTTCACGGATTTCGTCGCCACGGTGCCGCAGATTGCGAGCATCCAGGACGACGCGCCGTCATTGGGCGGCGGGCACAACCGGCAGAACAACATCCAGATCGACGGCGTGTCGGACAACGACCTCTTCGGTCTCGGCTCGACGGGCCAGCCCGGCGGGCAGGTGGATGCCAAGAGCATCAGCCTCGAGGCGGTAAAGGAATTCCAGGTCCTGATCGCGCCGTTCGACGTACGCCAGAGCGGGTTCTCGGGCGGCATCATCAACGCCGTCACCAAGCGCGGTACCAACCGCTGGCACGGCTCGGCATTCTGGTATTACCAGCAGGACGCGCTGGTGCGGGACAGTCTCCCGGCCAACGACGCGCTGTTTGGCGAATACCTGCAGCACCAGCGGGGGCTCTCGCTTGGCGGACCCCTGATCCAGAACAGGCTACACTTCTTCGGCGCCGCCGAGTGGCAGACGCGCGAGACGCCGAGTACCGGGCCGACGATCGGCCGTGAGGCCCCGACGGATGTGCAGGTGTCGGCCGACTCCGCGCAGCGGCTGGTGGACGTCATGCAGAACGTCTACGGTCTCGACGCCGGGGAGTTCGGGCCCCTCACGATCAACACGCCCAACAAGAACTTCTTTGGCCGGCTCGACATGCAGCTCGGCGACAACCACACGCTGACGGTGCGCGACAACTATACCGAGGCGTCGGCCGATCTCGGGATCTCGCGGAGCCGGTTCAGCTACGAGCTGTCAAACGCCGGCTACACCATCAAGAACAAGACGAATTCGGCCGTGCTGCAGCTCAACTCCACCCTCGGTGGTGGGAGGTTCTTCAATGAGTTCCGGGTGGGGTATCTGCGCATTCGCGACGCCCGCGACCCGCTCGTTCCGTACGCGTTCATCGAGGTCGACAACGACAGCGACATCGGCGGCCAGGTTTTCGGCAACCAGTTCAACATGGGTGCTGAGCGATTCTCGCAACGGAACCGCCTGGATCAGGACGTGTGGGAGTTCACCAACGACCTCACGTTCGCCAGGGGCGACCACACGATCACGGTGGGGACGCACAACGAGCTGATCAAGTTCGACAACACGTTCTTCCACACGTCGATCGGCCGGTGGCAGTTCAACAGCATCGCCGACTTCGAGGCGGGAATACCGTCCTCCTACTTCGTGCAGATCCCGTTCCCGGGTGAGACGACCCAAGAGACGGCGGGTCGCGCCGACTGGTCGCTGTTGCAGCTGGGACTGTACGTGCAGGACGAGTGGGACGTGACGTCCGGCCTCAAGGTCACGGCGGGCGTCCGAGTAGACGCGCCCGTCCTGCGGGACAACCCGCGGCTCAACCAGCCGCTGGAGGCCTCGGCGGCACTCAACGCCGCGTATTCGGACTCGCTCGGTGCCATCCGCACCGACGTGATGCCGTCGTGGAACCTGCACTTCGCCCCGCGTCTCGGCTTCAACTGGGACGCACGCGGCGACCGCAGCACGGTCGTGCGCGGCGGAGCGGGTGTGTTCACGGGCCGGCCGGCGTACGTGTGGCTGAGCAACGCCTATACCAACACGGGCCGCGACATCGCGACGCTGTTCTGTGGGAGCCCGGCATCGATTCCGACGTTCAACGCCACAAACGCGACGAACCCACCACAGATCTGTGCCGACGGCAGCGGCCTCGCCACACCCACGGCTCAGGTCAACTACTTCGACGACGGCTTCAAGTTCCCGCAGCAGCTCAAGGCGTCCGCGGCGATCGACCAACGGCTTCCGGGTGACATCATCGGGACGGTGGAGTTCCTCTACACCAAGCACCTGAACTCGATCTACCAGCAGGAGATGAACATCTCCCGCACGCCGCGTGCGACGAACGCCGAGGGGCGGCAGATGTTCGGCGATCCGGCGGTCGGCTTTTCCAGCTCGACGGGCATTCGGCCGACGCGACTCGACCCCAGCTTCGCGCACATCCTGCGGCACACCAACCGGAGTGACGACCGGGCCTACGCGCTGACCGTGCAGTTCCAGAAGCGGTTCTCGGACGGCTACGAATTCAGCGCGGGCTACACGTACCAGAACGTAAAGGACGTGACGAGCCTCGGCTCGAGCATCGCGTCGTCGAATTTCGGTTTTTCGCCGGTGAGCGGTGGTGAGAACCCCAACGAGAAGTCGCTCACCACGTCGCGCTTCGACGTGCCGCACCGGATCGTGCTGAGCGGTACCGTCGACATCCCGATCCCGAACATCCCAACGAGTTTCACGCTGCTGTACACCGGGCAGTCGGGAACGCCGTTCACCCCCACCATCAACGGCGACGCAAACGGAGATGGCTACGAGGCCTCAGAGATCGGTTCCCGGCACAACGACATCGTGTTCGTGCCCAACGCCTCGGGGTCCAACTTCTCGGCTGACAACACCGACCCGGTCAATGGTGACCTGGCGCGGTTCAACGCGCTGATCGACAACCCATTGGTCGCCGACCTCATGCCGTGCCTCAAGGAGGTACAAGATGCGGGCGGCGGTATCCCGGAGCGGAACACCTGCCGCAATCCGTGGCGGAACCGGTTCGACGCCAGCTTCCGTGTGGGCGTCGGTCGGGCGATCGGTGGCTCGTTCCACCGGCTCACGTTGGTGGGCGACATCTTCAACGTGACCAACCTGCTGAACAGCGAATGGGGCGTGACCCGTCTCGTTTCGTTCTTCGAGACGGACAACCTGCTTCAGCTGCGCAGCTACGACGCGACCAACGATCGCGGCGTGTACCGTTACATCGGCCCGGATGCGCTGGGCCCGGTGCAAGACTTCCAGGCTGGTACCATTACGGAGGAAGAAGCGATCAGGGAGATCAAGCGCAACGTGCTCGGGGTCTCGGACCTCTCGTCACGGTGGCGCGTGCAGATCGGCCTGCGGTACGACTTCTAGTCGACCGCCAGCGCTGCTCGGAGCAAGAAACGGGGTCCCCTCACGGGGGCCCCGTTTGCCAACCGCCTAACCGCCTAAGCACCTACGTCGGTGCCCGTCGCAACAAGTACAGCCCCAGCCCCGCGAACACCATGTTGGGGAGCCAGGCGGCCACGGTGGGCGGGATGAGGCCGCCCGAGCCGAACGTCCGCGACAGTTGCACCAACACCAGAAACACGATCGCCGTCGGCAGCGCGACGGCTACGCCAAAGGCATTGCCGCCACGGGGCGCGCCTACCACGAGTGGGGCGGCGAAGATCGCGATAATGATGCATGTGAACGGGATGGCGAGCTTGAGGGCCAGGTCGACCCGCAATTGGCGGCCGTCCCCACCGGAGCGCTCTAGGGCGGCCACATACCGTTCCAGCTCGCCGTAGCCCATCTCTTCCGGCTTTTTGGGCTCGACCAGCAGCGCTTCCGGTGGCTCCACCAGGCTCGCCATGCGCATCGAGTCGAACGCGAAGGCGTGTTCCTCGTCCGTGCCGGGAATGATGCGAAAGCGACCGAAGCGGAGCATCCAGCCGGACGTGGAATCGTACGAGGCGGTTCGTGCCTGGATCGAGAGCGTGGGGTACGCGGCACCGGTACCCTCGCGTTCGAAAATCACGTCCTGGAGGCGTTGCCGCGGGACGTGGAGCTCGCGGATCGAATACACCCAGCCTCGCTCGGCCCGATAGACGAAGTTGTACCGCACGCTCTGTGCGCGCTGCTCCAGCTCGCCGAGCAACTCCAGCTGCCGCCGCGTGGCCGGCGGCGCCAGCTCGCCTAGGACCAGAGCCATGCCGGCCGCCACGGTTGCCGCAAGCACCACGGGCACGATGGTCCGGTGGGCACTCACGCCCGACGCCTTGGCGGCGGTGAGCTCCGAGTGCCGTGCCATGTTGACGATGCTGAACACGGTGGCGAACAGCACGGCGGCCGGCAGGATTTGGAACACGCGCTCGGGTAGACTGAAGAAGTAACCCAAGGCGATGGCCTGCCAGCCGATATCCCGCGCCAAATACCGATCGAGGCTCTCGGTGAGCTGAATCAGGATCACCATGAGGGGCAAGCCGAACGCCGAGACCAGGAAGATCCGGATCCACTCCCGGAGGAGGTAGCGGTCGAGGGTGCGGATCATGAGGTTTCGGCTCGACGAGTCCGGCGAAGGAAGCGTCGACGCGGTACCGCACCAGACCGACGCTGCCACAGGATACCGAGCACGCCGAGGGTGGCCATGAGGATGTTGGAAGCCCACATGGCAATGAATGGGGACACCGAGAGTCGATTGGCGAGCGCTTCACCGGCGATGAGGCCGATGTAGTAGACCGAAAACACGACCATGCTGGCCCCGAGGACCAGGCCGAGCCCGCCGCGCGGGAAGCGCATGGCCAGGGGCACGCCCACGATGACAAACACGATACAGGCAGCCGGGATCGAGTACTTCTTGTGAAGCTCTACCGCATGCACCGCGGCCCGGACTCGGGAGCTGCGCGCCCGGTCGCGGTGGACGCGAACCTCGGTTGGCCGTACGCGTGGTGCTCGGCTCGCCAACGTGGCCGGTCGCGGCTGATCGACCTGCTCCTCGAGGTCCGGTATGTCGCCGCGGACCGTCTGAGCCTCGCTGACCGACGGCGTGAGCAGGCCGGCGGCGAGCGACAGCCCGCGGCAGTAGAGGCTCGGGGTGCTGGTGTCGACCACGGAGTCGCCCAGCACCGGTGGGAGCCCCACCAGACTCCGCAGGGCGCCTTGCTCCACGATCCAGGCCCGTTCCTCGGCGATGCGCGCGTCGTGCCGCGCGGCCCGCACGACTCCCTCGAGCTGACACACTCCCATCTCGCGATCGCCGCGGTAGTCGTCGGTTTCGCGACGCACGAATTCGGAGCCCACGCCACGGACCAGCACCACCTGGCGACGGAATGCCGTCTGCTGGAACATCTTGGGATCCGAGCGGTGGAACTCGTGGATGGCACCGTCGTACAGCGTGAGGTGCAGGTCCTCCTGGTTGGGGGCAAAGGCCACGTAGCCGCTGTCGGCGTAGATGATGCGAGGCTGGTCGTTGTCCTCCGTATTGTAGAGCGTCACATCACGCATGCGGTACGTCGCCTGATCAATACGCGCGGCACGAAGGGAGAGCCTGCCCTTCTTCACTTCGTTGATGACGTGCTCACTCAGCGAGAACGTTGGCTTGGTGCGAAAGATGTCCGTCATCAAACTGCGCAGCCGATGGTTGGTGCGGGGCAGGATCTGGTCGCCGAATAGGAACGACAGCAGGGCGACGGCCGTCGCCGCCAGCACCAGCGGGCGCATGACCTGGCCGAGTGACATCCCACCGGCCCGCATCGCCGTCAGCTCCTGGTCGCCTGCCATGCGGCTGACGGTGTACAACACCGCAACCAGGACCGACATCGAGAGGGTAATGGCTATGAGGAACGGGATCGTGAGTGCGAAGAACTCGGCGATCACCGTCCATGGGAGGCCTTTGCCGAGCAGGTCTCCGAGTTTGCGCGCGACCTGGCGGAGCAGCTCGAAGCTCGTCAGCGCCGAGAGGGCGAAGACGAAGGGCAGCACGTGCTGCCGCAGCAGATATCGGCTCAGGATCTTCATGGGTGTCCGTAACTTACTAGATTCTAACGACTTGAAACGGCAATAGCAGTGCCGGCCTTCTACCCACGCACGGTGCGCCCGCTGATCGACTGATGGCAGTTCGCAAGGCTCTGGTGCTCGCCTGCCTCGGACTTCTGTCCGGCGTCGTGTCCGCCACGGCGCAGCAGGACACGATCGTGCGCCCTCGGGTGCGGGTCGTGTTGCCGTCACCCGGGTCCCTGACGCTCCGCCTCCCCTCTGCCCTCCGGCCGGGTGGCCTCCTCGGCCCCCGGAGCGCGCCCGTGCTCACCGTCCGCGAGTGGGAGGAGGCGACAATCGTGCTGCTGACGCGGGCCCAGAGCGATCGCGCACAGCAGCGCTTGCTCGCGGAACTCGGGCTGCGCGCCCCCACCCGCACCGCGCGGACGCGACGGACCATCGACATCCCGCGTCCCGAGGATCTCGTGGAGCCCGACGAACGCGAGCCGTCAGAGCCGCGGGTCTTTCGGGCCATGGGGCAGTATGCGGATCTCGGGCTGGACATGCGGGCTCGGCTCGAGCTCAAGCTGGATCGGCTCCGCAACGAGCGGTGCACGGCGGCCGACGTCAACGATCCTGCACTGGGCTGCCAGGGCGGCTTCCCGACCCCATCCTTTGACCAGGAGTTCCGGGTGCGCGCGGGCGGGATCGTGAGCGATCGGGTCCACGTCAACGTCGATTTCGATACCGAGCGAGAGTTCAGCGCCAACAACAACATCAACGTGTACTACCAGGGTCTCGAGGACGAGATCCTTCGCCGCATCGAAGTAGGCAATGTAACGTTCCGCACACCCAGCTCCCGGTTCATCACCGCGGGGGTACCGGCTAACTCGTTCGGGATTCAGGCCGAGGCGCAGGCGGGGCCGTTGGAATTTCGCACCATCGTGGCGCAGCAGAAGGGCTCGGCGGTTCGCTCGCGCGACTTCACGATCGGTGACCAGACTACCCAGCCGGTCGAGTTCGACGTCCGCGACATCGATTTCGAGCAGGCCCGGTTCTTCTTCGTCGTCCCGCCGCAACAGTTCCCGAGCTACCCCAACGTCGACGTGCTGAACCTGAACCGTGACACACTTCCCGCAGACCTGCGCGTGGCCGAGGCGCGGGTGTACCGGCTACGGGCGCAGGGCGGGCAGGTGGTGACCAACCCGAATCTAGGCGGGATCGACGCGGTCGCGGTACGAGACGACAGCCCGCAGCGGGTCGGCCCGTTTTCGTGGGAGCTGCTGGTGGAAGGGCAGGATTACTACATCGATCCCACGGGCACCTGGTTCGCGCTCGCCAGTCGCCTGGGATCGGACGATTTCCTCGCGGTCTCGTACGTGACGCTCGCCGGCGACACCGTGGGGACCTACCCGGCGGTGAACAGGGGGCTGGACACGCTGCGATTGATTCACGAGCCGCGGCGGGGCCTCGAGGTGCCCACGGTCCTGCACGAGATGCGCAACGTGTATCGCCTGGCCGGCCAGGAAGTGGACCGGCTGTCGCTCGATCTCAGCATTCGGGTTGGCACCTCCGAGACCCCGCTGGATGCCGTGGGCACCTATCTCTCGCGTCTCGGGCTGGCTACGTCCACCGATGCCACGGCGTTCGACGAGTTCAATCGGGTGTTTCCTCGTCTCCGGGATCCGGGTGGTGGCGCGCCCGTTCGCGAACTGTTCGTCGTGTTCCCGCACCTCCAACCTTTTGCCGATAGCACCCGGCTTCAGGCCGGTGAGCGCAACGACTCGCTCTACCGGACGCCCACGTTCCTGCTCCGCACGCAAGGGCCGGCACCAAAGGCCGCGTTGTACCTTCGCTACGAAGCCACCGGAGCGGGGAGTCGGTCCTCGCTGAATCTGGGCACGATTCAGGTGCGAGCGGGGAGCGAGCGGCTCTACGTGGGCAATCGTCAACTGATTCGCGGACGGGACTACGAGATCGACTACGGGCTGGGACAGGTCACCTTCCTCAATCCCGACGGCCTGTTTCCCGGCGTCGGCCGGGTGCGTGCCGAATTCGAAGAGAATCAGTTGTTCGACGAAGCGCCCAAGACGCTGATGGGGTTCTCGACCACCTACGATCTTCGGCGCGTGGGCTCGATCAGCGCGCTCGGCATCTTTCAGCGGGAGCGCACCATCAACACGCGGCCCACCCTGGGGTTCGAGCCCGAGGCTGGATTTATCGGCGGAATCAGCACCGATCTGTCCTTTCGGTCGGATGCCCTTACACGGGCGCTGGACGGCCTGCCGCTGATCACCACGTCGGTGCCGTCCAATCTTCAGATCAATGGTGAGATCGCGATGTCGGTGCCCAACGCGAACCGAACCGGGGCAGCCTACATCGAGGACTTCGATCGTGAGTCTGCGTTCACCATCCCCCTGACCGAGCGCCGCTTCCAGTTGGGGAGTCGGCCGTCATCGGGTGTCGGGCTGCCGTCCACGCACTTGGGGCCGTTGGGCGAGTTTGCGCTGGACGACGCCGTTCCGTTGGTGTGGCAGAATCTCATCCAGAGCGGGACCGGTGCGCTGCAGTTTGGAGCGCGAGACATCGACTCGACTATTGCACTCGTCGGGACCGGATTCAACCTCGAGACGCTGCTCTGGCTGTCACTCAAGCCGGACACCGTGGGCGGGTACCCGGATCCGGTCACGGGGCTGCCGCGATGGGTGCGATCCCACACTCCTGGTCCTCGCTGGCGCAGCGTCACTCAGCCGTTGGGTGGCGGATCGGGGGTGGGGGTGGATCTCTCCCGCGTGGAATTCCTGGAATTTTGGGTGCTGGAAGACGCGCTTCGTTCGGCCCGGGCCGAGAACGCCTATCTCGTATTCGATTTCGGCCGGGTGTTCGAAGATGCGATCGCGTTTGCGCCCCAAACGTTCCGCGCGACCGGGGCCGACACCACGTTCAGCGGATTCCAGTTCGTGGGTCTCGATCGCCTCGATACGGAGAAGGACTCGCTCACCAACGTGTTCAACGCACGCTTGGACGATCTCGGCATTCTCAGCGACCGGCCGGACAGCCTTGTCGATGAGGTCTCGGGCGCCGTGTTGGAGCGCGTATCGCGCTGCGACCTTCGGGGACTGAGTGGATTCTCGGTGTTCCCGTTGGGCGATCTGGAGGCCCGCTGCACCCGCGGCAACGGGTTTCTCGATACCGAGGATCTCGATGGTGACAATCGGCTCGACCAAAACGTGGGACGGTCAACAGAGGAGTTTGCACGGTACGTGTTCCCCATCGGGGGCGACGCGTTTTTCGTGCGAGACGGCGTGAGTCATCTGGATGGGGCCGGCCGCACGCTCACATGGCGGCTGTACCGGATCCCGTTCCGCGCCGACACCGTTGTGGTGGGGCGGCCGAACCTCCGTCAGGTCGAGGCGATGCGGATCACGATGGTGTCCCCCGATCAGGGGGCACCCGGTGCCGAGAAGGAGATTTGGCTGGCACTCGCCCGGATGCGCTTGGTTGGCGCCCCCTGGGTCAAGCGGGCTGACACGCCGATCCCGGGTCTCTCCGGCAGTGTCGGTGTACCGCGCGGCGAGGTCGTTGCGTCGATCGTGACGACGGAGAACACGGATTTGGGGTATGTGCCGCCGCCCGGGGTGACCAACCTGCCGCCGAGTGCCGACGTCGGGCTCGGGGTGGGGTCGGTACAGATCAACGAGAAGTCGCTTCGACTCCTCGCCTCCGACGTGGCAACCGGCGAGCGGGCGGAGGCGTTCATCCGCTTCACCGGTGAAGCGGACCGCAACTTCCTCAACTACCGGCAGCTCAGGGTGTGGGCGCGCGGTCGTGGCCCCGGCTGGAACGAGGGGGATCTCGACTTCTACATCAAGGTCGGTCGCGACGAGCACAACTTCTATCTCTTTCGTGCGCCGGCGCGCACCGACACCTGGGAGCCCGAGGTGATCGTGGATCTGGAGCGATGGCTCGCGCTCCGCGGACAGGTGGAATCGGCATGGCTCCGGGGCGAGCCGCCGTCGGGAGCCGCGTCATGCGGCGGGGACAGCACGGCGTACGTCGGGTGCGATGGACCGTACGTGGTCCACGTGCGGGATCCGGCGACCTCGCCGCCCAACCTCGCCGCGGTCTCGGAGGTCGCGGTGGGGCTGATTCGCTCACAGGAGACGATCCTGATCGATGAGGCGGAGCTGTGGGTGGACGACATCCG
This sequence comes from Gemmatimonadales bacterium, assembly GCA_041602035.1. Lineage (GTDB taxonomy): Bacteria > Gemmatimonadota > Gemmatimonadetes > Gemmatimonadales > GWC2-71-9 > JAOTVV01. The sequence continues at coordinate 42,059 of JBFIHA010000006.1, read as the reverse complement.
CCTCGTCGGGGTGATCGACGATCGAGGCATCGCGGCGGCCTTGGACGTTCGACTGTCGGCCGCCGACGTTGCGGAGGTGAACCTCTCGCTCAGCCGCCGGGACGAGAATTTCCGCCAACTCGGACAGAACCCGCCGTACGTGAAGGACGCGGTGACCAGGATCGGGGCGCTGCTCAGGGTCGACAAGTTCCTCCCCGAGTCGTGGGGATTGCAGATCCCGCTCACCCTGCAATACCAGCGCACGTCGGCCGATCCATTCTACGTCAACCGCACCGACCTCAGAGCCGACGCGCTTCCGGGACTGCGGCGGCCGCAGGGATCTGGCACCCTGTTCAGTGTCAGCATTCGGCGGGTGCGCCGAGGTGAGGGATTCTTCCAGCGGACGTTCGTCGACCCCTGGTCGTTTGCGATGAACCGAGAGAACACGGAGAACGTCGGTTCGCTCAATGCCGTGACGAGTCGGAACCGGCTGTATCGCCTCCAGTACGCCAATCCGGCGGGACCACGCACCATCGGTGGGGCGCCACGTTTTCTGATCAATCTGGTCAACGCCTTGCCCGATTGGATCAAGAACAGCGAATTCGGCAAAGGACTACGCACGTCCCGGCTGCGCTGGAATCCCGTACAGGTGTCGTTTAGCTCCACGCTCACGAACAACGTGGCCGAACGCTTCGTGTATCGAGTGCCGGTCGAGCTCGCCTCCGATTCGGTGCTCCGGCCACTGCGGAGCATCGTGCACCTATGGCGCAACGCGGCGGGCGTGGACTTTCGGCCCTACTCGTCGCTATCGCTGTCGGTCAATTACTCCAGCACTCGTGATCTTCAGGATTACGGTGACACGACGACGGTCGGCAGGCTGCTTGACTTGGAGCGACAGCAGCTGGCCGGCACCGACATTGGGTTCGAGCGTGAACGCACGCTGTCGACGGCGCTCAGTTTTGCCCCACCCATCAGCTCGTGGCTCCGGCCGCGGTTCATATGGACATCGGGTTTCAACTTCAATCGGAATCCGAGCCGGGTTGATCCTGTCCGCGTCGAGGGGGATACGGCGGGGGCGTTCCGGGTACCGGAAACCATCGGCAATTCACGACGGCGGGAGGTTGGAGCGGCCGTCGATTTGGCCCGTCTGGTGCGCGGCGTGGCCGGCGATTCGAGTATTGTGACCAAGCTGTTTCGCGGGCTCCTCCCCACGGATCTCTCCTACGCCACTGATCTCCGGTCGGGCTTTGACCGTGTGCCCTTTGACGCGGATTTGCGGTATCACTTGGCCTGGGGCGGGCTCGACGAGTTCAGGACTCAGGAGGGCCTGCCGGCAACATCGGCCGGAGAAACCAGAACCACGGTGGTGTCCGGCGGCGCCCGGCTGCCGCTCTCGGCCCAGGTGCGCGTGAGCTTCCGCGACATCGTCAGCACCAATTGGCAGCGGCGGGGCGACGATCAAACGCAGGTGCAGCAACTCACGCGGGAATGGCCGTCCCTCAGCCTCACGTGGGGCTACACGCCGCCGGCATCGGTTCGCCGGGTGTTGTCGTCGGTGACGGCACAGGCGCAGTATCGGGTGCAGGAGAGCGCACGTATCCAGCCATCGCTCGCCGAGCTGGCCGGCGGGTCCGGTGCGCCGGTGCGAACGGAGAACAATACCACGCTGTTTGCTCCGTCACTCACCGTAGGGTGGTGGGCGGGTATCACGACGTCGACCCGGGTTACGCTGTCCACGTCCGAGGCGGTCACGTCGGGCAATCGTACGGAGAGCGACCGTGAGGAATGGGCCACGACCTTGAATTTTGCCTTTCGGCCGCCGCAGCGTCTGCTCCGGATGCGGAACCGCATACAGACGACTGTCGCGTACAGCACCTCGGTGCTGTCAGTCTGTTTGTTGCGAGTCGATTCCGACGAGTGCCGCACGGTGTCGGACAGCCGCCGTAACCAGCTGGACGTCCGGCTCGACACGGGCTTCAGCTCGACGCTGCGCGGCGGTCTGACGTTCAGCTACATTCGGAGTGAGCAGCGGCACCTCTCGCAGGGCTTGAATCAGATCGTGTTCACGGTGTTCGGTGAATTGAACTTGCAAGCGGGGCAAATCCGATGAGACGTGTGGTGGGAACGGTGTTGGCGGCCGCCGCCGCGTGCGGCGGCGGGAACGCGGAACGACCCCAGTTCGACGGCGCTGCCGCGCTGCGCTACGTCGAGACCCAACTCGCGTTCGGTCCCAGAATCCCCAACACGGAGGGGCATCGGCGGGCGGGCGACTGGATTCTGTCGCAGCTCCGGGCGTCGGCTGATTCGGTCGAGGTGCAGGCATTCACGCACGTGACCGCCGCCGGTGAGACGCTGCAACTGCGGAACTTCATCGGGCGGTTTCGCCCGGCACTCGAGGAGCGGGTGCTCTATATGGCGCACTGGGATACCCGGCCGATGGCCGACCGGAGCGCCAACGTGGCCGCGCAGCGCCAGCCCGTCCCCGGCGCCAACGACGGGGCATCCGGTGTGGCGCTGCTGTTGGGCGTGGCGGACGCGCTCAAGCGTGAACCGCCGACGCTCGGTGTCGACCTGGTGTTCGTGGACGGCGAGGATTTCGGTGACTTTCTCGAGAACCGTGACGTGTTGCTGGGATCGCGGCACTACGCGGCATCGCTCGATCGGTCCACGTTGCCGCTGTTCGCGGTGGTGTGGGACATGATCGGTGACCGAGACCTGGAGCTCTATCAGGAGGGGTATTCGGCTGCCGCGGCCCCGGAGGTGGTGGACCGCGTGTGGGTCCGGGCCGCGGCCCTCGGGTACGGACGCATCTTCCGAGCGTCGGTGCGCCATACCGTGATCGACGACCACGTGCCGCTGCAAGAGGTCGGTGTGCGGGCGATCGATGTCATTGACTTCGATTACGGGGGCTCGGATAATCCCTACTGGCACACGACCGAGGATACGCTGGACAAGGTGAGTGCCGAGAGCCTGCAGATCGTGGGCGAGGTGGCACTGGCCGTCGTGCGATAAGCCGCCGGCTGCCGCCGACCCAGTGGTGCCGGGGCGCTTCGATTCTCCGTGCATTGTTTCGGGTTGAGTGTAGGGCGCGCTCCATGCAGTGTCCGCCGCATGGCGACATCGGACGATCGCCGCGCGGCGGTACTGCTTTTGGGACTGGCCATCGCCGGCCTGCTGGTCCGACTCGCAATGGGCGGGTCCGAGCCGGCTGGGGCGGTCGCGTACGCGGTGGTCGACTCCTCGCGGCCGACCCGCGATTCACTGGCGGCCCGCGCGGCGCGGCTTGCACGGCCGCTGGGCCCCGGTGAGCGGATCGACGTCGATGTGGCGACTGCCGAGGAGCTCACTCGGCTGCCCCGCATCGGCGCTGGCTTAGCCGGCCGCATCGTGGCCGATCGCCGCGTCCGAGGCGCGTTTGGCACCCTGGACCAGCTCGAGCGCGTGGCGGGTATCGGACCGGGGCTGTCAGAGGCGGTGAAACCCCACGTGACGTTTTCGGGCCGGTCGACTCCCCGGGAAGTCGAGCCCCGGGAACGCATTCGCATCAACACGGCCACGCAGCGTGAGCTGGAGGCCCTGCCTGGCATCGGGCCCGCTCGGGCTCGGGCTATTGTGGAGGACCGGCGCCTGCGCGGCCCGTATCGGCGCCTCGAAGATCTCCAGCGGGTGGCCGGAATCGGCCCGCAAATTGTCGAACGCCTGCGAAACTGTGCGCAAATCCCTTGACACCCAGGAGGGTCCTCATAACCTTACGTCGTTGTGTTCTAACGAGTTGACCATTCCTCGATTCTCCTTCACCGGGCGGGCATGGCGACGGCTGCAGCAGGCGTAGAACGACTGGGCGAACTGCTCGTCCGCGAAGGCCTTCTGACACGTGAGCAGCTCCTGGCGGCGCTCGAGGAGCAGCGCCGTACAGGGATGCGACTGGGGTACGTGCTGGTGAAGCTCGGGTTGATCCAGGAACTCGAGATCACCAAGATGCTCGCGCGGCAATATCGGGTACCCGCCGTCGACTTGTCCCGGTTCGAGGTCGATCCGAAGATCATCAAGCTGGTCCCGGCGGAAATCGCCGTGAAACACGACGTCCTGCCGCTCAAACGGGAAGGACGCACGCTCACCGTGGCCATGGCTGAGCCGACCAATGTGGCGGTGGTCGAGGACCTCAAGTTCGTCACGCGGTACGACATCTTCCCGGTCATCGCGGGCGAGTTCACCCTCCGCACGGCTATCGAGCGGTACTACGAGCAAACGGACGCGCAGCTCGAGACCCTGCTCAAGGACATGGCGGACGAGGATCTCGAGGTCATCGAGGAGGAAGAGGACGAGGACGCGCCCACACAGGTCGCCGACGACGCACCGGTGGTGAAGCTGATCAACGGGATCCTGACCGACGCGGTGCGGCGCGGCGCGAGCGACATCCACATCGAGCCGTTCGAGAAGGAGATCCGGGTGCGGTACCGGATCGACGGGGCGCTGCTGGACGTGATGAAGCCGCCCGTCAAGCTGAAGGCGGCGCTCACGTCGCGCGTCAAGATCATGTCCAACCTGAACATCGCGGAACGTCGCGTGCCGCAGGACGGCCGGATCAAGCTGAAGATGGGTAGCCGGGTGATCGATTTCCGGGTCTCCACACTGCCGGTCATCTTCGGTGAGAAGATCGTGCTCCGGATCCTGGACAAGAGCAACCTGACGCTCGATCTCCAGAAGTTCGGGTTCGAGCCGAAGGCCGAGAAGGATTTGATGCGGGCCATCCTCAACCCGTACGGGATGGTGCTGGTGACGGGTCCTACGGGTTCCGGGAAGACCACCACGCTCTACTCCGCGCTGTCACGGATCAACACCATGGAAGTGAACATCATGACCGCGGAGGATCCCGTGGAGTACAACATCCACGGGATCAACCAGGTCCTGGTGCGCACCGACATCGGGATGACATTTGCGGCCGCCCTGCGGGCCTTCTTGCGGCAGGATCCCAACATCATCATGGTCGGCGAGATCCGCGATCTGGAGACCGGCAGCATCGCCATCAAAGCGGCGCTCACCGGGCACCTCGTGCTCTCGACCCTGCACACCAACGACGCGCCGTCGACAGTCACCCGGATGGTCGACATGGGCATCGAGCCATTCAACGTCGCGAGCGCCGTCAACCTGATCGTCGCGCAGCGCCTGGTGCGGCGGATCTGTGAGGTGTGCAAGGACGAGCACCAGTACTCCGTGGAAGAGTTGGCCGCGCTGGGCATCTCCGAGTCGGAAGCGACGGGGATCACTTTCTACAAGGGCGAAGGGTGCGATTCTTGTGGCGGCACGGGTTATCGGGGTCGACAGGGCCTGTACGAGGTCATGGCCATGTCGCCCGAGGTCCGCCGCATGATCCTGCGGGGCGCCTCGACCGAGGAGCTCCGGAACCAGGCCGTGAAAGAGAGCATGCTGACCCTGCGGATGGACGGGATGGCAAAGATCCGCAAGGGCGTGACCACCCTTGAGGAAGTCGTCAAGGAGACGGCGGCGGAGTAGTCGATGAGCGACGAAGGCAGAAGCGGCGAGGCCCTGAACCTGCGTCAGCTGCTCGAGGAGATGATCGAGCGGGAAGCCTCCGATCTCCACGTGACCGCCGGCGAGCGGCCCAAGCTGCGGGTAGACGGCGACATCACCAATTCACGCGTCGATCGGAATATGACGCCGAAGGACACGCTCACGCTGGCGTATTCGGTGCTCACCGAAAACCAGAAGAAGCGTTTCGAATCCGAGGATGAGCTGGACTTCTCGTTTGGGATCCAGAACCTGGCACGCTTCCGCGGGAACTGCTTCAAACAGCGCGGCTGCGTGTCCATGGTCATCCGACAGATTCCGTTCAACGTGCGGACGTTCGAGGACCTGGGTCTCCCGGCAGTCATGGAGAAGCTGGCCGAACGTCCGCGCGGCTTGGTGCTGGTGACCGGTCCCACGGGGTCGGGGAAGTCCACGACGCTGGCCGCGATGATCGACAAGATCAACAAGGAGCGGCGCGGTCACATCATCACGGTCGAAGATCCGATCGAGTTCATCCACCGTCATCAGGGCTGCATCGTCAATCAGCGCGAGGTCGGCACCGATACGCAGTCCTTTGCCACGGCGCTCAAGTACGCCCTGCGACAGGATCCGGACATTGTGCTGGTGGGCGAGATGCGCGACCTAGAGACGATTTCGGCGGCGCTGACCATTGCGGAGACCGGTCACCTGGCGCTCGCGACCCTCCACACCAATTCGGCCGCGGAGACCGTCAATCGGATCATTGACGTGTTTCCGTCACACCAGCAGTCGCAGGTACGGGCGCAGCTCGCGTTCGTGCTCGAAGGGGTGGTGACGCAGTTGCTGTTGCCGAAGTCCTCCGGCAAAGGCCGCGTGATGGCGTGTGAGATCATGGTGGCCACTCCGGCGATTCGCGCCCTCATCCGAGACGACAAGGTGCACCAAATCCAGTCCTCGCTACAGGCCGGGAAGAAACACGGCATGCAGACGCTGACGGATTCGCTGTATCAACTGTACATGTCCCGTCAGGTCTCCATGGAGGAGTGCCTACGGGTCGCTCCGGACCAGAATGAGTTCTTGCGCGCGATTGGCGAGCCGTTGCCGGGTGAGGAGCGTCCTGCCCGACCGGCTGCCAGCCGGCGCTAAGCCCCCGCGGAGAACAGTCTATGCCGACCTACGAGTACACTGCCCGCACGGTCTCCGGCGACGAGACCACAGGAACCGTCGACCTGCCGTCGCTGGACGCCGTCCGGGAGCACCTGCGGAAGAACCGGCTGATGGTGGTGCGGGTCCGCGAGCGCCAGAAGCGGCGCCGCGCTACCCGTGTTCCGACCCGCGACATCGTCGTGTTCACGCGGCAGTTCGCGACGATGATCAACGCTGGACTCCCGCTGGTGCAGTCGCTGGACATCCTGGCGCAGCAAACGGAAAACAAGGCGCTCGCGAGCACGACCAAGCAGGTGCTGTACGACGTCGAGGCCGGCCAGACCCTCGCCGATGCGCTGGACAAGCACCGCAACGCGTTCAGCGCCCTGTACGTCAACATGGTCGCGGCCGGTGAAGCGGGCGGTATCCTGGACACCATTCTGCTGCGCCTTGCCACCTTCCTCGAAAAGAACGACGCCATCGTGCGCAAGGTGAAGGGCGCGATGATCTACCCCGCCGTCATCTTCTCGGTGGCGGGCATCGCGGTCATCGTGCTGTTGCTCTTCGTCATCCCGACGTTCGAGCAGATGTTCCGCGAGGCCAACGTGCCGCTTCCGGCGCCCACCCGCTTTGTGATCTGGCTCAGCAAGATGCTCACCGGCTACTGGTGGGCGATGATCGTGGGCGGCATCCTGATCGCCGTGGCCGTCCGGCAGTACTACCAGACCGAGGGCGGAAAACTGAACATCGATCGTCTGCTCCTGAACATGCCGGTGCTCGGGGATCTGCTACGGAAATCTGCCGTCTCACGGTTCACCCGCACGCTCGGAACGCTCCTGGCGTCGGGCGTGTCGATCCTGGATGGGCTCGAGATCACGGCCAGGACCGCCGGGAACCGGGTGATCCATGACGCCGTGATGGAGTCCCGTGGCTCGATTGCCGGCGGAGAGACCGTGGCGGGCCCGCTCGAGAAGTCCAAGGTGTTCCCGCCGATGGTGACGTCCATGATCGCGGTTGGCGAGGCGACCGGCGGGCTGGACGAGATGCTGACGAAGATCGCGGACTTCTACGATGACGAGGTCGACGCCTCCGTCGCCGCACTGCTGTCGCTCATGGAGCCGGTCATGATCGTCGTGTTGGGTCTCGTGGTCGGTGGCATGATCGTCTCGATGTACCTGCCGATCTTCGATATGGTGAACGTGGTCGGGTAGGACCACCGGTGGAGTTTGTAACGGGCCCCGGCGCCGCAGCGCCGGGGCCCGTCTGCGTCCGTACCGCGCCGCCACCGCATCTGCGAGAACACCCGCCACGCGACCCCCAGCGGGCTGCCGTGAACGCCCGGTCATGTGATCCGGGGTGTTGCATTTTGCGAAGGGGTTCAGGATACTTGGCCGTATGCAACGCTCGGGGGGCACAGGTCGGCCGCGAGCCGCCGTAGGGCCGATAGGCGGCACTGCCTGGCCACGGGACCTGCTGGGGTGGATCTACCTGGGCCGCGTCGCGGTGGCGATCGTTGTCTTCGTCGCGGCTGCCTTCTACTTCAGGGCCGTTCCGCCCGAGACGATCGTGATCCTGGCGGTCGCCGCGATCGCTAGCGTGATCGCCAGTGCGTTGTCCGTCTGGCATACGCACGTCCGCGGATCCGAGCCCACCCTGACCTTCTTGTACGCGCAAGCGCTCTTCGACCTGGCTCTGGTCACGACCGTGGTCCACGTCACGGAGGGGCCAGCCAGCCAGTTCCCGGCACTGTACATCCTGGTGATCGCGGTCAGTGCCGTGCTGATGCCGCTGGCGTCCAGCCTGCTCGTCACCAGCCTCGCGATCATGCTCTACCTGGCGGATATCGTTTGGTGGCAACCCGTCGCACTCTCAGTCGTGGTGTGGCTCCAGATCGCCGTGTTCGTGGCGGTGTTCATGGCCACGGGACTGATCGCGAGCCGCGTGCGGGTGATGGGGGCCGAACGCGAGGAGCTCGAGCAGGAGGTGCATCGGCTCCGGCTCGAAGCGAGCGACATCCTCCAGAACATTCGCAGCGGCGTGCTCACGGTGGATGGCGAGGGCCGGCTCGTCTTCGCCAACCCCGCCGCGCGCGAGCTGCTCGGGCTGGACGAGGCCACGAGCGTAGACCAACCGCTCGACGCGCTGATCGGCGACCGGGCGTCCGAGCTGCTACGAGCGATTGCCGTCACCCGCTCGACGCGTCAGAAATCCGTCCGGTCGGAGGGCGAGGTACGTGTTGATGACCGGCGCTTCCCGATCGGCGTCACCACGACGAGCATCGATATCCCGGATTCGGCCGCGCCGTCGGTGACCGCCATCTTCACCGACATCAGCGACCAAAAACGGATCGAGGCGCTGCACCTCAGGACGGAGCGCTTGGAGGCCGTTGCCGAGTTGTCGGCATCGCTCGCCCACGAGATCAAGAACCCGCTCGCCTCGATTCGATCGTCGATCGAGCAACTCGCCGGCACCGAGCGGCAGGGAGAAGACGAGCGACACCTGACGCGATTGGTCATTCGTGAGAGCGACCGGCTCAGTCGGCTGCTTACGGAGTTTCTCGATTTCTCCCGGGTCCGGGTCACACAGGGACGGCCGTTCGATCTGTCGCACGTAGTGGATGCGGCGGTGGCGGTGGTGCGCAAGCATCCCGACTGCCCCCACGCCGCCGACCTTCAGGTCGTTGCCGAGCCGGCGCCGCCGGTGGAAGGGGACGAAGATCTCCTCCACCGAGTGGTGGTGAATCTGGTCCTGAATGCGGTCCAGGCATCGACTGAGACCGCGCGGGTTCGGGTGGACATCCGTGAGGCTCGCATCGACGACGTCCCCATGGGCGTGCGGATCGGACGGGCCGTGTTGCTCCGCGTCGCGGATGACGGCCCTGGCATTCCGGAGGAACTGCGCGATCGGCTATTTGAGCCGTTCGTGAGCGGCCGGATGGGTGGCTCGGGCCTGGGCCTCGCCATCGTGCAGCGTGCGGTGCAGGCCCACCGCGGCTTGCTGTTTCTGGATTCCAGTCCGGGTGCGGGGACCACGTTCTCGATCGTGATACCCGCGGCCAGCTCTTCGGAGGAATCGGAGGACGACGCGTGAGCGAAACTCGAGCCAGAATCCTCATCATCGATGACGAGAGCGCGATCCTCGACACGCTGCGCATCCTGCTCAAGAACAAGGGGTTTCAGCCGGAAGTCGCACAGGGAGGCAAGGCCGGGTTGGAGGCGCTCAAGGCGGGACCGCCAGACGTGGTCCTCACCGACATTCGGATGCCCGGCGTGAGCGGCACGGACATCCTCCAGGCCGCACGGGAGATCGACACCGAGCTGCCGGTGATCCTCATGACCGCGCAGGCGACGCTCCAGTCGGCCATCGCGGCGGTCAATGCGGGCGCGTTCTACTACATCCAGAAACCATTCTCGAACGACGAGCTGGTGGCCATCTGTCAACGAGCCGCCGAGCAGCGCAACCTGCGGACCGAGAACAAGCAGCTCAAACGCGAAATCCGGCGCCGGGAGCGCTCGCGTCTCGTGCAGCCCATTGGGACGTCGAAGATCTTCCGCGACGTGTTGCGCCTCGCCGACCAGGTCGCCCCCACGGAGTCGACGGTACTCATCTTGGGCGAGAGCGGAACGGGAAAAGAGGTCATCGCCCGCTATATCCACGAGCTGTCGCAGCGGACCGACGGGCCGTTCTTCTCGATCAACTGCGGCGCGCTCCCCGAGACACTCCTGGAGTCGGAGTTGTTCGGCTACGTCAAAGGCTCGTTCACGGGTGCCGATCGGGACAAGGAGGGCCTGTTCGCCGCCGCGCGGGGCGGCAGCTTCTTTCTCGACGAAATCGCCGACACGAAACCGTCGACTCAGGTGAAGCTGCTGCGCGTCCTTCAGGAGCGCGAGGCGCTGCCGGTGGGTGGAACCGTGCCGATCCCGGTCGATGTGCGGGTGATCGCCGCGACCAACCGGGATCTGGATGTCGAGATGAAGCAGGGCACCTTCCGGTCCGACCTCTACTACCGGCTCAACGTGATTGCCCTTCGGCTTCCGCCGTTGCGGGAACGCGCCGAAGACATCCCGCTGCTCACCGACGCGTTCCTTCAGCGGATCGCGGAGCAACGCGGCGAAGCGGTCAAGCACCTTGCCAAGGACGCCCTCGCCATCGTCATGGAGTACACGTGGCCCGGGAACGTCCGCGAATTGGAGAACGCGTTGGAGCACGCCGTGGCCCTGACCGAGGGTGAGGAGGTTGGGGCCAATGCCCTTCCGGACCGCGTTACGTCGCCCAAGTCCGAGCCGTTCGTGGCTGACCGTCCGCTCCAGACCCCCACACTCGAGCTCATCGAGCGCGCCTACATTTCCTGGGTTCTCCAGGCCGAGGGCGGCAACAAGAGCCGTGCGGCGGAGGTGCTGGGTATCGATCCGTCCACCCTGTACCGCAAGCTGGCCAGGTATGAAGCTGAGAAGACATGAGCGGCGGTTTCACGGCCCACCACTGCCGGCCGACACGGACGAGCTGATCGTGTCGGCAGTGATGCCGGCCTACAACGAAGCGGACACGATCGAAGCTGCGGTTCGGCGGGTGCGAGAGGTTCCCCTCAACATCGAGATCGTGGCGGTCAACGATGCGTCGAAGGACCGCACGGGCGAGATCCTGACACGACTGGGGCGTGAGGGCCTGGTCGACCGGGTGATCGACCAACCGCACAACATGGGAAAGGGCGCGGCGGTTCGCGCCGGCATTCAGGCGGCAACGGGCCACGTGATCGTCATCCAAGACGCCGACCTCGAGTACGATCCGCAGGAGTTCCGGGTGCTCCTGGAGCCGATTCGGACGGATCGCGCCGATGCGGTGTTCGGATCACGATTCCTCGCCGGTCCGCACCGGGTGCTCTACTTCTGGCACTCCGTTGGCAATCGGTTTCTGACCTTGCTCTCGAACATGCTCACCGACCTCAACCTCACCGACATGGAGACGTGCTACAAGATGGTGCGGGCCGACCTCCTCAAGTCACTGCCGCTCGTCTCCGATCGATTTGGCATCGAGCCTGAGATGACGGCGCGGCTGGCCACGGCGGGGGCGAGGATTTGGGAGGTGCCCATCAGCTACAGCGGTCGAACCTACGCCGAAGGCAAGAAGATCGACTGGCGCGACGGCGTCGCCGCCATCTGGCACATTCTCCGGTTCAATCTGTTCGCGTCCACCGACCACACCCCGTGACCCGCGTGCTCACCCGCGGGCACGGGCCGGCCATCGTCGGGCTCGTCGTCTTCACTGTTGCCCTCTGGGCGCAGACCGGAGCCATGGTGGGCGTGTTCTACGACGACGGGATCTACGTCGCGCTCGCGAAGGCCCTGGCCGAAGGGCGCGGCTTCGTGTCCCTGCACCTGCCTGAGGCGCCGCCGGCCGTGCACTACCCGCCGCTCTACCCGATGGTGCTGGCGGCGCTGTGGCGGCTCTGGCCACAGTTCCCGGCAAACGTGGTGCTGTTCCAGCTCGTCGATGCGGCGGCTCTCGGGGCGGCGGCCTGGATCATCGCCCACCATGCCCGCCGGACCGCTGTGCCGCCACTGGCGCGGTATCTCGCGCTTACCATCGGCGTGACGGCATTTCCCGTGCTGACGCTCGTTGGCGTGCGGTTCTCCGAACCACTGTTCCTGGCACTGCTGGCCGGCGCCGTGTGCGTGGCCGACGGGGAAGAGGTCGGCCCGGGGAAGGCTGTCGCGACCGGTGTGCTTGCTGGCCTGGCGACGCTCACCCGCTCCATCGGCATCGCGGCCATCGTGGGCATCCCGGTTGCGCTCTGGCTGCGCGGCCGGCGCCGAGCCGCGGGCGTGGCGCTCGGGGTGGCGCTGCTGGTGGCAGCGCCGTGGTGGCTCTGGCTCGCCGCGCACGGTGACAGCGTCAACCCGCTCCTCGCCACCAACTACGGCACGTACGCCCAGTACGCGGGACAGGCGGGGCTCGCCGGATTGCTCGCCGGGCTGGACTTCACCTCGCTCCAGCCGTTCGTGCGACTGCTCGTGCCCGCACTTCCCACCCCGATCTGGCTCGCCGTGACGGTCGTGTTGCTCGCCGTCGTGGTCGTTGGCGCGGTGACGGTGGCACGCCGCGTTCCCGCGCTGCTCCTGGTCTTGGTGCCGTACGTGGGCCTCGTGACGCTGTGGCCGTTCACGCCCGACCGTTTCATGTGGATCCTGCTACCGTGGATGGCGCTCTTCGCCACCGCCGGGTCGCTCCGGGCATGGCGGTGGAACTGGTGGGGACGTGTGCCGGTCGGTGTCCTCGCCGTTGTGCTCGCCCTCGGGTTCGGGTGGCGCCAGATCGTCTCTGTGAAAGACCGCCAGTTTGCGGTGACCGCCAATCGCACCAGCCGCCCATTTGCGCTCCTCACCGCGGGCGTCCGGACCGGCACACCGGAGACCGCGATCGTCGCCTCCGACGGTGAAGCACTGGTTCACCTCTACACGGGGCGCACGACGGTGCCCCTGTTTCTGTTTCGGCTGAATGGACGCCAGATGCTCGGCTTCGGCGCCGACACGACCGCGCAATATCTCTGTGAGCAGGGTGTGTCCCACGTCGCCGTCTCGTGGTTGGGGGGCGAGGCACTGCCGCTGCTCGATGCGTTCAAGGCGAGTGGGGACTCCGTCCTTGTCCCCTTGTTCACCGTCGCGGACGGCCCGGCGCTGTACCGCTTCCGGTGTCCCCAATGACGCGCGGTCGCGCCACCTGGATCGCGGCGGCGGTTGCCACCGTCGTCTATCTGCTGGCGCTGCGGAACGGGTGGGCCGGGGACGACCTGGTGGCCATCAGTGACAACCCGGCGACCCACTCGTTCTCCGCCGCGCTCGGCGCGTGGTTCGAGGTCTACTGGCCGGGGGAGTGGCGCTGGGCCGGCCTGTACCGTCCGTTCACTATCCTGACGTACGGTCTGGATTGGAGCATCGCGAACGGTGCACCGTGGTGGTTCCACCTCGTCAACGTGGCGCTCCATGCGGCGGCGACCGCGCTCCTGGTGCGTGTGGTGCTGGCGTGGCTCCCAGCCATCGGCGCGCTCGTGACGGGACTGGTGTTCGCCGTGCACCCGGTCCACGTGGAGGCGGTGGCCAACGTCGTTGGGCGAGCCGAACTCCTCGTGGCCGTATGGCTGCTGCTTGCCGTGCTGGGCGCGCGCCGGTACCGGCAGGCGGAGTCAGCAGGGGCCCGACGGTGGTGGCTCGCGGCCACGGTCGCTGCCGTGGCGTTGGCGCTCTGGTCCAAAGAGCATGGAGTGATCGCAATCGCCGTGATCGCCGTCGATCACGCGCTCGAGCCGCGGCGGTCTCGCGATTCGGCGACGGGCCTGTACCTGGCCGTCGCCGCGCTCACGGTGGCGTGGCTGTTTCTGTGGCGCGGGATTGCGGGCGGGCTGGTCGGCGGCGGGATGCATGCAGCCTTCTTTGGGCTGTCTTCGTACGGGCGGGTGATGACGATGCTCCCCGTGTACCTCGAGGTCGTCCGCCTGCTTGCGTGGCCCTTTGCGCTCGCCTCGGATTACGCGCCGCAAGTGATACAGGTGCGTGAGTCGCTCACGCTCGTGGGGACGCTCGGACTCCTGACGACGGTGGCCGTACTCGCCGTGGGTGCCCTGTCGGTGCGGCGCGCTCCCGTGGTGGCCTTCGGAATCCTGGTCGCGGTGCTGAGCTACGCGCCGACGGCGAACCTCCTGGTCGTTTCCGGCGTGGTGCTCGCCGAGCGGAACCTCTACTTGGCGGTGATCGCGCCCGCGGTGATCGCCGGGTGGGGCGCGGCCCGAGTCTGGGACGGCCCACGCCGTCGTGCCGCAGCGGTTGCATGTGCCGGTGTGGTGCTGCTGTTCGCCTATCGCACGGTGGATCGGATCCCGCTTTGGTCCGACGCACTCACGCTGCTCGTCGAGGAGCAGGCTGCCCATCCGGAGAACTTCCACATCCGAGTCCTGCTCAGCGAGTACGTGGCGGCCCGCGGCGATTCGGCCTGGGCGCTCGGGGAGCTGTTGGTGGCCGGGGCGCTGTTTCCGGCCGATCCCTGGGCGGCCGTCCTCGCGTCCCGTCAGGCTCTCGCCCAGGGTCGTCCCACGCTCGCCCTCCAGGAGGCCGAGCGGGCGTACGGACGCTATCGGCGCGATGCCCGCATCGTGGAAGTCCTGACCGATGCCCTCATCGCCACGGGTCAGCCTGATTCCGCGCTCGCGGTTGCGGCGGCCGGCGCACGAGATCTTCTGGGGAGCGAGATGGTCCTAGCCGCCTATCGGCGTGCGCTTGCCGCCGGTGCCGGCGCGTCGTGGGAGGCAACGCTTGTCGACGCGACACGGGACTGGTCGGCGGGGCGGGTCGTGTCTGCCGCGGCCCGGTTGGACTCGCTTGAGCGGGCGCTTCCGGCCGCGGTGGAACTGGGCGCCTGTGCCCGGCTCGCGGCCACGGTGCTCGTGGTCCGCGCGCTCAGACCCCCGCTCGCGGCGGCGCTGGAGGCCCTGGCGGCTTGCGATCTGCCTCCCACTGGGCGCTGAGCGAAGGCGTATCTGAGTTTGCGCCTAGCGGTGTGCCTTGCATAATGAGAGCGTCGCCCGGCCGGAGCGAGAGGTTTTCCGGGCCCATCCGGCGACCTATATTATTGCTGTGAAAAGAGTTAACTGGCATGGCTCCGCATGGAACGGAGCTTGCCACCAGGACAGGTGGCACGTTGCAGCTCGACTCTTGTCACTCAACAGCTGGAGGAAGCAGATGTTCAACCGCAAGGGTTTCACCCTGATCGAGCTTCTGATCGTGGTGGTGATCATTGGTATTCTGGCCGCCATCGCCATTCCGAAGTTCGCCACGACGAAGGAGAAGGCTTACCTCACCGCCATGAAGTCCGATCTCCGGAACCTGGCGACTGCTGAGGAAGCCCACTTCGCCGACAACGTGGCCTACACCACGACCTTCCCGGCCACCACCTACACGGTGACCGCGGGCGTGACCGGTCCGAACATCGCCCTGACGGCTGATGGCTGGACCGGGTCGGTGGGCCACGGCCTGACCGCGAAGACCTGCGCGATCTTCATCGGTTCAACCGCGTTGGCGCCAGCCGTCAACGAGGGCGAGCCGAAGTGCACGCCGTAACTCGGCGCACGCGCTGAGAGGACGGGCGGCGGCCTGCCGCCGCCCGTCAGCTCTTCCCCACGGTATCGTGTCAGCTCACATCGTCGTCGACGCCTAGGAGAGGGTCATGCGAAGGCACCAGCGAGGCTTCACGCTGATCGAGCTGCTCGTGGTCATAGTGGTAATTGGGCTCCTGGCGACGATCGCGATTCCCAAGTTCGCCAACACGAAGGAAAAGGCGTACCTGGCCCAGATGAAGACCGACCTGCGCAATCTGGCGACGGTCGAGGAAGCCTACCTCTACGACAACAACGCGTACTCCAACTCTTTCCCGGCGACCATCTACACCACGACGGCCGGGGTGACGGCTCCGACGATCACGTTGGAAGGGGCGGGGTGGAAGGCCTGGGTGGGCCACGCCTACACCCCGAAGACGTGTGCAATCTTCGTGAATGCCTCGGCGCTTGCACCGGCGATCGAGGAGGGGGCACCGGCGTGCACGCCGTGACGCGGAGTCGCCGCTGATGCGCCGGGCGATAGGGGCTACCTGTCGCCCGTTTCGTTTGGGGGTAGGCGCATCGTGACCCAACCCGATCCATCGGAGCGCCCCGCCTCCCGGCCGAGCCTCAAGCGAGAGCTGCTGCTCAACTTTGCCCTCATTGCCGGCGCGGCGATCTCACTCGCCGTGCTCACGGCCTTGGTGGCCGAACTGCTCGAGCCCGGGTACGCCGTGGTCGGGCTCACGCTCATGATCGTCGCCGACGTGATCGTCGTGTTTGCGTTCGGGCGCCATCTACTCGAGAAGCTCGTGCTCCGCCCCGTGGACGACCTCATTCGCGTGACCGACCGGTTGGGTGGGGGGGATTTAGCCGTGCGTGCGGCCCCGGCAGCGACCGAGGAGCTGGCGCGCCTGGCGGAACGGTTCAACCGCATGACGGAGCGGCTCGAGGAGGCGCAGACGGAGCTCGTCCGCGCGGAAAAGCTTGCCTCCATCGGCCGGCTGGCGACGGGCATCGCTCACGAGGTGGGCAACCCGCTGTCGGCGATTGCGACCTACCTCGAGGTGCTGCGACGCACGGGAGCCGATCCCGATCTGGTGCTGGCGATCGAGCGAGAAGCGGCACGGATCGATCGAATCGTGCGGGGCCTGCTCGCGTACGCGCGCCCGCAAGCAGAAGAGGTGCGCGCGATCGATGTGGGTTCGGTCGTGCGCAACGCCGTCGCGCTGCTGCGTCAGCAAGGGACGTTCGACACCATCGAGTTGGCGGTGGAGATCGCCAACGCGTTGCCGCCCGCCAGCGGGACCGTGCACGGGCTGGAGCAGGCGTTGGTGAACCTGTTGACGAACGCGGCCGACGCGGCGCCGCGGGGCACCATCGCCGTCGGCGCCACGCCACGCGAGTTCCGCGCCGCGGGTGCCTGGGAGCGGCGGCGCACCGACAGGGCCGCCAGCCAGGTACCGGAGCGCCGCGCCTGGAAGCGTCCCGTTCGACCGGAGATCGCCGACGGGACGCCGGGGGTGCTGCTGTGGGTGGCGGACTCGGGAGCGGGCATTCCGGCCCCGGACCGGGATCGCATCTTCGAGCCGTTCTACAGCACCAAGGAGCCTGGATTCGGGACCGGTCTCGGGCTGGCCATCGTGCAGGGGACGGTGCACGAGATGGGTGGTCTGGTGTGGGTAGAGGACGCCCGCGAGGGTGGGGCCGCGTTCAAGATCTTTCTGCCGCGAGCCGTAGGCGACCATGCGCTTCAATCGTAGTCTGGACAGGCGGCGGCACCCGTGCGGATCCTGATCGTCGATGACGATCCCGGGCTCCGGCGGTCGCTGAGCCTCCTGCTGGACGCGGAGGGGTACCACGTCGTGGCCGAAGGGGAGCCCGCGCGCGGTCTCGAGCGCGCGCTGCGGGAGTCGTTCGACCTCATCCTGTGCGACGTGCGCATGCCGGAGATCGACGGACTCACGTTTCTCAGGCGGTTTCGCGAGGGCGGGGGAGGAGCGCTGCTCATCATGATGAGCGCGTACGGTGGGGAGGATGCGGCGATCGAGGCGATGAAGGAGGGGGCGTACGACTACGTCCCCAAGCCGTTCAGGTCGGATGAGCTGCTGCTCACGCTCCGCAAGGCGGAAGAGCGGGAACGGCTGCGGGGGCGCGTGGCCACACTGGAGGCCGAGCTGGCGCGGTGGACCGGAGTGGATCTCGTGGCTGACTCGCCGGCGATGCGGAAGGTCATGGACCTGGCCGCCCGGGTGGCCCCGCACACCACCACGGTGCTGATCACGGGCGAGAGCGGGACCGGCAAGGAAGTGCTGGCCCGGACCATCCACCGTATGAGCCCACGCCGCGACGCGCCGTTCGTGGCGGTGAACTGCGGGGCGATTCCCGAGAACCTGCTCGAGTCGGAGCTGTTCGGGCATGCCAAGGGCGCGTTCACTGGGGCCACGGCCGACAAACCGGGGCTGTTCGAGGAGGCCCATGGGGGGACGCTGCTGCTCGACGAGGTCGGTGAGCTGCCACTCACGCTCCAGGTCAAGCTGCTGCGGGCCCTTCAGGAGGGCGAGATCCGCCGGGTGGGCGAGTCGGCGGCCCGCAAGGTGGACACTCGGCTCCTGGCGGCAACCGCGCGCGATCTGGAAGAGGACTCGCGCGACGGGCGGTTTCGCGAGGACCTCCTGTACCGCCTGAATGTGGTCAACATCCATATCCCGCCGCTCAGGCAGCGCCCAGAGGATCTCGACGGACTGGTGGCCTCGCTGCTGGCACGCGTCTCAGCCAAGTCGGGCTGGGAAGTCCGGATCCTGCCGACGGCCCTCGAGGCCATCCGACAGCGCTCCTGGCCAGGCAATGTACGCGAGCTGGAGAACGCGCTGGAGCGTGCCGCCGTGCTCTCGTCGGACGGCGTCATCGGACCCGATGCGTTCGAGGGGGTTGGAGCGCCCATCGGTGGAAGGCGAGGGGCCGCGGCCCCTGCCGGTGCCCGTGCCACAGCGCCGGACCTGAAGAGCGCCGTGCGGGTGGCTGAACGGGAGGCAATCGAGGCGGCGCTCAGCGCCACGGGTGGCAACCGGAAAGAAGCAGCCGATCTCCTGGGTGTCAGCCTGCGCACCCTGTTCTACAAGCTGAAAGACCTCGGTATCGAATAATGCAGTTTGCTGCAGGTATGCAAGATACTGCACGCAGCAGACCGTCGACTTGGAAGCTAAATTATTTCAGGGCAATCACTTAGTGGATGGCACGCTTCTTGGTTATGGAGTGGGCAGGATTCTTTGGAGACGAGCCATGAATCGTCGCGGATTTACGCTGATGGAAGTGCTGATTGTCATCGGTCTGATTGGGGTCATCGGGGCATTGGCGATCCCGCGGATCGGGACGGCACTGGTCCGTCAGAGCGTTCGGTCGTCGCGGGAGGCGGTGGTTGCGATGCATGCCCGTGCCCGGACGGCCGCCGTGCAGCGCGGTCGGGCCACCATGCTCGTGGTGAACGGCAACGAGATGCTCGTGATCTCCCGCCACCCGGTCACCGGCGCGCTGGACACGGTTGGCAGCGTCGAAGACCTGCATTCACGCTACGGCGTCACGGTCACCACGACCCGAGACAGCGTTCCCTTCGACAGCCGCGGTGTGGGCATTGCCGCCGGCGACACGAAGATCGTGGTGAAGAAGGGGCCCTATCAGGACGACGTCGACATCAACGCTTGGGGGAGGATCATCCGGTGAAGAATCGCCAGGGGTTCACGATCCTCGAGGTGCTCATCGCCATCATGGTGCTGACGGTCGGCATTCTGGGGCTCACCACCACGGCAGCGTTGGTGACCCGAATGATCGGTCAGGGACAACGCTACAGCGAAGTCAGCACCGTGGCCGCCGAGCGCTTCGAGCGGATGCGCAGTCGGCCTTGCAACACGTTGTCCAACGGCAGCGCGACGCAAGGCCCGTACGCCCTGAGCTGGACGGTGGTGACACCGGCCAGCGGCAACTCGCGGGCTGTCACCGTGGTGGTGGTATCGCCGACGGCACGCGGGACGAGGGCGGACACCTTTGCGACGACCATTTTGTGTCGGTGAGGAGCATCATGAATAGACGCGGTTTCACTCTCATGGAGTTGCTGGTGGGCTTGGTGCTGGTGAGCGCTGTCGGGTTGTCGATCTACCAGCTGCTCACCACCAACCAGCGGCTGTATCGCCAGCAGGCCGAGCGCGTGGACCTCAACTCCACGCTGCGGGGGGCGGTGTCCATCCTGCCGTCGGAGTTGCGCGAGGCCAACGCGAGGGACTCGATGGAGAGCGATCTTGCGGCCATCTCGTCCACCGCGATCACCTACAAGGCGATGCGCAGCCTGGGCGTGTTGTGCCAGCCGCCGGTGAGCGCGGCCGGAACCGGCACCATCACGCTGTGGCGCAGCATGATGTACGGGATGCGCGGCATCGATCCGACCCGCGACTCGATCTTGATCTTTGCCGAGCGTGACCCCGGCACACGACTGGACAACTACTGGATCCACGCCAACGTGGCGACCGGGACCGTGGGCACGACCTGCCCAGGGGCAGCCCCGAGCCTCATCCTGACGCTCACCAACGTCTACCCGTCGGGTGGTCTCGCGCACGCGCTGGAGGGCGCGCCGATCCGGACGTTCGAGATGGTCCAGGTGCTGACCTACACCGACGGACTGGGCGACGCCTGGCTCGGGGCCCGGCAGTTCGTCAAGGGCAGCGGCTGGAGCGCGACGCAGCCGGTGATCGGTCCGCTGGAGTCCGGCGGCTTGCAGTTCGCCTTCTTCGACAGCTTGGGCGTGGCGACCACCACCCCCAGTGAAGTGGCGCGGATCGGCGTGACGGTGGCCGGCATGACGCAGGGACTGGTGCGGCGCGGCACGTCCATGGAGCGCCTGGTCGATACGCTGGGCACGCACGTGGCACTCAGGAACAACACCCGGTGAGCCGGGCGCACATCATAGGAGGAGCGACCATGAACTCGGTACGCAACGAACGCGGCATCGCCCTGGCGATGGCCATCTTCGCCCTGGTGGTGATCGGGGCGCTCGTGGCGGGCTCGTTCTTCATCGGCATGCAGGAGCAGCGGGTGGGCCGCAACACGATCGCCTACCAGCAGGCCTTCTCCGCCGCCGAAGAGGGAGCGAGCCAGCAGGTCAGCGGGTGGACGACCGGTACCCTCAACCAACTCCCCGTCGGCGACAGCGTGCTGTTTGCCGGCACGCTGCCGAGCAACGGTGGCTGGTTCCGGGGGTCGACCCGGCGGCTAAGTGATCTGAACTACTTGGTCCGCTCCGAAGGGTTCAGCCGTGACAGCGCGTCGCGTCAGCAGGTTGGCCTGTTGGTGCGCCTGCGCCCCATCCAGTTCGACGTGACTGCGGCGCTCAAGACACAGGGATCCCTGAAGATCGGTGGCTCCTCCAAGATCGACGGAAACGATCACTACCCGCCAGGCTGGACGGGTTGCCCAGCGCTCAAGGCGCCGCTGCCCGGTATTCAGCTGCCTGATGCAACCAAGATCCAGACGTCGGGGTGTAGCGCCCTGAGCTGCGTGGACGGGAATCCCAAGGTGCTGGAAGACCCGTCGATCACGGTCGATGGGCTCACCACCTTCGGTGACGCGAGTTTCGACGATCTCAAGGCCATGGCCAACAAGTTCGTCGGGCCGGGAACGCGGAAGGTGCAGCCCACGCTCTCGGGCACCGCGTGCAACAAGACCGACGTGAACAACTGGGGTGACCCGCTCAATCCCACCGCACCGTGCGGGGACTATTTCCCGATCATCTGGGTCGAAGGCGACGCCAACATCAACGGCATCCAGGGCCAGGGCGTGCTGATCGTGAACGGGAACCTGGATGTGCAGGGCGGATTCCAGTTCTTCGGACCGGTGATCGTGCGGCAAGCCGTGAACACGCAGGGCACCGGTGGGCACTTCAACGGCGGCCTGATCGCGGCCAACGTGAATTTCGATCAGAGCGTGGTGCTGGGTGACGCGGTGGTGAACTATTCGAGTTGTGCCGTCATCAAGGCCCTCAAGAACTCAGCGCCGGGCGCGCTGTTCCAGGAGCGCAGCTGGGTGAACCTGAACTAAAGTGACGTAACTCACAGTCCCCAATGGACTTGTTACGGGCCGGTTAAAGTAGGTTGGAGCTTGACAAAATCGGGGGTGAGCGGTACTGTAGTCTGCCGCTCACCCCACTTATCTCGTTAAACGGTCGGGAGATATGGCTCTTTTCGGACTCGGGCGGTCCAAAACGACGGTCGCCCTCGACGTCGGCAGCGGGCTGATGAAGCTCGTGGCCATCGATCACTCCAAGGACGAGCCGCAGATCTCACGTGTGGCCGTCGCGCCTATCACGGGCAGCGCCATCGTCGAGGGAGAGATCATGGACCCCGACATCGTTGCCGATACCATCCAGGGTCTCCTGCGCTCGGCGGGGATCAAGCAGAAGCACGTCGTGGTCGCCGTCGGTGGCCGCGACGTCATCGTCAAGAAGATCCAAGTCGACCGCATGAAGGAGAGTGAGGCGTACGACGTGGTACGCTGGGAGGCGCAGCAGCACGTCCCGTTCGACATCGAGGGTGTTGAGCTGGATTTCCAGATCCTCGATCCCTACGGCCAGGGGCTCCAGATGGAGGTGCTCCTCGTCGCCGCGAAGCGGGACCTGATCGAAGACAAGGTGCAGTTGTTGTCTCAGGCGGGTCTCCAGGCGTCGATCGTGGACGTCGACGCGTTCGCGCTGCACAACGCCTTCGAGCTGAACTACCCCGACGCGATGCGTGGCGGCGTGGCACTCCTCAGCGTGGGCCACGAGGTGACCAATGTGAACATCCTCCTGGACGGGGTGCCCCTCCTGACGCGAGATTTAGCGGTTGGCACCCGGAAGTTCCAGGAAGACCTGCAGCGGGAACGGGGGATGTCGGCCGAGCAGGCCGGTGAGCTGCTCCAGGGCTACGAGCTCACGGCGGACCTCGAGCCGTATCTCAGGAGCCGCGGTGAGGAAATCGCGGTGGGACTGGAGCGCGCGAGCGCGTTCCTGCAGTCCGCCACGGGGGATATGGGTGGAGTGGAGCGCGTGTACTGCTGTGGAGGCGGCGCGCGCATTCCCGGCCTCATGGACGCGTTGGCCAAACGCCTCCGTGTGCCGGTCCAGATTGCGACCCCACTGCAGCGGGTGCAGGCCAAGGAAGGTGTGTTCGATACGATCAACGCGGACGAGGTCGGGCCGCTGCTGATGCTGGCCACGGGCCTCGCCCTCCGCAAGGCGGCGTGACGGCCAGGAGGGCCGACGATGCGAATCGAGATCAACCTCCTCGGGGGGACTAAGCGAAAGCGGAAAGCTGGGGCGGGCTTCCAGATGCCCGATTTCAGCGGCTTCGTTTCCGGCATCAAGGACCCGCTCTTTCTCGGAGCGGTCGGGGCCGGCGTGGCCGCGGTCGTGTTCATTGGAGGGCTGTTCACGCTGACCCAGACGCGGCACGCGGTGCTCGCGAGCCGGGCGGAGGACGTCCGCACCGAGGCGCGGCGCTATGGCAATCTGATGGCGCAGAAGCGGCATGCCGAGCGGCTTCGGGATTCGCTGGTGGCCGAGCTCGATGCCATCCGGCAGATCGATGCGGACCGGTACGTGTGGCCGCACATCTTGGAGGAGGTGACGCGAGCGCTGCCGGATTACTCCTGGCTCGTGAGCCTGGCGGCACTCCAGGGGAGCCCCGTGCTGGAAGAGGACTCGGCTGAGGTCGTTCAGCCGCTCCGCTTCGAGCTGGAGGGGCGGACGTCGGAGATCACCGCGTACACGCGCTTCCTGCGCCGACTGGCCGCGTCGCCGTGGATGGAAAACGTGGTGGAGGGTCCGGCGACCACCGTCGTGGAAGACGACAAGGCAATGCGGGCGTTCAGCATCACGGCGACGTTCAAGAAGGCCGGCACGGACTTCGTGCGAACGGTGCCCGTGATCGAATCGGTCCGCTAGGGGGAACCGTGGCACTGACGGAAAAAGACCGGAAGAACGTTCTCACGCTCGTGATCGTGCTCGCGGTCGCCTTGTCCGGGGCGTTCTGGTTCCTCTGGAGGGCCCCGAAGATGGATGAGGTGAACCTCCTCCAGCGCGAGGTGGATTCGCTGCAGACGCAGATCGAGATCGCCAAGCGCGAGTTGGCGCAGGGCACGGTGGAACAGCTGCGGGAGCGGATCCAGCGGTTGGAGGGGAGCCTGGGACTGATGCGGCAGCTCGTGCCAGCGGAGAACGAGGTGCCCCAACTGATTGACGACATCGCGGCTCGGGCGTCGCTTCGCGACGTGAACATCGCCGAGTTCGCGCGCCAGTCCGTGGAGCCCGGGGCGGTGTTCGACACGTATCGCTACCGGCTGCAGGCGTTCGGGCACTACGATCAGGTCGGCGAGTTTCTCTCCGACATCGCGTCGTTGCAGCGCATCATGGTGCCGTACGAGCTGACGCTGCGACCGGCGCAGGATGCGGCCGAACAGCTGTACGCCGACACCAGTGGGGCACTGCTCGAGGCGCGATTCGAGATTCGCACGTTCGTGAAGTCGCCAGTGGCGGGAGGTGACAGTGAGACTCCGTAGCGCGCTGACCTGGATGGCGATGTGCGCCGGCCTGGCCACGGTCGCCTGCGGAGGGGAGGAGGCCGCCGTGCCGGGTGCGCCGGCGACCGAGCCACCGCCTCCCCAGACCGCCGAGATGGCTCAAACGGAGGCGGAAGCGCAGACACAGACGGAGCTGCTGCGCGAGGTGTTTACCTACACCGGATCGGGGCGGGATCCGTTCGAGTCGCTGCTCCGGAGTGGCGGCGTGCGCCCACTGATCGGAGACCTCCGGGTAACGGCGATCAATTTCGATGCGCGGTACCCGGGTGGAAGCGTTGCGGTGCTGCGCGATACCACGGTGGGGAAGCGCTACACCGTGCGCGTGGGTGACGAGCTGGGCCGGCTCCGTGTCACGGCTATCCGACCGGACGAGGTATTGGTGATGATCGAGGAATTCGGCGTTGAGCGACAATCGTCGCTCCGACTGCGCCGCAGGCAGGAGGGAACCCAATGAAGCGGTCAATGATGCTCGCACTCGTCGGGCTCGTCCTGATGGCTCCCCCAGTCTTGGCGGGGCCGGGCGAGGTCAAGGCGGTGAGCGTGCTGCCCGGCGCCGGCAAGGCCCTCGTGGTGATCGACGTCACGGGGAGCGTCAGCGTCCAGGACTTCACGCTCGACAATCCGGCGCGGCTCGTGATCGACGTGGTCGGCGCGACGCTCAAGACGTCGGGCGTCCTCTATGACGGACGTAACCGTGGCGGCATCGTAAACATCCGCTCCGGTCAGTTCCGTCCGGACGTCGTGCGCATCGTGCTCGAGCTGGAGTCCCTCAGGGGCTACGAGCTGGAGTACGCGGAAGACGCCATTCGGATCAGCCTCGGCACGGATCGGACCTTCGCCGCGTGGTCGTCGGTGGCCGCCAGCGACCAGTTGACGCGCCGGGTCAGCCCGGCTCGAGCGGCGCCAGCGAGTCCGCCCGCACCGCTCCAGTCGCAGCAGCCGGTGGTCACGGCCTCCTACGACTCGGCGAGCATTGCCGAGGTCATGGAAGGCTTCGCGGCCTTGAGCGGCAAGACCATCGTCCTGGGCAAGGACGTCTCCGGGTACGTCACCGCGCGGATCCGCAACCAGCCGTGGGACGTGGCCTTTGAGGCGATCCTCGAGTCCCAAGGTCTGGCCGCGGCGGAGAATGAATACGGCATCATCCGGGTGGCGACCCAGGCCGCGCTGTCGGCCAGGGATTCGCTGGAGCCCCTCACGACCAAGATCATGCGGGTGAACTACGCCAAGGCGTCGTCCCTGATTCCCGTGCTCGACGGGGCGCGCTCGGGCAGGGGCAAGGTCGTGGCGGACACGTCCACCAACAGCTTGGTCGTGACCGACGTCCCGAGCCGCGTGGCCAACATGGAGGAGCTAGTCCAGAACCTCGATCTCCAGACCCCACAGGTGTCGATCCAGGCGAAGATCATCCTCGTGAGCCGCACGGACGTGATGGACCTGGGTATCCAGTACGACTTCGGTGACGACGGGCGCAGCACGTTCTTCAATACCGTGATTGCCCGGCCCGACCCGACCAAGGGCTTCGACACGGACGGCGATGGGATTCAGGACGCGTTCCAACCGTACGACGCGAACCTGATTCCGGCGGTCGTGAACCTTGGCGGCGACGTCGTGTCGGGCGTGGCCAACGCCTCGTCCGAGCTGCCGGCCACCGCGCTCGACCTGCTGTTCTCAGTGGCGATCGGCCGCTTCAGCCTCACGTCGTGGCTCCAGGCGCTGGAGTCCGCACAGCTCGCGGATGAGCAGGCCGAGCCGGTCGTGACGACGGCCGACAACCGCAAGGCCACGATCCTGGTGGGTGACCGCACGCCGATCCGCGTGGTGGACGTGGGCGCGCAGGCGGCGTCGGCGGCCAGCATCCAGTTGGTGGAAACCGGAATCCGCCTGGAAGTCACACCGCACGTGACCGCCAACCGACAGGTCCTGCTCGATATCCGGGCCGAGAATTCGTCGGTGAACGTCGCGGAGACCGATCTCGGTGTGGCGTTCGGCACCCGCGAGGCCACGAGCCAGATTCTGGTGAACGACGGTCAAACAGCCGTCATCGGTGGACTGACGCAGACGTCGGTCACGATGTCGAAGAGCGGGATCCCCTACCTGGTGGATCTGCCCATCATCGGCAACCTGTTCGGCGTGACGCGACGCCGCGAGGTCCGGCAAGACTTGTTGATCCTCGTGACGCCGCACGTCCTCGACACGGTAGCCACGAGTCGGTAACGCTCAGGAACGTCGGACGCCAGGGGCGTTCGGCATCGAAGCAGGTCGTTTGCGAGCCCGGCTCACGCGAGCCGGGCTCGGGTATTTTGGGGGGGTGGGCGAGGCGTCGGTGCGCTCCGCTTGCGCGATCCGCAGCGGGGCAGTAACTATGCGCCCCGCGTCCGGCCCGAGGGGGAGTGGTCGAGGGTTCGCGTAAGCGATTGTTCGGGGTCGCGTTACACGAAGTGGCCTAGGTGGTCGAGATGTGCCGCCTAGGCCCTGCGAGCCTCAGCGCAGAGCCCGCAGCACGGAATCCGTGGTGTTGACGCGGTGTTGAGCCGCCGACGGCATGGTGTGGCCGCGCGGGCGGGAACCAGCGACGGAGCGTATGGCGAAGACCACGAAGAAGAAGAAATCGAAGCGCAAGAAGGTCACGACGCCTGCGGCGTCTGCGAAGAGCCGGCGGAAGCCGGCGGCGCGCGCCACCTCCCGCAAGGGGAGCACGCTGGTCGTCGTCGAGTCGCCCGCCAAGGCGCGCACCATTGCGAAGTACCTGGATCGGGGCTTCTCCGTGAAGGCAACGGTGGGCCACATTCGCGACCTGCCACAGCGCGAGCTCGGCGTGGATGTGGACAAAGGGTTCCGACCCAAGTACGTGACGATCCGTGGCAAGGGCAAGCAGCTCGCGGCCATCAAGCGGGCCGCGAAAGATGCCGGCGCCGTGCTGCTGGCGACCGACCCCGACCGTGAAGGTGAGGCGATCGCCTGGCACGTGGCGGATCAGCTCAACGACGGCGCGAACGTGCATCGGGTGCGGTTTCACGAGATCACCAAGTCGGCGATCCGTGATGCGATCCAACACCCGGCGCAGATTGATCGGCAGAAGGTGGAGGCCCAACAGGCGCGACGCATCCTGGACCGGTTGGTGGGCTACAAGGCCAGCCCCCTGCTGTGGAAATCGGTCAAGCGCGGGCTCTCGGCTGGCCGCGTGCAGACGGTGGCCCTGCGCTTGATCGTCGAGCGGGAACAGGCGATCCGCGACTTCAAGCCACAGGAGTACTGGTCGATCGAGGCCGACCTCGAGGCGAAGAAGAAGCGGTTCACGGCCAAGCTCCACAAGGTCCGCGGCAAGAAGCCGGCGCTGCACACCGAGCAAGACGCACGAGCGGTCGTTGACGCCGTGCGGGGTAAGCCGTTTGTCGTCTCGCAGGTGGAGCGCAAGCAGCGCAAGAAGCGCCCCGGGCCGCCGTTCATCACGAGCACCCTGCAACAGGAAGCAGCCAAACGGCTGGGCTTTTCGGCCAAGCGCACCATGCGTGCGGCCCAGGATCTGTACGAGGGCGTGGAGCTGGGCAAGGAAGGCGCGGTGGGGCTCATCACCTACATGCGCACCGACTCGCCACGGGTCTCCGAGGTAGCGATCGCGGCGGTGCGGGATTTCATTGCCGGGACCTACCCCGACCGGTATCTGCCGGCCAAGCCCAACCACTACGCCAGCAAGAAGGCGGCTCGGGCCCAGGAGGCGCACGAGGCCATTCGGCCCACGGACGTCCTGCGGAAGCCCGCCGACCTCAAGGCGTTCCTCTCGTCGGATCAATACCGGCTGTACCAGCTCATCTGGCTGCGTTTCGTCGCGTCGCAGATGACCCCAGCCGTCTACGACACGTCGTCCATTGACTTCACGATCGGCCAGTACCTGTTCCGGGCGACCGGATCCGTCCCCATCTTCGACGGCTTCCACGTGCTGTACACCGATACCAAGGAGGAAGGGGAGGAACAGACGTTCGAAGACCTCTCGCCGGTACCGGCGCTTGCGAAGGGGGATGAGGCCAAGGTGCACACGATCACCCCCAACCAGCACTTCACCGAACCGCCGCCGCGGTTCAGCGAGGCGAGCCTGGTGAAGGAACTCGAGGGTGACGGGATCGGACGACCCAGTACCTACGCGGCGATCATCTCGACGTTGCGGGAGCGTGGATACGTGCGTGTTGATCGGCGCCGATTTCACACCACGGAGCTCGGCGAAACCGTGGCGCGGGTGATGGTCGGGCAGTTCCCGGACATCTTCAACGTCGAGTTCACATCCGAGATGGAGACGGAACTCGACAAGGTCGAAGAAGGCGAGCTGACGTGGCAGACGGTGCTCGACAACTTCTATCAGCCGTTCGCCAAGGCGCTCGAGTCCATCGACACGACGGCGCTCATCCGCGAAGCGCACGATGTTGGGGATCTCGAGAAAGAGCCCTGCCCTGAGTGCGGCGGGAAGCTCACGGTGAAGAGCGGCCGGTTCGGGCCGTTCATTGCGTGCACGAACTACCCGGAGTGCCGCTTCACGAAGCCGCTCAAGCACGACAAGGTGCCCGACAAGCCGACCGAAGAGGTGTGCGCCGAGTGCGGGGCGCCGATGGTGATCAAGACGGGCCGCTATGGAGAGTTCCTGGCGTGCACGCGGTATCCCAAGTGCAAGCACACCCGGCCGATTCCGCTCGGCGTCGCGTGCCCCAAGTGCGGGAAGGGCGATCTCATCGAGCGGCGCACGCGGCGGGGGCGGTCGTTCTTCGGATGCTCACGGTATCCCGACTGTGATTTTTCGACGTGGCACCGACCGATCCCGGACGTGTGTCCGTCGTGCGGCAACGTCGGCGCGGAACAACGGATCACCAAGGCTCGGGGGGAATACCGCCGGTGCCTCAAGTGCGAGGACGAGTTCGCCATCGAGGGCGCGACAGCCGAATCGACCGCGGAGTGACGGCCACCGTCGTCGGTGGTGGACTCGCGGGGTGCGAGGCCGCCTGGGCGCTCGCCGAGCGCGGGGTGCGCGTCATGCTCTACGAAATGCGCCCCGAAAGGACGACCCCCGCCCACCAGACGAGCCACCTCGCCGAGATCGTCTGCAGCAACACCTTCAAGTCGCTGGATCTCACCAACGCTCACGGGCTCCTCAAGGCGGAGCTCCGATTGTTGGGCTCGCTGCTGCTCACGGTCGCCGACGGTGCGCGCATTCCCGGCGGGACGGCGCTCACGGTAGACCGCGACGTTTTCAGTCGCGAGGTGACGGCCCGGGTCGAAAGGCACCCGAACATCGTGGTCCGGCGCGAAGAGGTTCGAACCTTGTCGTCACCGGCCATCGTCGCGACCGGGCCGCTCACGTCCGATGCGCTCGCCGAGGCCATCCGTGGCAGGCTGGGGATGGACGGCCTGGCTTTCTATGACGCCATCGCGCCGATCGTGAGCGACGAGTCGCTCGCGCACGATCGACTGTTTCGCGCGTCCCGCTACGGCAAGGGGGACGGCGACGACTTCCTCAACGTGCCGCTGACTCGGGAACAGTACGAGACGTTCGTCGACGCCCTGATCGCCGCCGATCAACATGTCGGCCATGCGTTCGATGAGGTGCCGTACTTCGAGGGCTGCCTGCCGATGGAGGAGATGGCGCGCCGCGGCCGCGAAACGCTGCGGTTCGGCCCCCTCAAACCGGTGGGCCTGCCGGATCCCCGCACCGGCGCCGAGCCCCATGCCGTGGTGCAGCTGCGGCGTGAGGATAGCGCCGGGCAGATGTGGAATCTGGTGGGGTTCCAGACGCGGCTCCGGATTCCCGAGCAGCAGCGGGTGTTCCGGTCGCTGCCGGGCCTGGAGGCCGCTGAGTTCTATCGCTTCGGGAGCATTCACCGCAACACGTATCTCAACGCGCCGGCGGCACTCTCGGCGCACCTGGCGCTTCGCGACGACCCGCTGACGCTGTTTGCGGGACAGTTGGTGGGCGTCGAGGGCTACACGGAGTCCCTGGGGACGGGTATCCTGGCCGGGATCAACCTGTCTCGGCTGCTCCGCGACGAGCAACCGGTGATTCCCCCGCGCGAAACGATGTTGGGCGCGCTCCTGCACTACGTGCACCACGCCCATCCCGGACGCTTCCAGCCGATGAACGCGAACTTCGGCCTGCTACCGCCGCTCGAGCGGGCCGTGCGGGACAAGCGCCGGAAGCGCGAGGCGCTCGCGGAACGGGCGTTGGTAACCATGCAGGGATTCGTCGCCAGCGTCGTCGAGGTCATCGCATGATGTCGACGACCGAGGCTGGCAGCGTTCCGCTCCGGAGCGAGATCACTGAGTTCATCGTGTTCCTCGAGAAGGAGCGCAACGACTCCCCCCACACGGTGCGGGCGTATCGACGCGATCTAGTCACGTTTCAGGCGTTCTGCGACGAGTACCACGCTGGCGGATCGTGGTCGTGGCAGTCGCTGGATCGGCTGGCCCTCCGATCGTTCATGGGGGAGCTCGATCGCCGCGGGCTGTCGAAGCGCTCGATTGGCCGCGCGGTATCCGTGATCCGGACGTTCTACCGTTTCTTGGGCAACCGCTACGGCGTTGACGGCAATCCCGCCAAGGGCGTTCGGATTCCGAAGACCGAGCGCCGGCTGCCGGCGGTGCTGGACCGGGCGCAGGTCGACATGATGTTCGCGTACGCCGAGTCGCTCGCGGAGCAGGGGGGCTTCCAGGCGACCCGCGACCTGGCGATCCTGGAGCTGTTCTACGCCACCGGAATGCGACTGTCCGAGCTGGCCGGCCTGAACGTGGCGGATGTGGACGTGATCTCCGAACAGGTGAAGCTCAAGGGCAAGGGACGAAAGGAGCGCATCGTCCCGTTCGGCGGCCACGCCGCCCGTGCCCTGCAGCGGTACCTGGCCGAGCGAGAACAGGTGTTGGCCGGTGGCCGGACGGCCCGGGCCGACGCGCGGGCCCTCATCCTGTCGCGCCGTCGCCGACGCTTGTCGTCGCGCGGCGTGCAGCGCATCGTCAAGCGATTTCTGGATGGACTCGATGCGAGCGTGGGCTTCAAGGTGCACACGCTGCGCCACTCCTTCGCCACCCATCTGCTCGACGCCGGCGCCGATCTCCGGGCGGTGCAGGAACTGCTCGGCCATGCGTCACTAAGCACCACGCAGGTGTATACTCATACGAGTGTCGCTCGGCTCAAGAAGGTGTATCAACAGGCGCATCCCCGCGCGTGAGTGACGGGGAGGGGGGGCCAGGCGGCGATGCCCCCAGAGGACGGGTGGTCGACCCCGTCGAACGGACGAACGGATGACACGCGGAACACGATCACTCCACGCCACCACGATTCTCTGTGTTCGCAAGGACGGTGGCGTTGCGATGGGAGGCGATGGGCAGGTCACCGTGGGCGACACGGTGATGAAGGCCAACGCGACCAAGGTGCGCACGTTGGGTGGTGGCAAGGTGGTGGCCGGGTTTGCCGGCGCAGCCGCCGATGCCTTCACGTTGTTCGAGAAGTTCGAAGAGAAGCTCGAGCGTTTCCCGGGCAATCTCTCGCGCGCGGCCGTCGAGTTGGCCAAAGATTGGCGCAGTGATCGCGTGCTCCGCCGGCTGGAAGCCCTCCTGGCCGTGGCCAATCGCCAGCACGGGTATGTCATCAGCGGCAGTGGTGAGCTGATCGAGCCGGACGACGGCATGCTGGCGATCGGCAGCGGTGGCAACTACGCGCTCGCTGCGGCGCGGGCGCTGGCAGACCGTCCGGACCTGTCGGCCCGCGACGTCGTCCAGCGCAGTCTCGAGATCGCCGCGGATATCTGCGTGTTCACGAACCGCAACATCTCGATCGTCACGCTGGACGACGACAAGGCGGCACGATCGTGACCGGCGACGTGCGTGTGGAGGAGAAGCTCAAGGCGCACGATACCGGTCCCGAGCCGCTGCCGTGGCTCGAGGAACTCCCGCCACGACAAATCGTCGCGGAGCTCGATCGCTACATCGTCGGACAACGGGATGCGAAGCGCGCCGTGGCGATCGCCATCCGCAATCGCTGGCGCCGGCAGCAGGCGCCCGAATCCATTCGGGACGAGATTCTCCCCAACAACATCATCATGATCGGCCCCACGGGGGTGGGGAAGACTGAAATCGCCCGTCGGCTCGCCCGTCTGGCGGGCGCGCCCTTCATTAAGGTCGAGGCGTCGAAGTTCACCGAAGTGGGATATGTGGGCCGAGACGTGGAGTCCATGGTCCGTGATCTCGTGGACGCGTCAATCAACATGGTGCGAGGTGAACGCGAGGAAGACGTCTACCCCTCGGCGGAGAAGCGGGCGGAGACGCGATTGCTCGATTTGCTGTTGCCGACGCCGGTCAAGAAGCCGCAGGAGCGAGTGCTGAAGGTGCAACCGGATGCCGAGGCGGGCACCGAGGAGGGGCAACCGGCGCGGTTCATCGTGTCCGCGGGCGGCGAAGTGCGCGCTCATGAGGACGACGAAACCTCCCCGCAAGCCGAGGAACGACGCGCGCGAACCCGCGAGAAGCTTCAGAAGCTGCTCAAGGATGGAAAGCTCGAGGACCGCGAAGTCGAGATCGAGGTCTCCCAGTCGGCGTTCCCGACCTTCGACTTCATGCCGTTCCAGCCAGGCATGGAGGGTGCCGACATCAACTTCACGGAGATGCTGCAGGACATGCTACCCAAGCGGTCCAAGCGCCGCACAGTGAAAGTGTCGGAGGCGCGACGCATTCTCGTCGACGAAGAGCTCCGCAAGCTCGTGGATATGGACGACGTGGTCAACGAGGCGCTCGATCGGGTCGAGAATCACGGACTGATCTTCATCGATGAGCTCGACAAGATTGCTGGCGAGCGAGCGCAGGTGGGGCCGGACGTGTCGCGCGAGGGTGTCCAGCGTGACCTATTACCGATCGTCGAGGGATCGACCGTGCAAACCCGGTATGGCTACGTCCGTACCGACCACATCCTGTTCATCGCCGCTGGGGCGTTTCACGTGGCCAAGCCATCCGACCTCATTCCGGAGCTTCAGGGCCGATTTCCGATTCGCACCGAGTTGTCCCCGCTCACCGAAGACGACTTCGTTCGCATCATTACGGAACCGGAGAACTCGTTGATCAAGCAGTACCAGGCGCTGTGCACCGCAGAGGGGGCGGATCTCCAGTTCACCGACGACGGCATCCGCGAGATCGCCCGCATTGCCACCATCATGAATGAGCGTACCGAGAACATCGGAGCGCGCCGGCTTCACACGGTCATGACCACGCTGCTGGAGGACCTGTTGTTCGATCTGCCGGAGGTAGACGACAAGCGCATCGAGTTCGATGCTGCCCTCGTGCGCGAGCGACTCATGCGGATCGTCGAGGACGAAGACCTTCGCAAGTACATCCTGTAACCGCCCGGCGACACCTGCTCCTGCCCCGCTCCCGGACGCGGGATTCATCTCCTTTCGCGGCCTGTCTTTACACTCGACCAACGGGCCGCTACAATCCCTCTTGCCGACTGTCATTTTGACTCACTTCTTGGTGAAACATGCCGAAACGCGACTTCCTCCAAATTCCCGACCTGACCGCCGAAGAGATCGGGGAAATGCTGGATGTGGCGGGCAGGATGAAGGCGGGATCGTACCGAGCGCGGCCGCTCGGGGGAAAGACCTTGGCCATGGTGTTTGCCAAGAGTAGTACGCGCACGCGGGTTTCATTCGAAGTTGGCGCGTACCAGCTCGGGGGGCACGCGCTGTTCTTGTCGAGCCGCGATCTCCAGATCGGTCGGGGTGAGCCGATTAAAGACACCGCTCGTGTCCTGTCGCGTTACGTCGACGGCATCATGATCCGGACCTTTGCGCACGCGGACGTTGTGGAGTTGGCCCGGCACGCCACCGTGCCGGTGATCAACGGGCTCACGGACCTGCTGCATCCGTGTCAGATCCTGGCGGACGTCATGACCATGCGGGAGGCACTCGGCACCTGGGAGGGAAAGGTGGTGGCGTGGGTCGGTGACGGGAACAACGTCGCCAACTCCTGGCTCCATGCCGCTGGCGTGTTGGGCTTCGAGTTGCGGTTGGCGTGCCCCGAGGGCTACGAGCCCGACCGGGAAGTGTTCGAACGGGCCAAGCGGACGGCCGCGGTATCGGTTCACGAGGATCCCGAGGACGCCGTGCGTGGTGCGCACGTGGTGAACACCGATGTCTGGGCGTCCATGGGGCAGGAGGCCGAGGCGGATGCCCGGATGCTCGCGTTCAAGGGATACCACGTCGACGCGGAGCTCATGTCGCTCGCCTCGCCGGACGCCATCTTCCTGCACTGCCTGCCGGCCCACCGTGGGGAGGAGGTGAGCGACGACGTCATTGAAGGTCGCCAGTCGCGCGTTTTCGATCAGGCGGAGAACCGTCTGCATGCGCAGAAGGCACTGATGGCCAAACTCATGGGTGGGGACGGGAGCCGATGAGCGAGGGAGCGTTGAAGCGGACGCCGTTCTACGACCTGCACCTCGCGGCCAAGGCCAAGATCGTGCCGTTCGCCGGGTTCGAGATGCCGGTTCAGTACGCGAGCATCACCGAGGAGCACCGGGCCGTGCGGACAGCCGTCGGCGTGTTCGACGTGTCCCACATGGGCGAGTTCGAGTTTTCCGGGCCCGATCGCAATGCGTGGGTCAACCGCCTCACCTGCAACGACGTCGGTGCGCTGGAAGAGGGCCAAGCGCAATATACGGCGCTGCTCAACGACGACGGCACGTTCATCGACGACTGCATCGTGTATCGCTTCGACGACCGGATCATGATGGTCGTCAACGCCGCGAACATCGACAAGGACTGGCAGCACGTTGTGGCCCGTAAGGGCGGCGTGAACGCACGGGTGAAGAACATCTCTGATGAGGTGGCCCTGCTGGCAGTGCAGGGACCGCACAGCGAGCGGTTGCTGCAGTCGCTCACTTCCATCGGCCTGTCCCAACTCCGCTACTACCATTTCGAGGTTGGCCACATTGCCGGAGTCGACTGCTTTCTGGCTCGGACTGGCTACACCGGCGAAGACGGATTCGAGCTCTACTTCCGTCCCAGGCATGCCGACGCCGTGTGGCAGGCGGTGGTGACACGGGGCGGGGCGGTTCCCTGCGGTCTCGGTGCCAGAGATACACTGCGGCTCGAGGTCGGCTATCCGCTCTACGGCAGCGACATCGACGAGACGGTCAATCCGTACGAGGCGCGCCTCGGCTGGATCGTGAAGCTCGACAAGGGGGCGCCGTTCGTCGGGAAACGGGCGCTCGAAGCGGTCAAGGCCAAAGGCGGACCGTTGCGGAAGCTCACGGGCTTTATCGTGGAGGGGAAGGGAGCGATCCCGCGTCACGGCTACGACGTGTTGCTCAAGGAGCGCAAGGTCGATGTGGTCCGCAGCGGCGGATTCAGCCCATCGCTCAACGTGGGGATTGGCACCACGTTCCTTCCCACCCATTCGGTGAATCCGGGCACGACAATCGAGATCGACATGCGGGGCAAGCGGGTGGAGGCGGTAGTGACGAAGATGCCGTTCTACACCAAGGGGAGCGTCAAGAGGACGTAGGTGGTCCCGACGCCCGGCGACACACGCATTCGGGTCGGCGTGCTCACCGTGTCCGACGCGGCCGCCCGCGGCGATCGCACCGACATGTCGGGCGACGCGATCGTGGCGTGGGCTGAGGCACACGGGTTCGCGGTGGCGGGGCGTGCGACCCTGCCGGACGAGTCGGATCTGATCGCGGGATGCCTTGCGCGTTGGTCCGATGAAGGAACGATCGATGTGATTCTTACCACGGGGGGAACCGGACTGGGTGGACGTGACGTCACCCCCGAGGCGACACGAGCGGTCGTGGAGCGGGAGGTCCCGGGGATCGCCGAAGCTATTCGGGTGGCGGGGCGCGAGGCCACGGCACGGAGCGCGCTTGGACGCGGCGTGGCCGGGACCCGCGCGGCCACGCTGATCGTCAACCTGCCCGGTTCCCCGAGCGGGGTCCGTGACGGCTTGTTGGTGCTCGACCCCATCGTGAAGCACGCCGTGCAGTTACTTCGCCACGAACCCACGGATCACGGATGAGCGATCGCGTTCTCCTGACGATGGACGACCTCGAGACGGCGGTGCCGGTGAATGCGGCGTTCGAGGCGGCAGGGTACGGAACGGTGTTCGTGTCGTCGCAGGACGATGCCGCCGAGGTGTTTCGCGGGGCCCAGGCCGACGTCGTGATCCTCACGGGCTCGCTGTCGGAAGCACGGTCCAAGGCCCTGGTGGCGCTGGCCCGCGACGTCCCCATCTCGACGCTGGGGTTGCTCGAGCCGACCCATGCCGACCCGGCGCAGCGGGCCCGCCAGCTCGGGCTCACGGCGTGGATGAAGAAGCCGGCCGATCCAAGCGATGTCGTCGCGGCGGCGGGCCGCTTGATTGCGCGGCGCCGGTTACAGGAGCATACCGGCATCCTCGGCGAGAGCCCACCGATCCAGGAAGTGTTGGTCAAGATCGAGCAGATGGCCCCCGTATCGAGCACGGTGCTGATCGAGGGGGAGTCGGGCACCGGCAAGGAGTTGGTCGCCCAAGCCATCCACCACCTGTCGCCGCGACGGGAGGGACCGTTCATCGCCGTCAACTGCGCGGCGCTGCCCGAGACCTTGCTCGAATCGGAGCTCTTCGGACACGAAAAAGGGGCGTTCACCGGGGCGGCCGAACGCCGTCTCGGTCGGTTCGAGCTGGCCCACGGCGGTACCCTGTTCCTCGACGAGATCGGCGAGATGCCGGCGACGCTTCAGGTGAAGCTCCTCCGCGTGCTCGAAAACCGCACGTTCTTTCGGGTCGGAGGCACGCAGCCCATCCGGGTGGACGTGCGGGTCATCGCGGCCACCAACCGGTCGCTCAAGGAAGCGACGGCGGTGGGGGAGTTTCGGGACGATCTCTTCTACCGGCTGAACGTCCTGTCGATCTACCTCCCGCCACTCCGAGAGCGACGGAGCGACGTTCCGATCTTGGTGACGCGCTTCGTGCGCGATCTCAGCCGAGAGCATGGTCGCACGTTCCGCGGCATTAGCTCCGAGGCGATGCAGTTGCTGGTGAATGCCTATTGGCCCGGCAATGTGCGGCAGCTCCGGAACCTCATCGAGTCCATGGTCGTGCTGGCTCCGGGCAGAGAGATCCGCTCGTCGGATATCCCGGCCGACGTTCGGGACGGCGGGGCTCGGCTCCTTCCCATGCGGGTGCCCGAGCAGCTGCGTCAGCTCGGGGGTCAGGAAGTCGAGTTCATTCTGCATAGCCTCGTGGACCTGAAGGTGCAGGTCGAGGAGCTGCGCCGCCGCTTGGACGAGAGGCCGGGGCGGGTCGAGGTCATGCCGGCGTGGGCGGCTCCGGAGGCGGCCAGCATTCCCGAAGGCGAGGCTTGGGAGGTCGAGCCTGGAGTGGTGGAGGGACAGGCGGAGGCCATGACGAGGTCGGCCGGGACCAGGGTGGTGTATCGCCCCGGTATGACCATGGCGGATGTCGAACGGGCTGCGATCGAGGCTGCCTTGGCCGAAACCGACGGAAACCGGCGACGCGCCGCCGAGCGGCTCGGCATCGGTGAGCGCACCTTGTATCGTAAGATCAAGGAGTACGGCCTGCCCTGATGACGTGACCGGGTGAGCTGCCCCGCCGAGCTCCGGCCCCCCACGGGCCGGCTGGGAGCACGGTTCTTGCCCTCCGTAAGTAGTCGTCTGATGGGGCGTTGGCCCGCTTCTACAGGGGTGAAGCCGGCCTACGACCGGGGAGAACCTCCGGTCCGAAACGACCGTTCCCGTTTGTTGCGGCTTCGCAACGCATGTCCCACCGGGCGGAGGATTCTGCCCATCAGTCGGCCGACGCGACATTTTTGGGACTGTCCCAGTCGGCTTTCAGGGGTGTCGGGCATCTGGGGGGTGGCACTCAGATCGGTCTAGGATGCCGAGTTTCCGCGGTCGGGTTGCGGCGTCGCCGACCTGAGACATTGGAGTAGTCGAGATGGCCCAAAGTATTGACAGAACGGCATTTGGGGTCCATAGTATCGCTCCGAACCCCAGGCCGTATCGGGGACGAGTTGGTGGGGTAGCGGCGCCGTGCGCTTTCGAGTAAACGAGAACTGCGTCGGCTGCCTCGCCTGCGTGCGAGTGTGCCCCTCACAGGCCATCGCCGTCGAGGGTGAGGTCGTCCGCATCGTCGATGAGTCGTGCATTCGGGCGGGGGCCTGCGTGCCGGCGTGCCCCCATGATGCCATCGATGCGGTTGGCGACCTCCTCGAGGCGCTGGCGCTCGCCGAGCGCGGGGACGCCGCGATGGTGCTGAGCGTCGAGGCCGAGGTATACTTTCATCCGCACGCGCCGGAACAGGTCGTCAATGCCTGCCATGCGGCAGGCTTCCCGATCGTGCATCGGGGCGTCATCGGTGACGAGCTTGTTGCAGAGGAATATCGGCGGCTACTGTCCGTCGCTCGGTCGCGGACGATGATCCGGTCGACGTGTCCCGTGGTGGTCGAGAAGATCCGTCACGACTACCCCGCGCTGGTGCCGTATCTCGCCCCGGTGAAGACGCCGCTGGAGGCCGAGGCTGAGTACCTGCGAGCGATTCACGGCCGCGCCCTCCCGGTCGTCTACGTGGGGGTCTGCGTCGCGGAGGGCGGTACCAGCGTAGACGCCGTGCTCACGTTTACCGAGGTCGAAGAACTGTTTCGGCGGCGAGGGGTGTCGGTCGGGAGCCAGGCTCGCTACTTCAGTCGGATTCCGAGCGTGCGCCAGCGCCATGTGAGCACGCCTGGTGGGTTGCCGCTCCCGGTGTTGGATCTCGAGCCGCAGACCAGTCCGCGGTTTCGGAAGGTGCGCGGGATGGGTGCGCTCGAGGTGATCGCGCGGGCGGTGCTGGTCGACAAGGTCGACTTGGGCTTTGTGGATCTCTTGCCGTGTGAGGGATGTCTCGATCATCCCTTGCTTGGGCCCAGAGAGGAACTGTATCGCCGTCGGCGCGTGGCTCAGGAGCACGAGCCGCCTCGGAGCCCGGTCCCGGTGGTCGATCCGACCGTGCCGGTCGTGGTCGGGACGCGGTTCGAGGGCGTGCGCAACGGTCGGGACTTGGGGGCGGGCGAGATCGCGTCGGTGATCGAGCAGATCGGGTTCGCGCCGACGGGGGCCCATTGGGACTGTGGCGCGTGCGGGTACCCGACGTGCGAGCGGTTTGCCCGGGCGTTCCTGCGGGGGCGGGCCACGTACCGTCAGTGCCCGCCCTATCAGGAGCGCAAGGCCACCGATGCCCGGCGTGAGGCGGCGGTAGACGAGCTCACGGGACTGGCCACCTACCGAGTGCTTCGCGATCGACTGTCGCAGGAGATCGCGCGGAGCCATCGGTCGCAGGAGCCCTGTGGGGTGCTGTTCCTGGATCTGGACGGCTTCAAGGATCTGAACGATCGGGCGGGGCACTCGGCGGGGAACCGCCTGCTGGCGGCAGTGGGCCGGGAGTTGCGGCGAGTGGTGCGTGCGACGGACGTTGCGGCGCGCTATGGGGGTGACGAGTTTGTGTTGGTGCTCGGGGGGACGGGCCGAGAGGGGGTGTTGCACGTCGGCGAGTTGGTGCGGGCCTCGGTGGAGCGGGTGAGTCGCTCCCTGGGCCTGAATGAGCGCGCCGTCACAGCATCGATCGGTGCCGTGAGTTACGATCCGGTAACGCGGTGGCCGGACGATCCCCTGGAGGTGGCGGATCGGGCCCTGTACCGGGCCAAGGCCGAGGGCGGCAACCGGGTCATCTTTGCCGAGCGGGACGGGGGCGAGCCGGTGAACATCCATGCGCTGCAGTAGGGTGCGGCGTGGGTCACGGGACCAGAGAGCGGAGACCGAGTGAATCCGAGTGATTCGGGTGTGACGGCGGAGGAGCGACCGATCGACAACGACGCGGGTCGTGCGACGCCCGATCCGTGGGGTGTGCGACGGGCGGAAAACCTTCTGACCAGTCTCCAGGGCGTGTTGTCAGCTCGGATCGAGGTGTCGCCGATCGGCGAGGTCACGGCCGTGCACGTGCTCACCAGTGCCGGGTCGTCCCCGAAGCAGATGGTGCGCAACGTCGAGAGCGCGCTGCTGGCGCAACTGGGCCTCAAGATCGACCACCGCAAGATCAGCGTGGCGCAGACGGCCGAGGTGCGGCCGATCGAGACGCTCGAGCGGGCCGCTGTGCGCGCCGAAGCGCTCCGCCGCGACGTGATATTCCGGAATCTCGAGATCACCACGTCCGGGGAGCATCGGGTCCGGGTCAAGGTCACGTTTCTGGTGGCTGGTGTGGAGTCCGCGGCCGAGGAGGAGGTGGCGGACACGGTGCGGGGTCGCATGCAAGGGGCCGCGCGCGCCGCGTTGGCGGTTCTGGGTCAGTTGGTGTCAGGGGCGGCGTTCGAGCTGGAGGGCGTCAAGGTGGTGGACGCCTTCGAGGCTCGGCTGGCCGTGGTGGGTGTGCAGGCAATTGAGGGTCGGGATCCGCACCTGGTGATGGGGACGGCGCCGGTCCGGGAGAGTCCGGAGCGGGCGGCGTTGTTGGCGGTGCTGGATGCCACCAATCGCTGGGCGCAGTATCGGACGGGTTCGTAGCGGCTGGGCCGGCTGGGGTGTGCCGGCGGGCCCTGCTGGACAAGACGCCGGCGGCATGCCATCGTATAGCGAGCGTGCTGTCGCACAGAGCGAAAGGAGAAGGCAGGGGGCCCCCTGGGAGGGGATGGTACCAGCGCTGATCTAGCGGAGCGGATCGGTCAGCAGGAACGAGCGGAGCCTCGGGCGTACCGTAGCGGGGTATGCCACCGACCCACGCAGTCTGTAGTCGGCTGCCGAAAGGGGGTGAGGCTCTATGGCACTAGGCTGGCTAGCCGCGTTCTTCAGCGCACTCGCGAGGTTTTTCCTCGCAGGCGGAAACACGAGCTGGTAGCCAGTCCTTCTTCAGTGTTCGGGGGCTCCCCCACCACCCGATGCGTCTGACGGTACGCAGCGCGCTCCTATTCTACGTTTCGAGCCTGGCAGTTCTTGCCGGGGCGGCGCTTGTTCTCGCCGACTTCACAATCCCCGGTGACCTCCACCGGTTCCGCGATACCTTTGCTGCCCTTGTGGGACTTGGCATCGTTGCCGAGTTCTTCTCCTTACAATTGCGCGCCGGGCCGACGAGTGCGGTCTCCTTTGTGCCTTATTTGGCGGCGATTTGGCTTGTCGGCCCGGCATGGGCGATGGTTCTTGCAGGTGCATCTGAGCTTGTTGCTGAGACGCTCATCCGTCGCAAGCCACTTATCAAGATCATCCACAACACCGCGAAGGAGACGTTGGCCGTTGGCATCGCTGGAACGCTTTTCGTGGCAGCCGGCGGTCAACCCTCGTTAGTTGACTTTGAGCCGACCATTCCAGCGTTCGTCGCGGCAACGCTCGTCTACTTCTTGATCAGCAATGGGGCCGTTGCGACTGCTGTGGGTCTCAGTTCTCGGACCGACTTGTCCGACGCGTGGGGAGAAATTGTTGGTAAGGGCCTGGCACAAGATGTGTTGTCGAGTTCGCTTGCACCACTCCTCGCCTTCGTTTGGCTAAGGCTCGAGATTCTAGGGCTCCTTCTCGTAACGGTGCCGCTCTTCTTCGTGCGGCATGCGCTAAGCTCAAACCTGAAACTTGAGCAGACAAATCGCGATCTGCTCGAGTTGATGGTCAAGTCCATTGAAGCACGTGATCCGTACACTTCGGGTCACTCTGTTCGAGTCGCGACATACGCAAAGGCCATCGCGCGAGGTCTGGGGTTATCCTCGCGC
>JBFIHA010000005.1:0-177036 GCA_041602035.1 Gemmatimonadales bacterium | reverse complement strand
TCGAAACGCAACCAGGCGCACGACCTTCGATTCAGAGACCGACCGGATAGGGAGGGGACCTGTGGCTCGATTCACGCTCAAACCCGTCGCCCACCGACCACCGTTGTCCACGCGATTCTGGCTGTATACCGCTGGGGCGTACGTTATGCCCGTCCTCGTGCAGATCGTCCTGCCTGAGGATCCAGGATTGAGTGACGAACTGGTGTGGCTGGTGACACTGGTACCGGCGTTTCTCCTCTCGCTCCACTACGGCCTTCGCGGCGCGGTGGCATCGCTGATAGGCGGTACGCTCCTGTTCATGGTCATCCAGACCATCATTGCGTTCAACCTGACACCTGATGATTGGCGGATCACCGTCCCCATCTACGTCGCCTACGGCAGCCTCTCTATCAGCGTGGGATGGCTGTCGGAGCAGTTGCACGAGTATTACGGACGTGTCGTCAGGGCTGAGCGCGCTGCGGCCATTGGCCAGCTCGCGGTCGCGGTGCGACACGAGATCAACAACGCTCTCACGTCCGTCGTCACCGAAAGCGAGCTGCTCGTGAGCGATCCGAAACTCGACCCCGAGCAACGGAACTCTGCCACGGCCGTTCACCGTGGAGCGCTGCGCATCGCGGAGCACATTCGCAAGATCACGGCACTGGGCGACGATGCGTCCGTGACCGTGCACCCGGGTGGCCTGCAAATGCTCGACTTGAGCGGCGCGGGAGAATAGGAGCGGCGACGCGCCGGCTATCAGCTAGCTGTCGTCCTCGTCGTCCTGGAGTTCGGACTCGTCGTAGTAGTCCAGCTTGTGGAGCGGCATCACCACACTCGAGAGCACGTTCAGAATATGCGCGGCAATGCGCTTGTAGTACCGTGCGCCGAGCACCGTGGCCGTGGTGAGACTCGCCGCGTAGTCGCCTCGCGCGATCCGTTCCACCAGCAGGTCACAGCGATGGGTGAGATCACGACCCTGTCGGATCAGCACGAGCGCCCGTTCACGGTCGGAGCCCTCGAACACCGTGGACGTTGCGGCAAA
Organism: Gemmatimonadales bacterium; assembly: GCA_041602035.1. GTDB lineage: Bacteria > Gemmatimonadota > Gemmatimonadetes > Gemmatimonadales > GWC2-71-9 > JAOTVV01. Next base: position 176,015 of record JBFIHA010000005.1, on the reverse strand, counting down.
CGCCGTCTCCACCCCTGACCTGATCTCCCGCAGTTCGGCAACGATCGCGTCATCCGGCAGCGGTCCCTCGTGGTACTCGGGCGCCTCCGCAAGGTTTTTCGCATAGTCCCCGATGCGCTCCACATCCTTCACCAGACTGACCAGGAGGAGGCAATAGGGCAGCGAAGCTCGGTTTCCGGTGATCGAGAGATGGGCGATCACCTGCTTGCGGATGGCCCGCTCGAGCTTGTTGACCTTGACGTCCGTCTTGAACAGCGTGGTTCGCTCGTCGGGCGTCGCGTCCATCCGGAAGAAGATCTCTCCGGCCTGGAGCGTCATCTGTTGGGTCAGGCTCAGCATAGCCGCGAAGTTCTGGCCCATGTCGGCCAGCGGCTCACTGGAGCGGAAGATGCTGAGCAGTTCGCGAAGCATAGGTGCCTCCGCAGCTATCCCAGGTAATGGTTCACGACCGCGAAGAGCGCGGGCAACATGTAGAAGAGCACAAAGACGTATACGAGGGCCCACACGCGCGAGCGCACCGCCGTCTCGGCCAACCGCGTCGCGGCAGCGAGCGGCAGGTTTCTGACGGCCTTCACGGGAAAGATGATCAGCGTCGCGCTGAGATTGAAGAGCAGGTGCACCAGCGCGATAATGATGCCCGCTTCCGCGTGCTCGCCGGTCACCGCCAGGGCCGCCATCAGGGCCGTGATGGTCGTGCCGATGTTGGCGCCGATCGTGATCGGAAACGCCTGATGCAGGGTCAGCAACCCGGCTCCCGCCAACGGGACGAGGAGTGACGTGGTGATGGAGCTCGACTGAACCAGCGCCGTCACAAAGACACCCACCAGCATCGCATACAGCGCGGAGCGGTGCAGGCCACGCGACACGATGACCTCGACACGACTGTGCATCGCCTGTCGTAGCAACCGCACCAAGAGCATCAACGCCGTGAAGATCAGCATGATGCTCAACATGATGAGTGCCACGGCCGCGAGACGATCCGACCGGAAGACCGCGTCGAGACCATCCGTGATCGGCTCCAGGAGAGCCTTGAGCAGACCCTTGAGTGGGCTGTCGTACTTCTCCATGCCGCTGAACCCGGTCAACAACGACGAGAGCTCCGTTGCTCCACGTCGCAGGAACCCCGTGAGCATCTCCAGCGGAAGGAGCAGAACGACGGCGATGTAGTTGAAGAAGTCGTGACACGTCGCCACGGAAAAGGCGCGCCGGAACTCCTCCCTCCGCCCCATGTGCCCCAGCGCCACAACCGTATTCGTGACGGTCGTGCCGATGTTCGCCCCCATGATCATTGGGACGGCGTTGGCGATAGGCAGTGGATTCTCCGGCGCCGCCACCAGTCCGACGATCAGCGACGTCGTCACCGACGAGCTCTGCACGAGCGTCGTGGCGAGGAGCCCCACCATCAAACCCATGAAGGGGTTCTCGGTCGCCGCAAAGAACGAATCGAGCAGGCCGCGACCGAGCGACTTGAACCCTTCGCCCAGCCCGTTGACGCCGAGCAGGAAGACGAACAGGAGAAGGATGACCGCGAGGGCACGCACCAAAGGGTGCGCGGCGAGAGAGCGCACGCGGGTGGTGCCAGACGCTTCGGTAGGGCTCAAACCGTAGCCGACCGTCGTTCGGGTACGTGGAAGGTCCTGCCCGGAACCGGGCGCAATTTCGCCACGGATACCCAGTGCGGCAAGCCACCGTCCGAGACGCACTACAGAAGTGGGCCTGCAGGATCGGTACGGATGCTCACATAGGGTAGGCACCTTCAAGCCTCTGCCTTCCACCCATGACTTGCGCTTGACTTACTTCGGGTTATATTCGGGTTAAATGCCCGAACAGAACCCGAAAACACGCCTGGCTGTGTCTACTCAAATCCTTGTGAACAAGACACTTACAAAACAACCCCATCAGGGCTGTGTGGCACCGGGCTGGACTATCTGTCCGGAGTGCGGTGGGCAGGTTTTCCACGCGTCGGCCTGTACCGTCTGCCCGGCATGCGGCTGGGGTCGGTGCGGCTAGTGTCGGGTCGAAAACCGGAACCGTGGGACATGGCGCTTTTCGCGACGGACCATGCCGTGCCGAAACATTGCACTACGCTTCCCGTGCTCGGCGATCGCCTGCGTGGGACCAAATTCGTCGAGTTGCCGGTGCGCTCGATCATCAACGACCCGGAATCGACCGGCATGGGGTTCTGGTCCATCAATCCGTACGTCGGGTGCGAATACGGGTGCAGCTATTGCTACGCACGGTTTGCCCATCGCTATGCGGTGGAACGGGCACGGGATGCCGGCGCGATCGACGCGAGCACGTTTGTCGATCTCGGCGCACCACCCGGTTTGGAATCCTTCGAGCACCGCATCCTCGTCAAATCACGGGAGGGCGTGCTCGCAGCTCTCGAGCGGGATCTCCCGCGCGTGCACCGTCGCGCTGCTCGTGACGGTGCGCAGAGCATTCTAGTCGGGACGGCGACCGATCCCTATCAACCCGCCGAACGACAGTACCAGATCACCCGGGCAGTGCTTACCCGGTTCCTGCGCGAAGCAGGACTGCGCGTCGGGCTCATCACGAAGAGCCCACTCGTCTGCCGCGACATCGGTCTCCTGAAACAGCTCTCCCAACGTCACACCCTGTCGGTATACGTCTCGTTGATCAGCGTGGATCCTGACATCACCCAGCTCTTCGAGGCACGATCGCCGGTCCCGCATGCTCGACTGCGCGCGCTGGCCAGACTCTCCGCCGCTGGGATCCGGGCCGGGGTCATCGTCGCACCCATTCTGCCGGGGATCACCGATACGGTCGATCAGATCCGCGCCTTGTTGCGTGCTGGCCGAGATATGGGCGCACAATTCGTGTATCCCAGTCCCTTGCGTCTCTATCCGGGTGTGCGTCAGCGATTCCTCCCCATCCTGGAGCGCCACTTTCCTAGCCTCGTACCGCGGTACCACGCGGCCTATCACGACGGATGGGACGCCACCGATACGTACTGTCAGGCGGTGCACCGGCGGTTCCGTCGCCTCGCCGGTGAGTTCGGCATCCCCGACATCGATGGCCACCACGTGCCCACCGACGGCGAGCCACCGCGAAGCACCCAACTGAGTCTGTTCGAGGCCGCATGACGACGAGCACCGTGCTGTGCAGCGATTGTGCCGTATGTCTGTGGATTCCGCTATTCCCGCTCCGGTGCGAGGAACGACGGCACCCGGAGCTCGTTCATCGACCGACGGCCTTGCTCTCACCCCACGAGTCCCGTCGGCTGTGGCATGTGTCGTCCACCGCGCGTCGCATGGGCGTGCGCAGTGGTATGACCGTGAGTCAGGCGATCGGCCTCTGCCCATCCCTCTCACTCCGAGAGCCCGATCCGGTTCACTACGACGAAACATTCTCCCACCTGCTCCTCGCCCTGGAGAACGTGAGTCCGGTCATCGAGCCCGTGGAGTTGGGACGCGTCTTCATCGGGGTCGATGGTTTGGACCGACTCTACGGTGGACCGCTAGACCAAGCCCGTGCCGTGACGCAGGCGATGCGGCGGCAGGGAGACGGCGACCGTCCCACCGGCCGGTCATCGTTCCGCCTGGGATGGGCGCGAGGCAAGTTCCTCTCGTGGGTCGCGGCGACGCGCGCCAAACCCAGCAGGGTGGTCGTGGTGCCCGATGGCGAGCACCGGACGTTTCTGGCCCAGCAACCCGTTGCGGTCCTCCCGATTGCGAGCGACACCCACCGTCGGCTCCAACAACTCGGTCTCACCACGCTGGGTGATGTCGCACGACTGCCGGAGTCGGCACTGGTGTCCCAGTTCGGTGCCGAGGGTAGACGAGCATGGCGGTTGGCAACGGGAACGGTCACCGACCCCGTCATCGGACGTCGGCGACCCGAGCCGATCGTCGCCGCCCTCGATTTCCCGACACCGGCTGCCGACCGGGCCATGCTCGTGCACGCAATCGACACGCTGATCGAGCGTGCACTGCGCCATCCACGACGTGCTGGGTGGCGGGTGTGCGTCGTGCGCCTTCGTGCCGCCTTGGAGCACGGCATCTCCTGGCTCACCGAGGTGGTGCTCAAAGACCCGTCCGCGCACCGGGATCGCATCGCCGCACCGCTCACGACCCGACTCGGAGCCTCGCCGCCGACCGGTGCCGTGGAGCGTCTCACCGTGGAATTCACCGCCTTCGCGCGTGGCACGGACGAGCTGCAACTCTTCGCTCGCGACGCCACCAGTTCGGCGAGGGCTGGGCGTCGCCAGGCCTTGCACGCAGCAGCGCGGGAGATCGAAACACGCTTCAAGCGTCCAATCCTGTCTCACGTCGTCGAGGTTCAGCCATGGTCGCGTCTACCAGAGCGCCGCTACGCATTGATCGACTTCGAGCCCTGAACGTCCCGCAACCCGTACACGTGGTGGTCAACGACGACGGGCTCCCCACCACCGTGGCGAGTGAGACACCCGATCACGTAATCCAGGGGAACGGACCGATCCACCGGACGATCGAAGAGATTCTCGAAGTCTGGCGCATTGACGACGAGTGGTGGCGCCAACCACTTACCCGGCGCTATCTCGACGTCGTGCTCGCGGGAGGAAGCCATGTGATTCTGTTCCAAGATCTGCACACCGGCGAGTGGTTTCTCCAAATGCCGTAGCGGACGGCGTCACGAGACCGCTCCCCCGTGTTTCACTCATCCATGTACATCGAGCTTCACTGCCACTCTGCCTTCTCCTTCCTCGACGGAGCGTCGCTCCCGGAGCAGCTCGTGCTCGAGGCTGCGGCGCTCGGCTACCCCGCCCTTGCGCTCACGGACCACAACGGACTGTACGGTTCCATGGCCTTTGCCCAGGCCGCCAAGCAGATGGGGATCGGGGCCATAACCGGCGCTGAAGTCACGCTGCTCGATGGGACCCATATCACGCTCTTGGTGGAGACCCCGCAAGGGTACGCCAACCTCTGCCGGCTCCTCACCGAAGCGCACCTCGGCCGGGAGGACCGCCGCGATCCGCGGCTCGACTTCGCCTCGCTCGAGGCTCGCCATGACGGATTGATCGTACTCTCGGGATGTCGCGGGGGGCTGCTCCCGTCTGTACTCGCTAGTGAGGGCATGACCGCCGCCCGTCGCTTGGCCGCCCACTGCCGTGCGGTGTTTGGCAGCGACCGATTCTTCGTCGAGCTTCAACGCAACGCCGTGCGCGGTGACCGCACGCTCAGTCGAGCACTTGCCGATATCGCTGACGCCGAAGGTCTCTCGGTGGTCGCCACGGGCGATGTCCACTATCACCGTCGCGAGCGACATCGGCTCCATGACGCCCTCGTAGCCATTCGCCATCGCACCACACTCGACGCATCGCATCACGTTCGACGGCCCAATAGTGAATTCTTTCTTCGCAGACCCGCGGAGGTCTCCGCCCTGTTTCGTGACCGCCCGGACGCCGTGGCCAACACCAGCCACCTCGCCGAACGATGCTTGGCGTTCGATCTGACGACGGATCTCGGGTACACGTTCCCCGACTTCCACGGCGCGGACCGACAGCCGGCTCCTGTGGCCCTCGGCGCCCTGTGTCGCGCACGGCTCGATGATCGCTATCCACCTGGCTCGCCACATCGTAGAGAGGCGGAGCAGCGCTTGGATGAGGAGCTGCAGCTCGTGGACCGTCACGGGCTGTGCGGGTTCTTCCTGGTCTACCACGATCTGTTCGAGTTGGCCCGTGAGGTGGCCGCCGAGGTGCGCGCCGGAACCCGTCGAGCCAGCGGCAACCTGTTACCGGGACGCGGACGCGGGTCGTCCGTATCGTCCATCATCTGTTACTTCCTCGGCCTGTCGCACATCGACCCGGTCGCCAATCGACTCTTTCTCGGTCGCTTTCTGAACGAGACCCTGGCCTCGATTCCCGACATCGATCTCGACTTTCCGCGGGAGATTCGGGAAGAGCTCATCCGTCGCGTGTACCAGCGGTACGGCGACGCTCACACGGGACTGGTGTGTTCCTTCCCGACCTACCGCCTGCGTTCCGCGGTGCGCGAGCTTGGCAAGGCGCTCGATCTGCCGTTGGGTGAGATCGAACAGGTCGCCCGTCTCGCCAGCGGATACCAAGCGGCCGGGACGCTTCGCGAGGAGCTCACACGGCTGCCGGGATTTGCCGATCGCGTGAACGCGCCGCTCTGGCGTGATCTCTGCGACCTCGCCGAAGAAATCGCCGGACTCCCACGCCACATCTCCCAACACGTGGGTGGCATGATCATCTCGAGTCGGCCCCTCGTGGAGATCGTACCGCTGGAGCGTTCGGCGATGCCGGATCGCGTGGTGTGCCAATGGGACAAGGACTCGTGCGACGACGCGCGGTTCATCAAAATCGATTTCCTTGCGCTCGGCATGCTCTCGCTCGTCGAGGAGTGCGTCGAACTCGTGGCGCGAAAGGAAGGGACAACACCCGATTTGAGTCGTGTCGATTTCGAAGACGAACGCGTGTTCAATCAGATCTGCTCGGGTGACACCGTGGGATTGTTCCAGATCGAGAGCCGAGCGCAGATCCAGATGATCCGCCGCACGCGTCCGCGGAACCTCGAAGACCTCGCCATCGAGGTTGCGATCGTCCGTCCCGGACCGATCGTGGGTGGCGCGGTCAATCCGTACGTGCGGCGCCGGGAAGCACAGCGGCAGGCTCGCGCCCAGGCGCTCCCCTACGAACCACCGGCGGAGCACCCACTGCTGCGTGACGCGCTCGGCGAAACCCTCGGCGTGATCATTTTTCAGGACCAGGTGCTTCAGGTGTGCCAGGCACTGGCCGGCTTCACAGCCGGTCAGGCCGAAGCGCTGCGCCGTGCGATGAGTCGGCGCCGATCACGGGAGCTCATGGAAAACTTCTGGGCGGAGTTCCTCGAGGGCACACGCCGCCGGGGAGTGCCCGTGTCCACGGCACGCACGGTATTCGAGCAGGTCGTGGCCTTCTCGGAGTTCGGCTTCCCCAAGTCACACGCGGCCGCCTTTGGTCTGCTCGCCTATCAATCGGCCTGGCTCCGGCACTACCACCCCGTCGAGTATTACACGGCCCTCTTCAACAACCAGCCCATGGGGTTCTACTCCCTCGATGCGCTGGGGCGCGACGCGGATCGCCATGGCGTGGAAGTGCTCCCACCCGACATCGAACGGAGCGACGTCTACTGTACGGTCGAGGACCGCTGCCTTCGGGTCGGGTTGGGATTTCTCCGGGATTGGGGGTGGGACATCACCGAGGCCGTGGTCGATGAGCGGCGCCGAAACGGTTCGTTCCGGAGTCTCGGTGATCTGGTACGGCGCGCGCCGGCCACGCTGTCGCGGGCGGCGATCGAACATCTCGTATGGGTTGGCGGATGCGACCGGTTCGGGCTCACCCGGCGCGAACTGCTGTGGCAGGTCGGCTTGTGGCTACCTCCCAAGACCGAGATCCCTCCTCGACACCGGACACGACGGCAGCTCGAACTGCCACTTGTGCATCCCTACGAGCACCTCCGCTTCAAAGATGTTCCCGCGGACGAGCGCCTGATCGCCGAATACGAAGTCCTGGGATTCTCGACGCGCGGCCATCCGTTCACCGTGCTACGACCGTCGCTCCCCCCCACGGTGATCGGGAGTGCCCGGCTGGAGACCCTCGAGCACGGTAGCGACGTACAGATCGCGGGACTCGTGGTCGCCCGCCAGCGTCCCGAGACGGCGCGGGGATACACATTCATCCTGCTCGAGGACGAAGCAGGGATGGTCAACGTCATTGTTCGACCCCAGATCTACGAGCGCGATCGGGTTGCGATCCGCGGCGAGCCATTTCTCCAGATCACGGGCACGGTCGCGAAAGACGACGGGACGGTCAACGTGATCGCTCACGATGTCCGACCACTCTCCGTCGGCCGACCACCCAAGAAGGGCACGCCCGAACGGGGATGGGACGAGGCTTCCTCCGCGCATGACACGCGACCGGTGCGTATGGCTGGGTTTCTCAAGGATCTGCGACGGCACGCGCCCGGCTCGAAGAATTGGGGTTAGGCTGGGCGAGCTTGCAGCTTCCGATGCTCCTGGAGGTGAGCACGCACATCCATCACGATCTTGACCACCACGAGCACCACGATCCCGATCCTCGGCTCCTGCAGCGTCATGACCACGAAACCACCGAAGATGATCACCAGGTGGAGCACGATCACGCGGTTGTAGGGCTGGTGCATGAGCCGCTCCAGCGTCACGGTTCGGTACTCCTGGCTGCCCAGGTAGTTCACCACGAAGGAGTACCCGTGGCTGACGAAGAGTGCTGCTACGGCAATCCACAGCTTCTGCGCCGCAACGACGTCGACGATGGTCATGAACGACGGGAAGCCGATGCCCTGCACCATCCCACCCCCGAAGATGCTGAACACGAACGTGCCATGAATCAGCGTAAACATGCCGTAGTGGAACGCGAAGAACGGGATCACGACGAACTTGGTCGCGGGCTTGCGCTCAGCGCCCTGCTCGACCCAGGCCATCCGCAGAATGTTGAAGGCGCCAACGACGAGGTTCTCGAGCCAGAACAGAAAGACGACGGCAAAGACATCCCAGTCGAACAGGACAACACCCGCCAACGGCACCAGGTTCGCAATGATCAGTGCGGTGGCAGACGGCGTCCAACGAGTGGTCACCGCTCAGCCCTCGGAACTCAGGTGCGATCGCCCGCGTCGCCGAACACTGGCCGGCGATGTCGTGCCACGCACGACGTCAGGCAGGGGGTTCGAGACCTTTGGAGCGGAGAATGCGTTCGATCGCCGCGCCGATCTTGTTGTTGGGCGTCGACGCACCAGCTGTGATCCCGATCCGCTGCACGGCGGCGGAGAGCCACCCCGGTGTCACCACCTCGTCCGTGGCATCCACCGGCTTGTGGCGAATCTCGCTGGTATCCGGATCGATGCACGACGAATCGGCGATGTGATACGTCGTGACCTTCTGTGCGCAGATCCGCGCCAGGTTGTTCGTGTTGCTGGAATTGTATCCACCGACAACGACCATCACGTCTAGCGGCTCCTCGATGAGCGCCAGAATGGCATCCTGCCGCTCCTGGGTGGCCGAGCAGATGGTGCCGAAGTTGCGGAAGTGATCGGCGAGCTTGTCCTGGCCATAGCGATCGGCCATGGCGTGTCCGATCCGCATGGCGATCTCCAGGGATTCGGAGGCCAGCATCGTCGTTTGATTGGCCAAACCGACGCGACGCAGGTCGCGGTCAAAGTCGAACCCCGGGGAGACCTTCTCGCCAAACGTGGCCTGCAGGGTGGTCACCGGCTCGGCGCCCCGAAGGTACCGACACAGGATCTCCGTTTCGGCCAAGTCACGGACGATCAGGTACCGCCCCTCCGGATGCTTGGTCACCTGACTGGCGGTGGCCTTGGTTTCCTCGTGCAGATGCTTCCCGTGAACGATGGCGGTGTAACCGTCCCGTGCGTAGCTCTCCACGCGCTTCCACACATTGAGTACCGAGCCACATGTCGTGTCCACCAAGACACACCCAATGTCGCGCAGCCTATCGAAATCGGTCACGCGTACGCCGAACGCCGGTATCAGCACCACATCTGTCGGCCCGACTCTCGCGAAGTCGAAATCGCCATCCTCAGTAGGACGGATAATCCTCACGCCCATGGTTTCCAGCTTCTCGTTGACGTGCGGATTGTGAATGATCTCGCCGACGAGAAAAATGCGGCGATTCGGGAACTTCTCACGGCTCTCGTACGCATACTCCACGGCGCGGTCCACGCCATAGCAAAACCCGAATTCCTGCGCGAGCCGAAACGTCAGTCCGCCCACCTCCAGCGTGAAATCGGACTCGCGGATCCGGTCGACGAGCCGGCTGTGGTAGTCGGTCGCGAGAGGGCCCTCGATCTCGCGCTTGAGGCCGAATCCCTTGCGGAAGTATGTCTGGTTGACCGGTGCCGGCATAACCGTTACTCGCCGACCGCGGCGGTGTCCGACGGCAGGAGCAGTTTCCTCCACTCGTCGCACTGTTCCGTGGGCAGTTGCTCCACCATGACCGACTCGAACACCCCCGAGTACTTGGCCAAGTCGTTAGTGGTGATTTCGCGCAGCGTCACCTGATAACGGCCGCTGACTCGATCACTGATGCCGGTCAGCAACACCTGCCCCTCGAGACCCTGAAAGGCGTACGCGCTGGCTCCCTGGAAGATCTGCACACCCATTTGCGCCGCCGGCGGAGAAGGAGTCCCCGATTCGACGATCGTGATTGGGTACGTCGTCAGGCGCTGTGCGGGATCCGGAAGACGCAGCAGCACGATCGTGCCGACGCCGGGTTGCTGCGCCAGCACCTGCATGACGGCCGGGTCCGCACACATCCCCGCGCGGGCGGGCCACGCCCCGCTCAGATCGTACGCCCCCGCGCTCCGCGTAACGAGAAAGCCGCGGCGCGCCTCTGGAAACGCGGGCATGCGAATCGAGTCCGACAGCGTGGATTGCTCACCGGTCTCAACCGGTGGCGGGAGCGTCTGCTGGTCATCGCCGCCGCACGCGAGCGCAAGGGCAATCAGGCTGCCCGTCACGAGCTGCCTTTGCATGATCACGTGATCGCTCCTGTCCCGAGCCCGAGCGCTTGACGTGCGTCGGATTCGGCGAGCGCAAAGGGCTCGAGGACGCGGCGCAGTTCCGCCGGGAGCGTCACGGGTCGCAGGGTCTCCCGATCGGTGCACACCAGCACCTCATGCCCGGCCGCTGCCAGCTCACCGACCCCGACATGCACGACGTCAAAGTTGATGCGAATCGAGCTTCTCCCAAAGGCGGTGAAGTACGCCCCCACCCGCAGCCGGTCGTCCAGGCGGGCTGGGTAGTTGAAATCACACCGGAGATGCGCCCTCGGCAGCCAAATCCCGAAGCGATCAAAGACCTGGCTGTACGGCACTCCCGCCTCGCGAAACAACTCCGTCTCCGCAATCTCGAAGAACCGGACATACGCCCCGTAGAAGATGATCCCGGCGTAGTCTACGTCCGACCATCGGACATATTCTTCGACGATGAACGGCCTGGGCTGCATCAGGATGCAACCTAGGCGGTCACCGTGGTGCGCGAAAGAGCAGGTCGAATCGGACCTCGCTCACCGGACTGAGGCCCTTGGCGAGATTGAAGCGAACGAGTCCGTTGAGCACCGAAAGGCCGACACCGGCCCCGACCATCGGATCCGATTCGAACGTGTCCCCGACATCCACGAACGCCACGGGTGCCAGGAGCCGCGAGCGGGTCAGCGCCATATCGAGCTGTACAGCCCACACCTGGCGGCCGCGTCGGGTGCCGTACGAGTATCCTCGCACCGTTTGCGGTCCGCCAAGCCGGAACTCGAGCTGCGGCACACTGTCGCCACCAAGCACTCCAGACAGGACACCGAGCGTCCCCGCGCGCCCCAACACAGCAAAAGGGATGGTACCGGTGACCCACGCTCGGCTGGCCAGAAGTCCCCCACCGGCAAGGATCTCCGCTCCTGGCGTCAGGCGAAGGGGACCGAGACGGCTGTCACGCCGCAGCGTACCACGAACATACCAGCCTTCACGCACGTCCGGGTTCGGCGGAAACAGTCCGTCTCCCCAGAGATCAGCAATTGCCGACCCACCGATAGCGTCCACGCCGGCATGGTGCTCATACGCTACGCGGGCCTCCACGTTGCCCAGTACGCCGTAGTTCCATGTATACCCCAAACTCCCGCCCGACACCCTGAGATAGTCGGCGTCGTCGTGGGCAACGAACAGCGCGTTGAGAGAATTGCCAATGCCGAGGCCCCGCGTCCACGGCTCGGCCTCCCGTATGGAGTGGAAGCCGCTGACATCGAACCGACCGACCGGACCGTCACGCCTCCAGGTGACGCTCGCGGTGGGACGGAGGTCGCCAAACCCGAAGCGCCCCGACGCTAGCAGCGTCGTGAACCGGGGTCCCGGATGCAACTCGAGCCCGACGCCGAGTGAGGGACCCTGCACCCGATTGAAACGAACGATCTCGGCAGCGGTCTCCCACGCCAACCCAAACCGCCGCCTGCCGGTCCACTGGAACGGCAGATCTTCCCGCAGCGTGCTGAGTTCGGCGAATGCCTCTCGCAGTCGCCGTTCCTCGACTGGGTCGTCGTGGGTCTGAAGCGCCGCATCCCATGCATACACCCGCAGGCTGTCGCCGGGAGGAACTTCCAGTTCCCACCGGCCCGTGCTCCACAGCCCCGCTCGGAAGTACCCCGCCTCCTGGCGCTCCCGACGGGTGAAGACCGTGTCTTCAGAAAGCCCACCACCCTCGTGGGATGCCGCGCGCAGACGGCGACGCGCGCCACCGGGCTCCAAGTCATCCTCCGGCACCACGAACGTGATTGGCTCTCCCACGTTCACGCGGTAGTCGCTGAACGTGGTCACCGCGGTGGCCGGCACAGCGACATTCACGAACCACGGCACCTCGGCCGTGATCGCCAGTAGTTGGCGATAGGGCATCCAGTATTGACGATCGACCAAGGCATACTCCACCATGGCTTCCACCGAGAGGAAGCGACGCGCCTCGGCGTTCTCTTTCCTCGCCCGGGCGCTGTCTTCGGCAGTTGCTGATCGGGGAGCGTCCCACACATAGTCGCCGAGGAACGTCATGGAAAACCGCACGACATCGGCGCTCTCGGCATCGATCCACATGTCGCCGGCAATGAGAGATGGACCGATCCGCTTCGGCTCCACCCGCATCTTGAACGCCCGCACGCTGCGACCAGGCACGAGAAGTTGGACCGAGTCGGTCACCGCAAACCTGTAGTACTCGACTGCGTCGTCGCCGAGCGGGTGCAAGGCCGCATGCTCTGGCACCCCCATCAACCTGATGCTATCGCCCAGGGCTCGAGGGATGAACCACGGCCTATCCATCACAAGAGCATCCCGCAGCTCGTCTTCGGCACCCGCTTCGATATTGCCGCCGAGCCCCTGCACGATGCGGACGACGGGCGCTGCGGCTCGCGCGGCCACCACCTTCACTTTGAGATCATTGGGCTCCCGCCAGGCGATCTCCGCGACCGACTCGTGTCGTATCAACGTTGTCTGTCGGGCGAAGCGGCTGCGCCCGGCCGTTGCGGTCAGCCTCGTCTGCACACGGGCACGGTAGTCCCGCACCAACGAGTCCTGCCGGACGTGCCGGACCCGGGCGCGAGCATACAGCTCGGCGGTCGCGGCGTCACGGAATGTGGTGGAGTCTGATGCTTGAGGAGCGGCGAGAACGACGCTGATCAGGAGGATCGGGACCATTGCGCGCGATCGATCCCATAGGAACGCAGGCGCCGCCAGAGCGTGGTTCGGGAAATGCCGAGACGGCGGGCACTCTCGGTGAGCTTCCCACCGGTCGCCTGGAGCGTCTCGACGATTGCGTCTCGCTCACGCTCAGCGAGCGTATGCGGCTCACCATTGCGCCGCTGGGGAACGACGATCACATCACACACTTTCGACCCGTCCAGCCATATCGGTGCAGCGTGGCCACCCAGTTTGGTCAGCTTGCTTGCGAGCACGGCGCCATCCCGATCCCCACCGCCTCCCAGCTCCAGCAGCATCTCGCGTGCGGCCGCATTCGTGTAGGCCACGCAGCCATCACCATCCAACACAAACACGCCGTCCGAAATCGTCTCCAGGACGGCCCGCGAGAGGGGTGAGAGCATGCCTTCGACTCGATCCACCATGTGCATCGCTCCTCTTCTCTCCTACGCCCGCACAGGAGGGGAGTTTCACCCCTACCTTTCTGAACAAGGCTCATGAGGGGATGTTCCTCCCTACACTGGCGGGCAGGCCTTCGGCCAACCGGCCAGTATGTCGCCGGGACTGGCGGAGATCTCTGCCACCACCACATATTGACTGATCGGCCAACCGGCGGAGGTCCGATGCGAAAGGCACGCATGGATAGAGAGAAATCGCGGGCCCTGATTGTCGATGCGGCGCTTGGGTTGGTGCGCGAACAAGGTGCTTCGAAGGTGACGGTTGGGGATGTCGCGACCGCGAGCGGCTGCGCCAAGGGTCTCATCCACTATCACTTCAAAACCAAAGCCAGGCTCTGGGTCGCTGTGGCCGACCGGCTTGCGGCCGATCGGCGGGACCGCTGGACCCGGATCTTCGACTCCGCGACCCCGACCCAGGCCGTTGAGCGATCCTGGGGTCTACTGGTGAGCGAGTCAGTAGATGGCACGCTCCGCGCTTGGACCTCTCTGTTCGGCTCCGGAACCTCGCTGCCTGACCGATTGGTCAGGAGCAGCCTCACCGACTTCAGCACCGCATTGGGGGCCGCGGTGGGTGCGATGTTTCAGTCGCACAAGGCACCGCTCAGAATCGGCCGAGGCGAGCTCGGCTGGTTTCTGGGGAGTCTCGTTACGGGAGTGGGCTACCTGCTCCTGGCCGGCGCTACACAAGCGGATCTCGAACGCGCCTACACGACCGCCTGGCTCGGGGTGCTCTCGCTTACCGCCTGAGGGTTCAGGACCGGCGGCGGCGGTTGGGCGAGCGGCGACGCTTTGTCTGGAGCCGCGCGAGCGATTCCCGGAGTTCCTCCAGGCTGGAGGCACGCGCGATCTCTCGCCGTCCGCGCATAACGCTGAAGCGTAACTCCGCCGCCACGTTCGGCAGATCCCGTGGTCGGAGCCGCTGCGCCTGCTTCTCTCGAAGCCTGAGCCAGGCCACCGCTCTACCAGCCTCGATGGCATACTCGATCGGAACCCTGTCACCGAACACTCGAGCCGAACCGGGAAGCTCGTCCAGCCCGGCCCGAAGATGGTCCGGCACGAGCTCGGCGACGTCCAGCACCAGCGGCACTTCGAGAAAGTCGTCGTAACTCCCCACATCCCGCAGCTGGGCTCGAACCCTGTCGATCACGAGCTGGGGCTCCGCCTCCCGGAGCCGGCCGCCTGAGCGTCTCCAATATTCCGAGAGTCGTGTCCCGGACCGCGAAATGCTCTTGCGATTGGGATGCTTGGTCTTCCCCTTGAGGATCGCCTCCGCCAGCGCCGTCCGCGACTGCTCGGCAAGCTCGGTGGGAAACGCGCCGACGAGCGGCTCCCGAGCGCTGGCGAGCACGAAGCCGTGGTACTCCGTTCCCCGAACGACGGCCAATCCTTCTCCTCGTCGGAATTCCCGAAACTCCACGCGTGGCTCGCTGCGCACCGCGTACCGTTTGATCAGTTCGAAGGGGATATTGGTGCCCTCGACGACCCCCCGCGGCACCCCGAACCGATCAGCGAAGTACCGTACCGCCCCGGCAACGGCGCCTTGCCGGTCACAATGCGAGGAGTCGGAGAGTCGAACCCGATCGCCGTCTGCGGTCTCTCCATCGATCACGAGATCGAACGGCATGATCCTGGCGATGAGGTCCTGGAACCGCCGCACGACACCGCGGTTTGCCATCGGGAGATCGCCCGGGAGCGCGATCTCCAGCGTGCGGTACACCGACGCCATGCCGAGCGCCACGTCTTCGATCGCTTTCACCAGGACACCCCGATCCGCAGCCCATTCGTCAATCCCCTCGTCGAAGAGATGCCTGGGCAGGCCATACACTTCACCCAGGACTCCGTACTGGTTGACGGCTTCGGCGAAGACATTGTACGCGGTGAGAGGGTCGCTGCCGTAAGCCACAATCCCCGTCAGGTCTGGGTCGTCTCGCGTCATGCGGTGGAGCGAATCGACGCTTGCCGCCACGGCCACATACGGCAGAAGGTCGGGGTCGGCATGCACCAGCAGTTCCCCCCACGGGCGCTCGACCGGCATGGCCTCAACGTCCCGACCGTACCGCGTGAGCCGGCCGCGCTCGACGATCCCGCGGCTCTCCAGGCGACGGGCCGCCACCGCATAGGCACGCCGATCGAGCGGCACGGGCAGATCGAGGTCGGTGAGATCGACGCCGAGGGCCGCGGCCGTCAGTGCTACGCGCTCGCTGTCCCCCGCCAGTTGGAACCCCGGTGGGACTGGCTCCAAGCTGAAAAAGTCGATGTCGCGATCCGTAAGGAGGTGCACTCGGCCGTCCGGGACCCGTCCGTGGACCCGCCCCGCCATCTGCAGGATCTCGTTCGGTCCGAGGTATTGGCGGGTCAGGACGTTGCGTCCGCGCTGGACGAGGTTGGCATAGCACGCGTCGTAGATCACGACCGTGTCCAGGCCATGAATGTTGAGCGCCGATTGTCCGGCCTGGGTCATGGCCAAGACGAACGGCTTCTTCGCCGTGCCGTCGAGAAACGGCTTGATCACCCGAATCGGCTCACCGCCGTGGTAGAACGCCGCATGGAGCTGCCTCCACGAGCCAGCGAGTTCCCGAGCGACGGCCTCGACCTCCGCCCGGGTCGGGAGGAAGACGGCAACGCCCCGCTGCTCTCTTACTACCCCACGCACGAACCGTTCGTCGAGGAACTCGAGCGGCTGGACCTGGTGGGTCGTCACCTTCGCGGAGAGCGAGGGATCGAAGGCGCTTGTCTCGAGCACCTCCGCTGAGTCCAGGTAGGTGGCGTAGAACGACGGATCGACCGTGGCGGACAGCCAGATGAAGCGGCACCCAACCCGCTTCCCCAGGGCGAGACACAGCTCCAGCTCGGCCGAGGTCTGGTGGATCTCGTCCATGACGAGCGTATCCTGGGGGAGAATCAGCTCGTCCTGAAACCACCGGCGGGCAATGCCGGTGGTCACGATCACGACGTTCCACGTGGGGGTCTCCGGCGTCGCTTCGCGCTCGCGATTGACGACACCGAGGCGCAGCGGTGCGCGCACGATCTCGTCGGCGATCACACGGATCGAGAGCGTCTTGCCGGTGCCCGTCCCCGCTACGATCCCAAAGCCGGCTCGGCCGGACGCGAGGTGTCGTATCTCGTGTCCGTGCTCGCGTTCCAGCACCGTCTCGATGTGCAGCCGGCACGCGAGTTCGATGGTCTCGCAGGCGGCGCGGGTCGGGGCAATGACAATGACCCGCCCGGTGGGCGGCTCGGCGCGCCGGTAGGCCTCCCGATCGGGTGGGAGGTAGTGGTCGCGGATCGACGACCGAGGGCGACGGCCCCCGGGAGGCGGTGGCGGGTCCGACACTGCCGTCAGGATCCGAAATGCGCGCGGATCAGCTGCATCACCTCGCCGGGCGCGGCATGACGGCCCAGTCGCTTCTTCGAGAACAGGAGCTCACCGTCGAGTTGCACTTCGAACACGCCGCCCGATGACTCGATGAGCTTCACGCTGGACTTCGGGTAGGCATGCTCGATCTCGGCCGCCAAACTGGCGGCCCTGGGTTCGTAGCCTCAGACTCCGCAATACTGAATCGAAAGCTGCACGCACTCCTCCCCGAGCTAGAGCTGGTGGCGTGGACGTCGAAAGCTAACGAGCGACCGCCAACGTGTGCGATAGAACACCGACGTGCCCCAGCTGCCTCGGTACCTTAGATTTTGTGCCATGACCCTCCGAACAGCGCTGCGCGGTGCGACAACCGCTTGCTTCCTCCTCTTGGCACCGGGACCGGCCTTCGGTCAGATTGTGAGTCCGGGGCAGTTGGAACTCGGGCTGCTGGGGACGTACACCAAGTACGATGACCAGACGGTCGGCCTGACGTCCGAGTTCGGGGCCGGGGGCCGGCTGGGCTACTTCTTCACCCCGTATCTCTCCCTAGAGGCACGCGGCGACTTCACACAGGCCGAACAGGTGACCACGGGGCGGAATGTGGACGTGACGCGCCTCGGCGGCACGCTCTATTTCCTCGCCCCGAAGATTGGGTTCGGCCGCTTCTACCTCGGTGCTGGGTACACCCACGCCGAGTATCGCGGTGCCATCGAGACCGGGGATGACGGAGGTCACGTGATCCTCGGCAACGTCGCCTCGTTGGGTGGTCGGACGGCGCTGCGAGTGGAGGGACGGCTCGACTATCTCCCGTCGTCCAAGCTCGTCGCACCCAATGAGAACGCGCTCAACCTCGGTGCGGCGATGGGCCTGTCCGTGTTCGCGTTCGGCGGGCCCCCGCGTGACTCGGACCGGGACGGGGTTCCGAACCGGACGGACGACTGTCCCGGGACACCATATGGGGCCGTGGTGGACGGCGCGGGCTGTCCGTTGGACGGCGACGGCGACCTCGTCTTCGACGGTCTGGACAGCTGCCCCGACACCCCCGCCGGCGCCATCGTCGACCCAGCGGGGTGCCCGAGCGACGCGGACGGGGACTCCGTCATGGACGGCATCGACGTGTGTCCCAATACGCCGGCTGGCGCCATGGTCGATGCGAACGGATGTCCCACGGATGCCGACGAAGACGGCGTCTTCGACGGGCTGGATCAGTGCCCCGACACCCCACGCGGGGCCACGGTCGACAACAACGGCTGCCCGTCGGACGGCGACGGCGACGGCGTGCTGGACGGTTTGGATCAGTGCCCCGGCACGCCTACCGGCGTGGCGGTCAACGCCGTCGGATGTCCGACCGATGCCGACGCCGATGGCGTTCCCGACGGACTCGACCAGTGTCCGGATACTCCGGCCGGGCGACAAGTGGACGATCGCGGCTGCTCGATTGTCACCGACGCGGACGGCGACGGCGTGCCTGACCGCCTCGATCGGTGCCCTGACACCAGGGCTGGCCAGCGCGTCGACTCGATCGGTTGCCCCATTCTGTTCGTGGTCGAGCGGGGCGAGGTGCAACCGCTGATCCTGCGCGGGGTGAACTTCGAGGTCGGTCGATCGGCGCTGACGCGTGAATCGTACGTCATTCTCGACGAGGTGGCGGCCTCGCTAGTGGCCCACCCCGACGTACGGGTGGAGGTCGCCGGGCACACGGACATCACCGGATCGCGGGCGCTCAACAGCAGGCTGTCCCTGGCGCGCGCGCAGGCCGTGGAGGTGTACCTCGCCCAGAAGGGGGTCGATCCATCGCGAATGGTCTCCCGAGGATATGGCCCGGACGAGCCAATCGCGACCAACGCGACGGCCGCTGGGCGGGCGCAGAACCGACGGGTCGAGTTGCGACGACTGGAGGGCGGCACGCCGTAGGCCGGTTACGCCCTCCGAATCTCGTGCGGCGACGAGACGGCGTGGGCTTCCCACGTCGTCTCGTGGTGTCTCACGTAGCGGATCGACCTGAGCATGAACCGAGGTCCGGATTTGCGGCTGATGAACCGAGTTTCCGTGGTTTGGATCATGGGCGCCGTGTTGCTGGTCGGTGGGACTGGTCACGCCCAGTACCCAGATGACTCGACATGGCTCCAGCCGCCGCATCATGTCGGTCCTCCACCGGACTACGTGCTCGATCTCATCCGGCCTCCCCTCGCGCGTATCAGGGTACCCGAGCCTCCGGAGCAGCGCCGCGAGCCGTGGCACCCCCATCATGCATCGCGGACGCCGGACTACGCCGAGTCCGTGCAGTCGGGAACGGCAGCGACGATCCCAGTGCCCCCCCCTCCGTACGGGCGGCCACCGGCGGTGGTGCGAGGCCTGTACGTCAACGGGTGGGTTTTCAGCTCCAGTCGCTTCTACGACATCTTGGCTCTCGTGGACAGCACGGAGGTCAATGCAGTCGTCATCGACGTCAAAGACGCAACCGGTTTCCTGACCTATCGCTCGAGTGTCCCGACCGCGGAGTACATCGGCGCGAACGGTGTGTTGCGCATCGCCGACCCACGACCGCGCCTCGCCCAACTCGAGACCCGGGGTATTCACGCGATCGCCCGAATCGTCGTCGCTCGCGACCCGCTGCTCGCGCGTCGGAAACCGTCCTGGGCGATTCACGATTCGGGGGGAGGCCTGTGGCACGACGGACTCGGCGAGCCCTGGGTCGACGCCTACAACGACTCCGTCTGGATCTACGCCGCTGAGCTTGCTGCGGAAGCGGTCCTCATGGGGTTCCGAGAGATCCAGTTCGACTACGTGCGGTTCCCGGACGAGCCACCGCACCGACTCGAGCGCACCGCGTATCCGGCCCGGCGCCCGGGCGAGAGCAAGCGAGACGCCATCAGGCGCAACGTCCAACTGCTTCAGCGCCGCGTCGCGCAGTTGGATGTTCCGTTCACGCTCGACGTGTTCGGGCTCACCGCGAGCGCCCGTGGAGACCTCGGGATTGGTCAGGTGTGGGAGGACCTTGCCAGCGCCGCGGACGTGATTCTGCCGATGGTGTACCCCAGCCACTACGCCCGTGGATTCTTCGGGATCCGGAATCCCAATACGGAGCCCTATGTCGTGGTGCGCCGAGCACTCGAGGACGCGATTACCCGATCACGGGGCTTAGCGCGGCCGGCGCGCATTCGGCCTTACCTGCAGGCGTTCACGATCTATCGGGTGCGCTACTCGGCAGCGGAGGTGCGGGCACAGATCCAGGCCGTCGAGGATCTCGGACTCACCGACTGGGTGCTCTGGAATGCCCGCGGGGTGTATCCCCCGGGCGCGCTGCGCCCCAGTACCCGCTCTTCGCTCCGGACGGACGAGGCTGCCACGCCTGAACAAGTTCGCTAGGGCGGCCGGGCGGGCCGCCGAACGCGCATCCCTTGGCCGATCAGGCGCCCACGCTGGCGCTGGTCGAGGTGGGTTGCCACGCGGTGATGAACCCCGCAATGGCGCTCGCCGCCGTCGTGTACGGACTCGCTAGATACAGCTGGCCCGGACCCGACCGTCCGGGGAAGTTACGGTTGATCGCACTCACCGTCACCGTCGCGCGATCGTACGAAACGCCCGGCCCGGCATTGATGCAGGCGCCACATGACGGCTCGATGAACTCCGCGCCGACCGCGCGGAAGATCTCGAGGTAGCCAAGCTCGTCACAGTAGCGCTTCACTTCCTGCGACCCACATTGGATGTAGCACTTCACGTCCGGGTGGACGTGCGCACCGCGATCGACCGCCTCCCGAAAGACTCGCGCGTACATGTCCATATCCGATTTCTTCCCTGCCGTGCAGGACCCCGCGTACGCGATATCGATTTTCACGGCAGCGCCGAGCTCGTTGATGAACAGTCCGTTGCCCGGATCCCCAGGCAAGGCGACCATCGGTTCCAGCGTGTCTGCGTCGATCTCGATAACCGTCTCGAACTGCGCTCCAGTGTCTGTGTACAATCCCTCGAGACTCCGGCGTACCGTGGAGGCATCCAAGCCCCGTTCCCGCACCAGAAACTCCACCGCCTTCTCGTCCGGCCGGACGATACCCGTGAACGCGCCTACCTCGGCGGCCATGTTCGTCATGGTCGCCCGCTCGTCGATTGAGAGGGCCTCGACTGCCTCACCGGCATACTCCACGATCTTCCCGATGGCATGACCGTTCTTCACGTACGGTTGCCGCAGCACCTGAAGCATGAAGTCCTTTGCCGTCACGTTCGCCGGCTTGCGGCCGCTGACGCGGACCAGTACCGACGGTGGCACCGTGATCCTCACGTCCTTCGTGAGCCATGAATTGAAGATCGCGGTCGTGCCGACACCGAATGCGACGGCACCGATGGCGCCCGCATGCGGCGTGTGCGAGTCAGAACCGATGATCAGGTGGCCAGGCAGGGCGTGCTGTTCGAGGATCTTCGAATGGCAGATGGCTTCGGATCCCTGGACGTTCATTCCCGGTCCGAGGCGAGGCAACTCGCCGTACAGTCTCACCCCCTGCCGGGCCGCGAACGCTTCCTGCTGAGCCTTGAGCTCGAGCGCGACGTCCAACAACCCCTGCGCCTTACGCTCCTCCGTCATGGCGAGCTCGAGGAACGTGAGATGATCGCGAAACAGGAACACGGACTCGGGATCGACGATCCGCTCGTGTTCTCCCACCAAATCCCGCCAGAAGATCGCCGCCATGGGAGTGACGTACTCATGGCTGAAGCGGATGTCGGTTCGAACGAACCCCTCATCGCCCGGAGCGACCGCCACCACACCGACCTCGTTCCGGGCCAGATCGGTGACCCAGTGCCGGGCGATGATCTTTTCGGCGAGGGTCAGCGGGCGGTGGGGCGTGGTGACTGGAGGAACCGACACGGTCCCCTGCATCCGGGCCACGTTGTACTGAAACAGTCCGCCAAACTCGATGATACCCCGAGTGATCTCCCCTTCACCCTCGGTGAACATCTCCAATGGGAGGTCGTCCCCCTGGCGCAGGCGATCGACGAGGGAGAAGTCCGTGCTGGTGAGGATTCCGAGATTCTGGCAGTTTTCTCGGTAGATGCGCTCGATGTTCTCGGCGATGACGAGCCGAATACCTGCACACATTTCGGCATAGGGCGACTGCTCTCGCGACGACCCTTTGCCACGACGCTTGCCGCTCACCGAGCACACGAAACCTCCGGCTTTCACACTGCCGCGCGTGATCGGGAATTCCCCGCCAGCCTGGAGCCCGAGATACGGGAAATCTCCGAGGGTGTCGTCATAGTAGTAGCAGATGTAGGCCGGCGTGATTTCATCGGTCGAGATGTTGTCGCGCAATGCGACCGACACTGGCCAAGACAGATCCTCGCCATCGAGTTGACGCCGAATCAGGTCAGCATCATCGACGAGCAACAGCACGCGACCGTCGAGACGTACTCGGTCAGGTCGCTTGGCAATCGGTCGGGTGGTGAGACTGTCGATCATTGGGGCCTCGAAAGTTGGCCGTTCCGTTTCCGTCAGGCAAGCGCCCAAGTACAATTGGAGAGATGCGACGAGCCATGCTGGTGCGAGTTCAGAGGTGGGCACTTGCCGTCCTGGTGAGCGGCTTTGTGT
The DNA here is from genome assembly GCA_041602035.1 of Gemmatimonadales bacterium. Classification (GTDB taxonomy): domain Bacteria; phylum Gemmatimonadota; class Gemmatimonadetes; order Gemmatimonadales; family GWC2-71-9; genus JAOTVV01. The sequence continues at coordinate 153,404 of JBFIHA010000005.1, read as the reverse complement.
GGTGCCCGGCTCGGCTGGTCGTCGCACAGGCACCTCTGCCGGAGTCGGTCGAGACCGTCGGAACGCTGCGGCCACCCATTACCGAAAGCTCCGGAGTGGCCGTGAGCCGGCAGCACGCAGGGGTGCTCTGGACCCACAACGACTCCGGCGACGGACCGCTGCTTTATGCCGTTTCCATGAATGGCACCCTGCTCGCGCGGTTCGCTGTTCGAAACGCCGACGCGATAGACTGGGAGGATATTGCGCTCGGACCGTGCCCCCAATCCGACGAGCCCTGCTTGTATGTCGGTGACACCGGCGACAACCTGCGACGTCGCGGAAACGTGCACGTCTACATCATCCCCGAGCCGCGCGATCTGTCCGTGGAAGGGGGCCGAGGCGTTGTCGAGGCTCGCACGCTCACCCTGCGTTACCAGGACGGCCCGCACGACGTCGAAGCCCTCGCGATCACGCCCACGGGAATGCTCATCCTCGCAACCAAAGGCCGGTCGGGACCCATTGCCCTGTATCGAGTCATGCGCGACGACCTCGAGTCCGGATCGTTGCGGCTCGCACCGTGGCTCAGCCTCGACACCGCGCACCAGCGCGCAATTGGCCATCAGGTGACCGGGGCCGCGGTGTCGCCGGACGGCACCCGCCTCGTCCTTCGGACCTACGGTGAAATCCTGTATTTCACCCTCGATGAGGAACGCGTCACACCGATGGGCGGATGCTGGCTCGGCGGGTGGGAACAGGGAGAGGCCGTGGATTTCCTCGATGAGGCGACGCTCGTGCTCACGAGTGAGTCGGTGTTCGGCCGCCTTGGCCGGATATCCGTCGTGCGGTGCAACCCGTGAACGGACAGGTGTCGATGGATTCTCTCGCGAGCAGAGTCTGGATCCTCGCGGTCGTCCTCTTCGCGTTGAGCTCACAGCCGATCACGGCCCAAGGATCGACGCAGGTTGGAACGCCACTGGCGCAGGCGCTTGCTGCACCGCGCGAGGCTGAGCTGGCCGCCGATGTGCAGTTCCTTGCCGACGACGTTCTCGGAGGGCGGGCGCCCGGGACCTCCGGAGGCGACGTGGCAGCGCGCTTCATCGCCGCTCGGCTTCAGGCCCTCGGGCTCCGCCCCACCGGCGACGATGGCGGCTACTTCCAGCGGCTCAACCTCGTGGCGCTGACACCCCGAGCCTCGTTCGTGGTGGGCCGGCAGAGCGGAACCACCAGTTTGGAGATCGGGACCGACTTCGTCGCGTGGAGCGAGCAAAGCGAGAACGCGACCGCGGTGGACGGCGACCTCGTCTTTGTGGGCTACGGTATCGATGCGCCGGAGTTGGGATGGGACGACTACAAGGACGTTCCGGTGGCCGGCAGGATCTTGGTGTTTCTCGTTGGCGACCCCGGACTGCAGGACACCATGCTCTTCCGCGGCCAGCGTGGCTCATACTATGGAAGCGTCGACTACAAGCTCGACCAGGCTGCCCGCGTCGGCGCCCGCGGAGCGGTGCTCATCCACCGGAACACCAATGCCTCGATGGGGTGGGAGGCGATCGTCCATACCTGGGGTGGTGAGCGAGTGCGGCGATCCGGTCCGGCGACGACGACACTGCGCGTCGCGGCGTGGCTCACCGAACAGGCGGTGAAGCGCATCACGGAAAGTGCGGGGCGAGACTTCGACCTGATGGCACGGCGAGCGGCCCAACGTAGCTTCCGACCGATCTCACTCGGCGCCCACGGCGTCATCAACGTACGCAATCGCGTTCGCGAGACCACGGCTGCAAACGTGCTCGCCCTGCTGCCCGGCACCGACACAATTGCCACGAGCGAGGTCGTGGTGGTCTCGGCGCACTACGATCACCTCGGCATCGGGATCCCTGTCGGTGCCGACTCGGTGCACAACGGGGCGGAGGACAATGCCTCTGGCACCGCCGCCATGCTGGGTGTTGCACGAGGACTGGTCGCGGGCAGCGGCGGTCTGCGACGTTCGATCCTATTCCTCGCCACGACGGCCACCGAGAGTGGGCGTCTCGGCAGCGAGGAGTTCCTCCGCCGAACGGTGATTCCGGCCGAACGTATCGTCGCCATCGTCAACTTCGATCGGGCAAACCTGCGTGGACGGGTGCAGGACGTGATTGGCTTGGGGGCGGATGAGTCGAACCTCGATGCCGTGCTGCGGCAGGCCGCCGGCGCGGAGGGCATGACGATGTCCGCGTCTGCATCGGGATTGGCATCCGAGGTGTATTCCCTCGACCCATTGTCTTTCGCTCGGGCGGGGATTCCGGGATTGACGCTCCGAGCTGGATGGCTGTATCGGGACCGGGCGGAGTCGTGGGGGGTGGAGCGGGAGACCGAGTACCTGGCCCGCCGGTTTCACCGGCCCTCCGATGCCGTGAATCAGGAGACGCGCTACGACGGGCTCTACGAGCAGGTCCGGGTCGCCGTTCGGCTGGTGTGGGCATTGGCAACCGCCAGCACCTATCCTAAGTGGAAGCCAGAAGCGGAGTTCCGAGCAGCAGGCGAGCGCCTGGAGCTGCGGCGGCTGCGCTCGACTCCCCGGAGACCCGTCCGCTGACCGAGGGAGAGTACTGGCCGAACGGCGCCAACTTGGGTATGTTCTCGCGCGCCGCTTTCGGCTCCGGCTCTTTCTAAGGAGTGCGCCCCCTGGAGCTGCCCACTGCTCACCGAATCCCGGTCACCTGGCTTCGCCAGCATGCTTGTGCCCCAATCCGCTGGAGGACGGTCCGTGAGATCCTCCCGCCCGGTTCGGCCAGCCAAGCCGACATCGACCTCCTGAGGAACGAACTCTTTCAGTACAAAAGAGTTACGCAGACCGTCCGGAAGCAGAAACCCTCAGGGGTCTGGGGCAAGAACATCCTCGGGCTAGCGGCATCGAAGTCACAGGGTCTTGGTGATGTCGGGACAGTGGCGCAATACCGACACTTGATCGAGCTCGGTCTCCCGAATGATGACCGAGCGCTCCGGCTCGCCGAACGGACCCTGTACCGCCTGCTTTCGCGCGATTCCGACCCAGGGCTGCTGTTCGAATACCAGAAAAGCGCCAAAACAAACCCGACCCTCGCACTGTGGGCTCGAGAGTTCCTGCGGGAGGGAGCGACCGCGGCCCTATGTCATGCGGGTCATATCGGCGACCCGCGCGTGCGCGGCGCGGCCCATCGCGTCGCCAGCAGCATCTCCCGCCACTTGCGGAGCGAACTGTCGGAGAAGCCCGTTATCCGTAAGGGGTCGCGCAACATCTTGCACCCGGAAGCGCATCCACCGAGCCTGTTCGCGGTAACCATCGTGGCTTACATGCCGAGCATGCGCCGGGAGCGAGCGGGGTTTGTCGAGCGACTGGGTCACTACCTTGGGCAGAGCGCGACAAAGCGTACGTGGGTGATCCTCGCGGGCCGCAAAGTGATCCAGCCGACGTACCATTTTTTGGGCGACCCACTGAAGGCGGACTCGGCTGGCAACCCGAAGGATCTGCCCTTCGCCCTCCATTGGATCGAGCTCCTCGTCCGGATGGGCGCCCTCGAATCGTCGGGCACCGGTCAACGGATTCTTGCACGGTTGTACCGCGACTGTGATTCGGAGGGAGTGTGGAGCCCGAAGAACCTCCGCTCCATTCCGCGCAGCAGCTCCAAGCTCGGCGACTTCGCGTTCCCCCTGGAACTCGACGGGAAGACGGCCGAGCGGCGGCGCGCCGATGTGACCTTCCGCCTGGCCCTGATCGCAAAGCTCGCCGGCATGGAGATCGAGTACGCCTAATCCGCACCCACACTTGTACATCGGTGTGGAGCGTAGTAGGATAGGAGTAGCAGGCGCTACTCCTAATGCAAACCGTGGATCTGACGGACTTCGGCTTCACGCCGACCGAGAGCCAGGCCTATGCGGCGCTTCTCAGGTCTGGCCCCTCCTCGGGATATGCCGTCGCGAAGCAGATGTCGGTCGCTCGCGCCAACGCCTACCAGGCTCTCAACGGCCTCGTGGCCAAGGCAGCCGCCGTAGAGATTGAGCACGACCCCAGAGTCTTCCGCGCTGTGGCTCCCTCAGCGCTGCTCGCCCACATCACCAGAGAGCAGGCGGCCCAGCTCGACCGCCTGGAGCGCGCGATGGCGGAGTTGAGCCAGGCGGGTGAGCCAGCGATCGTCCCGTTTCGGGGCAGCGCCGAGCTCGAGGCCCTCGCGCTCCGAACGGCGGTCAGGGCGCCGGCAGTGACGTCGTTCGGCCCACCCGATTTGCTGCGCTCCCTGGGACCCATCTGGCGGGCACGGGCCGCCAATGACCGCCCCACAACGCTCTACGCGGTCGGGGATCCCACAGCTCCCCTGCCCTTCCCGATCCACGCCACCCTCATCCCCCGGCAGGTCCGCGAGCTCTTTGGGGCCCACGTTGGTGGTCTCGTCACGGACGACGCCGGGATCATCGCAAGGCTCGACGCGGACGAGCCAGACGGCTTGTGGTTCTCCGACCCGTTGCTCACCGGAACCCTGCGGGCGGCCCTCGCCGCCGTCGTCCCATGACATCTTGACAGTCCGGACCGAGAGAGCAATCATCTGAGACATTCAACCAACCGGTTGGTTGATTATGGCTGATGCTCGTGAACGTATTGAGAAGGCAGCGGTTGCAGAGTTTGCCGCGTTCGGACTCCATGGCGCTCGAGTCCAGCGGATCGCCGAGCGCGCAGGTGTCAACAAGCAGCTGATCTACTATTATTTTGGATCAAAACGGCAGCTTCACGGGCACGCCATGGGGCTGGCGGCGCTGCAAATCAGCCCCGGGGTAGGGCAGGGACGCGTCCCAGACGCCCCGCCCCGTGAGCGCCTCCGCCAGTTGCTCCACGGTACCGCCCAGCAGCTTCGCGAACAGCCGAATCTGGTACGAACGGCCTTCCTCGGCGCGATGCAGTCGGAGGCCCCCGATGGGGAGTTCCCTCAAGGCATGAACGAGCTCGTCCGACAGGTGGCGGCCGAAGTTTCCCAAGGTCAGGGCCTCGGGTACTTCCGCGACGATGCCGATCCCGACACATGCGGACGGCATGCTGCCGTGTTGCTGTTGGGGTGGGTCGCCCTGGACGGGGTGATCGGGGACACCGAGTCCGCGGCAGCCGAACCGGCGTGGATCGCCTCGGTGAGCGATCTGCTCGACCGATCGCTCACGTGGTAGACCTGCGGGTCCCGAGGGCGCTCGCCCGCTTTTAGGGAGCGGTTGGCTGAAGCTCCGTCTCCTCCGTTTGGACAACGTATTCGACCCCGTCCGGCCGCCGGAGCGCGATCTTCAGCACTGTGCGGAGATCGTCGGCCGGCTCTACGTTGATCCGTTGCCGCTCTTCCTCGCTCAAGTCCTCGAGGTCGGCCAGATTCTCCCGTGGCAAGACGACGTTGGTGATCCCGGCTCGACAGGCGCCCAGGACCTTCTCCTTGACGCCGCCGATCGGCAGCACGCGACCTGAGAGCGTGATCTCACCGGTCATGGCGAGATCGTGGCGCACCGGGATTCCCGAGAGCGCACTCACCAACGCGGTCGCCATCGTGACGCCGGCCGAGGGGCCGTCCTTCGGGATCGCACCTGCAGGCACGTGTACGTGCACGTCCTTGTCAGCGATGGCTTTGGGATCGATCCCCAGCGCCCGCGCATTGGACTTGGCGTACGTAAGCGCCGCCTGGGCCGATTCCTTCATGACGTCACCCAATTGGCCCGTGAGTACCAGGTTCTCTCGCCCCGGCATGACCGAGACTTCGACGAACATGATGTCGCCACCCGCGGGCGTGTAGTACATCCCCGTTGCCGTGCCCACCTGATCCTGTCGCGCTGCCCGCTCGGGATGGACGGTGGGGCGTCCGATCAATTCGTCGACGTCGTCCCCCTCGATGGCCACCTTCTCCAGCTCGTGCGTTGCGATCTTGCGGGCTACCTTGCGGGCGATCTTCTTGATCTCTCGCTCCAGCTGACGCACGCCTGCCTCTCGGGTGTACCCCTGGATCAGCGTCCGGACAGCGCTGTCGCCCAGCTTGAGCTCCACTTCGCTCAACCCCGATTCACCGAGTTGGCGCGGAATCAAGTACTGCCGCGCGATGATCAGCTTCTCTTCCTCGGTGTATCCGCTGAACTCCACCGTCTCCATCCGGTCGAGCAGCGGGATGGGAATGTTCTGTCGGAAATTGGCCGTGGCGATGAACAGCACTTCCGACAGGTCAAACGGTATCCCGAGGTAGTGGTCGGTGAAGGAGTCGTTTTGCGCGGGGTCGAGCACCTCGAGCAAGGCCGAGGCCGGATCGCCTTGGAACGAGACCCCGAGCTTGTCCACCTCGTCGAGCAGGAACACTGGGTTCTTCGTCCCAGCGCGCTTCATGCCCTCGATGATACGACCGGGCATGGCGCCGACATACGTGCGGCGGTGTCCGCGGATGTCCGCCTCATCACGAGCGCCGCCGAGAGAAATGCGCACGTACCGCCGGCCCATTGCTCGAGCAATCGATTTTGCGATGGAGGTCTTGCCGACACCGGGGGGTCCGATGAAGAGCAGGATTTGTCCCTTGGTGCCTCGGTCGTCCTCGTTGCCGGCTGCACCAGTCACACGTTCGTCGGGTGCCCGTACCTTGAGCAACTGACGCACCGCGAGGAACTCCAGCACGCGGTCCTTCACGTCCGTGAGACCGTAGTGATCCTCGTCGAGGATGTGTGCAGCTTCGGTCAGATCCAGGTGGTCTTCGCTGCGCAGGCTCCAGGGCAGCTCGACGATCGTCTCGAGATAGGTTCGGATAATCTGCGACTCCATCGAGTCGCGCCCCGCCCGCTCGAGCCGCCGCAACTCGCGGTCGATTTCTTGCCGCACATTGTCGGGAAGCGTCAGCTTTTCGACCCGCTCGCGAAGCTCTTCCACCTCGTGCGAGCCATCGTCACCCAGCTCCTTTTGGATGGCCTTGAGCTGTTCCCGGAGGAACATCTCTCGTTGCCGTTCGCCGATCTCCTCCTGGACCTTGGTCTTGATCTCTTCCTGCGCCTCGACGAGATCGAGCTGTCGCTGGACATGGATGAGGACGCGACGCAGACGCTCCTCGACACCGCGGGTCTCGAGCAGTGCCTGTCGCTCGCCCGGCGTGATGTCGATGTACCCCGACACCAGATCCGCGAACCTGCCGGGATCCTCCACCCCTTCCAGCACCTGCTCGACGACCTCCTGCGGGAGGCCCATCTTCAACGCGAGGTCGCTCGCCCGCTCGCGGACCTCCTTGTAGAGGGCGACGAACGCCGCGTCTTCGGAATCCAACGGGAGGAGATCCGGCGCTTCCTGAACCACGGCTTCCAAGTGGCCCGCATTCTCCGAGTACTGCAGCACGGCCGCGCGGTACTCGCCGTGCAGGAGGAGCTGAATGCCACCCAGGCCGCGCTGGACCTGCCCGACGCGCGCCACCGTGCCGGTGGTGTAGAGCACTTCCGGCTGCGCATTGTCGACGTTCTCCCGCTGGGCAACCGCAAAGATGAGCTTGCTCTCGCCCTTCAACGACGCCTCGATCGCCCGTAGCGTCGCCGGTCTACCAGCACCAATGGGCGCCGTCACTCCGGGGAACATCACCGTCTCCCGCAGCGGGAGCACGGGCAGTCGCACTCGTCCGGACGCGCGGTCAAGCATGACTCACCTCACGTTTCGGCGAGACCGTGGTTCGCGGCAATTCCATTCGAGGCTCATCGCGGCAGTTACCATGCCGTTGCGTCCTGCCAATGTGGATCGCCTACAGGGTGGAACCCTTCGCACGAGAGCGAAGTTCCTGCCGAAAGTACCGCTGGGTCCGACGGGCTGCCAGATTGACGGGGAGCGCGTACGAGATCGGGGTCAGGGAGCCCGAGGGGCAACGTTCAGGAGGGCGCGTAGCTCGGACTCGGTGAGTTGCTCGAGGAGGCCGGCGCGTGCTTGCACTTCCCTTGCCGGTTCGTCTCCGTCCGATTCACACTCGAACCGGATGATATCAGCCGGTTCTGGGAATGAGCGCTTGGCTTTCTTCGTCGGGATCAGTCCCGAGGTCCGCCCGACTCGCTCGGCGGACCAGCGGCGTCCCGAATCGTCCGTCACCCAGCGCATGGCGGCCTCGGTCTGGGGGCTCCCGGTTGCCCGTGTGTAGCAGAGTACGTTAATCTATCCCCGGTCTGGACCTAAAGCTACATGGCTGACGAGACCCAAGAGACGCTTCGTAGCCGACTCACCGAGGTGCTGTCCGATGCCTACGCGATCGAAGGTGAGATCGGTCGGGGCGGCATGGGCATTGTGTTCAGTGCACGCGACATACGCCTCCGGCGTCGCGTCGCCATCAAGGTTCTCCCGCCCGAACTCGCCTTCCGCGAGGAGATCAGAAAGCGGTTCACTCGGGAAGCGCAGACCGCAGCCCGGCTCTCGCATCCGCACATCGTACCGATCCATACGGTGGGTGAGGAATCCGGCCTCGTGTACTTCGTGATGGGCTATGTCGACGGCGAGTCGCTCGCCGCCCGGCTCCGGCGTCGGGAGCGTCTCCCCATCGAAGAGACCCGGCGCATCATGAAGGAAACGGCCGACGCGCTGGGGCTCGCGCATGCCATGGGGATCGTGCATCGGGACATCAAGCCCGACAACATCCTCCTCGAGGGAACGAGACGGCGGGTGATGGTCACCGATTTCGGTATCGCCAAGGCGCTGACGGACGCCAGTGGTGGGACGCTGACCGGCACGGGCGTCGCGATCGGCACGCCAGCGTACATGAGCCCCGAGCAGGCTGCGGGCGAGCGCGAGATCGATGCCCGCAGCGACATCTACTCACTCGGCGTCGTCGCGTACGAGATGCTGACGGGCGAGGTCCCGTTCAAGGCACCGACGGTCGCAGGCATCCTGCTGAAGCAGGTGACCCAGCCGGTTCCGAACATCCACGACCTACGGCGCGACTGTCCGGACGACCTGGTCGCCGCCGTGGGCCGGTGCCTCGACAAGGAACCCGAGAATCGGTGGCCCACCGCGGACGCCCTGCGGCGTGCCCTCGAGAGCCGCTCGTCGGGTCCCTACCGACCGCGGTCGCCACTGTCACGGCCGCCGAGCCCAGCGCGCCGACCACGACCGCGACCGAGTCCGGCGAAGCGAGATGACGACTGGTGGCGGTGGTTCGAGGAAGGACGCGCCCCCTCGGACCGGCCACGACCGGCGCGAGCCCGTGGACGAGCGGTCGAAAAAGCGGAGACGGACGAGAGCGCGACGAGTCCCGGGGGTGAGCCCACCGTCGTCCGGAAGTTCCGCGCCAACTTCGCGTCGTATGTCTCCGTGAACGGCGGCCTCTTACTCCTCAACGTCGTGACAGGTCTGGCCACGCCGTGGTTTCTCTTTCCCGCGATCGGATGGGGAATCGGGCTCGCCTCCCAGTACGGCAAGCTCTGGTCGTCGGGATACAGCATGCGGGACGTCCTCAACCGTCCGCCCGCGGCCGACGCGTTGCCGTCTCCCTCCAACAGCCACCCCGCCGAGCGACGACGGCTCCCGGAGCCGACGACCGGCGATTTCGGTCAGCTCGCCGGTCAGATTCAGCAGATGCGCAAGGACCACGCGGCGATCATCAAGTTGATCGATCGACTTCCCGAGTCGGAGCGGGTCCTGCTGCCAGACGTCGTTCCAACGGTCGAGTCACTCTTTCAGCGCGCTACCGACCTCGCCCGTACGCTCCAGCAAATGGAGGGGCAGGTCGATCAGAGCGCGGTGAGCCAACTGGACGAACGTATTGCCGACCTGGAGGGCCAGGAGACGAACCCAGAGACGGATCGTCGCCTCGACCTTCTCCGGCGGCAGCGCGCGACGCTCGCCGAACTCTCAGCTCGACGAGGAAAGATCGAAGCTCAGTTCGAGTCCTGTGTCCTCGCCATTCAAAACGTCCGGTTCGACCTGTTGCGACTCCGGTCGGCCGGCGTGGCCGAAGTCCTGAGCGACCTGACCTCTGCCACCCAGGCCGCGCGCGCGCTCAAGATCGACGTGGAAGCCGCGATCGACGCGGCAGGGGAAATCAAGGAAGCGCTTGGGGGACATCGGCCGCGCTGATCAATCGCCGTCGGGCGTGCCAGGGCGGGCGCCACCGCACCCGTTGTCCCGATTCCCCCCTCAGAACGAGGCGATGTCTCGGATGGCTTCCGTGAGGTCGGCGACCTGCGGGAGAATCACGTCTTCCAACTCCGGCGCATAGGCGACGAACGTATCCAGCGCCGCAACGCGGCGAACCGGTGCGTCGAGCCACGGAAACATCTCGTCCGCAATGCGTGCCGCGATCTCGGCGCCGTACCCCCACGACAGGCAGTCCTCATACGCGATGATCACCCGGTTGGTCTTCCGAACCGACGCACCGATGGTGGTCCAGTCCACCGGACTCAGGGTCCTGAGGTCGATCACTTCGACACTGATCCCCTCCGTCTCTTCCAGCTCCTTCGCCGCGACGATCGCCCGCTGCACCACCGCACCGTACGACACCACGCTCACGTCACTGCCCTCCCGAGCCACCTTCGCTTTGCCGAACGGAATCATGAAGTCCGGGCCGGGAGTCGCCGACTTGTTGTACGTCTGCCGGTACAGGTGCTTGTGCTCCAAGAACAGCACGGGGTCGTCGCACCGGATCGCCGTCCGCAGTAACCCATTGGCATCGAGTGCAGTGGACGGACACACCACCCGCAATCCTGGCACGCTCGTGAAGACCACGGCGCCCGTCTGCGAGTGGTAGATGGCGCCCCCCTTCAGATACCCGCCATAGGTGGCACGAATCACCACCGGGGCGGAAAAGGCGTTGTTGCTGCGCCACCTGAGCAGCGCGAGCTCGCTGCGAATCTGATGGTAGGCGGGCCAGATGTAGTCGAAGAACTGGATCTCGACCACGGGCTTGATGCCGCGCGTGGCGAGGCCCACGGCCCGACCGACGATGTTCGCCTCTGCCAGGGGGGAGTTGTAGACCCGATCGCTCCCGAACTTCCGCTGCAGCCCCCAGGTGACCTTGAAGACACCACCCTTGCCCTTGACCTGCTCGAGGTGTCGCTCCCGTGACACGTCGGCGATGTCCTCGCCGAAGACCACGATCCGGGGATCGCGGGCCATCTCTTCACTCATGCACCTGTTGAGGAGATCGACCATCGTGGTAGGGTCGCCCTCGAAACGCGGATCGCTTTCGGTATCGAAGTCCTCGGAGGTGGGGTCGACATCCGGGGAATACACGTAGCGCTCCACGGTGTCCCGCTGCGGCTGCGGCGACGCCAGCGCCACCTCCGTCGCGAGATCGACTTCTTCTTCGACCTTCGCGCGGATGTCCTCCAATTCTGCCTCGGTCGCCACCCCGTCGCTCACCAACCGAGTTGGGAACGTGATCAACGGATCCCGCTGCGCCTCCGCGTCCCGCTCCTCCGACGGCTTGTAGTGCACCTCGTCATCGGACAGCGAGTGCGAATACGGCCGAATCACGTCGGCATGCACCAACGCAGGGCCCTTGCGAGCGCGGCAATGCGCAATGGCGCTTGCGAGGACTTCATACGAGAGAATCGGGTCACACCCGTCCACGTCGTCCACGTAGAGATTCGGAAAGCAGCCCACCAGGCTGGAGATCGATCCGCCCGCCGTCTGCACCTCCACCGGCACCGAGATGGCATACCCGTTGTCTTCCACCACGAACAGCACGGGGAGCTGCAGGTTGCTGGCCGTGTTGAGGGCTTCCCAGAACTCGCCCTCGCTCGTGGTCCCATCGCCGGACGAGCAGAACACTACCTCGTCACGTCGACTCCGTGTGGCGCGGTCGGGGATGGCGGTGATGCGATCATAGCGCAGCCACGCCTCGGCGCACCCAACGGCGTTCAGGTACTGCGTCCCCGTCGGGCTCGACGAGCTGACGATGTTGAGGTCCTGACGGCCCCAATGCGACGGCATCTGCCGACCGCCAGAATTCGGATCGTCGGCTGCCGCGACTGCCGACAACAGCATCTCGGTCGGTGTCATGCCGAGGGCCAAGCACAGGGCCCGATCGCGGTAGTACGGATAGAACCAGTCGTGGCCCGGCTTGAGGAGCTTGGCGGCGGCGACGAGGATGGCCTCATGACCCGCTCCCGAGATTTGGAAGAAGATCCGGTTCTGACGCTTGAGTTGGATCTCCTTGTCATCCAGCCGGCGCGAGAGAACCATGAGGCGATAGATGTCGAGCAACTCCGCCTTCTCGAAGCGCGCTGTTCGCCGTCGCTTCGACAGTTCGCCGGTATCGCTCTTCGAATTCGCTCGGGAGGTCATGGCCGGTAATAATACTCGGTCAACGAAGCCTCGTCAGCTTTCTCAACGCGTCGAGTTTCTCCAACGCCGACTTGGACGGGGTCCCCTCACCGATGCTCACAATCGCGTCGCGGATGTCGAGGAGCACCTCGAGAATCAGTTGCTCCCGCTGAAAGGATGCGTCGAGTTGCTGCATCCGCTCCTGGTCCTTCGTCGCAGAGGCTGCACCATACGCCTCACGATAGATGGACTCGAGGTTCGCCAAGATCCGCTCCCGAGGACGCACGTTCATCTCGACTCAGCTCCGATGAAAGAGAGGGTGGAGACCAGGCCGCCTGCCGCCGGATCAGGTAGTGTAGTGGATGCCGACCACGCCACTGGGCACCTTGGGGGTGAAGAACGTCGACTTTTGTGGCATGACCGCACCCGCGTCGGCAACCGCGAGCACCGCATCGACCGGGGTCGCATTGACCAACACACCGCAGGCGGCACGGCCGGTACGCACCTCGTCGATCACGAAGGCGGCGTCTGAGGCATACTCGAGTCGGTTGCCCTCACCCATGGCTGCCGCCAGACGTTTCACGATCAGCTCGTCGACACGCGCGACATCGAGGGCTGCAACGGAGGGCTCGCCCGCAAAGGAGAGATCCCCTAGGCGGGCGCCGCTCTTGAGAAGCAGGGCGAGTGCCTGACCGCCGGGGAGCACGAGCACGCACGCGGTACCGCGTGAGCCGAGCTGCGCGAGATCCTCCTCGTAGTGGGCTTCCGGCGGAAGCTCCCTAAGCTGGAATCGCTCACGGAGGTGGGGGATCTGGCTTCGCGCGTCTACCGGTGTCCCATAGAGGACGCGATGCGTGGGTCGTACGAGCAATCCTGGATCCTCCAACGGCACGACGTAGCCGGGGATCAGGTCCGCGGCCGGGTGCTCACCGAAGTACGTCACCGCCGTCTCGTAACGGTGATGCCCGTCGGCGAGGTACAACGCGCCGGACCCCGCGGCACCCGCCAGAGCTTGAGCGTCGGTCCCGGTCACGCGCCAGATCGCCACTTCCGCTTCCTGTACCCGTGCGGTTCCCCATGGACGCTTCGTGGTCGCTTCGCCGATCAGCGTCCGCAGATCCCCGGTGGGGTCGCGCGCCAACATGAGGAGCGCCTCGTACATCGCCCCCGTTGCACGCAGCAGGGCGAGGCGATCGGCCTTTGGCCCCCGATGGGTCCGCTCGTGTGGCTTCACGCGGCCGGTCGAGAACGGTTCTACCGCAACGCCGGCAATGACGCCGCCGCGGCTCACCATCCGACCGTCGGGCGCGGTAAAGGTCTCGCGAAGCACGGTGACCGCGGGCTCCCGGTCCAGTTCGAGCACACGATTCGCAATCCAGTCGCGTAGTGTGCTTGCGGCCTGCACGTATCGGTCGTCCCCGCCGTGCGGCAGGATGTAGTGCACGATGTTCTCGGGATGGCGCGTGGCCAACCGTTCGCGGTCTGGCGGCGTGATGACGTCGTACGGGGGCGCCAGCAGGTCACTCAGTCGATCACGGTCCGCAAAGCGGTATCCTGCGAATGGTCGCACGAGGGCCCCCGACCGGTCGCGCTCCCGCAGATCGCCCGCCGCAGCTGAGCCGTTCTGCTTCACCATCAGCGCGGTCGCCCCTGCGACCATGGACGGGCCGCTTGCGTCGCCTCCTCCAGTAGTTGCCGGTAGGACGCGAGCCGGCTCTCCGGTAGGACGCCCTCGGCCGCGGCGGACGCGACCGCGCAGCCCGGCTCGCGGACATGGCGGCAGTCATCGAACCGGCACCCCGGCGCACGTCGTCGAATCTCGGGGAAGGCAGCCTCGACTTCCTGGGGGTCCAGGCCCCAGAGACCGATGTCACGGAGTCCTGGCGTATCCACCACAAAGCCCTTTGTGCCGAACGGGTGCATCTCGGCAGCCACCGTCGTATGCCTGCCGCCCTGCGAGCGCGTGCTCACCGGACGAGTTCGCAGCCGCAGCCCCGGTTGGAGTGCATTCAACAGACTCGACTTTCCCACGCCGGTCGGGCCGGTGAACAGCGAGACCTGCTCTTCTAGATACCCTCCGAGTTCGGACAGCCCTAACCGGTTGGGGACACTCGTCAGGACCACGGGATAGCCCGCCTCTCGGTACGGGGCGGCGATCGTCGAGCAATCCTCGACCAGATCGCCTTTGTTCACGACCACCACGACGGGTAGGTGATTCGCCGCGGCCACCGCCACGAATCGGTCGATCAAGTGTGGATCCCATGCCGGACGGTCCGCCGCTCCCACAACCACCACCTGGTCGACATTGGCAGCCACGGGCCGCACGCCGCGCGACCGCCCTGGGGTGCGTCGTTTGAGCACGGACCGCCGTGGCCGTCGATCTTCGATAGTGACCGATCCGTCGCCATGCGAGCGAATGGTCACGACGTCGCCGACCAGCACCCGAGGCTGTTGCGTTTGCTTGAGACGACCGCGCAGGCTGGCCTCCATCGTATGCTCGTCGACCCGGATCACATAGCGGCCGCCCGTCTTGGACAGCACGATCGCTTCGGCGACCACTACCAGCTCGGTGGCCCGGCAGCCGCGACCGCAGCGTCGAGATGACGTTTCACCTCAACGAGGGAGAGGTGCCGCAGGTCGGCTTCGGCCCGCTTAGGCGTGTCGGCATAGGCGAGATACGGGCTCTCCAAATGACTCACAACCCTGTCGCCTTCGACCGACCACTGGACGAACAGCAGCGCCGCGCCGAATTGCCCGCCGGCATCGGGCGCGTCGTCCACGTACACCGCCACGGAATAGGCCCGGCCGTCCGGGCCTTCAAAGGCCGGTGGACGATCGTGCACGTCCTGGTAGCCACCAAGGGTCGTGTCGTCGTTCACCGACGGCGGAACGTCTCCTTCGCGATGCTCCCGACCATGAAGCCAAAGTTGGCCGGCCGCTCAGCGAGACGTCGCATGAGATACGGGTACCAGTGTGTCCCGAAGGGAACGTACACCCGCATGTTGTATCCCTGCCCGCGTAGCGACTCCTGGAGATCGCGTCGCACACCGTATAGCATCTGGAACTCGAACCGGTCGGCGTCAATGCCGCGGGCCTTGGCGAAGGCCACGGTTTCGTCGATCAGGACCTCATCGTGGGTCGCGACCCCGGGATAGTTCCCATGCTCGAGCAGCTTCCGCATGAGCCGTGAAAACGAGGCCCTGACCTCCGTCTGCCCTTGGAAGGCGATCTCCGGTGGTTCCGCATAGGCTCCTTTGCACAAGCGCACCCTCGCCTTCGCGGCAATGAGGGCATCGACGTCCTTCTCCGACCGGCGCAGGTAGCTCTGAATGACGACCCCCGTGAGCTCACCGTATTCGGGGTTCAGGACATCGTGAAACAGTCGCAGCGTGCCCTCCGTGTAGGGCGACCCTTCCATGTCCATGCGGACAAAGATGTTCGACTCGCGAGCGCGGCTCAGGATCGCTCGCATGTTGTCCGCACAGAGTTCCGGGTCAACGTCGAGACCGAGCTGCGTCAGTTTCACCGACACGTTCCCGTCGATCCGTGATTCCGCAATGGCGTCGAGGGTCTGGCTGATCGCATCCCGCGCCACGTGCGTTTCCTCGGGCGATGACACGCTCTCGCCCAACAGGTCGAGGCTCACCGTGATGTTGCGGGCATTGAGCGTGCGGCCCACGTCGATGGCGCTGTCGAGCGTCTCGCCGGCGACGAATCGCGTGGCGACTCGACGGGCAATGCTGTTGCGCTTGAGGAAGTCGAAGACACCTCGGCGCTCGCTCAGCCAGAGAAACGTGCTACGGAGCATTGGATGGTGTGGGGATCATTGCGGATGGAAGACCTCGCCAGCACGTGCCATGGCGACAAGCCGAGGGCACGGGACGAAACGCTCACCGTACTGCTGCGCCAGCGTCTCGAGTGTCGCAACGGCCTGTGCCAAGCCGACTTCCTCGAGGTATCGGAGTGGACCACCGCGAAATGCCGGGAATCCGATGCCAAAGACAGCACCGATATCACCGTCGCGGGCGCTGCGGACCACCCCTTCATCGAGCGCCCGGACGGCCTCGTTCAGCATGATGTAAACGAGACGCGGCTGCACGTCGTCTCGCGGCACCTGCGGATCCGGGTGCGCCCCGATGATCTCGTACGCGGCCATGTCGACGTCGCGGCGCTTCCCATCCTCGTAGCGGAAGAACCCCCGCTGGCTCTTCCGACCCAGTCGGCCGTCCTCAGTCAGACGCTGCAGACCCCCCGGCGGCGTCATCCGGTCTCCATAGGCCGCGTGCATCACGGTCGAGGCCTTGAGTGCCACATCGAGTCCGACCTCGTCGAGGAGGGTGATCGGCCCGACCGGGAATCCGTACTTCATCATCGTCTTGTCGATCGTCTCGACGGCAACGCCCTCCTGCAGCAGCTGCCCAGCTTCATTGAGGTACGGAGCGAGGAGACGATTTACCCAGAATCCCGGACTGTCCCTCACCACAATCACCGTCTTGCCCATCCTGCGGCCGAATGCCACCGCCGTGACCGTTGCGGACGACGCCGTGTCCTCTGTGACGATCACCTCGAGAAGGGGCATCTTCTCGACGGGTGAGAAGAAATGCATGCCCAGCATCCGATCGGGGCGTTGGAGCCCGTCGGCGATTTGGGTGATGGGAATGGTGCTGGTGTTGGATGCCAGCACACAGGTATCGTCGACCTGGGTCTCGAGCTCGGCAAAGATCTGTCGCTTGAGCTCGAGGTCTTCGAAGACCGCCTCGATCACGAGATCGGCGCGACCGAACCCTTCCCACCCCGCACTGCCCGAGAGGAGGCGGTGCAGACGACGGTGTTCGAACCTGCTCAGCCGGCCACGCTCCCGCTGCTCACCCAGCAGTCGGCGGGCAACGACCAGGCCCCGACCCACACTGGTCAGGTCGCGGTCCTTGAACCGCACGCTGGCATCTGCCTTCATCGCCGCCACCGCACCGATCGAGGCACCCATGAAACCGGCACCGACGATGCCGAGACTGGCCACCGAACGCGGTGCCGGTGCGTCGCCCGGTAGGCCCCAATCCTTCTTCAGCGCCGTGGTGGCGAAGAAGATCCTCACGAGGTTGCGGGAGACGGGGCTCACCGCCAACTCGGCGAATAGCGTGGCCTCGAGATCGAGTCCCGCCTCCACGCCGTGCTTCATTCCGTGCTCCACTGCCTGTAGCGCGGCGAGTGGAGCGGGATAGTGCCCGCCAGTCTTCTTGAGGACCTGCTTCCGAGCGGACGAGAACACCAATCGGCGACCCACGGGGTTGTCATCGAGTGCGAGGTCCCCCAGTCCGCTCCGGCGCCGTGTTGGGTCCCACCCTGAGGCCAGTCTCGCAGCTGCCTCCTCGGCAACCCGGTCGAGGATTGCCGGGTGCACGAGCTCGTCGACGATCCCGAGTCGGTGCGCGCGCTTGGCAGGCACCTGCTTGCCGGCCAGAATCATGTCGAGCGCTGCCCGGACCCCGATCAGCCGCGGGAGACGCTGGCAACCACCGGCCGCCGGCAGGATGCCAAGCTGAACCTCGGGAAGCCCGATGACGGTCTTGGGATCGTCAGCCGCAATGCGGTACGTGCAGGCAAGGGCCGTCTCCAGCCCGCCGCCGAGGCATGCGCCGTTGATTGCCGCCACCACCGGCTTGCCGAGTGTAGCCAGACGGGTCACTAGCGCCTGCCCCGACCGCACGAGCGCGTGCGCCTCGTCGCGAGATCCGAGGGCCCCGAACTCGTCGATATCCGCGCCGGCAATGAACGAGCCCGCTTTTCGGGAGATCAAGATCCCGGCACGCACGTCGGGATCCGACGAGAGTCGGTGCAGCACGCGCTCGAACTCGTCCCGCACGTCGCGCGTAATCTTGTTCACCGGCTCGTCGGGGAGGTCGAGCTCAAGCCACGCGATGCCTCGTTCGACCCGAGCCTTGAGCGCCGCCGTCATCGACGCTCCAGCACCATCGCGAACCCCATCCCGCCCTGCGCGCATACCGAAATGAGTCCGAACTGAACATCCCGGCGCTGCATCTCGTTTGCGAGCGTCAGCGTGATCCGAGCGCCCGTCGCCCCGAAGGGATGCCCGAGCGCGATGGACCCGCCCATGACGTTGAGCGTGTCCCGGTTCACCACGCCGACGGCTTCGGATCTGCCGAGCTGCTCAACCGCCCACCGTTTCGATTCCAATGCCTGGATGTTGGACAACACCTGAGCGGCAAACGCCTCGTGCATCTCCACGAGTCCGAGATCCGTCCATGCGATCCCCGCGCGCTCGAGGGCCCTCGGCACGGCGTAGGCCGGACCCATGAGGAGTTGGTCGCCCGGGTCGAGCGCGGCCACGGCGTACGACCGGATGGAGGCGAGCGGCTCGTAGCCGAGCGCGCTCGCCGTCTCCTCGGCCATCAGCACGACTGCCGCTGCGCCGTCGGTCAGGGGTGAGCTGTTAGCGGCCGTCACCGTGCCGTATCGCCGGTCGAACACTGGTTTCAACTTCGCGACCTGCTCGACGCTCGTATCCGGCCGTACGCCGTTGTCGCGCGTGATGGGCTCGGGCTGCCCATCGAGAAACAGCGGGGCAATCTCCGCCGCCAGGCGCCCGTCCTCCGCCCCGCTGTGGGCAAGGCGGTGGCTCCGCACCGCGAACTCGTCCTGCGCCTGTCGGCCGATCCCGTTCAGCTTCGCCATCTTCTCAGCGGATTCCCCCATCGACTCGCCGGTGGACGGCTCAGCAATGGCCGGACTCACTGGCACGAGATCCTTGGGGCGAAAGCCCGACAGAAGCCGCAGTCGCTCGTTGACGTTCTTGGCCTTGGACAGCCCGACGAGGATCTCGGAGAAGCGCTTCGAGTGCAGGATGGGTACGTCGGAGAGATTCTCCGCACCACCCGCAATCACGACATCTGCGTGACCGAGTCGGATCTGGTCGTGGCCCAGGACAATGGCGCTGTTCGACGACGCACATGCGCGATTCACGGAGGCAGCCGGAATGCTGGCCGGGAACTGCGGCAGGAGACTGACCTCCCGGGCGATATTCGGCACCAACGGACTCGCGACCACCTGGCCGAAATAGATCTCGTCGACCTCAGAGCCGCGGAGGCCGGCTCGGTGCACCAACTCGACGACCGTGTGACGCGCGAGATCGACGGCCGACACGTCCTTGAGATCGGTCCCGGCCCGACTGAAGGGTGAACGGCACCCCGCCACCACGGCAACCCGACGCCCGTTCGATATCTGCGACATGATGACGGAAAGCTACTGAGCGGGAAGAACGCGGGCCAGCGGGATGCTCGACGTTCTACGACTCTTGTGGCAGCCTGTACGCCCTGCGCATCATTCGGGCGGCCGGCGGGCCAGAATGCTCGCGACGGCCTTCGTGCGCCCGTCTAGGATCTCCAGGACTTCGCGGGCGAGGACGATCTCGAACGGCCCAAGTAAGGTCCACAGTTCGCCCGTCTTCAGGAGGTGCTCATCCGAGGTTGGCCCCCAGCCCAACTCCCGTTGCTGCTCCAGGAAGGTCTCCGCCAGGAAGTAGCCGCCGGGCTCGACCACGGCGAGGAACTCCGGCAGGCGACGGCGATCCAGATAGTCGAACTGCAACACGATGTCGTAGGGGCCGTCGGGGACGGGCTCGCGAGACAGGTCCGCCTGCACGAAGTCGACGGCGACCTTCGCCTTCTGCGCCGTCTGTTGTGCGTGCTCAAGCCGAGTCGGATCGTTGTCGATGGCCACCACCTTCGCGCCCCGCTTCGCCGCCGCGATGGCGTGGAGTCCCTCACCACACGCCAAGTCGAGCACGCGCATGTCGGGCTCGATCAGGCGCGCGTGCCACTGGAACCAGGTGCTGAGAACACTGCGACCGCCGGCAGCCGACACTGAATGGACGCTCCTTTTTCCTACCTGGCTCGCGCCGCCAACCTCGAGGCCATGGCCGCCGAACCCGTCGACCTGCTCATTATCGGTGGCGGGATCACCGGCGCTGGCATTGCCCGAGATGCCGCGATGCGTGGTATCCGCACGGTCCTCGTCGAGATGGGGGACTTCGCCGCCGGTACGAGCTCCCGCAGCTCCCGCCTGGTGCACGGCGGACTCCGGTACTTGGAGCACCGGCACTGGAAGCTGGTCTTCGAGGCCTGCCGCGAGCGGCGAACGTTGCTTCGGATCGCACCCCATCTCGTCTGGCCACGATCGTTTCTGTTCCCGATCCACGAAGGAAGCCGGCTGTCGATGTGGAAACTCGAGGCCGGACTCCTGCTGTACGATCTGTTAGCTCTACTCAGGAATGTGCGTCTCCATCGAATGCTGAGCAAGCGAGCCTTGCTCCAGGCAGAGCCGGGCCTTCGGCCCAGGGGGCTCAAGGGTGGCGCTCGGTATTTCGACGCCCAATGCGACGACGCCCGTCTCACCCTGGCCAACCTCCGAGATGCCCATCGCCACCGCGCCATCGTCGCCAACTACGCCCGGGCAGAGCGCCTGGAATTGGCGGGCGGGCAGGTGGGAGGCGCCTGGGTGACGGATCTGGTGA
Organism: Gemmatimonadales bacterium; assembly: GCA_041602035.1. Classification (GTDB taxonomy): domain Bacteria; phylum Gemmatimonadota; class Gemmatimonadetes; order Gemmatimonadales; family GWC2-71-9; genus JAOTVV01. Next base: position 132,660 of record JBFIHA010000005.1, on the reverse strand, counting down.
CCGATACGACGAGGCTCGTGCGGGCCCGCGTGGTGGTGAACGCTGCCGGCCCGTGGTCGGATGAGGTTCGCCTGCCGAGTGGTGGCGAGCCAGCACTGCGCTGCACCAAGGGGGTCCACATCGTGGTGTCGAGACGAGCACTCGGCAATCACGAAGCCATCACGTTCATCTCCCCCATCGACGGGCGGGTCATGTTCATCGTCCCGTGGGGAGAGCTCACCTATATCGGGACCACGGAATCGGAACTCGATGCCAGCCTCGGCGAGGTACGCGCCAGCGGTGAGGACGTCGTCTACGTCCTTCGATCGGCCAATGCACTGTTTCCGGACGCACGCCTCGGACCGGAGGATGTCCTGGCGACGTGGGCCGGCGTCCGTCCACTGGTACGCCAGGACGAGACCGACGATCCGGCGGCCGTGTCACGAGAGCATGTGGTGATCGAGAGTGACAACGGACTCCTGTCGATCATCGGAGGGAAGCTCACCACCTACCGGAGCATGGCCGCCGAGATGGTTGATCGGGTCGCTCGGTGCCTGCACGAACGGGATGGGAGGGCCGTTCCCTCACGGGCGCCAACTGACCGAGAACCTCTGCCGGGCGGCGAAGCGCGCGACCTCGACGTGGTGGCGACCGCCGCCATGACCGAGGGGTTCCCGGAGCCGGTCGCCCGCCACCTCGCTCACACCTACGGGAGTGAAGCACCGGCGGTCGCACGGTTGGCCCAGTCGGACCCCAAGCTGAACGAGCCCGTGGTGCCTGGACACACAACGCTGTGGGCAGAGCTCCTCCATGCCATGCGGCGCGAGATGGCCATCACGCTGTCGGATCTCCTGATCCGACGGACACACCTCTTCTATGCCGCCCCCGAGGCAGTGCTCGAGGTCACGCCGACCATCGCCGACTTGGCTGTACGCGAAATGGGGTGGGATGAGGCCCGGCGTGACGCCGAGTTGGCCGCCTATCGCTACGAGGTCGACCGCAGCGTCGCCTTCCGCCAGGAAATCACGGGGGTCGTCGACTGAGTCAGAAGCTGCGGAGCTCGATGTCGTCGACGTCGGGAAGTGCCGAGCCATCCACCCTGGCATCGCGGAAGTCCCGCGCCTTCCGATATTCGGCTCGCAACCGCTCCATCAGCTCCGCCCGACGTTCGTACAGCCGTTTCGGACCCCGTGGCTTCCGCTTGGCGAGCGCATAGGCCGTCAACAGAGGCAGTCCGACGGTGCCATCGAGGTAACAGACCACCGAGTTGGGGAGCTGCTCCGGATCGACCTTGCCCCAACTGACCGCCTCACCCGGTGTAGCCCCGGAGAGACCGCCCGTATCGGCGCGGGCATCGGTGATCTGCAGGTAGTAGTCGTGCCCGCGTTCCTCGATGCCGAGCACTTCCTGGATCTGCGGCTCGGTCTGCAGCACGAAGTTCTTGGGGCTTCCGCCGCCGATGATCAGGACGGCGCTCTTGCCGCCTCGCCGCTTGGCATCGAGCACGATGGCAGCGGTTTCGTTGACATCAGCCGAAACATCATACCCGATCTTGTACCCGTCCAACTGTAGCTCTGCCACATTCATGCCAATCGACGAATCGCCCGGTGACGACGTGTAGATGGGCAGCGCGTGCTCGTACGCCGTCGCCAGCAGCGATTTGTGGCTCAATCCCAGAGCGCGCTCGCGCTCGCCAACGTACTTCCCCAGGAGATAGTGGTACTCGGCGCTTCCCATACGCCGCTGGAACTCCACCTGCTGCGACACCTGGCGCAGGAACTCATCGGTCTGCAACAGCACGGAGTAGTCGAAGAAGATGTCGTAGATCCGTACGACACCTTCCTCCCGTAGCAGAACATCGTCCGCGCGTGGCGTGCCCCGATGCATCGAGTAGCCAAGCGCAAAGTGGCAGTCGTGGTAGAGATTGGCGCCAGTCGAGACGATCCAGTCAACGAACCCGGCCTCGATGAGGGGGATCACGCAGGACATCCCGACGCCTGCCGGCGTCATCGCGCCGGTCAAGCTCAGGGCGACAGTGACATCCTCCTCCAGCATCCGATCCGCGAAGAGTTGCGCTGCCTCGCGCAGGCGGCCCGCGTTGTACGCAAGGAACGCATTCTCCATCAACTGGACAACCGACTCGTCGCCGCGAATCGGCCGCGGGCTGATGGGTGCTCCACGAAGCAGTGTGCTCTTCCGCTCACTCATCGCGGTATCCTTCCAGCCGTGACTAGCGTCATGGAATGAGATTCTCCTGCCGACGGTGACGCGACGCGACCACAAGTTGGACGATCTCTGCCGGCGTGTCCACCACGTTGAAGATGTCCAGGTCGCCCGGAGAGATCTTCCCGGTGGCCAGCAGGGTGTCCTCGAGCCAACTGACGAGCCCCGCCCAGTAGGCCGTCCCGTACAGGACGACCGGCATGTCCCGGACCTTGCCGGTCTGAATCAAGGTCAGCGCCTCGAACATCTCGTCCAGGGTCCCGAAGCCTCCAGGAAAGACGATGAACGCCGACGAGTACTTGACCAGCATGGTCTTGCGGACGAAGAAGTACCGGAAGTCCACGACCCGGTCGACGTACGGGTTCGCGTACTGCTCCATGGGCAACTCGATATTCAGCCCGATCGACGGCGCGCCGGCTTCTCGTGCTCCCTTGTTCGCGGCCTCCATGATGCCCGGCCCGGATCCCGTGATCACGGTATAGCCCTGCTCACCCAACAGGCGTGCTGTTTCGCACGCTGCTCGATAGACCGGGTCGTCTGGCTTCGATCGTGCGGAGCCAAAGACCGATACGGCCTCGCCGACCTCCGAGAGTTCCTCGAACCCCTGGACGAACTCTCCCATGATCCGAAGCACCCGCCACGGATCGGTCTGCGTGAAGGCCGCCCGCTCCAGATGCGGGGCGACAAACAGCCGCTCGTCGGCCGTCAGGCGCGGTGGTCGACGCTTGGGCGCTTGGTCACTGGGCTGCGAGTCGTTCGATCGCTGCGACATTGTCGTCCTGGAGATTGTAGAAGAAGGGAGAAAGCCGCACGTGCCCGGGGCGCGCGTCCGCTACGATACGGGCCTCCGCGAGTCGCCGCACCGTGGCGGCCGGATCGACCTGGGGAATCATGACAATGGCCGACCGCGCGTCCGGGTCGGCTGCGACTCGAGGTGCCAGGCCCCTGGCCCTGGCGCGGTCGATGAGATCCTCGGTGAGCGCTCTCACGACATCACGTATCTTCGGGACGCCGATCTCCTGGATGATCTCCAGTCCACCGAGCTGCGCGTGCACTGCCGCGAGCGCCGGAGTCCCCTGCTCGAACCGACGTGCGTCATCGTGCCAGCGGATGGTGCGAGGGTCGAAGGCAAACTGGTCTGCATTCGCGAACCAACCGGTCACGGTTGGCGTAAACCGGGAGATCAGATCGCGCCGGACGTAGAGGAAGGCAATGCCGGGTCCCCCGAGTAGCCACTTCAGGCCTCCCGCCGCCAGAACGTCCACCCCGGCGGTGTTCACGTCGACGGGGAGTTGACCCACGCTCTGATACGCATCGATATAGCACAGCGCACCCCGCGCGTGTGCAGCACGGGCCACGGCCGCGATATCCTGGATCGTACCGGTGGTGAAAAAGACGTGGGACGTTGCGACCAACGCCGTCCGATCGTCGATTGCAGCCGCAATGTGATCGACTGGTACAGTGACGCCGTCCGGGCTTTCGACGATCTCCAGCTCGATACCGTCGCGTTGGCGGGACAGCCACTGGTACGCCATCGTCGGAAAGTCGAGGGAGGTGGTGACGATCTTCGGCCGTTTCTCATAGTCCAAGACGCCGGCGAGGACCGACGTCGCCGTCGAAATCGACGCGTGGAGTGCGATCTCGGTTGCCTGCGCTCTCACTAGCGCGGCGTACCCGGAGCGCAGCGTGGCCAGGGCGTCCCACCACACGTCGTACCACGCGGCTGCTCCTCTTGCCTCCCATATGTCCATGAACTCCTCCACACGCCGGCGGGAGCGGATGGAGAGGGCGCCCAACGAACAGGAGTTCAGGTAGATCTGTCGCTCGAAGACTGGGAACTCGGCACGATAGTGGGCGAGGGGATGGGCGTCGGCGGTCCTTGCGAGAGCCATACGCGCCAATATACAAGTATCCTGTGGGGGGGTCAGCGCCTGTCGCCCAACGGCCTGCGTGGGCGCTGACCGAAAATCGCCCACGCACTGATGGTAGCCCACGCGGCCTCCAGGACCACGAAGCCGATGCGGCGATCCACGATTGCCACGCCGGTCAACAGGAGCGCGCCGAGCAAGTTGAACCACAAATAGGCATCGCCGGTACTGGTCCACACGCGGCGCTGCAAGGCGAAATAGGCGCCGAGCACGAGTCCGGCGCCCACAAGCGAGACGACTTGAACGATCCAGCTCACACTCCAACCTCCGGCCAACGTAGGCAATGGTTACGGCTCACCGCGGCCCTCGCCGCCCGCTCACTGCTGCGGCCACGGCTGGCGATTGATCTCATCCGGACGGTCTGGGCCTTTCGCGCGCGCCACTGGTACCGCCACCCACCGTTCTTGCCACTCCCACCCGCGGAGTACATGCGATGGCGCATGTACACGGCATACGGCGACGAGGCTGCCGTGCCATCGGTCGAGGACGTGATCCGCTTCGTCACCTGGCGTCGCACCGTGATGCATCTGTGAGTCCCGAGCAGCGGGCGACCCTGGTGCGGGCCCGGGCCACCGAGCTGGGGTTCGATTCGGTGGGGATCTGCGATCTGCGTTCCACCCCTCACGCTGCTGCCCTCACCAGATGGATCGAGCGCGGCATGGCGGGCACCATGCGTTACATGGCGCGACAGGTTCCCCAGCGGCTCGAGCCGGCCACCATTGTTCCCGGTGCGACGCGAGCCGTGGTGGTTGCGAAGAACTACTTCCAACCCGACTCCATTCCGAGGAGTGGCGCCGGGCGGGTCGCCAAGTACGCGCGGGGGACCGATTATCATCAGTCGCTCCGCCAGCCGCTCGACAGCCTCGGCGCGTACCTTTGCACGCTGGGGGACGAGGAAACGGTCGCCCGCTCCTACGTCGACGCGGGTCCGGTTCCAGAGCGGGAACTCGCTCAGCGCGCCGGGCTCGGGTGGATCGGCAAGAACACGATGCTCATCTCCCCGACGAGCGGTTCGTACTTCTTTCTCGCCACCGTGCTGACCAACCTCGACCTCGCCGTCGACCCACCATTCGAAGCGGATCGCTGCGGAACCTGCCGACGCTGTCTCGACGCATGTCCGACAGCCGCGTTTCCGGCCCCACGCGTCCTCGACAGCCGACACTGTATCTCGTACCTCACGATCGAGCACGACGGCGCCATCGCGCCGTCGCTGTGGCCGGCGATGGCTCCCTGGGTATTCGGCTGCGACGTCTGCCAGGCCGTATGTCCGTGGAACGAGAAGTTTGCGCGCCCCGCTGAGACCCCCCTGCCCGGCCTCCACCCCGAGCTTGAGTGGCTGGACTTGGCGGAGGTGCTCGCCGTGTCCGACGACGAGTTCACTCACCGCTATGGGTGGACCCCATTGGAGCGGCCCGGCGCGGCCGGAATGCGGCGCAATGCGCGGATAGCAGCCTCCGCGATCACCGACGGGGCGTCCTGAGCACGACCTCGCCAAAGAAGCGGGGAGCCGTGGTCGGGAAGTCGAGAACGCTCAACGAGTCCACCAACCAGGCCGCACGTTGCGTGCGATCCAGCGCGACCACGCCCGGCGGCTGTTGCCAGGTCGAGCGGACGAGCCCTTCTCTTACGCGGCCTGCAGGATCGAGCACCACGCACGCGATCGCCCCGCGGTTGAGCGGCTCCACGAGCGAGAACGGGCCATACGTGAGGAGGTTGCCGAGCGAGTAGAAGATCAGGGCTCCCTGGTACCACTCCGCCGCGCGCATCACGTGTGGTCCGTGCCCGAAAACGGCCGTTGCGCCCGACTCGACGGCCGCTCGCGCAAACGCGACGGCGTTGCCACGGTTCTCACCGAGGTAGTGTTCCACTTCGGTCGGTGTCCGCTGCGCGTCGCGACCCTCGGCGCCCATATGCATCGTCACGACCAGGCGGCCGTACCCTGCCGCAGCGCGTGATACGTGCCGGCGAACCGCTGGGAGGTCGCGCGGGTCGGGCCCCGCTTGGGCGCTGCTGAAACCCAGAAACGCGACCGTATCGCCATCGGCCGTCTCGACCACGGTGGCCAGCGTGTCATAGCCCGTTACGTACACGCCGGCGAGCCCCAGATGCCGCACCGTCGCATCGAGCCCCATCCGGCCCGCGTCCAGCGCATGGTTGTTGGCCACGTTCCCCACGATCTCGCCGGATGCCAGACGGCGCAGAGCCTCGGCCGTTCGAGGTTGCTGCCGGAATGCATAGCAGGTCTGTGACCCGAGGCGGCACTTCGGTGGCGCCGGACCCTCTCCAATCGCCCCTTCGATGTTGAGGAGGACGACGTGCGCATCTTCGACGAGCGGCCGCAGCGGAGCGAGCAGCACGTCGGGGTCGGGGAAGGCCGGTACCGTGCGACCCAAGCGCGCGCCCGCTCGCACCGCCCACAGCGTATCGAGGTTGTTGCCGAGCATTACGTCACCGCCGGCGCATACGCGCACGTCCCGCGCGGCGACGGTGACGGTCTCCGGCGGAATCGGCTCGGGCGCGGGAACCTCCGGCACCGGCGGCAACGCCGGCACCGGCATCGTGTCCAGCACGCCAAGCGAGTCGACGGCGGGGACCGTGTCGGCCCGCTCGACAGCTCGTGGAACTGGCGCCACGTCCCTCGGTGAGGGCCTCCCGCACGACAGGGCGGCAAGGATCGCCACGGCGAGTCCGGCTCTCCCTCTCCGGAACGACACCTCCATGTGCAACATCACAGGCCGGTGGGGTGGTCGAGGAAATCCCACGAAAGATGGAATCGATCGGCCACGTGGTCGGCCAGCGCCTTCACGCCCACGGTTTCCGTGGCGTAGTGCCCCGCGTAGATGACGTTCACGCCGAACTCTTCGGCATCGAAATACGTGTGGTGCTTGCCTTCTCCAGTGACGTAGGTGTCCACGCCGGCATTCGCGGCCTGTTTGATCAGGTCGCCACCGCCACCGGTGACGATACCGATCCGTCGAACGGTGTCCGGACCCACCGCAATCACCTTGGGCGTCACGCCGAGAACGGCGGTAACCAGCGCGGCCAAGGCATCCCGGGCGACGTGGAGCGACCCCACCACGCCGATGGCCTGCCCCTCGTATTCGCCGAATGGTTCGGGACCGGAGACACCGAGACGACGAGCGAGGACGGCGTTGTTGCCCACGTCTGGATGGACGTCGAGTGGAAGATGCGCCGAATAGAGCGCGATGCCGTGCCTGATGAGCGTGCGTAGCCGCCGGCCGTGTCGCCCAGTGACGGGCTCGAGGCCACCCCAGAAGAGACCATGATGCACGATGAGGAGATCGGCGCCGTGCTCTGCCGCCGCGTCAATCGTAGCCTGACAGGCGTCGACGGCAACGGCGAAACGCTCGACGTGCCCGTCATTGGTGACCTGCAGCCCGTTCAGGGCATTCGGGCTGTCCCGCACCTCCGAGACACGGAGAAACCCATCCAGGTAGGACGTGATCTCATCGAGCAGCGCCGCCATTGCCTACGATGCAACCCCCATGGGCGGGGAGTGGGCGCGGCTCGGTACGGGATCGGCGTCACCCATCTTGATGCTGCCGTTGACCTCGCCGCCTTCCTGAACGGTGAGTCGCTTGGTGGCGATGTCACCCTGCACGACCGATCCCTGCTGTACCTCGATGCGCTCGCTGGCGAAGATGGAGCCAACGACCTTGCCACCGACGACCGCTTCGTGCGTATGGATATCTCCCTCCACGACACCGCCCTTGGCGATGAGGACTTCTCGCTCGGCGCGGATGGTGCCTTCGACCGTCCCTTCGACCTTGACGACCCCGTCGGTGATGAGCTCACCGATGATGCGCATGCCCGGCGCGACGATGGAGATACTGGCCTCGCGGCCGGCAACCCGCGATCCACTCTCTGGTTTCCTGTCGTGCGCGCCGGAAGAGAACACGGCCATCGTCAATTACCCTCCTGTACGAGGGAGAAAGGATCGATCGAACGTCCATCTCGGAAGATCTCGAAGTGCAGGTGGGGTGCGGTCGAGCGGCCAGTAGATCCCGAAAGGGCAATGACCTGACCCGCCTGCACCGTGTCCCCGACCCCGATCAACACCCGCGAGGCGTGACCATACATGGTCTCGAAACCCTCGGGATGTGTCAACCGCACGAACAAGCCATACGACGGATCGACCCCGGTCGCGCGGACCGTGCCTCCACCGCTGGCCCGGATCGGCGTGCCGATCGGGATGGCGATATCCAGCCCGGCGTGCGGCTCACCCCCCGACGAGCCTGCTACGGTTCCCCTAGTCACGATGCCGCGGTCATCGATCGGCCAATGGCGGGGCACCGACACCCCCCCTTCGTAGCGCCGCGCCTGGTCGGGACGGCGTGCCATGATTGCCCGCGCCGCCGTCGCGAACGAGAACTCCCGACCGCGTTGCGGAACCACGTCGCCTCCCAGCATGGTGCGCAGTTGCTCGTAGCGAGCCTCCAGTCCTTCCAGGGTGCGGGTGAGCTCGCGGACCTTCGCGTTTTCCTCGTGGAGTTGGGTCATCTCACGATTGAGGCCCGGAACCCGCGCCGCGGTGCGCACGATGGGTGCGTACAGCACCGCGCCAATCACTACGAGGGAGGCGGTGACAAGCGTGCCGATCACGATGATCCGAAACAGCCACAACGGAAACCGGATCGAGCGTGACTCCACATCGCCGTCGCGATGCATCATGATGGTGACGCCTCGACGGATCATCCTTCGAACGACTCACCCAGGACGATCTCCAGGATACGAGTAAGATCGTCCTCCGAGTAGAAGTTGATCGTGAGCCGTCCGCTCGACTTGCCACGCGTCGAGACCCGTACGTCGGTTCCCAGGCGCGCTCGAAGGGCCTCTTCGACGCGGCGCACCGCCGGATCCCGGGGCTTCTGAACGCGGCGCGAGCGTGGCCGTGGCGTTGCACGCTCGTCACCCCGCACCAAATCTTCCACTTCGCGCACCGAGAGCTGCAGCTCGAGGGTGCGACGTGCCATCGAGACGATCTTCGCCTCGGAGCCGAGTGCCAAGAGCGCCCGTGCGTGGCCGGTAGAGAGGCGGCTGGTATGAACCATCTCTTGCACGTCTCGAGGAAGCTTGAGCAGTCGCAGCGCATTGGCCACCGTCGAGCGATCGCGACCGACCAGTTCACCCACTGCGGACTGGGACACCGAGAATTCCGCGACCAACCGCTCGTAGCCCCGCGCCTCGTCAATGGGGGACAACGCGTCACGCTGGAGGTTTTCCACCAGGGCGAGCGTGAGCAGCGTGCGGTCGTCGACGTCGCGAACCACCGCGGGGATTGCTTGCCACCCAAGGCGCTGAGCGGCGCGCCAGCGGCGCTCACCGGCAATGAGTTCGTACCCGTCGTCGGCCGGCCGCACCACGACGGGCTGCAAGAGGCCGGACGTCTCCATCGACGCCGCCAATTCGGCGAGCGCGGCATCGTCCATCGTATGACGTGGCTGGTAGCGATTGGGACGGAGCGCGGCAATCGGCAGCTCGGTAGGTGACGCATCCTCCCGCCCTTCGGCGGGCACCGCCGGCCCGAGCAGCGCCTCGAGCCCTCGACCGAGACGGCGCTTCCCACTGGGGCCGGTCATGGGCGGACCTCCGCCTGTTGGAGCGCTCCGTCGGCGGGAGTCACACGCCCACCGTCCTCGGCGCGCTTCACCAATTCCTGGGCCACCGCGAGATAGCTCTTGGCTCCGGCGGATTGCACGTCGTACAACAGGATGGGCTTGCCGAAGCTCGGGGCCTCCGCCAGTCGCACGTTTCGCGGAATCGCGGTACGAAACACCTGGCGTCCGAAGAACTCCTTCGCCTCGCTCGCCACCTGTTTCGACAAGTTGAGTCGCGGATCGAACATCGTGAGCAGCACGCCCTCGATGGTGAGGCCCGCGTTGTGATTCTGCTGCACGAGTCGCACGGTGTTGAGCAACTTCGAAAGTCCCTCAAGTGCGTAGTACTCGCACTGAATGGGAATCAGCACCGAGTCTGCCGACGTGAGCATGTTGAGCGTGAGCAGGCCGAGAGACGGCGGGCAGTCAATCAGAATGAACTCGTACGTCTCCCGCAGCGAGGCGAGCCGCCGACGCATCACGCTCTCCCGGGCCGGCCAGTTCACCAGCTCGACTTCCGCACCCACCAGGTCTTGCGTCGCCGGGACCACGTCCAAGGACGGGAAGCCCACGTGGTGGTGCACGACCTCGGTCATCGGGACTTCGTTGATCAGGACGTCGTACAGCGATCCGCTCATGTCGGCCGCCGCGATGCCGATCCCACTCGTCGCGTTCCCCTGAGGGTCGGCGTCGATGAGTAGGGTCCGGTGTTCCGCCGTGGCGAGGGAAGCCGCCACGTTGACCGCAGTGGTGGTCTTCCCGACCCCACCCTTCTGGTTGGCCACCGCGATCACGTTTGACATTGCATATCTACTTATATGACAACGATTTAGACAACATTGTGGAACAGGTTACGTGCTGGTGCCGTCTCCAACGTGCGCGGAATATACCTGCGCACTTACCGCCACGCTAGAAGCGTGGTGCGTCCTGTTTCACGTGAAACAGCTGCGGCGCGTGGCACCGTGTCTTGGTCACGCGAGGGTGTGATTCATGTTGTGTCCGAGATGCCCTGAGCTCCGGGAAGGTTGGGGGCAGGGCCTTGCGACAGCCTCTCGGAGCGCCGTGGCGCTCGGGGTGCCGGGTGCCCGAAGCTGACACACAACTAGCCCCCCTCCTCCGTCGGACCAGTGCGATTGCGTCGGTGCCACCACAGGGTCATGGCGGCCCGCCTCGGCTTCCGCCGTGCGGTGGAACCTCGATGGGAATCGAGGGAAGGAGCGTGGACCCGTGGCAGCGTGCAATGGAGCAGCGGGCCGCGCGCGGCGAAACGCGAGCTTCACGCTGATCAAGCCGGCAGCAAAGAAAAAAAAGGGAGGTAGCGAGTGCCCCGTACCCGAGCCCTACGCGACGCTGCGCCGGTGGCGGATTACCTCGAGCACGAGATTCTGGAGATCGGAGGGAGAAATCCCTGGTATCCGCGCCGCCTGAGCAAGGGAGTTCGGCTGCACTCGCTCCAGCTTCTGACGAGCCTCAGTGCTGAGACTCTTGAGTTCTAGATATGCAAGCCCGTGAGGTAGGCAGAATCCTGCCATCTCGGCGAGCTTTCGGGCAGCGACTCGCTCCCGCTCCAGGTACCCGGAGTACTTGATCTCGATCTCAGCGGACATCCAGGCGTCTTCGTCCACGCCTTCGCCCTCGGCTGAGCCGGATAGGTCCATCACTTCTCGCAGTCCCACAGCCGGGCGGCGAACAAGCTCTGCGACACGCCGAGGCTCGGAGATCTCCGACTCTCCGAGCGTCCGAAGCAGGGCGTTGACCGCTTCCGGGGGGATCGTCGTGGCCTCTGCCCCCTCCACGAGCCGCGACTCTTGCTCGACGCGGCGGCGCAGCACCGCCGTCTCCTGCTCGTCGAGCATCCCCAGCTCCTCGGCCAAGGGACCCAGTCGCTTCAGGGCGTTGTCCTGCCGGAGCAGTAGCCGGTACTCCGCCCGTGAGGTGAAAAGCCTGTAAGGTTCATCCACACCACGAGTTACAAGATCATCGATCAGGACCCCGATATACCCATGGTCCCGCGACAACACCACGGGCTCCTCTCCCCTCATGCGGCGCACTGCATTGACCCCTGCCACTACCCCCTGACCGGCTGCTTCCTCGTATCCCGTGGTTCCATTGATCTGACCCGCGAGGAACACGCGCTCGATCGTCTTCAGCTCGAGCCACGGGGTGAGCTGCTGCGGGGGGTAGTAGTCGTATTCGATCGCGTAGCCCGGCCGTGTCATCTGCACCCGTTCGAGTCCCTTAACCGCCTGCAAATACTGCACTTGTACGGCCACCGGGAGCGACGTCGACAGGCCGTTGACGTACAGCTCCGTCGTGGCCAGCCCCTCGGGCTCGAGAAACACTTGATGGCGGTCTGCCTCAGGGAAGCGAACGATCTTGTCCTCGATCGACGGGCAGTACCGCGGACCGCGTCCGGAGATTTCACCGCCGTACAGTGCCGATTCGTGAAGATGACGCCGAATGACGTCCTTGACCGCTTCGCCCGCCCACCCGATCCAGCACGGTCGCTGTGACGGTCGCGGCGCACGCTCGAAATGGGAGAACCGAAAGCCGTCGCCCTCGCCATCCTGTCGCTCCAGTCGGTCGTAGTTCACCGACCGTCCGTCGATTCTCGGAGGCGTGCCCGTCTTGAAGCGTGCCACCTCCAGGCCGAGCGATTCCATCTGCTCGGCGATCTCCACCGCCGCCGGGTCTCCAGCGCGACCGGCAGTGATCTTGGTGGTGGTCCCAATGTGAATGCGCCCTCGTAGGAAGGTGCCCGCCGTGAGCACCACAGCCCGTGCGCGGAACTCCCGCCCGTCGGTGAGGCGCACCCCGGCCACTTGGTCCCGCTGGAGGATCAGTCCCCCCACCATGCCCTGCACGAACGCAAGCCCGGGCTGCTTTTCCAGTATGGCCCGCACGGCGCGACGGTAGAGCCCTCGGTCGCACTGAGCGCGCGGCGCCCACACCGCGGGGCCCTTGGACCGATTGAGCATGCGGAACTGGATCGTCGCTCGATCTGCCGCCCGACCCATCACACCCCCAAACGCATCGACCTCCCGGACCACGGTCCCCTTGGCAATCCCGCCGATAGCCGGGTTGCACGACATCTGCCCGATCGTATCGAGGTTCGAGGTGACCAGCAGGGTCCGGGCACCGAGCCGAGCTGCTGCCATTGCAGCTTCCGACCCGGCGTGGCCGCCGCCAACGACAATGACATCCGAATGGGAGTCCATGCGGCGGGAAAGATAGACCGCCCGCGGCCGAAGGCGTTAGGCCTGCGACCGCGGCAAGGGTGGAGCTCGGTTGTCGATCGTCCCGGCGATCAAGCTACGTGGTGCGTACCCACCGCCACAGTTCCTTGGGGCTCGGACGCTTCCCGTACATGAGAATGCCCACCCGATAGATCCTCGCGGCCACCCACACCACCAGGAGTAGCGCGATGACGAGAAACGCGATCGAAAGCGCGAGCTCCTCGATGGGCACCGTGGCCGCAGCCCAGCGTACGGGCATCGCGATCGGCGAACAAAACGGGATCAGCGACAGACTCACCGCCATACCCCCATCTGGTTGCTGCAGGATCCCCAGCATCAGCACCGTGGGAATAATGAGCAGCATGATGACCGGCGTCTGCGCCTGTCGCGCCTCCGCGTCGGAGTTGGACATCGCCCCGACGGCGGCGAACATCGCGGCGTATAGGAAATACCCCAGCAGGAAGTACGTCAGCACGATAACGATCGTTTCCAGGGGAACGGCGGGGAAGGCAAACCCACCGGCCGGCCCCGCGTCGATGCCGACCAGCCGCAGCACCAGTTCCCGCTCTTGAAACAACAGCCAGGCGCAGACACCCCAGATGGCCAGCTGAAACAGCCCCACAGCGCCCACGCCGACGACCTTGCCTGCCAGCAACTGGAACGGTCGGAGGCTGGAGATCAGCAACTCGATCACCCGTGAGGTCTTCTCCTCCACCACGGCGCCCATTACCTGCACACCGTAGAGGAGGATCGCCATGTACAACACTAGCCACACGGCGTACGCGAGAATGAATGCCGACTCGCCCGAGCCTTCCGTGACCTTGCCCCCTCGGATGCTCAAGGTGCGCATACGAACCGGAATGCGGGCCTGCTGCACAACGCCTGCATCCACGCCGGCGCGTCCCAGGCGCTCGGTCATGACCGTTTCTCGCAGCACACGCTCGAGGATCTGCATGTCCGCCATGGACGAGACATTCGACCCACGATACTCCGCCATGCCGTCTTCCACGGCCTCGTCCGAGATGATTAGATACCCGTCGATCTCCTTGACTCCAACGAGTGCGGTGAGCGAATCTGCTACACGGGTGAGGTCAGCAACCTCGGCCGGCAGCAACGTTGCCGACACTGGTCCGGGTGGCCGGAGTGTTCTCACCAGCCGGTCGGCGAGCCCCTCAGTCCCGAGATCGACCACGACGATGCGCCGGTCGGCGCCGCCCCGTTCCGCCATCAGAATCGGCAACACGACGAACGACGCCATGAGCAGCGGCCCGAGCACCGTGGAAATGATGAACCATTTGTTGCGGACCTTCTCCACGAACTCTCGGCGCACCACAACCCAGATCTTACGCATGCGACCGGTCCTCCTCTGCGCGTGGTGCCGCGGCATCTGCGCCGACGATGTCGATGAAGATCTTGTTGAGCGTGGGTTCGGCGATCTCGAATCGCCGCACCCTTGCCCCCGCTCTCAGCAAGGCCTCGAGCAGCTGTTGCGGGTCGGAGCCTGCCACGAGCTCGACTTCGGCGTAGGAGCCATAGTTGTCGGCTTTCGCCACGAGCGCGCGATCGGACAACAGCGCGTGCACCGAGTCGACCCCACGCTCGACCGCGAGAATCACGTGCAGTCCCCCATGATGCCGCTTGACATCGGACAGTCGGCCGTCGAGTACCTTCTCGCCACGCGCGATGATGCACACGGAATCACAGAGCTTCTCCGCCTGCTCCATGATGTGCGTCGAGAACAGCACCGTGGTCCCGCGTCGTCCCAACTCCAGCACGATGTCCTTCATCAACTGCGTGTTCACCGGATCGAAGCCGGAGAAGGGCTCGTCTAGAATCAGCAGTTCGGGTCGATGCACGATGGTGGAAATGAACTGGACCTTCTGTTGCATACCCTTGGAGAGGTCACTCACCGGCTTCCGGATCCAATCGCTCAACCCGAGACGATCGAGCCACTGGGTGCCTTCTTGGCGAGCCGTCCTTCGGGCCACGCCTTTGGCTTCGGCCAAAAACGTGACCAAGTCCAGTACTCGCATCTTCCGGTACAGCCCTCGCTCCTCCGGCAGGTAGCCGATGCGGTGGCTGAGATCTCGACCCGAATCTTCCAACCCGAACAACCTGATCCGGCCCTGATCCGGGACGATGATGTTCATCAGCATGCGAATCGTCGTCGTCTTGCCGGCACCATTGGGTCCGAGCAGTCCGTACACGGAGCCCGAAGGTATCTGGAGCGACAGGTTCCGGACCGCGGTGTGTCCGGCAAATCGCTTTGTGATTCCCTGCGCCTCAATCACCAGCCGGTTGTCCATGGATCTCCTCTGCCCCGCTGTCGGGAAGACGGGAGGTGCCGCTATACAATACTGACTGGACCCCGCGGCGCGGAACCGCGCCTCACAATCGTCCACGTCCCTTTGTGCACGACATCAGTGGCGCACGAGCGCGACGTGCCGCGCAGCGGGCCGTGTGGCCGAAGGGGCGACGCCATGAAGCGAAACGCGCCCCGGTGAGGGGCGCACGATCGCCGACGGGTGGCCGCTGCACGGCGATCACCCCCAGGCACATTGGTCTCGATGGGAAGAGGAGTGCGCTGCGATGTTGGCTGCTACGACGCCGGCCCTCCGACCCACACCGCATCTCCTTCCACCTTCACCTCGTAGGTCGGTAGCGGTTCGTCGGCCGGTGGCTCGAGCACCTCGCCGGTTCGGACGTCGAACTGGGCACCGTGCAGCGCGCACTCGATCACGAAATCGTCCACCAGATCCCCGTCGCCCATGGGGAAGTCGGCGTGCGAGCACCGGTCGTCGACCGCGAACACTCGTTGTCCCACTCGGACCAAACACACCCGACGCTCGTCGGGCAGGGTCACGCTCCGAGGCACACCGTCGGGGAGGTCGCCGAACGCTATCGCTCTTACGAACCCCGTCATCGAGCCGTCGGCTCACCCCGCGTGTCGGCGCCACGGTCCTCGGTAGACACGGTGCCGCCCGAACCAGCGAGCGCTTCGTGTAAGGTATGCCAGGGCAGGTTGGCGCACTTCACACGGACCGGAAACTGCCGCACGCCCGACAGGGCAGCCAGTTTGCCGAGCATCTCGTGGTTGGCCGCGGCGTTGGGGGGGCCGGTCACCATCGCATGGAACGCCTGGAAAAGCGCTTCGGCCTCGGCCCGGGTCTTCCCTTTCACCGCCGCGGTCATCAGTGACGCCGACGCCTGCGAGATCGCGCAGCCGGTTCCTTGAAACCCCACGTCCTCGATCACATCGTCGGTCACAACCAGGTACAACGTGATCTCGTCCCCGCACAGCGGGTTCGTGCCCTCCGCCGTGCGGTTGGCATTGGGGAGCTTCTTGAAATTGCGTGGGCTGCGGTTGTGGTCGAGCACCACCTGCTGATACAGCTCGCGAAGATCCGCCATCAGCCGAACACCGATCGGACTTCCTGGACTCCGCGCACCAGGGCCTCGACCTCGTCACGCGTGTTGTAGACGGCAAAGGAAGCCCGCGCCGTGGCCGGTAGGCCGAGGCGGTCCATGACGGGCTGCGTGCAGTGGTGTCCGGTCCTGATGGCAATCCCACGCTGGTCCAGGATGGTTCCGATATCGTGCGCGTGCACACCATCGAGGACGAACGAGATCACGGCGGCTTTGCGCGTGGCCGTTCCGACGATCCGTAGGCCGGGCACGTCCCGTAATTGTGCGGTCGCGTACTCCAAGAGGTCGTGCTCGTGATGTTGGATCCAGTCCCACGACAGCCCCCGCAGGTAATCCACGGCTGCTCCCAAACCGATGGCACCGGCGATGTGCGGCGTACCCGCTTCGAATTTGGCTGGCAGGGGCGCATACGTCGTCTTCTCGAAGGTAACAGAGCGAATCATCTCCCCACCCCCCTGATACGGGGGCATCGCCTCCAACAGCTTCGCCTTGCCGTAGAGCACACCGATACCGGTGGGGCCGAACATTTTGTGTCCGGAGAGCGCGTAGAAGTCCGCATCGAGGTCCTGGACGTCGATCGGCATGTGGGGGGCGGCCTGGGCACCGTCGACCAGGACGGGGACCCCGGCCTCATGGGCCACACGGACGATCTCCTGAATTGGATTGATCGTCCCCAAGGAGTTCGACACGTGGACCACGGCAACGAGGCGAGTCCGCTCGTTGACGAGCTGGCGCAGTGCATCGAGGTCCAACTCTCCCGTGTCCGACATCGGGATGACACGGAGCCGCGCGCGCGCGATCTCACAGGCCATTTGCCATGGCACGAGGTTCGAATGGTGCTCCATAGCCGAGACCACGACCTCGTCGCCCTGGCGAAACCGCACCCGACCGAAGCTCGACGCGACCAAGTTGATCGCCTCGGTCGCGCCACGCACAAAGACCACCTCGTGCGGATCGGCGGCGTTGAGGAAGCGCTGGACTTTGCCGCGGGCCGCCTCGTAGGCGAGCGTCGCGCGCTGGCTCAGCTCGTGGACACCGCGGTGAATGTTGGCGTTCTCGGTCAGATAGAACCGCGTCAAGGCCTCGATCACCGCGCGCGGCTTCTGGCTCGTGGCAGCGTTGTCGAGGTAGACCAGAGGATGCCCGTTCGCGGTGCCGGACAGGACGGGGAAATCCTCCCGAACCGTCGTCACGTCCCGCCGAGCGCGGGTCGCGACCAGGGGGGTCGAGACTTGGCGCACGGCCCAGCTCCTCGCTAGGCCTCCGCCAGCCAGTGTCGAACCAGGCCGTCCAGCGCCGCCTTGAGCGCTACCGACTTCACGGCGTTCAGGATCTCGGAGCTGAAGCCGTACGTCAGGAGGTCCCTGGCTTCCTCCGCCGAGAGGCCTCGGCTTTGGAGGTAGAAGACGTGATCGTCATCGATCGGCCCCAGGGTTGCCCCATGTGTGCACTTCACGTCGTCCGCGTAGATCTCCAACTGGGGCTGGCTGTCGGCGCGCGCCGACGAGGACAGCAGCAGGTTGTTGTTCGTCTGTTTCGAGTCCGTCTTCTGGGCCCCGGGGCGCACGATGATGCGCCCGTTGAAGACGCCATGGGCACGATCGTCGAACACACCGTTGAAGTACTCCCAACTCGTGCAGTTGGGCTGGGCGTGCTCGAGCGTCGTGTGGTAGTCGGTATGCTGGCGCCCACGAAGCAGCGAGAGACCGTCGAGGGTCGCGTCCGCCCCTTCGCCGTCGAGAACGACCCTGATGTCGTGCCGCGTCAGGCCACCACCGAACCCGAACGTGATGAACGAGTAGTTGCTGCTCCGTTCCTGACGCGAGTGGGTCGCCGCGGTATGGAACGCGTCGTCACGTTCCCGCTGAAGGCGATACGCATCCAGCGTCGCGTTCTCGCCGACCGACACCTCGGTCACCGCGTTGGTCCAACACGTGCCTTCACCGGCCGTGGCATAGGTTTCCAATACCGTCGCCTGTGCTCCACGGTCCACAATCATCAGGTTGCGCGGGTGGCACACCGATGGCGTGCCGGGCACCGGAACCGATAGGAAGAGGAAGTGCACCGGTTGCTCGACCTTCGTGTTCTTCGGGACGAACAGCAGCGCCCCGTCATGGACGAAGGCGGTGTTGAGCGCGGTAAAGGGGTTGGCGTCGTCGGAGGCGAGCTGTCCGAGGAGGTGCTCGACGCGGCTGGCGTCATGGCCAAGCGCATCGGCGAGACTACCGGCAAGCACACCAGAGGGGAGTTGCTGGAGTCTCGAGAGCGACGGCGCGAAGTGGCCGTTCACGAAGACGGCGACGTGTTGGTCGGGCGCTCCAAGCAGGTGGGTCGAGACGTGCTGCTCCAGGCCGCTCGGGTCTGCGGCACCAGCCAACGTGAACGAGGTCCGCGCAAGCGCCTTGACGTCGGTGAAGCGCCACTCCTCGAGCCGCGTGCTCGGAAACCCAACCGTGGCGAATCGCGAAATGGCGTGATCGCGACGCCGCTTCAACCACTGGGGCGCAGCTGCTGCGCCGTTCGCGGCAAACCGCCCGTGGGCCTCAACGTACGCCACGGCGGCGTCCTTCAGCTCCGCCGCCACGCTCTTGGGGGTGCCGGCCGTCGTCATGTCGCCACCGCCGCACCCTCGGTGATCCAGTCGTACCCCTTTGCCTCGAGCTCCAGCGCCAGCTTCATGCCGCCCGACCGGACGATCTTGCCACCCGCCAGCACGTGGACGTGATCGGGGGTGATGTAGTTGAGAATGCGCTCGTAGTGCGTCACGATGACAAAGGAACGATCTGGGCTCCGGAGTGTGTTCACCGCGTCGGCCACGGCCTTCACCGCATCGATGTCGAGCCCCGAGTCGGTCTCGTCGAGGATGGCGAGCTTCGGCTCCAACACTGCGAGTTGTAGAATCTCGTTACGCTTCTTCTCGCCGCCGGAAAACCCATCGTTCACAGCCCGGTGGATCAGACTATCGTCCCAGCCAATGAGTTCGAGCTTGCGTTCGAGCGTCTCGGCGAAGTCGAGCGTGTCCAGCTCCTCCAGGCCCTGCTCCTTCCGCACGGCGTTCACGGCCGACTGGAGGAAATAGGCGTTCGTGATGCCCCGGATCGCGATCGGATACTGAAACGCGAGGAACATACCGGCGCGGGCACGCTCGTCGGCCGCCATCTCCAGCACGTCCTTCCCCTCAAACGCTATCGTTCCACCGGTCACTTCATAGGCAGGGTGTCCCGCGAGCACCTGCGCAAACGTGCTCTTGCCGGACCCGTTCGGTCCCATGATCGCGTGAACTTCACCGCGCTTCACGGTCAGATCCACCCCCTTCAGGATCTCGACCCCCTCGATGCGGGCATGCAGGTTCTTCACTTCGAGCATGTTCGATCGTCCATGGTGTTGAGTCATGAGTTGTGTGCCCCGGAGGCGTATCCGCCTACCCGACGCTTCCCTCCAGGCTTATGGCCAAAAGCCGCGTGGCTTCCACGGCGAACTCCATCGGCAGCTCCCGGAACACCTCTTTGCAGAACCCGTTCACGATCAGCGAGACGGCATCTTCCTCCGACAAGCCTCGCTGTAGGCAGTAGAAGATCTGGTCTTCCCCGACCTTCGACGTGGTCGCCTCGTGCTCCATGATGGCCGACGGATTGCGCACGTCGATGTACGGGAACGTGTGGGCGCCACACTGATCACCGATGAGCATCGAGTCGCACTGCGAGTAGTTGCGGGCGTCTTCGGCCCCCTTCATGATCTTCACTTCGCCCCGATACGTGTTCTGACTGCGACCGGCTGAAATTCCCTTCGAGACGATAGTGCTACGCGTGTTCTTCCCGATGTGTATCATCTTGGTGCCGGTATCGGCCTGCTGGTGATTGTTGGTCACCGCCACCGAGTAGAACTCACCAATGGAGTTGTCTCCCTCGAGAATGCAGCTGGGGTATTTCCACGTGATCGCCGACCCCGTCTCGACCTGTGTCCACGAGATCTTCGAGTTGGTGCCCATGCAGCGACCACGCTTGGTGACGAAGTTGTAGATGCCACCCTTGCCCTGTTCGTCTCCCGGAAACCAATTCTGGATCGTCGAATACTTGATCTGCGCATTCTCGTGCGCGACCAACTCGACGACCGCCGCGTGGAGCTGGTTTTCATCGCGCATCGGAGCGGAGCAGCCCTCGAGGTAGCTCACGTAGCTGCCTTCATCCGCAACAATGAGCGTGCGCTCGAACTGACCGGTTGCGAGCGCGTTGATGCGGAAGTAGGTCGAGAGCTCCAGCGGGCACTTGACCCCCTTCGGCACGTACACGAACGACCCGTCGGTGAACACAGCCGAGTTGAGGGCGGCAAAGAAGTTGTCGTTCGGTGGCACGACGGAGCCGATGTACTGCCGCACCAAATCGGGGTGCTCCTGAATGGCCTCGGAGATCGGTAAGAAGATCACCCCGTACTTCTTGAGCTCCTCCTTGAACGTCGTGGCAACCGACACGCTGTCGAACACCGCATCCACGGCAACACCGGTCAGCCGTTTCTGCTCCTGAAGCGGAATTCCCAGCTTCTCGAAGGTCTCGATGAGCTTCGGGTCCACCTCCTCGAGGCTCTTCGGCCCTTCCTGCTTCTTCGGTGCCGCGTAGTAGTGGATCGCTTGGTAGTCGATGGGCGGATAGGTCACGTTGGCCCACGTCGGCTCTGTCATCGTCAGCCAGTTCCGATAGGCCTTGAGCCGCCATTGGAGCATCCAGTCCGGCTCTCCCTTCTTCTCCGAAATGAGCCGAATGATGTCTTCGTTCAGCCCTTTTGGGGCGAGCTCCGACTCGATGTCGGTGGACCACCCGTACTTGTAGGGCTGCTTGACATGTTGGTCGATTGCCGACGACGACATTCAGGACTCCTCGTTGATCGGTGCGCCATCACCATTCGCTCCGCCCGCACCACCTGTGGGCTTGGCCATGGTGTACTCGCACGCATTGCAGCCATCTGGGATGTACGAATCACGCTGGAGGTCGATCTGCAGCACCTCACGAAGAAACTCGGCTTCCGCCGCGCAGATCTCAGGAAACTGTTCGGCCACGGCCCGGACCGCACAGTGGTGCTCAGCAAGCCGGAGCTGGTCCTCCTCTACTGACCAGGCGGCCATGAAGCCCTGCTCGGACAGCACCCGCACTACAGCGGCCACCCGCTCCTCCAGGGTCGCGTCAGCCAACTCGGCCTGGAGCCGATCGGCGTGCGCGCGGAAGCGCTGCGCAAACATCGCACGTACCGCATCCCGGCCATTGTGCCGAGCCACAAAGGCCAATACGTCTGTCAGCGCCTGTCCGTATTGGGTCGGGAACAGCGCCTCGCCGTCGGAACTCAACCGGTAGGCGTTGGTCGGCGCACCAGTGCCCCGCTGCTCCCGCCGGTATTGGATGAGGGCTTCGGCCTCCAATTCCTTGAGATGGCGGCGCACGGCGTTGGCGGACACGCCAAAAACGTTGGCAAGTTCCTTTGCCGTAAGCGGTTGCGACCTCTTCAACTCGAGAAGGATGTCGCCCCGGAGTCCCCTGTGGCCAGCCAGGCCTGGGATGCTCGAAGCCATGGCTGGAATGCTAATCCGCTTTCCCGATTTCCGCAACTAAATCAACGAAATTGTTTGCGAACGAGCTTCGGTTCGCGGGCCACGGAGTGAACCAGGCCTGCCGCGGTCACGGAGAGTCGTCCAAGGAAAGTCCAGATCTTGGCACCCTCCGTGGAGCTCCTTGGATCAGATGTCGTTCCGGCACCACGGCCCGACGTGACCCACAGGCCTGGCGTGGCGTAATTGGCCCGAGGGACTCGAGCGACTCCGCGTCTCAACGCCGGCCTGGAGTAGGGCCAAGCTTCATGCATCAGTTTAACTGGACGGCTCACGGTCTCGCGGGTCGACGAGTCTGATAGTGGCGAAATGCAGCCGCCTGGCCCAGCGCATCCTGGCGAGCGCCGGCCTGGGCCCGCGCATCGTTCAGAGGTCACACAGCAAATAGCGAGGAAGTGGCTCAATGGAAACCGTCTCTTCTTCCATATACTCAGCACTGAGCTTTTCAGCTTCGTGATGTAGGCGGAATCCGATAACTCTCCAGCATGAATAAACGGCGCTCTGCCGGGTATTCGTAAGCGGAGGAGGGAGGGTCAGATGCACAGCCGTATCACGATGCAAGCCACCCGGGGCATGCGGACTAGCCAACCCACAAACGGCGACGGCACACCTCGCAAGGACCGGCCCGCGCGGCAGCCACGGGGTCCGGCACGTCCGACCGCCGGGGATCCGTCCACCGAACGTCCAAGTGTGACCAGAGACGAGGTAGCGGGCCCGTTGGCGCCGACCGTTTACCTGCCGCGCGACCTTCGAAACCCCGAGCCTCTAGACAGGCTCCACCCGGACGCCGAGAGCGGGGATTGACCCGGCGGCTCAGATACCCTCTGCTAGCCTGGCGGGCGCGGATCGACCTGCCTCAGCAGCGTGGCATAGTCTTCTGGCGTATCGATATCCTCACAAACGGCTGGATCGTTCACGGGAACCGTCGCGACTCTGTCCGGGTCAGCCCGGACGACCGGCCGTGCCCCAATGGCAGGGGGGGCTGCCAAAAGCTCCTCGAAGACCGCGCGCGCGAACAGAACCGGGTGGCCTCGCCGCCCCTCATAGGCCGGCACTACGATTCCGGGACCTCGATCTCTGAATCGATCGATCAGCGCCTGTGCCGTCGCAATGGACACGTGCGGCCGGTCGACATGCCAGACGAGCACGGCCTCGACGGGGTGATCCAGAATCTGTCGAATCGCAAGTTGGACAGATCTCAGTGGACCGGACGCGGGATCCGGGTTCCGCACCACGGTTTCGCCCGAAAGGTCCGTGTTCCGGAGGATGAGATCCCTGTCGGGACCCAGGACCACAATTCGGCGGGTGAGTCCCAAGGCTCGGCACGCCTGGAGGATTGTCTCGAGGAACGTCGCCCCGCGGTAGGTCAGAAGGGCTTTTGGCTCGCCCATCCGCTCGGAGGACCCTGCGGCCGGGATGATGGCTGCAATCACCGGAATTCCCTAGATTGTGAGCCCCCAGTTCCCTGGTTGCGAGGAAGGCAACGCATGGCAGTCCGACCCATTCGACAGCTTGGTGATCCGATACTGCGGGCGAGGTGCGAACCCGTCAAGAAGGTCCGCTCGCCAGCGGTTCGGGTGGTGGCCGACGACCTTCAAGACACGCTCCGGAGCCTGAAGGAAGGGTTGGGGAGAGGGCGTGGGCTCGCCGCACCACAGATTGGCGCGCCGATGCGCATCGTGTATCTCGAGGACGATAAGCCCTGCTTCCTGGTCAACCCGGAAATCACCGACATTGGCACCGACGACTTCACGGTCTGGGATGATTGCTTTTCGATTCCCGACCTGCTGGTCCGTGTCGAGCGAGCCTACTCCGTCAAGGTCGCCTATGTCGACCTGGCCGGACGGCAACACACGCTGGAGGCCGAAGGCCCGCTGGCAGAGCTGCTCCAGCACGAGATCGACCACTTGGACGGGGTGCTCATGGTCGATCGACCGACAGGGCTCGATCCGTTTTGCCTGCGTTCGGAATGGAAGAAGCACTACGCGGAGGAGGGGCAGTACGGCGTACCGGCCGCACGGGAGACTGAGCGGGCGTAGGCGACCTACGCCAGCGACTCCAGAAACTCGCCGACTACTCGGGCCGTCGCCACGGGTTGCTCCATCGGCGCCAAGTGTCCGGCACCTGGGATCACCGTGAATTGCGCCCCAGGGATGCGTTCCGCCATGGCGCGGGACTGATCGACCGGAATCAACAGGTCGTCTCGGCCCGCCACGACCAAGGTCGGCACCCGGATGTGCGGCAGCAACGGTGTCGCATCATGGCGGTCTTTCATAGCGCGTAGCGCCCCGATCACGCCGGCGGGCGAAGCCGCACCGATCATGGCGCTCACAGCGTCCACGAGCCTGGGCATCGTCGCGACGGCATGAGGCGAGAGTAGCTTCGGGACCATCGCGTCGACGAGAGACTCCGTTCCCGCCTGCTCCACCAGGCGAACCATCGCTTCGCGCCGGGCTCGGGCGCCCGGCGCGTCAGCATCAGCCCGCGTGTTCATCAGGATGAGCCCACCGACGCGTTCCGGGAATCGCCGCACGACCTCGAGCGCAACGTAGCCGCCCATCGAGAGACCACACAGCACCGCCCGGTCCACCGCCAGGAGATCGAGGAGAACGCGCATGTCGTCCGCATAGCCCGGGATACTGTATCCCTTCCCCGGCGCATCACTCAGGCCGAAGCCCCGCAAATCCGGCGCGATCCTCCGATACCCGGTGAGCGGCACCGTCACACGACGCCAGACAGTCCGGTCGAGTGGAAAGCCATGAACAAAGAGCACGGTCAACCCATCGCCGAACGACTCGACGGCGGTGGTCACGCCGTTCACCACGAGGTGGTGAACGGCGCCGGTGGGCTCGGGCGAATTCGGGCTCACTTGTGTATCACCAGCATGCCGCCGCTAAACTTACCTGCCGAAAGGGTGGGTGCGAAGGAGCGGCTCACGCGGTTGGCGAATGGCGGCGCGATGTCGCTACGTGGGGCTCCCTGAGGGGACGATGATCGCGAGAACAGGTATCGGTGTGTTGTTGCAGTCTTGATACTGTCGCAATGGTGGCGCCTAGTGCTGTATTGTAAGCTTTTTTGTTATAACGGTTTAGTGGATTTTCCACACCGTCTAGACACTGTGTCGATATGACATTGACGTTGCCCCGGGGGGGAGGTCCCTTGGCTGATCGACCGACGCTCATCACGGATCCCACGGACTTTCATCGACTCGTCCAGCGCTTATCGGGCGCTTCAGCCATTGCCCTCGATACCGAGTCGGCCTCATTTCACCGCTACGTCGATCGCGTGTACCTCGTCCAGATCAGCACGGGGCAGGACACCGTTCTGATCGACCCACTCACCGTCGGCGATCTCCGGCCGCTCGGATCGCTGTTCGCGCACCCGGACACGGAACTTGTCTTCCACGACGCTGACTACGACCTGCGCGTGCTGGACCGGGACTACGGACTGCGCGTCAGCCGGATGTTCGACACGCGGATCGCCGCGCAGCTCGCTGGTGAACCGGCAGTTGGACTCGGGTCACTGCTCCACAAGTACTTCGACGTCAAGCTCGACAAGCGCTTCCAGCGTGCAGATTGGTCACTGCGACCGCTCACCCCCGAGATGCTTGAGTACGCTGCCGACGATACCCGTTATCTCCTGGCGCTCCGCGACCTGCTCGCCGACCGGCTTGCGGGTCTCGGACGACTGGAGTGGGCAAGCGAAGAGTTCCAACGTCTGGAAGAGGTGCGGTGGAGTGCCCCCAAGCGAGATGACGACGGTGCCCACTTGCGGATCAAGGGCGCCAAACTCCTTGCGCCCCGCCAGCTCGCCATCCTCGAACGGCTCCACGACTGGCGCGATCGAACGGCCCGCACCCTCGATCGAGCGCCGTTCCGCGTCGTCTCCAACGCCGTGCTGATGGGGCTGTCGCGAGCCGCTCCCGCAACGCTGGCAACGATGCGTGCCGTGGATGGTGTGCCGCGCTCAGTCCTCCGGCGGTATGGGGCCGAGATGGCTGCCGTCGTCTCGGAGGCCCTTGGCATCCCGGACGCAGAGCTCCCCCGTCGGCAGCGGACTCGCCGGCTCCCTCCAGACGTGCAGTACGACGCACGCCTCGAGCGGCTCAAGACGCTCCGCAACCGGCGGGCAGCCGACATCAACCTCGAGCCGGGCCTCGCGTGTCCCAATGGAACACTGCAGGCTATTGCCCGCGCAATGCCCAAGACTCCAGAAGCCCTAAGGTCCGTATCCGAGCTTCGCCGCTGGCAGCGTGACGTGCTCGGGGTGGAGGCGGTGCTTCGTGCGGTGGCTGGCGACGGCCCGCGGGCCGGGGCGAGCTAGAACCCCAAGAACGCGCGCACCTTCGGGTCAATGCGCTCGGGCGTCCAGTAGGGATCCCACACCAACTCGATGCGCACGTCCTTCACGCCTTCCAGCTGTCGGACGGCGTGGTCGGCATCGCTCATGATCTGCCCACCGGCAGGACATCCCGGCGACGTGAGCGTCATCTTGACATCCACTTTGCCGGCATCGATCTCGACGTCGTAGATCAGTCCCAGGTCAATGATGTTGATCCCTGCTTCGGGGTCCTTGACCGTGCGCAGCGCCTGCCTGACGGCGGTCTCGTCGAGCGCGGGCTGGGAGGTATCGCTCATGGTGGGTATCCTCCGTCAATTCCGCGTGGATCGGGGTGGAGCCGCCGGCCGGGTCATCTCATTCCACAGCGTCCGGTCACCTCACGGGGCCCCAGTGGCGCGCGATCCACGCATACGTTCGCTCGGCCACCGGCATCACACCGGGTACCGCGGTGACAACTCGCACCACGCGGCCACCCGGAAGATACCGAAACAACTCGCGGGCTGCCGCGGCCCCGGCAAAGACGCCTCCGTTCGGACACACGACATGGGCGGCGAGACGTAGGCGGTCCGTCGGTTGACCGGAGACCACCGTGGCCCGGTCGTCGTCCAGCGGCAGGAACTCGATCGTCCCTCGCCGATCCCAATTCCGCACCCGCGCTACCCACCGGCGACAAAACCCACACGAGGCGTCGTAGATGAGCACCGGGCGGATTGGCGGGACCGGCGCGGTGCCGACTCGCCCCGCTACCCGCATCGCAGAGGTTCGCTCGGCGACCGTCCCCGACAGTGCTCGCGGCGGAGCAGGACCGCCTGGTCGGCAACCTCACCGCGAACGCGTTTGAGCTTGGTGATCGAGTGACTCGTCCGAGGCGCGAAGACCCGGTTGGTGAGCAGGATGACGAAGAGATCGCCGTCGGGATCGATCCAGATAGAGGTACCCGTGAAGCCCCCGTGACCGTACGCAGCCGCCGAAAGCGATGCACCGATCTGTTCGACGGTCGTCGTATCCCGCATTTCCCAGCCGAGGGCCCGATTGCCAGTCCCTCGTCGGGTGAAGTGTCGAACCACGCCGGCGGTGAACATCTCCTCCCCGGAGGCCGTGCGACCAACTCGCAGCAACGTCTGGGCAAACGACGCCAAGTCGCGACCGGTGCTGTAGAGCCCGGCATGGCCGGACACGCCCCCAAGGCGTGCCGCGTTCTGGTCGTGCACTTCCCCGGCAATCGCGTGACCGCGCCAGAGCCCCACCGGCATGATGTGGGATCTGAGCACCCGGGGGGGGCGGAATCGCGTGCTGCCCATTCCCATCGGAGCGAACACGTGCTCTTCCACGAAGCGATCGAGCGGCAAACCGGAAACGGCTTCTACCACCCACCCGAGGAGCATGGCATTGAGGTCGCTGTACACGACGCGGCCGCCCGGGTCGTGGCTGAGTGCCTCACCCAGGACCAGTGCTTTCGCATCTTCCGGAGTGTTCGTGAGTCGGTCGAGCGACAGGAAGGCCCGCAGCCCCGAACGATGCTCAAGCAGATGCCGCACCGTCACGCGGTCCTTGCCGGGGCCGCTGAACCCCTGCAGATAACTCACCACCGCACGATCGAGGTCCAGCCGCCCGTCCTGCGCGAGCACCATCGCGGCGGGGGTCGGGGCCACGACCTTCGTGAGCGAGGCAAGGTCGAAGAGGGTGCTGTCGGGATCGGGAACAGGCGCCGTCGACGACCACGTGAAGTGTCCGTACCCCTGACTCCACAGCACCGTGTCTCGGGTGCCGATCATCACCACGGCGCCCGGGTACACCCCCTCCCGGATGCCGCCCAGTACCGCGCGCTCGACGGCCGCCATCGGCGCAGTCTGCGCGATGAGCATCCACAGCAGGAAGGGCACGGGAGTCACGGCGAGTGATGCCCCTTCGGGTCGCGGGTCAAGAGCCGGTGGTGCGTTACATGGATCAGCGACATCTGTCTCCGGTGTATGATACGAACGTCAGCCTCACCGTCCTACCGACAAGGGTACATTGTGCGCCGAATTCTGCTCGTCGTGACCGTGTGCGCCGTGGCCGCGTGGCCGGCGCAGGCCCAAGATCTCGTGGTCGACACGCTACCCCTGCGTGCCCACACCCGGTTCCTCGCCGACGATCTCCTCATGGGTCGAGGTACCGGATCTGCCGGCGCGGCGGTCGCGGCCCTCTACATCGAGAGCCAGTGCCGTCGACTTGGCCTCGACCCTGTCGCCGGCGGATACCGCCAGCCCGTGCAGCTCGAAGCGGCACGGATCGGGATTGCGAGCCGCATGATCGCTTCGACCCCTCGGGGTTCCACGGAGTTCCTGCTTGTCGAAGACTTCGTTCCTGATGTCGGCTCAGCTGCCACGCTGGTGGGCTTCGCTGGACCGGCCGTCTTCGTGGGAGACGAATCCGTGATCGAATCCGGTCAGATCGGTGGCCTGGATCTTCGCGGAGCGGTAGCGGTCACGGTCGGCCCCGTCCGTGGACCGTCCGTCGACACGCTCGCCGCACGGGGGGCTATCGGTCTGGTGCATTTGGTCCCCGATGGCGAGACGTTTCAGCTCTATGTTCGTAGCCGGGGACCAACGCGATTGTACCACCGCGATCGTTCCATCCCGTCGTCCTTCCTACCGAGACTTCCGGCGGTGCTCGCGGGTCCCCGCGTAACGCAAACCCTGCTGGCCCGCGCCACGGTGGACGACAGCGCCCGCCCAGTGGTCCAACCGCTCGCATGGTCGCTCCGTATCGGTATCGAAAGCACCCGCACGCCGGTCGAGGAGGCCAACGTGGCATGTTTGCTTCCTGGGTCCGGCAGCCGTCGTGACACGGCCATCGTCCTCTCCGCGCACTATGATCACTTGGGTGTGGGCGCGCCGGACGAGCGCGGTGACTCGATCTATAACGGGTTTTCCGATAACGCCGCGGGCGTCGCCATGCTCCTGGGCGTTGCCGAAACCCTCGTGCACCAGGCCGCGCCCGAGCTGGGATTCTCGCTTCTGCTGCTCTTCTTCACCGGCGAGGAGCGGGGGCTGCTGGGCTCGGATTACTACGTTGCGCGTCCGCTCTGGCCCCTGCGGCAGACGGCAGCCGTCGTCAACCTGGACGCCGGTGCGCCGGCGGCACCGCCGGTGAGCTGGCGAGTGGCTGGGATCGACAGCGTCGACGCGACCGGGCTGGGCGCACTCACTGCTCGGGTCGCCGCCCACCACGATTGGCAGGTGGTCACGTCTCCCCCTCGGGCCAACTCGGACTACTTCCCGTTTCATCGGGAGGGGGTCCCGGCCATCTTCCTCATTCCCGGGGCAGAGCCGTACGAGGGGTTATCCGCGGACAGTTCGGCGGCGTTGCGTCAGCGATGGGACCATTATCATCGCCCGGCGGACCACTGGTCACCCGATTTCCCGTTCGCGGGGCTGGGACGCTACGCGACGTTCGCCCTTATGGTCGTGCAGGCGCTCGACCGCGAGCCCGGTGCTCTGCGCCGCGGCCGCCAGTGACGGCAACCCTTGGCAAGAAAAGGAGATAAGGGGACAGCGAGGGCCGCGTCTCACCCTGGCATCCAGTGTGCAGGACGTCTATCATATCTGGTCGCCATCGGGAAACTGGGACCAGAACGCATCTTCGTGAGCAGGTCGCCGTTGTGTGTTGAGGGGCGTGGCCAGGACGCGCCGAGGCCGGGGTCAAGCCTGTGACCCGGACGCTTCCTGGCACTATTGTCCATTACCGTATTCCAATCCTCGCGGTCTGGTTGCTCCTGGCCGTCCTTGCTCTCCCGCGCGCGCTCCGCGTGCACGAGAAGCTCCAGGTGCAAGGCCAGACCCTCTTGGACACCGAATCGAAGCGCGGTGGCGACCTCATCCGGACCGCGTTCCCGCAACCGGTTACCGACTACTTCCTCGTCACGCTCTCGGGGCCCATCGCCATCGACAGCCTCCGCTACCGGGCGATCCTGGACTCACTGACGCTCAACGCGACACTTGAGCCCTACATCGCCAGGACGCTGTCCTTCCTTGACGCCAACGACAGCTCCTTCGTCAGCGCGGACCGGCAGACGACGTTCTTCATCGCCGTGATGGAGGCCAACCTCGAGCGCGGCGCCGCCGACTACGTGCCGCCGTTCCACGAAGCGATGCATGGCACGCTCGACCGCATCGCATGGGCATCGGAGTTCACTACCTACGTCACGGGCAGCCCTGCCCTGGACTACGACATCCGCACGGTCAGCAAAGAGGACACCCGGATCGGCGAGCGGAATGCGCTCCCCATCAGCGCGGCGATCCTGATCCTCGCGTTTGGGGCGTTGGTCGCGGCGATACTGCCACTCCTGGTCGGTGTCCTCGCGATCGTGTGCGCGCTCGGCCTCACGAACGTGGCAGCGGGGTTCTACCCGATGTCGGTGTTCGTGCTGACCATCGTGTCCATGCTCGGCTTGGCCACGGGGATCGACTACTCGCTGCTCATGGTTACGCGGTTCCGCGAGGAGATGAATCGGGGACGGGGACCGCGGGAGGCCGCCGAACGGACGATCGCGACCGCGGGACGAGCCGTGGTGACGAGTGGTCTCACCGTGCTCTTGGGGTTCGCGGCGCTCTTGGTGACGCCAACCAGCGAGACGCGATCCGTCGGGATCGGCGGGCTGTTCGTAGTGTCGGGGGCGGTGCTCTTGTCCGTCACGCTCCTGCCGGCCGTTCTCTCGATCGTCGGGCGCGGGATTGACCGACCGCGATGGCTCGCCAAGCGGCTGGCCTTCTACCACGCCCCCACCGGATGGGAGCGCTGGGCGCGGTGGTTGGGCCACCACCCGTGGCGAGCGCTCGTCCTGGGTGGCACCCTCGCCGCCGCCATCACCTGGCCACTCGGAAACATCAAGATCGGCCTGCCACGAGAGGGCTGGTATCCTTCGGGCACCGAATCGTCCGATGCGATTCGCGCCCTCGATCGGATCGGCGCCCGCGGTGCGCTGCAGCCGGTGCGCGTCGTCGTCCAGGCGCCCGAAGGCGAACGCATCGTAGGCACCAAATACCTGCGGGGCCTCAAGCGCCTCTCCGACTCGATCAGGACCGACCCGCACGTGGCGCAGGTCCGGAGCGTGGTCGACATCCAACCCGGCATGTCGCTGCTGCGGTACACCGCGCTGTACGGCAACCTCGACGCGGCCCGGGCGCGCTCCCCTGAGTTCTACTCCGCCTATCTCTCCGAGGACGCGCGCACGACATTGATGGACGTCCTCCTGCGGGACACGACCTCCTTTACGGGATCCATGGACGTGGTCCGTCGCATCCGCGGCGTGGTCAACGCCGGCATTCCCGGTCTCGACTCGGTCGACGTCATGGTCACCGGCTTCCAAGCCGCGAACACCGATCTTCAGGACGCCCTACTTAAACAGTTTCCGCTCGTGGTCGCGCTGGTGGTGGGTGCCACGGCGCTGATGCTGTTTTTCGCCTTCAAATCCATTCTGGTGCCGATCAAGGCGGTGCTGATGAACCTGCTGTCGGTTGCCGGGGCGTTCGGCATCTTGGTGCTGGTGTTTCAGCAGGGCGTGGGCGCCCGGCTATTCGGGCTGGCAGGTCCAACCGAGGCGATCT
Organism: Gemmatimonadales bacterium; assembly: GCA_041602035.1. Taxonomy (GTDB): domain Bacteria; phylum Gemmatimonadota; class Gemmatimonadetes; order Gemmatimonadales; family GWC2-71-9; genus JAOTVV01. The sequence continues at coordinate 100,728 of JBFIHA010000005.1, read as the reverse complement.
ACGTCGCGATCCCCGTCGTGGTCTTTGCCGTCGTGTTCGGTCTCAGCATGGACTACGAGGTGTTCCTGCTGTCGCGCATCAAGGAGGCATTCGACCGAACGGGGCGCAACGATCAGGCGACGATGGAAGGGCTTACCGCCACGGCATCGGTCATCACCAGTGCGGCGGCGATCATGCTCGTGGTGTTCGGCACGTTTGCCTTCTCACGTGTGCTAGCCGCTCAGTTGCTGGGGTTTGGGCTGGCCGTTGCGGTCTTCCTGGACGCCACGCTCATACGGATGGTACTCGTCCCATCCATCATGCACATTGCCGGGAACTGGAACTGGTGGCCTGGGGGCCGGCGGGTCAGAAAGAGCGGGGATGGTGGGGAGGCCGGTGCGAGCGGGGCGGCTCCCGTGGTGCCGCCAACTCCAGCGCCAGCTCCAGTCGCGGCCCCCGCAGATCCCAGTGCCACGCCGCCTCCCGCACCCCCGTCATCGGATGCTTGAGGGGACGAAACTGGAGCCACTCGGGTCGCATCCGTAGCCGCGCCCCCGCGGCGAGCAAGGCCTCTCGATCCGCCGACACCAGGTGCGCCCAACGCTCGCCCCGCAGTACGAAGGGGTGAAGCCACAGCCCACCTTGCAGGGCGTACGCGACCCCGTCACGCCACAAGACAAACTGCCGCCACCCCATTAGCCGCAGTCCATCCGCCCTTCCTCGGTGGCCGACCCCACCGGCGCCGCCGCGCCCACGAAGAGAAAGCACTGGCGGAGCGTTGCCGCGTGGGAGACCGACGCGGACCACCCGATGGCCGTCGCCTCGTGCAACTGGACCACCGTCGCGGGGCTCTTGCGAAAGCCGCGCGCCTCCAGCGTGGCGAGGGTGGCCGTGTAGGTGCTCTCGTCGTAGAAGTAGGATTCCTCGATGACAGCCAGATTACGCAGGTCGGCACGCATAGTCGTGATGTAACCACGCTCCCGAACGCCCCGATACTGGGGCACCGCAATGGCAGCCAGCAATGTCACGACCGACATCGCGATCAACATCTCGATGAGCGAGAACCCGCGCTCGGCGCGTCGACGACGACGCACAGCACTCACGTGACGCATTCGGACTTCCCACATCTCCAGAAGTATGTACCGGCTCCACGGACGTGAAAAGCGCCACTATCCCTTGGCATCGAGCCAGTTCGGGCCGACGCCAATCTCCACCACCAGTGGGATCGACAGCTCGGCGGCTCCCTCCATTTCCTCGCGTAGCATCTGCCGAACCACCTCCACTTCTACCTCTGGGGCTTCGGCCACCAGCTCGTCGTGCACCTGGAGCACGATGGCTGCCGTCAACCGGCGCCCCCGTAGCGACGCATCGACCGCGATCATCGCCCGCTTGATCACGTCGGCCGCCGACCCCTGGAGCGGCGAGTTCATCGCCACGCGCTCGCCAAAGGCGCGCACGTTGTAGTTGCGCTCCTTCAGCTCGGGGATGTAGCGCCGCCGTCCGAAGATAGTCTCGGCGTACCCGAGCACGCGCGCTCGAGCGATGCACTCGTCCAAGAACTGCCGCACGCCCGCGAACCGCTCGAAGTACAGCTCGATGAACTCGCGGGCCTCGTCCTGCGAGATGCCCAGTTGGCGACTGAGCGAGAACGGCCCCTGACCGTAGATGGTGGCGAAGTTGATGGTCTTCGCCCGCGCCCGCATCTCGGCGGTGACCTCGTCGACAGTCACATCGAAGATGACCGCTGCCGTTTCTCGATGGATATCGCCGCCCCGCTGGAACGCGGCGAGAAACACCGGGTCGCGCGACAGATGGGCCAGCAGGCGGAGCTCGATCTGCGAGTAGTCGGCGATCACGAACACCATTCCTGCCGCTGGCACGAAACAGCGACGGATGCGCTCGCCCCGTGGCGTCCGCACGGGGATGTTCTGCAAGTTCGGTTCCGACGACGACAACCGTCCCGTTGCCGCCCCCACTTGCGAGAAACTCGTGTGAATGCGGCCCGTCTCCGGGTGGACCGTCAACGGAAGCGCGTCGACGTAGGTCGACCGCAGCTTGCTCACCTCCCGGTAATCAAGCAACAGCTGCGGGAGGGTGTGCCCCGACACGGCGAGCTCGCTGAGCACGTCAGCGTCGGTCGAGGGCCCGGTCTTGGTGCGCTTCAGTACCGGCAGATTGAGCTTCTCAAAGAGGATGTGCCGCAGTTGCGGTGTGCTGTTGATGTTGAAGTCCACCCCGGCTTCGTGATGGATCTTCGTCTCGAGATCCTGGAGTTCCGCCCCAAACTCGCGCGACAGAAGCGCCAGACACTCGGTGTCAACCGCGATGCCCCGCCATTCGAGGTCCACCAACACGTCGACCAGCGGCATCTCCAGCTCGTCGAGCAGCGCCGTCAGGCCGTGCGACCGGAGCTGGGGTGCGAAGAATGCTTGAAGCTCGCGAATCGCGGACGCGCCGCTGCAGCTATATGCGCCGGCCCGCTCGGGGGACACCTCGGCAAACGGGCGCTCGTCCCTTCCTTTGCCAACCAGGTCCTCCAAACGCGGGAGACGCTTCCCCAGATGGTCGAGCGCGAGCGTCTCGAGGGCATGTGACCGACGGCCCGGCTCAAGCACGAAGCTGGCGAGCATCGCGTCGTACCGCAGTCCCCGAAGGGCGACCCCCGCGCGTCGGAGCACCAACGCGTCCCGCTTGAGGTCGTGGCCCAGCTTCCCGCAGGCCGGGTCCTCCAGCAGCGCCACCAGCCCCCGCATCGCCGCATCGTAAAGCGGTGGGAGGTTGCGGGGCGGCTGCCCCGTGGTGAGCTCCCCGTCGGGCAGACGGTGACCGAGTGGCACGTACCAGGCCCGATCGTCGGGACTGGCGAGCGTCAGACCGATAAGATCGGCCCGAAGGGGATCGCTGCCGCTTGCCTCGACGCGCAGGGCAACGACCTCCGTCATGCGCACTGCGGCGAGCATGTCATCAAGCGCCTCCAGCGTGTTCACGACCTCATGGGCACGGCTCGCCAGCGTTGGGGTAGCGGGATCCCGTCGGATGTTTGAGATGAGGCTGTGGAATTCCAACTCGGTGTACAACTGCTCGAGACGCGATGCATCCATCGGCCTGCGGGAGAGATCGTCGACATCCACCTCCATGGGCACGTCGCGGCGGATCGTCACGAGATCGCGGCTGAGTCGCGCGTTGTCCGCCTCCGCCAGTAACGCCTCCCGGGCTCGCTTTCCCTTCACCTCACCAGCGCGTGCGAGGATCGTCTCGAGATCACCAAAGGTTGCAAGGAGTGTCCGCGCCGTCTTATCGCCGACACCCTTGACCCCGGGGATGTTGTCCGACGAATCACCCACCATCGCGAGGTAGTCGATCACCTGATCGGGGGATACCCCGAACCGCTCGCGCGCGTTGGACGTATCCACCCATTGCGCGTCCACGGCCGCCGGTCCACCCCGACCGGGGTTCAGCAGCGACACCCGCGGGCCAATCAACTGATAGAAATCCTTGTCCCCTGAGACGATGACGGCATGCATCCCACGATCCGCTACCTGGGTGGCGAGCGTGCCGATCACGTCGTCGGCCTCGTAGCCGTCGACCACCACGAGCGGCACACCGAACCCGGCGAGCAGTTCCTCGATCCGGTCGAGCGAACGATCGAAATCGTCCTGTAACTCATCGTCCAGCTTTTCCCGCGTCGCTTTGTATTCCGGAAACACGTCTTCGCGGAACGACGAGCCCGCATCGTGGACCCACGCCACGAACGCGGGATCGTACTCGGCAGCGAGGCGATGCAGGAAATTGGCGACACCCCACACCGCCGAGGTGTTTTCACCACGGCTCGTCCGCAACGGCCGGGCGATCATCGCAAAGAACGCACGATAGATGAGGGCGTACCCGTCGATGAGAAACACGCGGGGCGGGGAAGCCTGCGTCATGGGAAGAAAATAGCGACGGGACCGCGGTCCGTCGCTCGCGGCCTACAGCGGCAGGGTGAGCATCAACGCGACACCTGGAGCGATGAGCAGGTTGTCGTCGACCGCACCGGACCAACGCTCGAGCGCCGAGCCCACCGCTGCACCAACCAGAATGGACGACACAGGGAACCCAAGGGCCGCGAGCGCCAGAATCGCGACCACGAAATGCGCAAGGGTTCCCTGCCAGGTCTTGGCGGCGGTCACCCGGCCGAGCGATCCGATCCACGATGCGGCGGGGTCGGCCATGGCCCCCACCACGATGCCACCCACCGCCGCGGGCGCTGGGAACACGGCTGCAAGACCGTATCCCACGGCCAGCCACATGGCCCCGCTCGGGCGACTGAACTCGCTCTCGCGGTACACCGGCACCAACCGCCGAACCCGGCCGCCGAGGTTGGGGACGGAGAGTCGGATCGTCTCGAACAGGACGGCGCCGAGCGCTACGGCGACGAGCAGCACCCGCAGTCCCGTCCACGACAGGGGCGGTCCGAGGAGCACGACCGACGCGGTGCTCGCGTGGAGCAGCCGACGCAGGCCGGACGCCGTCACCGCTCGTCGGCCTCGGCCGCCTCCATCGGTGGATACAATCCTTGATACAGCGCCCAGTTGCGCAGGACCGCGCGCAGGTAGCCCCGAGTCTCGACGTAGGGAATGCGTTCCACGAACATCGGTGGGTCGCTCGCCTCGGGGTACCGCAGCCACCGAGCCACCGGTCGCCCACCGGCATTGTACGCGGCCAGCGCGGCGATCACGTCGCCGCGATACGTGCGGAGAAGGGCCGCGAGGTGCGTCGCGCCAAGATGCAGGTTCACAGGACCGACGATGAGAAACCGCTCGTCCCACGGGAGGCCCACGCGTCGCGCGAGCTCGCGCGCTGTCGCCGGCATGAGCTGCATGAGACCGTGCGCACCGGCATGGGAAACGACAGCCGACCGGAAGGTCGACTCCTGTCGGATCAGCGCCGCCAGCAAGTGGGGATCGAGTCCGTGCTCGAGTGCCTCGCGTTCGATCATGGACCGCATGGGCCACGGGAAGACCGCCCGGATCACCCGGGGATCCCCCAACGAGCGTTCCCGAGCGACCTCCCATCCAAGGGAGACACCCTGCTGGACCCACCCGCGCTCGATGAGGCCCTCGGCCAAATCGAGGAGATCGTCGGGCGAGTTGTGGTCGCCGGCTCGCACCCGAGCGACGACTGCCTCCGCCTCGTCGTCGAACGACGCCGCTTTGAGCAGGTCCAGTTGGCCCAAGACCGTCTCGACGGTTGGCGACGTGGGCGCTGACGGGGCGAGGGCGAGGCGCGGGGGTGGCACGCCGGTTTCCTGGCGTGCCAAGGTCCCGTAGTAGCCGAACGGGTCCACGTTCACCAACTCCGACCACAACCGGAACGCGGTCTCGTCGTCCCCCCGAGCAGCGTGCACACGCGCCAAGAAGTACTGGGCCGCCTGCCGCTGCGGTGCACGCGCCGCGACCTCATCGTGGTACCAGTCTTCGGCCGCCGCAGTATCGACCCGTGCCAAGGCGGCCCGGGCCATGTGGAGCCGCGCTCGGCTGGCGTACGCCGATGTCGGCCACCCCGCGGCCAGTGCAGTGAAGACGCTGTCCGCCTGCCGAGTCCGCCCCGCGTCCTCGTGCCAGTCGCCAATGAGGTACATCGCGAGCGGAGCGTCCGCGTGGTCGGGGTGATCGCCCGCAAACGCCGCCAGTGCGCGGTAGCCCTCGGCGACCCGACCCATCCGGATCAGCAGCCGGGCCCGCCGGTAGCCGGCGAGGGCACCCTCGGGGCCGGCGTCGCGGGCCGCGCGCTCGTAGGATCGCAGTGCCTCGGCGCGGTTCCCGTTTGCCGCCTGCAGGTCACCCAGGCGACGCACGGCCCCGACGATCGAGTCGGTGGCTGCGACGGCCCGCTCCACCACGCGCAGTGCGTCTCCCGGTCGCCCGAGGCGGTTGTGGGCTGCGGCAACCCAGAAGAACTCCTCTGCAACGCCCGGCGGGAATTCGGCCGTGATCCGCGCTACCGCCGTGCGCAACTCGGTCGTGTCGCTCGAGCGGAGGAGCGCGTAGCTGAGCGCCCGTGACGTGGCGGTGTCGCCCAGCGCGGTCGCGATCTCCAACGCTCGCAGGCGCTGATCAGCTTCCACCAACGCCAACTGCGCCCCAGCGGAGTCCCCCGCCGCGAGGAGCACGTCGGCACGGGCGGCAGCGGCAAACCGCTCCGCTCCAATCGGCGCGTGGCGGAGAAGATCGAGCGCATGCACCGGGTCGTCGGTGACGGCCGCTTCGCGAATCGCCAGCCACCCGGCGATCGCCGACAGCTCGGTCGCCGCGCTCGCGTAATACGCCTTTGCGTCCGCGCGGTTACCCGCACGGTTCGCAGCGTCGGCCGCTCGAGCCAGTAGGATGCCCCGGTCCTGGCCGTGGAGGATGGACGCCGCCTCTGCAAGGTGGTCGGCCGCGCTCCCGAGGTCGCCGGTTTGCCGCGCCGCGGTGCCGAGCAGTATCAATCGATCGGCATCTGGCGTCCCGTTGGGGAAGTACTGCTCCAGGACAGCCCGGGCACGCGCCGGACGACCGAGCGCGAGTTCCATCTGGGCCAGTCGCAGCAGGTCGCGACGGGTAGCCGAGCCATCCGCGACGCGGGCTCGCAGCGCAGGCGCCGCATGCCAGGAGAACGCCGAGTCGACCCGCGGTACGAGTGACACTTGCGCCGGCGCGGCGGTCGCGATGCCGACCACCGCCCAGACCGTCAACGTAGCGGCACGGCGGAGCACCACCTACGTCCCCCGGCGCAAACGGTTCAACGCAATCATGTAGTCCGCGCGGGAGCGTTGCGTGAGTCGGAATTGTCCGAATCCCGTCTCGTCCACGAAATCGAGCGTGACCCGATCGGAGGTAAACACCCAGCGGATCAGGCGAATGCCGCGATCCTGAAGGTCTGAACTCGAGTCGAAGATCTCGTCGGGCGGACCGAGCGTGGCGAAGACCTCGCCGCGATCGGTGAGCCAGCCCGGTTCCGCGCCTTCGTGAAACCGGTCGTTCGCTTCCTGGAGTCGCGCAAAGTAGATGTCCAGCGCCTCATGCTCGGGTGTCAGCGGATTGGGGTCTGTGGCCTGCCAGAACGCCTGCCACAGCGCTGGACGCTCCACTGGCGGGGCGTCGCGCAGCTGCACCAAAGCCTCGTCCTGGCCGAAGTACCGCAGCAAGGACAGCGTCTCGTCGAAATTCGCGACCGCCCATTGATCGGAGAAGGCCACGAGCACTGGAGTCTTCACGGTATCTCGTCCCCCGGACACGGTCGCTTCGAACAGCAACTCCCCCATGGGCAGCAGCTCGGGGCGGACGGCGAGCAGGAACGAGGTGAGCGGTCCTCCTTGATCGACCCGCACCGTATCACGCCACACCTCCACGGACTCCGGCTCTCGCACCAAGGCCCGGACGGCGACGCTCGCCCCGGGCGCGGTCCCATAAGCTTCGACGAAAAGCCGTAGCGTGTCAGTGCCGTACGGCACAGTGGCGCTGGGATTCACGACCACGTCGGGAAACTCGGAGGCCGCCGACCGCCTGGCCCCGCGATAGACCGGCACCAGTGAGGACAGCCCCGTCCCTTCGAGCCGGGGCACGCTCACCCGACCGGTGGTGTGGCCGTAAGTGCTTCCCCCCTGATCCCGCACCGCGATGGTGATCTCGGCGTCGCCCGGGGTCACCAACAGGAATTGCTGGTAGACGACGCTCTCGTCGGCGCGCTGGGTTTCCGGGAACCGTTCCACACGAACCACCTGGTCGTCCGCATGCTCTGCGATCAGTCCCCCGTCTCGGCGGAACGCGATCTCGACTCGATAGCCGGCTTCGAACACGCTGCCCGCGCGCCGGAACGACAGCGCCTTGTTGGTCAGTGAGATTCCCACCAAGGTCACGGTCTCATCCGGCGACGCCCCAGCTAGGAACCGTACGCTCGCCACGAACGGGAGTGGCTCCTCGGCCGCGAGCAGACCCATGTCCCGATAGACCGTCGTGCGATCGAACAGGCGGGGCACGTACGCGCTCGCATCCGGGGCCGGCGGCGCGCTGCCCACGCGTTGCCATGATCCGCAACTCGACAGCCCGAACACCGCCGCGACCAACCAGACGCGAGTCCCGAACGTCGTCATTTTCGGTGACACGAGTGGTGCCAAGCTTGCAGACCTCCGGAGGTGACGCTTACCTTTTCCGACTTGCCATGGCAGAGAACCTCACTGGGCGCACGATCGCCGGCTACCGCTTGCTGGACCGCGTGGGCGAGGGTGGCACCGCCACCGTCTACCGGGCCGATCATCCCGAGCGTGGGACGTGTGCGGTCAAGATCCTCAAGGAACGCATGCGCAAAGACCCGACAGCCGTCAAGCGGTTCCTGCGAGAGGCGGGGTATGGCTCACGCGTCCGCCACGAGGCCGTCATCCGCACACATGACTACGGCGAGTTGGACAGCCTCTACTACCTGGCCCTCGAGTGGGCCGAAGGCGAGCCCCTCTCCGCCTTCGTACACCGTACGGGACGCTTGGCTCCGCAGCTCACGGCCCACATCATCTCGCAGCTCGCTGGCGGGATGGCAGCCACGCATGCCGAAGGCATCATCCACCGGGACTTGAAACCCGAGAACATCATCTACGATCCGAAGACGAAGGCCGTGAAACTCCTCGATTTCGGGATTGCGCGCGATGCCGAACTCGACGAAGCTGAGCGACTCACCCGCACGGGGTTCTTTGTCGGGACGCTGAACTACGTGGCCCCCGAAGCCCTTTCGGGCGCCCTCGTGGACGAAGCGGCAGATACCTACAGCCTCGGCACCATCGCCTACTATCTCCTGACCGGCGTTCACCCGTTTCCAGGGCGCACGCCGCGCGAACTGTTCCAGCAGCTCCTGACGCAGGATCCCATCCCGCTCAACCTCGCCGTCTCCGGGCTGCGCTTCCCGCCAGCGGTCGAAGCGGCCATCATGCAAGCCCTGTCGCGCGATCCCAAGGAGCGACACGAGAGCGTGGAGGCGTTCGCCGAGGACTTGCGCCAGGCGGTCTCGAGCGGGGCGACCGGTGAGGGCCCCGGAACCTCCGTGCCGGCTGACGGCCTTCTGGGCAAGATGAAATCCCTGCTCAAGAGTCGAAAAGACACGAGGGCGTGACAGACGGATAGTAGTAGCTATTACTACTACTACAACTCCTTGATGGGGACTGTGGAAGACGCCTCCTCGGATCGGTTGGATGCCCTCGCGCGGCTCATGAGGCGACAGTCGGTCTCGATCGGCCGGTTTACGCTCGCCTCCGGGCGCGAATCGACGTACTACATCGACGCGCGCAAGACGACCATGTCAGCCGCCGGTTTGGAGCTCGTCGGCGAGCTGGGCCTGGCCCTCATTCGACGAGTGGGCTGGACACCGTCGTTGGTTGGGGGGCTCACGCTCGGTGCCGATCCCGTAGCGTACGCCATTGCCCGCGCGAGCCGCGCCGTTCCGCCGGTCATCGATGCCTTCACGGTGCGCAAGGAAGCCAAGGCCCACGGAGCTGGGCGGCGAATCGAGGGCTGTTTCCGGCCCGGTGCGACCGTCGTGGTAGTGGAAGACGTGGTGACGACCGGACAGTCCGCGGTGCGGGCGATTGACGCGGTGGGCGCGGAAGGGGGCCGCGTACTCGGCGTGCTCGCGCTGGTGGATCGGGAGGAGGGTGGACGGGAGACCATCGAAGGCGCCGGTGTTCCGCTCCGCTCGTTGCTCTCGCTCGGCGATCTCGGCCTCCCACCCACCCACGAACTCGATTCAACGTCGTCGCGCGCCTGATCTCCCTCTTGCCGAACCGAACGCCCTCAGCGGTGTCCGAGGTCCGCCACCCCGTGATGAAGGGGCCGGAACGTCCGGAACGTTTCCCGAAACGGGGTGATCAGACGCGCGACGAAGTCCGCGAGCGCCACGTCAAACGCATACCGGCGGCGGAAATCGACCGCGGTGATACCCAAGACCGATCGCAGGTGGCGACCGAAACTCTGCGGCGAGGAGTACTCCAGCCGGTATGCGACGTCGGCAATTGCGAAGCCGGGTGATGCGAGCAGGCCGGCGGCGTACAGTAGCCGAATTCCGGCGAGGTACCGCTTCGGGGACGGGAGGCCGGCGCGGAAGAACCTCGACATGAGGGTGCTCGATCCGACCCCGAGCCGCCGGGTCAGCGCGCGCACCGACACCGTCGTGGGCGCCAGCCGCACGGTCAGTTCGAAGAAGCGACGACTGTCGGGTGAGGCATCGACCAGGGCGGGCAGCATGCCGGCGAGGATATGGCCGGTAGTCGGCGTGGCCGCGTCGGCGACCAGTGCCCGCAACTCGCGCCACCCGTCCCGTCCACTCAGGTCGAGCACCCGCCGCACCCCACAGGCACCGAGCGCGAGGAGTTGCCCTGGGGGCTCAGGCACCGGGCGGCACACTACCGCCACCGTCGCCACCCCTGGGAACTCGCGCACGAGTGATGTCACCGTGGGGAGTTGCGCGCGATCGACGCGCCGCGGCGATATGAGCACCGTGTTGACTGGCCGCTCCCGCACCGCGCGGATGGCATCGGAGACCGTCTCGGTGTGCAACGGCTGGAAGCGACCGTGCGAGCCCGCGTCGAGACGGGAGCGATCGGTAGGATCGACCACCGTCGTGACCACTGGACAAACCTGCTCGAGCATCGGCGTCCCCGCTTCATGCGACGCCCCACGCTAGCGCCGTGTCCTCAACCAGCGTTCAACAGCCCCGCAACACTACCGTGAGGCTGCTGGCAACTCGCATGGACCCGGCTATCTTACTGGTCGGGAGTGGCGGAGCGGGGCGGTCGCGGCTCGTCCACGAGACGGGTCGAGGAAAGTCCGAGCTCCACAGGGCAGGCTGCCAGGTAACACCTGGGCGCCGCAAGGCGACGGACAGGGCCACAGAAAACACACCGCCCGTCGCGAGACGGGTAAGGGTGAAAAGGTGGGGTAAGAGCCCACCGCGCGCCTGGCAACAGGCGTGGCACGGCAACCCCCAGTCGGAGCAAGGCCAAATAGGCGGTGAGGTCCGGCCCGGACCGCTTTCAGCCGCGGGTAGGCCGCACGAGGTGTCGGGCGACCGGCACCCAAGAGAGATGACCGTCCGGCGGCTCGCCGCCGAACAGAACTCGGCTTACGGCTCCGCCACTCCGGACCACTCGGGTCGCGATTGGGTATGAAGCCGCGTCCAGGAACGTCAACTGCATGCCACCTGCCCGACCGACGCCCGGAGATGCCGCTCGGCCCTACCCACCTGCGTGGGAGGACGTCGCGGAGTTACGGGTCCTTCGAACCTCCGAGCAACGATGGCAGCGGTTGATCGCCTGGCGCAACGAACTGACGCGCAAGGGATGGAAGCTCCTGCAGGTCACGGCCGATGGCGGTCACGTCGTGGCCGTGTTCGGGCGCACGAAAGACGAACTCCTCCAACGGGAAGGAACCGGCACATGAGATCGCAGACTCCCTGGCACCAGCGTTTGGCAGGCGCCACCGCTCTCCTGGCCACGGGACTGCTGGTGGGATGCGCGACATCCGGAACGCCGGCCGCCGGCGCCGCGGCCCCGGCGGCACCCAGCAGCTTCACGTACGGACCGTTCACGGCCGAGTACGCCGTCGCCTCGTACAATCACACGGAGCAGGATTTCGGTGGCCAGGTGCAGACCGTGGACTTCAACATGACGTACTACATCACAACCACGGCCGTGCAGACCGGGGGTGCCTCCCAGCTGACCATCACGCTCGACTCCATCCCGACAATGTCGGATCTGCCGGCGGGCGCCGGGATCTCCAAGGAGGAGATCCAGCGGGCCGCTGGAACCACCTACCGCGGGATCCTCGCCGCCGACGGCGAGATCCTTGGCTTCCAGGCAAGCGCGACCGGTGGACAATTCGCCCAGCAGATCAACACGGCCATGGAGCGATTCTTCCCGCGCATCCCGAGTGGGGGCCTGGCGCCGGGCCAAACGTGGTCCGACAGCGTGACCACCACCACGGAGAGCAGCGGCTTGGAACTCGGCATTCAAACGATGACCGACTTTACGGCTCACAACTGGTTGGCCCGCAACGGCACCCAAGCACTCGAGGTCTCCGCGGTAGCCAACTACTCCGTCACCGGCGGGGGCTCGCAGGGCGGTATGGATATCGGTATCGACGGGTCGGGCGTGCGTCGGTCGCTGCTGTACCTTGCGCAGGACGGCCGCTACCTGGGCGGCACCACCGCCGACACATCGAACATGGTGGCTACCGTCGCCGCAATGGGTGCGATGATTCCGGTGACACAGATCCGCTACGACACCGTTCGCGTCGTCCGGTAGTCGGTTGCTGCGCCGACTCGCCGTAGCCAGCTTCGCCGCCCTGGTGCCTCTGCAGGCTGCGGCCGCTCAGTCCATTCGATCTCGGTCGGCTGATTATCTCTTGGCAGCCTCCGCCAACGAGGTGCGAGCCTTGTGGGTCAATCCGGCAGGGCTCGCGACCGTCGTCGACGCCTCGGTCATGGCAGAGTTTGTGCTCGAGCGCCCGGTGGCCGAAGGACTGCGCCTCGCGCAATGGACGCTGGGTCTGAACTCCCGCGGCCTGTCGGTGGGCTATCAGCGAGACCGTTTCGACACCGATCCCAATACCAGTGCATTGCGGTTCGGGTTGGCTTTACCGTTTCCGCGTGGCTCGCTGGGCGCGGCGCTGAGTTTCTACCAGGGCAGTCCCGTGGAAGACGTTTCGCATCGTGGCATCGATCTCGGGATCCGCTACCGGCCCGCGATGCTGCCGGTGGACCTTGCCGTGGTGCTGCGGAATATTGGGCGGCCGACCCCGCGAACCGTGCAGCAGCCGCTGATCGGCATCCTCGCCGCTGACGTGAGTATGCTCGCTTCCCATCTCAATCTCGCCGCGGAAATGATCGCCGCCGAACGCCTAGCCGCTTCAGGGTTCGACATGACGTACCGCGCTGGCGTGCGGCTCTCCCTGTTCGGGTCGCTGCCGTTGACCGGCGTGGGAACCATGGACCTCAACGGCGACCTGCGGATCCGACAGTGGGTCGTGGGTCTCGTGGTGGGCGGCACGGATCGGGGCCTGCTGCTCGGCTCGGGTCCTGCCGGGGCAGATATGACACGACTCGAGCGCCTGAGTCTGACGGGCGTCTCGAGTCGTCAATTCTAGCTCTCCGGTCCGCCGCGACCCACTGCGGACACGACCTCGCTCAATCCACTAGGCGCAGTGGCATCACCAGACAGAGGTAGGCCGCCGGGTCGTCCCAGCCGACGGGCTCGACTGTGGCGGCTCGCTCCGGGGCCTTGAACGTCAAGCGCACCTCGCCGGTCGGCATGTACTTGAGCACTTCGAGCAAGTAGTTGGCGTTGAACCCGATCTCGAGCGGATCCCCATCATAGGTGACCGCGATCTCGTCCTGCGCCTCGCCGAGGTCGGGCGTACTCACGCTGAGCTTCAGCGTTCCGCCGCTGAACTGAAGGCGGACCCGATGGGTTTGATCGCTCGCCACAACGCCCACCCGGCGCAGTGCGCTGGCCAGCGCATCCTTTTCGACGGTGCACGCCCGGTCGTTCTCTTTGGGAATGACTTGATCGTAGTTCGGGTATGGCCCCTCGATCAGACGGGTGAAGACGACCGTCGAACCGGTCCGGAACCCGAGATGGTTGTCACTCTTGGCGATCTCCAGTTCGTCAGCCGGTCCAAAGAGGCGGCCCACTTGGTCCAGCGCCTTGGGAGGCACGATCAAGTCCGCCGCCTGTGCCGATCCAGCCACGGGCACGTCCATCCTTGCCAACCGGTGGCCGTTGGTGGCGACCATCCGCATCACATCCTTGCGAAGCTCCCACAGGACGCCGTTCAGGATGGGGCGGCTCTCTTCGGTTGACGACGCGAAACTGACGTGCTTGATGAGCTTCTGCAGGTCGCTCGACGTGACCGACCAGCTGTCCTTGAAGCTCACTGGAGGGAAGTTGGGGAACTCCTCCCGAGGGATGCCGAGGAGGCGAAACCGCGAGCGGCCGCACTCCAGATCAACACGCTGCTCTCCGGAACTTGCCAGACGGATCGCGGCGCTTGGCAGCTCGCGGACGATCTCGAGCAGCTTCTTGGCCGGAACCGTCACGGCGCCTTCCGCATCGATCTCGGCCGGCACGACCGTGCTTACCGCAATGTCCAAGTCCGTGCCGGAGAGGCGGACGCCGTCGGCCCGTGCCTCGACCAAGATATTCGCCAACACCGGAAGCGTCGTCTTGGTCGGGACGCTCGCTGCCACGGCGACCAGACCCTCGTGCAACCGCTCCCGTGTGATCGTGAACTTCATGCCCAACCCCAGCAAGTCGTGGAAAAGAAATACTACGAATTACGTTAGTATGTACTATCTAGTAGTGCTAGTAGAGCGTATGGAAACCTTGATGATCCCCGCAACCTCTTTCCTCCGCGTGGGTTCCCGCTCCCGGCCCCTGTGAACGCCTGGGGATCCCGTGTGGACGCTCCGGTGGAATCACGGCGCGATCCAGATCTCATCCCCAATACCCACAGCGCGCTCCCCAGCCCGTTCACGCTACGGACGCCAGCTCGTGCTTGGCGTGCTCCACCCGGTCTCGAAACTTCCGGTCGGAGGCCATGGTGCGCTGGACTTTGTCCACGCTGTGAATCACCGTAGAGTGGTCTCGCCCGCCGAATGCTTGACCGATTTCGACCAACTGCATTCCCAGAAGTTCACGAGCCAAGTACATCGCGACCTGCCGCGGCACGGTAAGGCTCTTGGTCCGGGCCTTCGACCGCAGGCCCTCAGGGGTGACCCCCCACCGACGGGCGACGACCTCTTGCACCCGATCCACACTGGGCGGGGCCGGACGACCAAGGTCGGCAGCCCCGGCCTGACGGATCTTGTCCGCCAGGGCCTCGCGGGCCAACTCGATGGACACCTCGCGATGGCGCAGCGAGGCGTACAGGAGCAGTTTGATGATGCATCCCTCGAGTTCGCGGACGGAGCTCCGGATGTGCTCCGCAATGAACCGGAGCACATCGTCCGGTATCGTGAGCTCGAGATGGTCCTGCTCGGCCTTCTTGCGAAGGATCGCGATCCGGTGCTCGAGGTCGGGCTGGCCAATGTCGGCGACCATCCCCCACTCGAACCGGCTGACCAATCGGGATTCGAGTCCCGGCATTTCCTTGGGTGGACGATCGGACGTCAGGACAATCTGTTTCTGCGCCTCGTGGAGCGCGTTGAACGTGTGAAAGAACTCCTCCTGGGTCATCTCTTTGCCTTCCAGGAAGTGCACGTCGTCCACGAGGAAGATGTCTACCTCTTCGCGGTAGCGCTGGCGAAAGTCCACCATGGTGCGGCTGTGGATGCTCTCAATGACTTCGTTGATGAACTGCTCGGCACCCATGTAGACAACGCGGCTCTCGCGATCCCGCTCCAACACGGCGTGCGCGATGGCCTGCATGAGGTGCGTCTTCCCGAGACCGGTGGCGCCGTAGATGAACAACGGGTTGTACGTCTTGCCCGGAGCCTCCGCCACGGCGTAGGCGGCGGCGGCGGCCAGCTCGTTGGATTTCCCGATGACGAACGTGCGAAAAGCGTAGCGCTCGTTGAGCGGTCGGGTGTTCCCGCCGCGGGATGGGCTCTCGCCCTCGGTTGGGGGAGCCACGAAGAAATCCATCTGCGGCCGTCGCGCGCGTTCTTCCTGGACCTGAAACACCACGTCCAACTGCGAGCCGACCACGGCCGCTGCCAACCGGGCCAGGAGACCACCATGCTTCGACTCGTTCCACTCGACGGCGAATTGATCCGGCGCGCCCAAGAGCAACCGCCCTTCCTCCAAGGCAATGGGCTCGAGCGGCTCCAACCAGGTGCGAACCGTCGGGTCCGGGAGCTCGGTGCGAGCCGCGTCGAGGAGGCGGGCCCACGCTTGTTGCGCTGACAACTCCATCAATTCTAGGCGGACGATACGGTAGGGGTTCGAAAGGGCTACCGATGCTATCTCCGCAATGTGGAAAAGTCAACCTTGACCCTTCGGCAGGTGGGCGGCTAGCTTACGGCCCGCTTAGGAGAGTATTCTGGCACCATGAAACGGACATATCAGCCGCGTAATCGGCGGCGAGTCAACAAGCACGGATTCCGGGCACGGATGAGCACCCGCTGGGGACGGGCGGTGCTGAGCCGACGGCGCAAGAAAGGCCGCAAGCGTCTCACGGTGTCGGCGCCGTCCAAGCACGGAGGGCGTTGAGGTCCGAGGGCATCCCTCGGAGCTGGCGCTTGACGCGCAACTCTGACATGGCGGCGGTCGGGCGGCATGGTCGCCGCCGCCGCACCCCGCGATTGGACATATCGTGGCGAGGCAACGCCCTGGGGCACCCGCGGTTTGGACTCGTGGTACCGCGCTTTCGCCAGACCGTCGTCTCCCGCAACCGCCTACGGCGCCGCCTGCGAGAGATCGTCCGGCGGCGGGTTTTGACCCAACTCGGCCCCACCGATGTAGTCATCCGCTCGCGCGCCGACGCGTATCGCGCGTCGTTCTCGGATCTGTCCGGAGATTTGGACTCATGGGTGCGTTCACTCTCCGGGTGACCGATTGGCCCAAGCGGGTGGCGGTGGGGGTGATCCGCCTCTACCAGATTGCGGCGTCGCCGTTCCCGTCGCCGTGTCGATTCTCTCCGACGTGCTCGATGTACACCCTGCAGGCCGTCGAGCGGTATGGTCTGCTGCGTGGCGTCTGGTTCGGCGTGCGACGCATCGTTCGTTGCCATCCCTTCAACCCGGGCGGTTTCGACCCGGTCCCGTGATCGACTGCTGATGGATCGCCGCACGCTCCTGGCCATTGGGTTGATGTTGATCGTCGCCGTGTTGCCGTCGATCCTGATGCCGCCCAAACGACCACCCCCTGGCGAGATGCCGGGCGCCGACTCCGCGGTACCCACGGAGTCGCTGCGCGCGGTTCCGGCGGAAACCGCGCGAGCCGCGCGTGCTGACACGGGCGCTGTGCCACCTCTGCCACCGCCGATCGTCGCCCCGGAAGAATCGCGGCCTGAGGAGGCTCCGGCGGTCGTGGTCGTGGAATCGCCGCTCTACGAATTCCGGTTCTCGACCAGGGGCGGGCGCCTCGTCGGGGCACACCTCAAGGACTATCGAACCTTCGCGGCGGGTGACACCGGACGAGCGTCGATCATTCCGGCGGATTCACGGTTCTTGGAGTACGGCTTCGTGGTCGGCACCGACACGCTCCACCTCGCCGAGTGGAACCTGGAACCGTCTACCCAGCACCTCGAGGTGGAGGGGGACGACGCCTCCCTGCGCCTCGCCGGACGGCGCGGTGCGGTGACGGTCGAGTTGCTCTACACGTTTCGGCCGGACCAGTACGTGTTCGACGTCCAGGGGAGGATCGAGGGCCTGCCGACGGGAGGCCTGGCGCTGGTGGGGCTCGGTCCGCGCATCGCCCAGGTCGAGGCGGACACGACGGACGACTTCCGCTCGTATGCCGT
Organism: Gemmatimonadales bacterium; assembly: GCA_041602035.1. GTDB lineage: Bacteria > Gemmatimonadota > Gemmatimonadetes > Gemmatimonadales > GWC2-71-9 > JAOTVV01. Next base: position 83,287 of record JBFIHA010000005.1, on the reverse strand, counting down.
CGTGTCAAAGGCCGGCCGCACCGAGCGGCTCAAGTTCAGCTCCCTGGATCCAGGCGAGACGCAGACGCTCGACGGGCCATTCGAGTGGCTGGCAATCAAATCGAAGTACTTCGCGGCAAACGTGCTCACCATCGGCGCGGGTCAGGCAAGGCTCGGTGGCGCCCTGGTGGTGGGGGGAGAGCGCAGCGGGAAGAACGCAACGCGAGTCGATGTGGTCACGTCCATCCCCTCCCCGGCTGGGAGTTTCAACTTCTCGGCGTACATCGGACCGCAGGAGTACCGCCGCCTCGCCCGCATCGGGCACGACTTCGAGGACATCAACCCGTACGGCTGGATCTTCCGGCCGATCATCCAGCCGTTTGCCAACCTGATCGTCGTCATCCTGTTGTGGATGCACGAGACCCTGAACATGGGGTACGGCTGGGTCCTGATCCTGTTCGGCGTTGCCGTGCGCATCGTGCTCTGGCCACTGAACCAGAAGGCCATGCGGTCGAGCATGGCGATGCAGGCTCTCCAGCCGGAAGTGAAGGCGGTTCAGGAGCGCTTCAAGCAGGACCCGCAGCGGATACAGCAGGAGACGATGAAGCTCTACAAAGAACATGGTGTGAACCCGCTCGGGGGGTGTCTGCCGATGCTGATCCCGATGCCGGTGCTCTTTGCCCTGTTCTTCGTGTTCCGCGAGACCATCGAGTTCCGTGGGGTGCCGTTCTTGTGGCTACCGGATCTGTCTCGTGCCGACCCCCTCTACATCATTCCGGTGGTCATGGGCTTGTCGATGTTTGCCGTGTCCAAGCTGGGCCAGATGGGGGTACCGCCCAACCCGCAGGCGAAGATGATGCTCTACGTCATGCCACCGTTCCTGACCTTCATCTTCCTGAAGCTGTCTGCGGGCCTCAACCTGTACTATGCCGTGAGCAATATCGCGAGCATCCCGCAACAGTGGTTGATTGCCCGGCAGCGCCTCAAGCGATCGGGCAAGCGCGAGTAGCCCTCATACCGAACGGTCGGCCGTGCTGTCCGACGTCATCGCCGCACTCGCCACGCCGGTAGGCCGGTCGGCCCTCGCCGTCATCCGGGTCTCCGGGCGTGGATCGCACGACGTGGTGGGCCGGCTAGTGCGCGGATTCCGAGTGGACCCCCCGCGCACCGCCCGCCTTGGGACGTTAGGGCACCCCGATCACGACGTCGTGCTCGACCGAGCCGTGTACATCACGTATCGCGCTCCGGAGTCCTACACGGGTGAGGACGCCGTAGAGCTCATGGTCCATGGTGGTCTGTTGGTGTGTGGGGAGGTGCTCGGCGCGCTCCTCGCGACCGGCGCCCGACAGGCAGCGCCCGGAGAGTTCACGCGCCGGGCGGTCCGGAATGGGAAGATGGACCTGTTGCAGGCGGAGGCCGTGGCCGACCTGGTCGACGCTACCGCTCCCGCGCAGCGCCGTGCGGCAGTCGACCAGCTGGACCGCGGGCTCTCCCACCGGATCGGCGCACTACGGGAGCAGGTCTTGGAGTTGGAGTCGCTCATCAGTTACGACATCGACTTTCCGGAGGAGGATAGCGGGCCAGTGCCGGCCTCTCGTGTGGAAGCGGCTGTCGCCGTCGTCGCGGAGGCGCTCACGAGACTCCTAGGAACCTCGGTCGAAGGTGAGCGACTGCGCGACGGTGCGCTCGCCGTGATCGCGGGGCGGCCGAACACCGGAAAGTCGTCGCTGTTCAACGCTCTCCTGGGTCGTGAGCGTGCCATCGTCACGGACATTCCGGGAACCACGCGCGATGCCATCGAGGCCCCGGCGACCTGTGACGGGTTTCCATTCCGACTCATCGATACGGCCGGCCTGCGGCCCAGCAGGGACGTGGTGGAGCGGATCGGTGTGGAGGTGAGTCACCGCTATCTCGCCGCCGCGGACGTCGTCGTATTCTGCGTCGAGCTGGGGAGGCCGTTCGGGGCCGACGAAGAGGCTTTCGTCGCCGACAGCACGGCACCGGTGGTGGTGGCGCGAACGAAGGCCGACCTCGTCGCGTCTGCCGCGTCGGGGTTCGATGACGTCGCCGTGTCAGCGGTGACTGGTGCGGGGCTGGACCGACTTCGCGCCGCGCTCGCGGCCCACGCGTTTCGACGACTGTCCACGGACAAGTGCCTCGAACCGGTGCTCACCCGCGAGCGGCATCGTCTCGCACTGGAGCGGGCGCGCGACGAGATCGGTGCGTTCCGTGAAGCGCGCCGCAGCGGGCTGGATGCGGTGGTGGCGGCCACCCACCTGCGTGCCGCCGTGACGGCGCTCGAAGACGTCATCGGTCTGGTGACGGCGGACGACGTCCTGGACCGTGTGTTCGCGGCGTTCTGCGTGGGGAAGTGAGGAAGCTGCCGGCCGGCGCGTTTACGCCGTGTGAATCCCCCGAGCCCGCTCTTCGGCCGCTCGACACTCGCCCGCTTCGGCGCGTAACGCCCGCGCGATGCCGGACTCGGCGACGATCGCCTCGACCATGCGGGCACCGAGGTAGTAGCCGGCACGCTCCGGGATCACCTTTCCCCCAACGAGGCGCTGCGCTGCAGAAACCCCGCCTGTGAGATAGCGAAGCCGGTATCCGAGCCCCCGGCGATCCAGGTCGATCTCCGTCGCGCGGACAAGAAAAGCCTCCAGTTGCCGCAGGCGGCGGTACTGCCGACGCGTGTACCCCAGATAATCCCACGAATCGAACCCCGGGACGGCGATACGGGATGCCGCCACGGCAAGCCCTTCGTTCACGAGAAGCTCCAAGAGCGTCGCCCGACTTCCCGCTTCCCACAGATCGTACGTGCCCCGCATTTCGCGAATGACGCGCGCGAGATCGCTTCGGCTCTCGGGCGCCGTGTAGCGTACCGCATGGGCGACCTCGTGCGCGACCCACAGGGCGAGGAGCTCAGGTCGGAGGCCGAGGCCGAGCGACTCGTGGTTGGCGCGACCGGTAAAGTGCTCGAGGCACACGAACGCGATGCCACGTCCGCCGACGACCAACTCGCCCGCGTTGGCCCCACCGACCCCGACCATCAGATACACATCGAAGGGAACGTCGATCTCAAAAAGATCCTCACACCGTCGAATCACCTGGTCCGCTAGCGCTGAGACATCGGTCCGGTCCAGGAGTTCGTGCAAGTCGCGTCGATCGGCACTGACGGCCCGTCCGACCACTTCGTCGACATGTGGACTGGTCAAGTCGAGGATGTAGTTGTGCCAATAGGACGCGAGGACGGGAAGGTGGTCGTCGAGGTAGCGGTGGTAGGCCTGGAGGGGATCGGGCGCCTCGACGACGCGCAGGAATTCGGGCACGAGGTTGATGAGCATGAAGGCGCCCCCAATTTGGGTGCTCGCCTCGTTCATGACAACCCTGCGATCCGGTCAGCGAAGCTCGACGACCACGTGCGTAGACTGCGCGATACGACGACGGACTTTGTCCCGAACCGTCAGATGGACACGGAACCGTCCGGCGGGGATCCGTCCGGGCTGAATCAGGATGCGTTCGGGGACGACCGCGCCCCCCGAGAGCGCGCGATCGAACGTCAGGGTGACGGCACGACCCTCGTCGACTGGCTCGAAGCGGTACTCTACCTCGTACAGACTCCTGCCCTGGCGGTCCGTGGAGAGCCCGTAGATCTCGGTGTACAGCGCGAGCGCGGTATCGCGCGGGAGGCGGCCGTCACCAGGCATCGCGCGGGCGATGTCGTCGCGCCCGAAGGTCGAGTCATTCGCCGGGACACCGATCAGGAGACTGGAGAGTGCGAGGCTGCCACGCCAGAAGGTCGGGACGTCGAGGGTTGCACGCAGGCGGCCCCGCTCGCCGTTGTGCCGGGTGTCCACGCCCACGGTGTAAGTGCCACGGGCGAGCGAGAAGACATGTGGGGCCGCGCCTGTCTCCCGGCCGACCTCGATCCACTCGCGGTCCCAGATCGCGGCGGCGCTGGTGTCGGCCATCACACCAACGTATACCAATTGCTCGCCCTCGCGGGCGCCCCGGAAGAACGCTGCCCACGCAAGCACCTCGCGACGGGCGGAGATGGCCGTGGCGTCGCGCTCGAGCATGACCGCCACGTTGTGGAGCTCGCCGCGGCTGGTGGGATAGAACACCATGTCGCCGCCACCGTCGGCCGACGCGCGGGCGAAGATCATGCGGGCGAGCGTGCCGCCGACGGAATAGTCCCACGCCTCGACCTCCTCCCGATGGTTGATCACGCGACGCACGGGCTCGCCGTACCGCAGGTAGATGAGGCCGCGGCCGTCGAACCCGTAGCGCCGATAGCGGGTAATGGAGTCGGGTTCCGGAACGTCACGAACGTCCACGCCGACGCCGGCGGCCTGGATCTCGTCTTCGAATCGCGACCGGCCGGGCACGATCCCCGCGACGACCTCGAGGTCCACCAGTGCCTCGAGGACCCGAAGGGTCTGCGAGCTCATGAGGGTGCGGCGTTCCAACGAGTAGTGGAACCGCGACTGAGGGTGCAGAAGGCGATAGTTGCGGCGAGCGTGGCGCAGTCGCTGGAAATGCTCGGCGATGCGCTCGTTCGGCGCGGTCAGCAGGTCCGGCTCACGACGTGCCCAGAACGCCCTGAAGAATTGCTCCCGATCCTCGGGGAGGGTTTGGGCGTAGAGGCTGTCCTCGTCAGGCCAGGCGATGGGCGCCACCTGCAGCCACAACAGCTCCAGCGAATCGGTTGCCGCCCGGTGCAGCGCCTCATGGTAGAACGCGAGACCAGGAGTCGTATCGCCGGCTTCGAGGGCAGCCTGGGCACGGATCGCCCACACGCCGCCGTCACTGCGACCCTCCGAAACCAGGGCGGCGGCGAGCGCCTCGGCGGCATCGTACTCCCCAGCCTCGGTGAGCAACTGGGCTCGACGCAGATCAGCGAGCGGGTGGCCGGCGTGGCGAGCGAGGACGACAGCCGCCCTGACGAGCACGCGAGGGCTGCGATAGATCTCTCCCCAGAAATCCCACACGTCCCGGTAGTCCGGGTCACGCTCGAAGACGCCGAAGATGCCGCTCTTCATCAGGGCTTCTCCGTCGGCACTGCCGAGGTAGCGCCCGACCTTGATTTTCCAGTACCAGGGCGCGGGGTCGTCGGGTGCGAGCGCCGCAGCCCGGCGGAACAGGTCCAACGCCCGCCAGCGGCCTACGATCGGCCAATCGAGGTACACACGTCCCAGGAGCACGAGGGCGTGGGTGTCGGAGCGATGGTCGGCGAGGTGACGTTCGAGGAGGTCGCGCGCCTGATGCAGCGCTCCTTCGGAGAGCAGCAGTTCGGCGCGGGCGTAGATCGAGTCCGGGCCCTGCGGGGCCACCGCCAGCGTGGCCCACAGGACGAGCGTCGCTATCCCATGATCCGAGTCAACTCAGCAGCGGCGTCGGGCCTGAACCCGTAGAAGACGATCTCTTCTAGTCCCCGCGTGGCCGGGGATTCGAGGATCGCCTCGCGCATGATGGTCGCGGCCCGGGTGAACTCGAACCCCCCGATGCCGCTTCCGAGCACGGGGAAGGCGATGCGTCGCGCCCCGTGCCGGGCGGCGAGCTCCAGACTCGCCAGGGTGCTCTCGCGAATTGAGCGCTCGGAAGCCGGCTCGTCACCCATGGCGGCGGCGTGAATCACCCACCGGACGTTAAGTGTCCCCGCGCCGGTAATGGCCGCCTCGCCGACCCGAACCGGTCCGTGCCGATCGCACTCCTCCTGAATCGTGCTGCCGCCAACCCGCCGGATCGCCCCGGCGACCCCGGCCCCCAGCTGGAGATGGTTGTTGGCAGCGTTCACGATGACATCACCATCGTACGAGGTGATGTCACCCTGTCGAACGATGATCGAAGGCGCGGTTCGATTCACGTCAGGTGTCGCGGAGCTGGCGACTCACCTCGTCGAGCAGCCGACGCTCCTCCGGCGTGAGGCTGTCCATGCCGGTCTCGTGGATCTTGTCGAGCACCCGGTCGACGGCGTCGTCCAGCTTGCGGTCTGTCGATGGCTCCGGTGGCGGAGCTTCGACGCGTTCGCGCTCGCGCCGCTGCTTGGGCGGGACGACGTGGGCCAGCCGGGGACGGCGCAGCGCCTCGCGCGCATGATCGCGAATACTGGATTCACTGCGCAGGAAGATGAAGCCAAACAGGAAACCGCCAAGGTGCGCGAGATGCGCCACGCCGTCGCGCGCGCCGAGGATCGCGGCAAGGAGGCTCAGGGTGGCGAAGAAGACGACGACCCATTTCGCCTTGACGGGCAGTGGCAGCGGAAAGATGTAGATCGGAGCGTCCGGCCAGAACATCGCGAACGCCAGGGCGACGCCGAACACGGCACCCGAGGCACCGTACACGGTCGCCATGGGCGTTGTGAGCAGCAGGCCAAAGGACAGCACCGCGCCACCCAACCCGCAGAAGAGGTAGTAGGCGGCGAACCGTTTGCTGCCCAGCCGCTCTTCCACGGCTGGCCCAAAGAAGAACAGCAGCAACAGGTTGAAGGCGAGATGGAGAAAGCTGCCGTGGAGGAACATGTACGTTAGCGGCGTCCACCACCGATCCACCACCCGATGCGGCTGAAATGCGAATGTCTCGAGCAGCCACGGACCCGTAAACACCGTGAGCGAGAGAAGGTACACGACGGCATTGGCGGCGATCAGGCCGCGGACCCACGGGCTCAACGCGAACGGAGACTGGTACCGCATGTTCCTCTGTCGGTCGGATCCCCCCTAGAAGTTACATCCCCTTTGCTCGGGCTTTGTTCCGGGCAGCGCTCCGGTCGAGCACCAGGCGGCAAATCCGGTCACAGAGGGTGTCGAACGAGATGCCAACGGCGGCCGCCGATTGCGGCAGCAGACTGGTGCGCGTCAGACCGGGGAGCGTGTTTGCCTCGAGGCAGTACGGCACGTCATCGGCGCCCAGGCGGAAGTCGACGCGAGAGAAGTCGCGGAGGCCCAGCGCCCCGTGAGCGATGCGGGCCAATTCCTGGAGGCGGAGCGCCGCCGGCTCGGGCAGGTCCGCCGGGAAGATCTCCTGGGTCATGCCCGGCGTGTACTTGCATTCGTAGTCGAAGATCTCGTGGTCGGGGATGATCTCCCCCACTGCGAGGGCCCGGTCGCCGAGGACGCCAACTGTGAACTCGCGCCCCGTGACGTAGGTTTCGATGAGCACGTCGTCGTCATAGCGGCGTGCCTCGGTGACGGCTGCCGGTATTGCGTCGAGTGATCGGACGATCGACAGGCCGACGGTGGAGCCGACCTTCGAGGGCTTGACCACCACTGGCAGGCCGAGTTCCCCGACACCGATGTCGTCGACGGGCCACATGCGCCACGCCGGGGTCGGTACGCCGGCGTCGCGAAACCGCCGCTTCGCTTGGTCCTTGTCCATAGCGAGGGCACTGCCTTCAGGATCACTCCCGGCGTACGGTAATCCGGCCCGCTCCAACAGGCTTTGAATTTCACCACCCTCCCCCTGCCTGCCGTGCAGTACCGGGAAGACGAGATCGGCGGCGCGCATCTCCGGTATGGCGGTCAAGGCTTCCCCGAGCTCCCGGGCCGCGAGCGCACGGAGCGTGTCCGCGGATGGTGGGGCCTTTCCGACCTCGGGCCGGAGGAGTGCGCGTTCGTCGTGAGCCGAAAGGAGCCCCGTGACGGTATCGACCACCGTGACGTTGTATCCCGTGCGTCGGAGGGCGGCGACCACCTGCGACGCCCCCGCCAGCGCGACGTCACGTTCGGGGGTGGAACCGCCGGTCAGCACGACGACGCGGGTCATGCCGGTCCCGGCCGGTAGCTCACACGGTACTGCGGCAGCTCCCACACCTCCACCTCCTCCATGGTGGCTCGCGGGGCAGCCTCGCTGAGGCCATTGATTACCCGGGTGCAGATCACCTCCGCCACCCGTTCGGCCGTGGGCGGGCGTTGACGGAACGGCTCGAGCTCGTTGAGGTAGGCGTGGTCGAAGTCCGACACGGCTTCTCGCGCGGCACGCTCAATGACCCGGAAATCGACGGCCATGCCCTTCGCATCCAAGTCGGCATGCGCCACGCGCACCGTCACCCGCACCCGCCAGTTGTGACCATGCATTCGCTCGCACGTTGGCACGCCAGGGAGGGTGTGCGCGGCCGAAAACGTCGCCTCGGCGGAGAGGAGAAAATGCGAGCAGTGCGTGGCTGGCTGCCGGCGGTCGGTCACGTTCTCGAGCGGTGGGTGACGGAACGCTGGATCACCTGATACCGGCCATCTGGTGCAGCACGTCGTACCGCGTGACGATGCCGATCAGCTCGTCACCGCGACTGACGAGCACCGCCGGCGACTCGCGAGACAGGAGATCGGTAAAGCGGTCCAGCGGCAGCTGCTCGTCGACGATCGGGTACGGGGCATCCATGACCTCACGTACCTGCCGGTCGAGCATCGCCGGCTGCGCAATGGCGCGGGCCATGATCGTCCCTTCCGTCACCGAGCCGACGCACGCGCCCCCTTCGACGATCGGCAACTGCGAGACATCGTAGGTCTCCATGAGATTCAGTGCCTGGCGTGCCGTCTGCGCCGGAGTCACGGTCACGAGTGGGGGGGCGGCGTCGCGCTTGGCGGCGAGCAGGAGGGCGGCAGTGACTACTTCGGTCTCCAGCATTTGATTTTCGCGCAGCCACTCGTCGCTGAAGAACTTCGAGAGATAGCGTTCGCCCGTATCACACAGAATCGCGACGACGCAGGCGTCTGGGTCGTTGACCTGACGGGCAATCTGGAGTGCGGCGCAGACGATCAGGCCGGTGGAGCCACCCACGAACAACCCCTCCTCGCGCGTGATGCGGCGGGCCATGTGAAACGCGTCACGATCGCTGACGGTGATGAATTCGTCGATGTAGTCGAAGTGGAGCGTGCCCGGGATCTTGTCGCCGCCAATGCCCTCGACTTTGTATGGTGAGCCTTGGGTGACGACACCGGTCTGACGGTACTCGGCGAAGACCGACCCGTCAGGCTCGGCGACGACGATGGTCACCGCCGCGTTTTGCTCCTTGAGGTACCGGCCGGCCCCGCTCATCGTGCCGCCCGTACCGGCCCCACCCACGAAGTGCGTGATCCGACCTTTGGTCTGCTTCCAGAGTTCGGGGCCCGTGGTGCGATAGTGGGCGTCCGGGTTGACCTGGTTGTAGAACTGATTGGCCAGGATCGCGTTCGGGGTCTTCGCCGCGATCGCCTTGGCCTTCATTACGTAGTTCTCGGGGTGGTCGGGTGGCACCGCGGTCGGCGTAATGATGACTTCGGCGCCGAAGGCGCGTAGGAGACGCACTTTCTCCTGTGACATCTTGTCGGGCATCGTAAAGATGCAGCGGTAGCCCTTCAATGCGGCAGCGAGGGCGAGGCCCACCCCGGTGTTCCCGGAGGTTCCCTCGACAATCGTGCCACCCGGCTTGAGCTCGCCGCGGCGCTCGGCATCCTCGATGATGGCCAGACCGATGCGGTCCTTCACCGACCCACCCGGGTTGAAGAACTCGGCCTTCCCGTAGACGGGCGTGCGGATGCCGGCGGTAACGGCGTTCAACCGGATGAGCGGCGTCCAGCCGATGGTCTCCAGCACGTCGGCATAGGGGTGTAGATGTCGTTCGGACACAGCGACCTCTGGGCTAAGAGCCGTCCGGAAGCCGGAAATGCACAGGCTGGATGAACACCGTAGCAACGGGAGTGCCATTGCGGCGCGCCGGCGCGAACTGCATGGCGGCCACCCCGGCGAGCGCGGCAGAGTCGAGGGCCGCGTTGCCGCTGCCTTCGGCGATCTGCGTCGAGTCGGTGACCAGCGCGCCCCGCTCGTCGACGAACAGACGCAAAATCACCGTCCCCTCGATCTGTTGCTGGTATGCGGCGACCGGATACGCGACGGGCGATTCGGCATTGGTCACCACCGGTGGTTCGAATCCCCGCTCAGCGGACTCGCTCGCGGTCGCCACGTCGTCGCCCCCGCCGCAGGCGACGACGAGGAGTGGAACGATCCAGCAGTAGCGCATGCTCAGGTCCCCTCGATTCGGCGTTTGAGTTCCGCCAGTCGGCTCAGGGCTTCGAGTGGGGTCATGGTATCCGGCTCCAGCGATCGGATCTCGTCGAGTACCGGATGCGACGGCGGATGGAACAGGGTAAGCTGGCCGGCGTCGACCTTCGGGGGTGGTGGTTCCCCGGCCACGTGATGGCCGGCCTCGAGCAGCCCCAGAATCTCCTGCGCGCGGCCGACGACCACGGAGGGCAGGCCGGCCAGCCGACCCACATGGATACCGTAGGAGCGATCGGCTCCTCCCGGTTCCAAGCGGTGGAGAAACACGATGTCGTCACCGATTTCGCGAACCGCGACGTTGAAGTTGCGCGCGTGCTCCAACTCCTCGGTAAGCTGGGTGAGCTCGTGGTAGTGGGTGGCGAAGATCGTCTTGCAGCCAATGCGATCGTGCAAGTACTCGGTCACGGCCCACGCGATGGCGACGCCGTCGTACGTCGCGGTACCACGGCCGATCTCGTCGAGGAGCACGAGGCTCCGGTCAGAGGCGCCGTGGAGAATGGAGCTGGTTTCGTTCATCTCGACCATGAACGTGCTTTGTCCTCGGCCAAGGCTGTCGCTGGCGCCGACCCGGGTGAACACGCGGTCGACGATGCCGATAGTCGCGGTATCGGCCGGCACGAAGGAGCCGATTTGCGCCAGAATGACGGCCTGCCCCGTCTGCCGCAGCACGGTCGACTTCCCCGCCATGTTCGGTCCGGTGAGCAGAAGCACGCGCGCTGCCGCGTCGAGCCGGATATCGTTGGGAATGAACTTCCCGGGAGGCAACATGCGCTCCACGACGGGGTGCCGGCAGCCACGAAGGTCCAAGTCGATGCCATCGACGACGGTCGGACGAGCGTAGCGTTGTCGGACAGCGGTTTCCGCGAACGCGGCGAAGACGTCCAACGCGGCCACCGAGCGAGCCATGTGTCGAACGCGCCCGAGACGGTTCGCCACCGCGCCGCAGAGCTCCTCCACAATCTGCCGCTCCCGGCTCAGAATCCGCTCCTCCGCCCCCAACACGCGCGCCTCGTATTCTTTGAGCTCCGGGGTGACGTAGCGTTCGGCGTTCGTCAGCGTTTGCCGCCGCTCATAGTGCTCGGGGACGGCACGCCGGTGGGTCTTGGTGACCTCGATGTAGTATCCGAAGACCTTGTTGTATCCGATCTTGAGCGACGGGATGCCGGTTCGCTCTCGCTCCTCGGCCTGGATGCTCGCGATGTTCCGCTTGCCGCCGGCGCGGAGCTCGCGGGCCTCGTCCAACTCGGCGTCCGCCCCCGTCCGCACCGTGTCACGATCGCCCAGGGCTGCGGGCGGCTCCTCGACGAGGGTGCGTGCCAGAAGATCCGCCACGTCGGTGAGCAGGTCGAACTCCGTCGCGTGGTGCTCCAGACGGGCGCTTGCGTCGCGTGTGGCTAGCCCGTCTAGGGCGCTCTTCACGTCGGGCAGGCGGTGCAAGGAGTCGCGCAACGCACCCAGGTCCCGTGGCGTGGCGCGGTGGGCGGCGGCCCGATTGACCAGACGCTCGATGTCGCGCACGCCGTCGAGCGCCGCACGCAGGCGCTCCCGACCTGCTTGATCGTCTGCGAGGACCCCGACGGCGTCGAGCCGCTCTCGAACGCGGTGCACGACGCGCAGCGGCGCCAATAACCACTGGCGCAACAAGCGCGAACCCATAGGTGTGACCGTGCGGTCGACGACTTCAAGCAGGGTGACGCCGCGCTCACCAGGCCGGAGCGGCTCGACGAGTTCGAGGTTGCGCCGGGTCATCTCGTCCAACGGCATGGTGTCGCCGGCACGACGAACCGTGGGGTGGGCAAGCGGAGGCAAGCCGATAGGCTGGAGCTCACTGGCGTAGCGGAGCAGGGCCCCTGCCGCGCCGAGTGCTGGACGGTCGGCGTCGGTCACGCCGAGGCCGTCGAGTCCGCGTATCCCGTAGTGTCGGGCGAGATCCTCGACGGCATGCGCGGGGTCGAAATCCCACGCCTCGCGGGTGGTCACCACCACGCCGGCAACCGCCGCCGGGAGGACACCGTCGTCCGGTACGACAATCTCGCGGGGATCGTACCGCGCGATGGTGGAGACGAGCTCGTCACCGTCCACCGTCTCGATGATGAACTCCCCCGTGGAGAGGTCGATGGCCGCGATCCCAGTCCGCTCACCCGGATTCAAGGCGACGAGGAAGTTGTTGCGCGCACCGTCCAACCAGTCGTGGGCGAGCACCGCACCAGGGCTGACGACCTCGACCACCTCTCGCCGCACCAACCCCTTGGCGAGCTTGGGGTCTTCGACCTGCTCGCAGATTGCCACCCGGTGCCCCGATTCGACGAGGCGACGGAGATATTCGCCCGCGGCTTTGACGGGCACGCCGGCGAGTGGCACATTGGCAGCGGCCCCGTTGTTTCGTACCGTGAGCGTGAGGCCGAGCTCCCGAGCGGCGAGCTTGGCATCCTCGTGGAACATCTCGTAGAAATCGCCCATGCGGAAAAACAGCACGGCGTCCCGGTGCCGTGCTTTGATGCTGTGATACTGCTGCATCAACGGCGTGTCGGCCGGCGTACCCCGGGGCGTGTTCGGCGTCACCGCTCCTCCACCACAAACGGACTGCCACCGCGGCGGCGTTTGAGGTCATTCGCGATGCGATCCGCCTCGGTCCGAGTGGGATAGCGTCCGACCCGAACGCGAAACAGCCCATCCTCGGCGCGCACGACGTGTGGATCGTACCCGTCGGCGCGTAGCGCGCGCATCAGATCGTCGGCGGCGACGGCCGTACCGACCGCTGCCACCTGGACGCTGTAGAGCACGCGTGCCGTCGGGCCGGCGACCGGCTGCGGGCGACCGCGGGACGTGTCCGTTCCCGCGAGTACCGCCTCGCACCGCTGCAGGTGATACTGCACGCGATTCGCGAGTTCGACATCCTCCGTAGCACCGTGGCGTGCTTCCGTGAGCAACCGGCACCCGTCAGCGGCGTTCCCCAACTCGAGCTGCGCGCGCCCCGCCCAAAATGCGGCCTCTGGCCGAACGGTGCTCAGGGGGTAGTCCGAAAGCACACGGAGGGCAGCTCGCTGCGCCGCGGCCATGTCACCCGCGGCATAGGAGAGCTGGGATAGCCGAAGGAGTGCTCGGTCTGCCCACACGGAGCTCGAGAACTCGATGCTGACGCGGCGGAAGTTCGTCATCGCCGTTCCGGCGTCCCGCGCCACGACACCCGCCACGTAGAGGGCCTGGGGGTAGAGGGAATCCGCGGGGGAAAGGCCATCGAGCCGCCGCTGTACCAGCGTCCGGGCTGAATCACCTTGACCTTCGGTTGCGAGTTGCACGGCCGCGGTCAGTAGGGAGTCGTCTTGTGCCGCGGCCGGCCGAACGAATCCGACACCTACCGCTAGCACCACCCAAATCCACTTCATGCTACAACCTCTCGGATGCTCGTCGTGAGCACGAAATCGGTGAGAATGCTCGCCTCGTCGGCGATGGTCGTCGTCTTGAGGGTGCGGTCCGCTCGGGCGGCGGCGTCGATGGCACCGTCGATCTCGCCCGCGGTCCACTGTTCGGCGGCGGTGAGCCACATCCCGACCGCGGCCTTCCAGTTTGGGAGACTGAATAACCGTGCTGCCCGCACGGCACGCGCGAGAGCGTCCCGCACGGTTCGGGTCGATGTCCCCTTGTCCAATGCCCGGCGCGCCATGCGAACGCCGACCAGCGCCGTCCCCATCGCGCCAATGAGGCGCACCCCGTTCACACCGGTGGCCGACAAGACGCTCGGCAGCATGTCGGTAGCCCGAGCGACGTCTCGTGACAGCACTGCCGCGACCCAGTCGTTGCCAGTCTCACCCCGGCGTACCCCGACGAGCTGCTCCACAGTCTGCGCGTCCAGTTCGCCATCGGCACCAGCAGCCGCAGCCGCCAGCTTGTCGAGCTCCATGCCGAGTTGGGCGAGATCGTTCCCGACCGCCTGCATCAGATGGTCCGTCGCATCCGGTGTGAGTTGCACGCCGGCGCGAGTCGCTCGGGCGGCCACCCACTTCTTGAGTCGACCGGGCGGCAGGGGGTCCACTTTCACGTGTTCCGTTCGCCGCAGGAGTGCGGGTTGGACTTTCGACGCGGCGCCGAGCACCAGGACGAGCACAGTGGTTGGGGAGGGGTGATCCAGGTAGCGCTCGACGACGTGCCACACTTTGCTGTTCTTGCGCCATTGCTCGACGTTGCGGACGACCACGACGCGACGGTCAGCTAGCATCGGCGGGGTTTCGACCAGGGCGTGAAAGCTCTCGCCGTCGAGATCGCTCGCCTGTCGGATATCGACGTTGAAATCCCGCGTGCTCGGGTCGACGATCCCCTCGACCACCAGGGTGGTGAGGTCGTCTTTGAGGATGTCCTCGGCTCCGGTCAGGTAGTATGCCGGCGCGATTTCACCCTGCCGAATCCGACGGTACGCTGTATCGAACGTGACAGAAGCCGCCATATGTGGCGGAAGTTACCGATGGCGGAATGGTGAAGAAAGCCTGGTGGCTCAGCGGCCGATGGCAGTGCGCGACACAAAAGGCTCATCGATCGCGCCCGGCGTGCGCCATCCGCCGCCGAATGCGGGCACGGACAGGTTGGTGAAGCTCACGAACGGAATGCCAGGGTTCGCAACCACGGCTGGCACCGGGGTCTCCATGGAGGCGTGGGGTGGCGGGGGAGAATCGACGGTGACGGCCAAGCGGTCCCAGACCACCAGCGCCACGCCGGTGGCCACCATGAGCGCGACCATGAGGCCAGCCGACGCCGGCATGATGGGCTCCGGCTCGGCCATGGGGGCAGACAGCAGCCGGTCCCGGAGATTGCCCCGAAAGTCAGACGACGGCTCGAGGTCACTGAGGGTCTTGAGGAGGGTCACCCCTCGTGACACACGAGCATCGTAGCGCGTGCACTGCGGGCACGCCAAGAGGTGCCGGCGCAACTGGCGCGCCAGATCGGGATCGGCGAGCCGCGCGTCGCGGAAGTCCGAATAGTGTTCGAGGAACTCCGAGCAGTGCATTGGCCCGCCGTGATCGAATCCACCGGTTCTACCGGCGCAGGGTGGGTGAAGTTCCAGAGTGGCAGGGGCGAGCGCCCACAGAAGGCGGGCCGGGACGAACTCCGTCCCGGCCCGTTTGCTCCGACAAGGAGCGAGCACCGGTTAGTCCAGCAGCGGCCCGATGATCTGGGCGAATCGATTCCGGGCCCGGTTGAGTCGGCTCTTCACCGTTCCGAGATTGCAGTCGGTGATCTCCGCGATCTCCTCGTAGGTCTTGCCTTCGAGCTCGCGCAACACGAACACCACCCGGTGATGTTCGGGAAGCTGAGCCACCGCCCACTCTACGAGCTCTCGCAAGTAGCGCTTGCGGTAGAGATCCTCGGGGCGAGAGTGCTTGTCCTCGAACTGCAACGGCCGATGGTCGGCCTCCCAGTTCTTCTTGATGGTCTGGAACAGCACCAAGGGGCTACGGCTCCTGTTCCGGAGCTCGTTCTTGGCCAGATTCGAAGCGATCGTGTAGATCCACGTCGAGAACTTCTTGCTCTGATCGAACCGATGCAGGTGGCGGTGCACGCGGATGAAGACCTCTTGCACGAGGTCCTCCGCCCGCTCGCGATCACCAATGGTGCGGTACACGAAGTTGAGCAGGCGTCTTTGGTATCGACCCACCAGCTCGTCGAATGCCCGCTGTGTGCCGGCGAGGTAGGCCGCCACCACCTGAGAATCGTCGACCCCACGGAGCGCCTCGCGCTCCGCGCTCACCGCCCCCCGAGCAGTGGCGGGCTGTGCCCGCTGCCGGACCTCGATTCCTGCCGTCATGCCCTAGCTCCTCGGCGTCGTACTGCCGACGCCTCGTTCAGACGAAAAGGTCGTTGGCGCGTCCTCCTTCCCCAACCCTGGGTGGCACGATCTATACCGAGCGCCGCTCTTCCGTATGGTTGATCGTCAAACTCTTGTCTAATAGCATTTTACGTTGTGTCGACTCCCATCGGCCAGCACGGTCGTTCCTCGGTGTTGTCCCCCGGTGGGGACACCGTGCCCTCACATTCCGAGACGGAACCCGGCCACGAACAAGAGGGCCACAATCGACTTTGCGTCCATGATTTCACCATCGCGGATCATCCCCAGTACGGTGCTCAGCGGCCGTGCCTGTACCTCAATGAACTCGTCTGCCTCATGCTCGGGTTCCCCGACCGTGATCCCGGTGGCCAGGAAGAGGTGGATCTGCTCGTCCGTAAACCCCGGCGTCGTGTACACCGTGGTGAGGTGCTCGATGGACGAGGCCTCCGCCCCAGCTTCCTCCAGTAGCTCCCGTCGGGCACATACCGCCGCCGGCTCGCCTGGCTCCAGTACACCCGCCGGGATCTCCCACAGGTGGCCACCCGCCGCGTGCCGGTACTGTTTCAGCAGCAGCACGCTCGGATCGGCCGCTCCTGGTTCCGAGAGCAGTGGCACGACGGCCGCGGCTCCCGGGTGCCGGATGATCTCCAGGTCGAAGGTCGCCCCGGTCGGCCCACGGACCGTGTCCACGTCGACCTTGACCAGGCGGCCATCATAGGCCCGGTGAGATCGGTACATTCCGGATGGCGTATCGGCCGTCAACGCTTCCTCCTCATGTAGATTCGGGACGGGGGCGTTTGGTTGCAGCGGAGGACGACCTGGGAGCGAGCACGGGGCTCGGCGGCGAGGGCACGGCGGCAGGCAGCCTCGCGGCGGCGCTGGGACCGACTGGTCTGCGCTCAGGCGTCCCGATAGAACACCAAGAGGAGTTTGCTTCGGCCGATGGGATTGACGCTCTGATGGTTCCAGCCCATGCGGGCGCGCTCGTTGAGGAGATCGGTCACGGCCTCCTCGTCCTCGCGAGACGCTCCCTGCAGTCGGACGATGACCACCTGGTATTCCCTCATCGACCCCTCGTGGCTAGGTGCAACGCACGGTCGTACGAATGTTCGCACTCAGCCCGGGCCGGCGAAAGTGTTCGGGGGGTCTGGTGACACGCCGCGCCGAGGTCACGGTCAGCCGGATCGTGCGCACGGTGTTCGGCACGGCCACGGTCGCGCTGCTGCTGGTCGCGCTGCTGGTGAACCGTGAACCCAGGCTGTTCGCAGCAGCGGCAGCCTTCGGGGCGGTATGGTGGTCGTGGGATCTGTTGCTGGAGCACGTGTTTCAGCCGCTCGGGGACTGGATCGTGGGTACCATGGCGGCTGGTGGCGTTGGAATGTCCGAACCCGCCACGCGTCCCAACTTGGACGAACTGGTGAGACTGCTGGAAGGCCACCTTGCTCGGGGCAGCTCACGACAGGTCGACATCAACGCCGCCATTCGTCTCGAGGAGATCTACCGCACCGTGAAGCGGGACCCCGATGGGGCCCAGCGGGTCATCGCGCTCGTGCTCGAGCGGTACCCGGACGCCGCGGAATTGGAGCGATTTCGCGGGGTCGCTGGTGGGAAGGACGCCCCCCCGCCAGCAGGGCCCTAGCGCGGCTCAGGGGCTCCCCACGGGGTCGCCCGCCGCCTGGGGGTCTGTGTATACTTGTGGCCCCGAGGCCAGGTAGCTCAGTTGGTAGAGCAGCGGACTGAAAATCCGCGTGTCGGCGGTTCAATTCCGTCCCTGGCCACTCCGCTCCATGGCCCGTGCCTCTGCAGCACGGGCTTTTTTGTGGGCGGCTGGTGGGCCACGGCTGGTATGGACAGGGTTCCGCGGGCCGTGCTTCATTTCCGGTCCGCGCCTCTCGCATCAAGGGTGAGGGGAATCGGTGGCACACATCCCAGATGGCTTTCTCAGCGGGACGGTGATGCTCGGTACGGCCGCGGTGAGCGCCGCCGCGCTGACAGTCGCCGCTCGTCGCTCTCGTCGCGACCTAGCCGAGCGCGAAGCACCGATCCTTGGTGCGACCACGGCGTTCGTGTTTGCAAGCCAAATGCTCAACTTTCCGATCGGAGCCGGAACGAGCGTCCACCTGCTCGGCGGGGTGCTCGTGGGTGCGATCGTCGGTCCGTGGTCGGGGATGCTCGTGCTGTTCGCGGTGTTACTGGTACAGGCGCTCTTGTTCCAGGACGGCGGCATTGCCTCGCTGGGGGCCAATACGCTGAACCTCTCGATCATTAGCGTGGGTGGGGGAACGCTGATCTACCGCTCGCTGCTGGCGGTGTTCGGCGTGGGGAACCGTCGGAGGGTTGGAGCCGCCGCGGCAGCGGCGTTCGTGTCCACCGTGCTCGTCGGCATCGCGGTGGCGGCCGAGTTGGCGGCGTCCGGAACCATCCCAACGAAACCCGCTCTGATGGTCGTCGGGGGTGGTCACGTCGTCACGGGCGTGGTCGAGGCGGTGCTCACGGGCGCCATCCTCGCGACCGTGCTGCGGCTGCGCCCGGACCTGGTCATGCTGTCGGCTGGGGCCCGTCCCGTATCCCGAACGTTCGCGATGGGAGTGGCCGGAGCGGGGGTCGTGCTGGCGGTCACCGCAGGGTACCTAGCCTCCACTCGGCCCGATGTGTTGCAGGCGGCGGCGCACCGGCTCGGCTTCGCCTCGCAAGACACGGTCACGCTCGTCAGCCCGTTCCGAGACTACGTCGCGCCGGTGGGTGGACCGTGGGTCGCCGGCCTCGTCGGGGTTGTCGTGGTGTTCGCCGTCGGGTGGCTCGTGGTGCGTCTGCTCGTGCGCGGACGCCTCAGCGCATGAGTTTTCGGCACGTCGATCAATACGCGGCGGTGGTATCGCCGGTGACCCGGACAGCGCCGACCGTGCGGGTCCTTGCCACCACGGTGCTGGCGGCCGGAGCGGCCGCACTTCCGTTCGGGGCGTGGCTCCCGTTGGCGGTGCTGCTGCTTCTGGTGCTCGTGATCGCGCGATCGGCTCGCCTACCGGCGCGGCAGATGGTTGTCAGGGCCGCTGGGCCGTTCGTGTTCGTCCTCGCGGCGTCTGCAGGCCTGCTCGTGCTGGTCCCTGGGGACCCCGTGCTCACTATCGGAGTGCTCGAGGTCACTGATCAGGGCGCGGATCGTTTCGCGTTCGTGCTCGGGCGCGCGTCGGTTGCGTTGGGGGCCGCGGTCGTGCTCGTCTCGACGACGAGCTTCCCCGAACTGCTGCACGCGCTCCGTGAGTTGCGACTGCCGCACGTGGTCACGGCCTCGCTTGGCGTAGGCTACCGTCTGCTGTACATCCTGGTGGACGAGTTGGAGCGGCTCCAGCGGGCGGCGCGGTCGCGCAACGCCGGTGCCGGGGCCACGACGCGTCGCCGTGTGCTCGTCGGCATCACCGCTGCCGGTCTCGCTCGCGCCTTCTCGCGAGGCGAGCGCACGCACCGAGCGATGCTGGCCCGTGGCTACGCCGGTGATATGCCCTCGCTCTCCTCGCAGGAATGGGACCGCCGCTCGACCGTGGCGCTGGCCGGCCTCGTGCTCCTGGTCGGCCTCGTGCTGGCGGGCGCCCACGTCTGGTCCTGACGTGAACGCGCTCGTCGCGGTGTCGGAGCTGCGCTACCGGTATCCGGATGGTACTGCTGCCCTCAACGGCGTGTCCTTCATGGTGCACCGCGGCGAGCGAGTGGCGCTGTTGGGACCGACGGGCTCGGGCAAGAGCACGCTGCTCCAGCACCTGAACGGACTTCTTCCGCCGGCGAGTGGGTCTGTCACGATCGACGGGACGACCGTTGGTCCGTCCACGCTACGAGACGTGCGCCGGCGAGTGGGGCTCGTGTTCCAGGATCCCAACGACCAGCTGTTCCTGCCGACGTTGTTGGAAGACGTTGCCTTCGCGCCGCTCAACGACGGCGTGCCACCGGAAGAGGCTGCGCGGCTTGCCCGCGAGACGTTGACCGAGCTCGGACTCGCTGGGGTGGAGCACCGGGCCGCTCATCATCTGAGTGGCGGAGAACGCCGTCTGGCGGCCCTGGCAACCGCTCTCGTGTCGCGTCCGGCCGTGCTGGTGCTGGACGAGCCGACGGGTGATCTCGACGCCCGCAGCCGTCGGCGTCTGGTGGGTCTCTTGCGCCAGCGTGAGGAGACTATCCTCGTCGCCACCCACGATCTCGGAATCGCCGAAGCAGTGTGCCATCGAGGGGTGGTCCTGCACGACGGGCAGGTCGTAGCCGATGCGGCGCTCGGCGACCTCCTCGCCGACGCGGCCTTGCTCGAACGCTACGGACTCCGGGTGCCGCTCGACTGAATCGCCTATCGCTGTTCGATCATCAACTCGCTGACGTGCAGGTTGAGCGCGTGGTTCACGCGTAGCCCGACGATGCCCGCGGTGTCCACCTGGTCACGCGGCAGGCTCGCCACCTCCTGCCCGTTCACGAAGAAACCCACGGTGTCGGGGCCGACGGCGACCTCGATCACGTTCTTGGCGGTCCCCTCCCCACCGTCGTGCGGCACAATGGCGTCGTGGGCGGTCCAGGGTACGAGCACCGGGGTCTCCGATCCTGCGCGTCGCTTGATGAGAAAGCGCCCGTCCTTGCGGAGGAGGAAATAGGTGTACCTCTGGGTGTCATCCTCGAGGTGCCGTCCGCCGATGAAGATCCCGAATCCCTCGCGCCGCTCGCCGGGGAACAGGTGGACGACGGCACGGGCGCGGTACGCACCGCGGGCGACGTTCGCGGGGAGATAGAGAATCGCCGCCGGGCCGGTCGTGATGTGCCACCCGGGCGTCATGGTCACGAACTCGATTGCCGACTCGTCGGCCGGCCGGTCGAAGCGGATCTTCCAGTCGGGTGGGCGCGTGGCCTCTTGCGCCAGGAGTGGCGAACCGAACAGGGCGAGCGTGGCGACGAGCAACATGGAACGCATGGGTTCCTCACTGGTGATATGGGAGCGGCGGGATGGGAGACTAGCCTGAGTCATCGCCGGGCGCCACCCTCGCTCGGGACGATGCGGAGCGGTCCGTGGTGAATCGCCTGCGGTCACTTGGTGTATCACATTGTGACTTAATCACTTAGCGACTGGTTATGGGAACTCTCACCGGCGTGCCGGGGTTGCAGGAAGGAACGGGATACATCGGGTTTCCATATTTAATCGTCCCGTCCTCTTCCTCCTGGAGGTCGTCCGATGCTTACGACACGTCGTGCAACCGTTACGTTTGGGCTCGTGCTTACCGCAGCGCTCGCTTGTGCCGGGGACGGGACCGGTCCTAATGGAGGGAATGGTGGGAATGGCGGGGGCAACGGTGGTGGCACGCCGACGCTTGCGGCCGATGTGCAGCCGATCCTCACGGCGAGCTGTGCCGTCTCCGGGTGCCACGCGGGGGCGCAACCCTCGCAGGGCATGAACCTCAGCGACGGCCAGACGTTCTCGAATACCGTGAACGTGGCCTCGAACGAGTTGCCATCCATGGATCGGATCGAGCCGGGGGAGCCCAATCAGAGCTATCTGGTTCACAAGATCCAGGGAACCCAGGCGGGCGTTGGCGGGAGTGGGAGCCGCATGCCGTTGGGTGGTCAGGCGCTCAGCCAGAGTCAAATCGATCTGATTCGGGCGTGGATCACGGCCGGAGCGAACAACAACTGACCTCGGCGAACCGGCCGTCTTCACACACGGAGGTTGGGTGATGTCACCTAGAGCCGGGTTGGGCGCAACGGCCGTCGTGCTGTCGGCCATCGTTCCCCTCCACGAGGCATCGGCCGAGCCGTATCTGGCCCTACGCACCGGTGCCAAATGCGCGCAGTGTCATGTGAATCGCACCGGTGGTGGTGGCCGCAACGCATTCGGGAGCGCGTGGGCGCAGACCCAGCTTCCCATTCGATCGTCCGCCATACGCAGCCGGGGTCTCAACGACTGGCTGGCTGTTGGGCTCGACCTCCGAACCCTCGGAACTTGGAATGTGGACGTCGGTGATGCGCTTGACGGCGTCGCCCCCACCACCGCGTTCGAAATCTCCGAGGCGCAGGTCCAGCTCGAAGCACGGCTCGTCTCGAACCGCTTGGCGTTCTACGTCGATCAGACCGTCGGGCCCGATCGTGCGGTGGCGCGCGAGGCCTTCGGGTTGATCGAGCAGCTGCCGTTCAACGGCTACGCAAAGGTCGGAAAGTTCCTCTTGCCCTATGGCTGGCGGCTGTGGGACGATGGCGAGTTCATTCGCGAGGAGACGGGATTCACCTATCTCACACCGGATCTCGGTGTCGAGGTGGGGATCGAGCCTGGTCCACTCTCGCTGTTTGTGGCCCTTACAAATGGCAGTGTCGGAGCCTCGGAAGGCAACAGCCAGAAGATGCTGACGTCGAGCGCCCTCCTCACGCTCTCGCGTGTCCGGGTGGGGGCGTCGGTCTCTCACAACAGCGCTCCCGGGCTCAAGACCAACATTGTGGGGGCTTTCGGCGGTGTTTCCGTCGGACCGTTGGCGGTGCTCGGGGAGGTGGATGCCGTGTTCGACTCCTTCGACGACCCAGCAGTGGAGGACAACGATGAGTTCCTGGCCTTCGTCGAAGGGAACCTGCTGCTTCGTCGCGGCGTCAACCTCAAGGCAACGCACGGGTTTCACAACCCCACCGCCAGCATCCGGGACAACAGCGCGATGCTCACCGAAGACCAGCGCGCCCGCACGCGAGTCGGCCTCGAGGTGTTCCCAGTCTCTTTCGTTCAGGTCTCGGCGTTCTACGTCCGTCTCGACAATGCCGGCAAGGACGACGACGTCGACCGGGTGACCCTGGAGCTGCACCTCCACTTCTGATTACAGTCCATGGCTGCCACGCCTGCGCTCCTACGTTGAGAGAGGAGCGCAGGCGTCGGCATATTGTATCGGGTCGCTGGAGCCGGGAGTTGGAGAGCACAGGCGTCCATGTCATTATTGAGCGTCGGCTCACGACATCACGAGTCACCGAAACACGATGGGTGGAAGGAGTGGTAGCGGGATGAGTGGAGAGTTGCAGGGTCCGATGCCGGACAACGAGCCGGTGCTGTCATATGCCCCGGGCACAGCGGAGCGGGCGTCGATCAAGGCGACGCTGGCCGAGATGTCGTCGCGGGAGATCGAGATCCCACTGATCATTGGGGGCGAGGAGGTCCGGACGGGACGCACCAAGAAGGCGGTCATGCCACACCGGCACGGCCATGCGCTGGCGACGTGGCACATGGCGGGCAAGGAGGAAGCCGCACGGGCCGTGCGCGCCGCGACGGAGGCGTGGAAGGACTGGTCGGCCTGGCCGTGGGAGGACCGGGCGAGCGTGTTGCTCAAGGCCGCCGACCTGTTGGCCGGGCCGTATCGCGACGCGGTGAATGCCGCGACCATGTTGTGCCAGAGCAAGACCGTACACCAGGCGGAGATCGATAGCGCGTGCGAGTTGATCGACTTCTTCCGATTCAACGTGTACTTCGCCGAGCAACTCTACTCCGACCAGCCCCTGTCCGCGCCGGGCATGTGGAATCGGATGGAGTACCGGCCGCTGGAGGGGTTCGTCTACGCAATCACCCCGTTCAACTTCACGTCGATCGCGGGCAATTTGCCGACCTCGCCGGCGCTCATGGGGAACGTCGTGCTCTGGAAGCCCTCGCGTCCGGCCGTGTTCAGCGCCTACTATCTCATGAAGATGTTCGAGGAGGCCGGGTTTCCACCTGGGGTCATCAACTTTGTGCCGGGCGACCCACGGGCCGTGACCGACGTGGCTCTCTCGAGCCCCGACTTCGCGGGGATTCACTATACCGGATCCACGCCGGTCTTTCAGGGCTTCTACCGCACGATCGGCGAACGGGTCGCTGAGTACAAAACGTACCCGCGCATCGTGGGCGAGACGGGTGGCAAGGACTTCATCATCGCGCATCCCAGCGCCGACGAGGAGGCGCTGCGGACGGCGATTGTGCGGGGGGGATTCGAGTACCAAGGTCAAAAATGCAGCGCGGCGTCACGGATCTACATTCCTGAACCCATGTGGCAGCGCATGAAGGGTACGCTGCTCGACGAGACTGCCAGCATCGCGATGGGGGACATCGCGGACTTCCGGAACTTCATGGGCGCGGTGATCGACGAGAGCGCGTTCAGGGATCACACGGCATTCATCGAGCATGCCCGACAATCGTCCGATGCGGAAGTCCTGGTGGGGGGGGACGGCGATATGGCGGAGGGGTACTTCATCCGGCCGACGCTGATCCAGGCGAAGCACCCGACGTATCGCACCATGTGTGAAGAGATCTTCGGGCCGGTCGTGACCGTGTATGTCTATCCGGAGACGCAGTGGCACGAGACGCTCACCCTGGTGGACCGCACGTCGCCGTACGCGCTGACCGGTGCGGTCTTCGCGCAGGAGCGGCAAGCGGTGCGGGAAGCGATGGTCGCGCTGCGACATTCGGCAGGAAACTTCTACATCAACGACAAGCCGACCGGTGCGGTGGTGGGTCAGCAGCCGTTCGGCGGCGCTCGTGCAAGCGGCACCAATGACAAAGCCGGCTCGATGTTAAACCTGGTGCGGTGGATCTCCGCCCGATCGGTCAAGGAGACATTCGTGCCGGCGACGGAGTACCGATATCCGTTCATGGAAGCGGAATAGGCCCGGGACGAGGGGCGCCGGTGTGATGCAGATCCTACCTTGCACCGGCGCCACTGCCACATTCAGTGCTTGATATTCGTCCAGGACGAGGAACCGTGCGTACCACTCTGTCAGCATTCGCCCCGCTTGCCGTGCTTCTCGGTCTTGCCGCCTGTGAGCCCGCGAGCGTGACCGACGCCCGCAACCAACTCGGGCGCGGCCCTGCCGATACCGTGCGGTACATTCTGCCGCTCGCCACGGACACACTCGATCGGTCAGATCTCGACTTCCAGAACGACACGGTGATCGGGGGGCTCCTGGGGGTCGCCTTCGACCCCGAATCGGTCTCGGTCGCCGTGGCCGATGACCTGCGGTTCCAGAACGTGACGGTGGTGGACGTGGCCGTGAGCTTCGACTCGGCGACGCTGGCCGCTGCGCCCCCGGGCACGGTGATCGATTCGACGGCACAGTACCCCGGGTTCGTGACCGATCCACGCCTGCAGAGCATCGACCAGGTCGATGTCTTGAGCGGCTCGCTGACCCTAACGACGAGCAATCGGTTGGTCGAACCCGTGACCTATACCGTCACGCTCGGGGGCGTCCTCGACCCCATGGGGTCGCCGCTCTCCGCGACGTCGGTTCTGCCGGCGGCACCAGGGGACGGCAGCTACACGACCGACGTGCTGATCTTCGACCTGACGAACGGGACGCTGCTCCCCAGCACGTCCGTGCTCGATCTGCGGGTGACGGCGACGCTCTCGGGGTCGCCGCTCAACGCGGCGAATGCGGATAACGCCATTCTGCAGGTCGGGGTCGCGGACGTCGAGGTCCAGGCGGTGAGTGGGCCGCTCGATCCCCAGGTTACGACCGAGTTGACCGACACGGTCGAGGACTTCACGGAGGTAACCTTGGGCTCGGTCGACTTCGGGAAGTTCGAGGACGCCGTCGTTGCCTCGACGCTGAATGCGGCCACCGCCACGCTGTCATTCCGGAACACGGCCGACGCACCGGTAGAATTGGTGAACTTCACCCTCGGGGCGGTGCAGCTCACGCCGACCGGCCAAGTCCCGCGCGACCCCGTGACCGGCGTGCCGCTGTACGAGACGGATGGGAGCGGGACACCGATTCTGGTCCCCGTGACCGACCCGGGTCAGTCGACGCTCACAGTGCCGCGGATCGGCACGAACACGGTCACGGTCGCCATGCCGCAACTCGCGGATCGGGTCGTGCACCTCTTGCTCGGCGGCGATCGGGTGGCGGTGATCGGGAGCGGCGATGCCAGTGCCGGTGACGGTCTGCCCTCACGCATCACTCGCACCGACTCCGTTTACCTCGTGACCGACCTGTTTGTGGGTTTCGACTTCACCGTCCCCGATACCGGAGTGGTGATCACGGAGAACTCGCAGCAGGACGGGCTCGGCTTCGCGCAGCCCGACATTGACGACGTCGTGCAGAATCTGCTGGTTCAAGCCGGTGTGACGGCGGAAGTGACCAACGGCACACCGTTCGCCTTGGACATCCAACTCGCCTACGCCCCGGGAAACCTCGGTAATGCGGATGTGTTCCTCGATCCCAACGCCGTCGTCGTGACCCCCATCACCATCGTGGCCCCCACGCTCGATGCCACTGGGCGTGTCACCGCCCCGGTGGTCGACACGGTCGAGATCGTCCTGGTCGGCCAAGACGTCACGCCGCTTCTCGGGCCGGAGTTTACGGCGACCCTCAAGACCCGAGCGCGGCCCGGGCCCGGCGGGAACAACCGCGTCGCCCTGAGCGCCGGCGATCAGGCGATCTTCAGCTCCAGTGTCGTGATCGACGTGAAGCGGGGAGGCGGCCAATGAGACGCCTGCTGCTGCTCCTGCTGACGGGCGCACTCGTGGTCGCACCGGCCCGGGCGCAGACCGTACCCGAGAACTCGCAGGCAGCCCGGGTGGACCGAGCCTATCGACGAACGCCACAACTCCGGGTTGATCCGTTCCGCCACACCATGAACCCGCGCTGGGGCTTCGTGTTCACCGCGGGGGCGTTCGGCAGCAACAACGCGCTCTCGGCAGCCGACATCCGCGCGCTGATCTTTCTCGAGAACCAGGATTCGCTGCTGATCAGCGACATCCTCAATGCGATCGGCCTGATCCCGTTGGGGAAGGACGCGCTGCTCGATGCCCAGGCCGAGGCTGGGATCTATCTGGGGGGGCCACTGGGGCGCCGCCTGAGCCTCGGCCTCACGTATCAGGGCCGCGGATACGGATCATTCGTGGTCGATCGTGAGGTCGTTTCGCTCCTGCTCGAGGGCAACGCCGCACAGCAACAGTTTTCGGTCGGCGACACCAAGGCCGGGGGCCTCGCCACGCAGGAGATCGGTGCCCACGCCATGGTGCATCTCGGCCCGCTCGGATCGGCCGACGGCGCGCACCTGAGCATCGGGATGGGTGGCCGGTATCTCCTGCCCATCGCGTACGCGGAGGAACGCTCCCTCCTCGCGGACGCGCAGGTGCTCGTGAGCGGGCAACAAGTGAGCGCCAACGTCGATATTCAGGCGGCCCACACCCCCAGCGTGCAGTTTGCGGGCCGCGGGTCTGGCATCGCTGCGGACTTCCTGCTCCGGCTCGCGTGGCCGACGTCAGGTGTGTACTTCGAAGGCCTGGTCGGCAACCTCGGGAAGGTGACGGTCGATCAAGTCGAGCGCCGCCGTCTGACGTTCAACGTCAACTCGACGGATATCCAGGAGATCGCGGACTCGGTGGATGCAGTCGACTTCGCCGTGCAAGACACCGTGGACGGGGTCTCCGTCACCCTGCCGCGTTTCGTGCGCTTCTCGGGTGGAGCTTGGGCAAACCGGATTCTCCAGCTCGATATCAGCGCCACCGTTCCACTCGGAGGAGAGTTCGAGATCCCGTTGGCCGTCGACCTGTGGTCGACGT
The DNA here is from genome assembly GCA_041602035.1 of Gemmatimonadales bacterium. Taxonomy (GTDB): domain Bacteria; phylum Gemmatimonadota; class Gemmatimonadetes; order Gemmatimonadales; family GWC2-71-9; genus JAOTVV01. Next base: position 55,933 of record JBFIHA010000005.1, on the reverse strand, counting down.
GGCGCCTCACGCGGGTCGTCCCGCTGCGACTCGGTCTCGTGCTCGGTGGGAGCACCGGCATCGGATACACAGCGGGCATCGGGGTGGAGACCGGGAACCTCCTGTTCCAGGTGATGGGAGGGTCGTTCGGGGGGTTGTTCGAGGACGCCAAGGGCCTGGCAGGGCGCTTCGAACTGGGGGTGTTCTTCTAAGCCACTCCCGTCGTGTCGTAGTTATGCCACCCCGAGGATGTTCTCGGGGTGGTTATATTTTCAGGATGTATATCACTCATTGCCCTGCACGAGGACGCATCCGCCATCTGGCGTGGGCCGCGACGGCGCTCCTCGTCCTGAACGGCTGTGCCGAACGCACGCCGCAAGCCGAGTCCGGTCCCGCCGTCACTCGATCGCCCGAAGCTGACGAGCCGTACTTCACCAATCTCCGACAGCTGACCTTCGGCGGTCAAAACGCCGAGGCCTACTTCGCGCCGGACGGCACCAGGCTCATCTTCCAGCGCACCGACGGAGAGGGTGGGTGCGATCAGCAGTACGTCATGAACACCGACGGCTCTGGGATGCGTCGGGTGTCCAACGGGCTCGGCCGGACCACCTGCGGGTACTTCTACGACGGTGGCCAGCGGATCATCTATTCGAGCACATTTCACGGAGGCGAGGCTTGCCCGGCGGCCCCGGACATGAGCCAGGGCTACGTGTGGGGACTGTACGATTTCGACGTGTACACGTCTGCGCCGGATGGCAGCGATCTCCAGAAGATTTTCGGCACGCCTGGCTATGACGCCGAAGCGACGCTGTCGCCCGACGGCACCCGGATCGTCTTCACGTCCACGAGGGACGGCGATCTCGAGATCTACACGATGAACGTCGATGGGTCCGACGTGCGGCGCCTGACCCATTCGGTGGGGTACGATGGCGGGCCGTTCTTCTCACATGACGGCACCATGATCGTCTACCGGGCATCGCACCCCGATACGCCGGACGCGATCGCCGACTACCAGAGGCTGTTAGCGCAGAACATGATCCGCCCGAGCCAGATGGAGATCTGGGTCATGAACGCGGACGGTTCCAACCAACGGCAGGTGACAGATCTGGGCGGGGCGAACTTCGCGCCGTTCTTCCTCCCGGACAACCGGCGCGTCATCTTCTCGTCGAACCACCATAGCCCGCGCGAGCGGAACTTCGAGCTGTACCTCGTCAACCTCGATGGCACCGGCCTGACCAGGGTGACGAACCACGGCGATTTCGATGGCTTCCCGATGTTTTCCCCCGACGGGACGCAGCTCGTGTTTGCCTCGAACCGGTTTGGATCGGTTCCGGGCGAGACGAACATCTTCATTGCCGACTGGGTAGAACGCTGAGGGGACCCCGATAGACGCTGGACCTAAGCGAGGACGAACGTGGCATCACGGGGCGGTACGACCGCCGAACGCAACGACGAACCCCGGCCGCAACGACCGGTGACGGCGAAGAAGCCAGCGTCTCAATCCGCGAAAGAGTGGATCAAGTCCATTGCGATCGCTTTGGTGATCTGGTTCTTTGTGCGCTCCCTGCTGGTCGAGGCATTCCGAATTCCCTCGGGGAGTATGGAGAACACGCTTCAGATCGGGGACTTCCTCTTCGTCAACAAGGCGCTGTACGGTGCGGAGATCCCGCTTATCGGCACCCGGCTGCCGGCGATTCGGGAGCCCAACCGGCTGGACATCGTCATCTTCGACTCGCCCGAAGAGCCAGGGATCAATGTGGTCAAACGGGTCGTGGGAATGCCCGGAGACACCCTCGCGATGGACGGTGGCGAGCTCTACATCGATGGCCAGCGTTTTGACGAACCGCACGCCATCAAATCGACCACCACCTACGATCCTGCCGATCCGCGCATGCGTGAGTGGCAAATGCGCTATCTGGTGCGTGGCCGTGATCGGCAAGCGTACATGCCCACGCTCAAGTCCTGGGGGCCCATCGTGGTGCCGCCCGATTCGTTCTTCGTGATGGGCGACAACCGTGACAACTCGTACGACAGCCGGTACTGGGGCTTCCTCGGCCGAGACCGGGTGCAGGGTCGGCCGCTGTTCATCTACTACAGCTTCGACCGGACGGGCCTCATGCCCCTGCCGTTTCTGACAAACATCCGCTGGAGCCGTATTTTCCTGTCTCCAGACTGAGCCCCGACGCGCCAGTCGGGGCCACCAGCGGCCCGGGTGCTCTCGCACCCGGGCCGTCGTATTCGGCGATCACTCCACGGATGTCGTGCTCCGCACCTGGTGATTCGCTTGATATTTTATTCCTCCAGATGAATATTATGCAAAATGTTATTCGTTATCTAATCGAATTTGATTAACAAATGGATAGAGTTGATCGACGTTTGCTCGCACTGCTCCAGGCCGATGCCCGATTGAGCTATCAGGAACTCGGGGAGGCGGTTGGGCTCAGCGGGCCAGCGGTGTTCCAACGGGTCAGGAAGCTCGAGGCAGCCGGTATTCTGGCCGGGTACCACGCGGCAGTGAATCCTGCGGAGATGGGTCGGGCCTTGGTGGCGTTCCTTCGGGTGGTGCCGGGTTCCACCACGGACGTGGAGCGGCTGATCGTCCAGTGGCGGGAGACGGCTGGAGTGCAGGAATGCCACCTCATGACGGGCTGGGGTGGCTATCTGGTCAAACTTCGGGTGGGCGAAATCCGGGAGGTAGAGGCCCATCTGACCGCACTTCGGCGCGCCGGGTGTGAGGCAACGGCCGACCTGGCGCTGGTGAGTCCGTTCGAGCGATCGACCGTGACTTCGACGTGAGCAGGCGAGACGCCCCCCCCGCCAGGGGCAGGGGGGTCAGTGGCAGCTCCCGGTGACGTTCGGGCGGCCCCTAGCTGATGAGCTGGCTCTCCGACGGTTGGGTCACGTCACGCGGGATGTAGACCGCTGAGCGCCCGCATTTGGCGCACTTGAGGGTCACGTGCCGGTGTGACTGGAACATTTTCCTGGGCAGTCTGCGCTTGGGGATCCGCTCGATCCGTGCGTGCCCGCAGGACGGACAGGCCAGCGGCTCCTTGTCACGATCGGCCAGGATGAGCTGAAGTGCTTCAGCGGCTCGGTACTCCTTGATGCCTCGGCGTCCCACGAAATCCACTCCCCGCGTTAACTGGCTCGGGAAATCTATCCGGCCCCGGAAGGCCTCGCAAATCCACAGGGTCCTCTTGACGGAGCGCGCTGCGAGACGCACACTCACACCATAGCGCCCCCCGGGAGCGATCCATGTCGCCTGCCGACCAGCCCGACCAAGACTACGTCAGCGTCGCCGAAGTAGAGGTCGATGCCGTTCACCCAGGGCGGTCGGGGTTCACGCTGCTGGGTCGCGGCCGCGACCGGGCCGATTACCGTCTCGAAATGGAACTCGAGCTGCCGGTTGACCAGCGTACACGCACCGTCTTGGCCGAGTTGCTGGCCCAGTCGGAGTGGCGGATCCTGAGGCGCGCGCCGCAGCCCTTTCGGCCCAAGCGACCCGGCGACGCGGCCCGATCGGTGAAGGAGTCCTCCAGCTAGGTCGCGCCACTCAAGTCATTGGTGCGCAATTGATTAGGGTCCTGCCGGCCAATCCGGGGCCGGCTTGACTCTGGTCTCCCATCCCGCTAGCTTGGCGCGCGACGCACCCTCTTCACCTAAGGAACACGCATGAAGCGCGAGCTCGGCGGGTCGCAGATCTCGGCCCTACTCGAATCAGTTCCCGGCATTGTCAATGTGCTACGGAGCCCCGTGGCCGACGCGCTTGTCGGGATGATCAGGGCGGGGGCCGGTATCGAGCCGATCAGGCACGAGCATGTCGATGAGCTCGTCCAGTATGCCGTGCGACGGGGCTTGATCCCGAACAGCGAGGGTGAGCAGCTCTTGGCCGAGGTCCGCGCGGCGGTGCCGGCCCGGCGGTCCCGAGCCCGCGCGGCCGGCGGGAAGGCCAGGGGAGGAAAAAAGGCCAAGGGCAAGCCGACGGTGGGGCGCCCGGCCAAGAAGACGGCCCGCGGTGCCGGGAGAGCCAAGGGAGCCGCGATGAAGCCGGTGACCAAGAAACGGCCCAAAGCCGCGAAACGGGCTGCCAACAAGCCAACCCGTCGCTAGTACCACCGTTCCCTCTCGCAAACGCTCGATGGATGGGCCCGCCTACCAGCGATAGGCGTGCCGCAGGATGGTCGCTCCGCTTGCGGCCGTTGTCTCTGAAAACAGGAGAGCGGCGCCGGCGGGGTCGTATTGGGCTGTCCAGATGATGGAGTCGGGAAGCCAGGTGAAGGTGATGATGCGCGCCGTCCGGTCCCATTCCCCACTGCTCCATCGCCCCTCAGGAAACGATCGCCAGCGTGCCACACCGCCCGGGAACATCTCCAGCTCGAGGGTCGGCTCTCCGGTGCTCGAGCCGCGCCACCGGCCGCCGAACAGGCTGCGAGCTAAGGGGCCCTGCGACGCCATGGTGATGATGCTCCCGCCTTCGGTTTGCACGAGCAGGCGATCTCGAACGAACCAGTACGTCAGCGTGAAGGTGGAGTCGCCGTAGGCCTGTAGGCGGTTGGGTCCCAGCTCGAAGTTCAGCACCCGGTCGTCATTGACCACGAGCATCGTATCGCCGTAGAACTCGAGCACCAGCGGACGGCCGCCGTGAGAGCCAACCCATCGCCGGAGCAGCGGGTGGTCAAATTGCGTCTGTGCCGCGCCCCAGCCAGCGAGCGTGAGGATGCCGGTGGCGAGCACAAGGAGGTAGAATTTTCTGGGCACGGTGCCCTCGTCGCGAGTGGGTGCACCGGACAGTTTACTGTGGAGCGTCGCGGCTCGACAGGTGCGGGTGCCACGGGTCCGTGCGACCCCTATGGCCCGCTCTGGGGTAGGTGTATCTTGGGTAGCTCATGACGATGCCGGCGATTTCTCGATCCACACAGGTGTGGGATGACCGGGCCAGCGCCCTCGCCCACTTCTTCCAGCGAGCGGGCGAGGCCCCCCGGTTGGTGGCGTACGACGAGGATATGGGATGCCCGCTGCACAACGCCCTCGCGGCACTGGAGTGGACGCTCACGGTCGGGATTCTGCACGACACGGACTTGATCCACGCCGCCCGCCTTGGGGGTGAGTACGCCGCGGCGGTTGTGGAGCGCCGTGAAGGAACCCGCCGCCGGTTCGTGTACCTCGGGCCGCGCATGGATGCACCACCCGCCGATCCCTACGAGGGATCGCTGTTGTACGACGAGCCGGGCGTTCGGGCCTATGATTTCGCTCAGCGCGTGCACGCCGTCGCTCACTTCCTCAGGGCCACCCAAGGCGTGGGTGGGGTGCTGTCCCTACTTTCGCGCCGTGCTCCAGAGCTGCGCCACGTACGTCGGTGGCTTGCGGCCGTATTCGAGATGCCGGAGCCGGAGGTCTCGAATGTGCTCGTGACGGGGTGGTTCGCCACGACCGGCGGCGGATTGCTATTTGCGCCGGTCGCTGCGGGTGATCCCTATGTCTATCGAGAAGTGGGCACCGGGTGAGGCGGCTCGCTGCCATGGTGCTCGTTGGGCTCCTGGTGGCGTTCGGCGCTGCCGTGCCCGGTCATGGCCAGGCGGATGCCCCGGGCAGCGCTCCGACTGACAGTGTCACGTTGCGGTACCGATCGGCGCTCGTCACGCTGCGAGATTCTGTGTCGCGGGTGCAATCGGATATCGATCGGTTTCGGCGTGACCTCCAGCGTGCGGGAGCCCGAACGGTCGAGAACAGAGCGCGACGGCTCCAGTCGTCCTGTCAGAGGCTGGGCAGCACACTCGTGGCGACCGAGCCCAACGTGCGCGTGCCTCCTGATGCAGGGTCCCGCGTCGGTGAACTGCGCTCCGCCGAGCGCAACCTAGTGCAGCAGATGCGGTCGACGCGCCGGGTACTCGAGGACCTGTGTGAGCACGGCTTGTCACCGAACGGCCCGGGTGACTGGCCCGACTCTCTCAAGGCCTGGGGAGCGCACCGCACCAGCAGGCTCGAGCAGTCGTTGGTGGCACTGCACGGGGCGTCCGCACGCTTTGCCGGGGCCGCCGGCATCAAGATCGAGCCGCGCTTTCCGTCCGACTGAACCATCACCACGCACCCCAGCTGGTGGTGGCTGGGACGCTCGGGATTCTTCCGTCGATCGCCTCGATGTGGATGGATGTGGTCGGCGGTTTTGCACAACTCCACATTGAGTGGAAAGCCGCGTACGCGGCCAGCAATAGTGGGCCTTCACGATCCACAACGGAGTCACATGAAGTGACGTAAGCCGAAGAAATATCGGCACTTGCGTGATTCCACCCGGAGGCTAGATTGGGCGGTGCCAAGCAGGGGAAGGGTCGGGACCTCACTAGTCTCTGCCACGCCCTGCGTGGCGGCTCGGAAAGGAAGTTCCGGGGAGGATGCCGACGCATACAAGGGCTTCGGGCGTCCTACGATCCGGGTGATCACTCCTCCCGAGCAGGCGAGGCCAGTCGCGTGCCTAGCCCACGCCGATGTGGCGCCTCGGTGTGCAGTGCGAGAAGCTGGTCCGCGACCCAGCTGACTCGCAGCGCCCGCGCCGGCGAACCTTGCGGCCCGGCCAGGCCGCTTGGGAATGGAAGCCGGAGCTCCCGGCCGCCCTACAGCGGGTGAAGCAGCCCAAGCAGTGGCGGTGGGAAGAAGAACAGTGGGAGTCAATCCCCTGACTCCGGGTAGCCAGCGCGTGGGGCGGTCCGTCACCTCCGGGTGTGCGGGCCGCCTCTTTTTTCTAGCGGTCTTGACCGTCTCCCGGGGTATTGGACATTCTCCGTGATGTCCAGTGCGCTCACCCGCGAGTTCCTCGAGCTCCAGGAACAGGTTGCCGGTCGCTACTCGCTCGATCGCGAAATCGGGCGGGGGGGCATGGGAGTCGTCTTCCTCGCGCGCGACGTCACCCTCGATCGGCCGGTGGCGATCAAGCTGCTCCTGCCGCATCTGGGGCGACACCCCCATCTCAGACAGCGGTTTCTGAACGAGGCCCGTACCGCCGCTAAGCTGTCTCATCCCAACATCGTACCGATTCACGCCGTCGAGGAAGCGGGAGACCTCGTGTTCTTCGTCATGACGTACGTGGATGGCGAGACAGTGGCGCAGCGCATCGCGAACGGGGGTCCGCTCCCGGTGCGCGAGGGTGTGCGCGTGCTGCGAGAAGTGGCATGGGCGCTCGTCTATGCGCACGGTCAGGGAGTAGTGCACCGCGACATCAAGGCGGACAATATCCTGCTGGAGCGCGGGAGTGGACGAGCGCTCGTCTCGGATTTCGGCATCGCGGTCGTGGGGCCGACGGATGACGATGGCGAGGTGGTCGGGACTCCCGAGTTCATGAGTCCCGAGCAGGTCAGGGGTGAGCCCGTCGATGCGCGGAGCGACCTCTATTCGCTGGGCGTGTTGGGGTTCCTCGTGTTCGCGGGTCGCTACCCATTCGATGCTCGTTCGCCGGCCGAGATGATGTCACGTCACCTGAGCGCCGAGCCGCCGAGGCTTGCGACGGTGGCGCCGGGAATCCCGGCTACCCTGGGTGACATCGTCGATCGCTGTCTGGTCAAGGACCGTGAACAGCGGGTGGACGCTGCCATGGACTTGGCCGACCGGCTCGGCGCCGCACTCGCGGTGCGGCGAGACGTGCCAGTGCCGGTGCGCCTCTTTGTGGAGCACCTGAGGCGCAGTGGAGAACGGTCGGTGGGCCTCTTCTACGTCCTCATGCTCATGTGGCTCGGACCGATGGCGATCGCCGCGGCGTTCACCATGCCCACACTGGCCCGAGCCCCGCTGCTGCTCGCGCTCTTAGCCGGTGCCGTATCGCTGCCGCTCGTCGGGCACGTGCGACGGATCCGCGGCGTGCTGCGCTCAGGCTACGCACGGGATGACGTGGTGGATGCGCTGCGTCAGGATCTGGAGTCGCGTCAGGAAGAGCTCGTATTCCTGTACGGCGAGCGTTATCGAGAACACGCCCGCCGTCTGCGCGCCGTTGCCTACGGTAGCTTTGCGGGTGCCGCCGCCGTGATCGGCGCCATATTCGCCGGTGTCTATCCGTCCGAGGCCGTGCTCGTGACGATGTATCTCGCGTCCGGAGCCCTGGCGCTGACCGGCGCGGTGACCGGGCTGCGGGCCGATCGCCGCTCGGACAAGAAGGCGCGCCGCCGGTGGCAGCGCTGGAAGGGTCGCGTCGGAGAGTGGCTGTTCCGGCTGTCCGGCATCGGGCTCAAGCGCGTCGCGCTGCCGTCGACAGCGCTCACCGGACGGCCCACCGAGTTGGCGATCGGGGGGGCCGTGGTGAGCTTGTACGAGTCGTTGCCGCCCGCCATACGACGATCCATGCCCGATCTGCGAGATGTGGTCTCCGGTCTGGAGGACGACGCGCAGCGCATGCGCCACCTCGTGGACGAGTGCACGGAGGCACTGCGGTTTGGCGGGGCGCGAGGCGCGGTTCCCGCCGAGCGGCGGGCCGACGTGCAGCAGCGTATCGCTGGGCTGCGCGATCGAGCGCAAAGGCGGATGCAGGATGCGGTGGCCGCGCTCGAGACGCTGCGGCTCGATGTCCTGCAGTTGTCGGCGGGCACCATCGAGGTGGCTCGGGTCACCACGCGGCTCGGCACCGCGCGCGAGGTGGCCGCCGATATTCGACGGCTCTTGGACGCACAAGAGGAAGTCCGACAGTTACTGGCGGGGTAGGCGAGTGCCGCGCGGGATCGTGAATCGCGGAGCGACACAGTGCACCTGGATCTGATTCACCTACTGATGATCCTGCTGGCCGCGTGGGGAAGCGGCCTTTTCGCCGTTCGCATGGGATTCCCGGCCATTCTTGGGGAGCTGGCGGCCGGCGTTGTGTTCGGCCCCGCACTCCTCGGGTTGCTCACGCCAAACGAGGCGGTCGATATCCTCGCCGACCTCGGCGTGTATCTCCTGATGCTCTACATCGGGATGGAGATCCAACCGCGCCAGCTGTTCTCGGCGTCACGCGCCGGCATGCTCGCCGCCATCGGTGGGTTTGCGGTGCCATTCGCGGCTGGTGTCGCGCTCATGCTGGCGCTCGACTACTCCACCGCGGCGGCGCTGTTCATGGGCATGGCGATGGGTGTCACGTCCCTGGCCACGAAGTCGCGGATCCTGGTGGACCTGAACCTGCTCGGCACGCGCATCGCGAGCGTCTTGTTGGTGGGAGCGGTGTTCGCCGATACGCTGGCGCTGATGACGTTTGCCGCGATCCTCGCCATGTCGGCGCAGGAGGTGGGTGCCGGAGGTTGGACCGGCGTGGCTCTGACGGGGGTCAAAGCGGTCGTGTTCTTCGCAGTCGCAGTTTTCGCTGGCATGCGGGTGTTTCCGTGGATCGGTCGCCGCCTGGCGAGTTGGGAGTTGGGAAAGCGCACGAGCAATTTCACGATCGTCCTGATCGTGGCGCTCTTGTTCGGTGAGCTGGCTGAACTCGCCGGCCTGCACGCTATCCTCGGCGCGTTCGTGGCCGGCTTGTTTCTCCAGGAAGGGATTCTCCAACGCAAGTGGTCGTACGAGGTGACGGACGTCGTGCACGATCTCTCGATTGGATTCCTGGCGCCCATCTTCTTCGTGTCGGCCGGGTTCCACATCTCGCTGACGGCGGTCATTGCCAACTGGGAGCTGCTCGTGCTCGTCGTGGTGCTCGCGACCCTCGGCAAGATCGTCGGCACCGCGCTGTTCTACCTGCCAAGTGGACTCGGGTGGAGAGAGGGCCTCACCGTCGGTGCCGGCATGAACGGGCGAGGGGCGGTGGAAGTGATCGTGGCCGAGATCGGGTTGGCCATGGGTCTCATCTCGCGCGAGGTGTTCTCGATTCTCGTTGTCATGGCGTTCCTCACGACGCTGTCCGTGCCGTTCTTGCTGACGTGGATGGTTCGCTGGCTCCGACGACGGAACGAGCTTGCACCGGCGGAGACCGGACGACGTGGCGTGGTGATCACGCCGGTGACTGGCGTCGGCCTCCAGCTGGCGGGCATCGTGGCGTCCGACGGCGAGGAGGTCACGTTTGTCGATCGCAATCCCAGTCGCTGCCGCGATGCTGAACAGAAGGGGTTCCGGACGGTGCTGGGCGATGTGCTGGATCGGGATGTTCTCGGCGACGCAGGTGCCCAGGATGCTCGGATGATCGTCTCGTTGTTGGGCGACGAGCCTGGGTCCGTGGCGTTGGCGCGCTACGCGCTCGTGGAATTCGGTGTACCCGAGTTCTACCTGCCAGGCGCCCCGCGGAAGGAGTCAGCAACGGAGGCAGAAGTCGAGCGCCTCGGGCTACGGCGTCTGCTGTTAGAAGGTGCCGAACTGATGCGCCTTCAGGATCGTGGTGATCTTGACCGTTATGTGCTGCACGAGGAGGTCGTACCGGACGTGATGGCGGGTGACGAAGCACCGGTGGTGTTCGCCGTCGACGGTGAGGCGATTCCGCTCGTGTTCCGGCAGGACGGTCGGACGCGACCACTGTTCCGGGATGCCACACTCCATCCCGGGGCCACCATCTGGGTGCTCAAGCGCGCGCCGCAGGTCGAGTTGGCGGAGCCACGCGCCCGAGCCCTGGAACGCCTACGGCGGGCGGAGGTCGTCGATCTCGGAGGGGTGGTGGAAGCCGACGATGTTGTCCGCGCATTGGCACGGCAACTCGCGTTCTTCACCGATTTGTCGGACGATGGGGTGTACGATCTCCTGTGGCAGCGCGAGCGGGACTACACGACGGTCGTTTCGCGCGGCATCGCGATCCCGCATATCCTGGTTGCGGGCTTGGAGCATCCGGCACTGGTGGTGGGGCGGTCGAAAGAGGGAGTGGTGTTCGCGGAAGACCATGCGCCGGTCCACGCGTTCTTCGCGATTGCCAGCGATCCAGGGAAGCGGAGGCCGTACCTGTACCTGCTGTGGGCTATTTCAAGTGTCGCGTCCCTCGACGGCTTTCTGGACCGATGGATCGGAGCGGAAGACGAGGTTCATCTCAGCGAGACGCTGCGCGCACTCACAGCGGAGATCGCCCAACTCACCGCTCCGACAGCGTCATCGGCCCCGACGGCGGACCCGCCGGCGTAGCCTGAACGGGCCAGGCTGCCGATTTCCGCGTCAGCGGTTCCCGGGCAGTCTCCTGACGACGTACGCTTCCATCGCGTAGTACTCGGGCAAGCCGAGGCGGTCGGCGATCGCCGCGGTGTCGCGGTTGCGCGCTTCGACCCGCTGCCAGAACTCCCGTTCGTCATGTGGACCGGGAAACGGCGCCGTGTCCTTTTGCGATTCGTGCTTGAAGATGGCGGTGATCTTGCGATGCAGTTCCTCGTAGGACAGGGGCACCAACGCGTCCGCTTCGGTGACGGACCATTCCTGCCATGCGCCCCGATAGTACCACACCTCGGGAGCCGGTCCGGGGCCGTCCACCAGGGCACGTTCGATGGCCTCCTTGCACATGCGGTGGGTCCCGTGCGGATCGGACAGGTCGCCCGCGACGAAGACCAGGTCGGGGCGAACGTCGTGGATCAGGTCCCTGACGATCTCCACATCCTCCGGACCGACCGGCAGCTTCCGCACCTGGCCCGTGCGGTAGAACGGCAGGTTCAGAAACCGCCCGGCCTCGGCCAGGATGCCCATGGACTCGAGGGCCGAGATAGCCTCGCACTCGCGGATCACCCTCTTCAGCTCCTGGACGAGCGGGATGTCCACGTCGCCCCGCTGTTTCTGGTTGAGGCTCCTGTCGGCCTCGTGCCAGCGCGCTTCGAAAACCGCCCGCGTGATCCCGAACGACGCTGCGGCGCGATCGACGAAATCGAGGTAGCGCCGCACATCGTCGTCAAACACGGCGATGTTGCCGCTGGTCATGTAGGCGACGACAATCGTGTTGCCGTTGTCCCTGAGCTTGCCGAGCATGCCGCCCATCGAGATCACGTCGTCGTCCGGGTGAGGCGAGAACACCAGCACGCGACGCTCTTTCGGGAGGCGTGCGCGGCCGCGGATCTTGTCGCGCAACCGGTTGAATACTTCGCCGTTGATGGCACCGGGCGAACCGTGCTGGGCGAGCAGTGGGCTCAGGTGGTTCTCGGCGTAGTCCTTGGCACTGAGCTTGAGGATGGCCTTGCCGGTCTGGCCGGCGAGCCACACCACCGCGCGCTCGCTCATCTCCGGGGTCCATTCGACGGGCTCCAGCAGCCACGGGGTGGCGATCCGTGTGAGGTCGGCGGCGGCCGCGGCGTCGAGGTACACGGTCGCGTTGGGGTGATCTTGCAGGAACGTGGCCGCCACATCCGGGGAGACGTCGCCTTCCACCGCGCGCCGTATGATCTGTGCCTTGTGCTCGCCGGTCGCGATGAGCACGACCTCTCGCGCTTCCAGAATGGTGCCGACCCCCATCGTGATTGCCTCGCGCGGCACGTTGTCTTCACCGAAGAAGTCGGCCGCGGCATCGCGTCGGGTCACGGTGTCGAGCGTGACGAGACGGGTTCGCGATCTGCGCGAGGAACCGGGCTCGTTGAACCCGATGTGTCCGGTCTTGCCGATGCCCAGGATCTGCAGGTCGATGCCACCGGCCGCGTGAATCGCCGCCTCGTACGCATGGCACGCAGCCCGGATCTCCTGGCGCGGTGTCGTCCCGTCGGGGATGTGGACGTTCTCCGGCTTCACGTTGACGTGGGCAAAGAGGTTCTCCCACATGTATCGCCGATAGCTGTGCGGGCTCTCGGCGGGCATCGGGTAGTACTCGTCCAGGTTGAACGTGATCACTTGCGAGAAGTCGAGCGATCCCGCCGCGTGACGACGGATGAGTTCGCGGTAGATCCCGAGGGGCGTGCTCCCCGTGGCGAGACCGAGGACGCAGCGGCCCGAGGTCGAGACCGCGTCGTGAACGACCGCCACAATGCGGTCGGCGATGAGTGCGATGAGTTCGTCGTGGTCCGGTACCACGACGGTCGGCATACGTTCCAGGTCCTTCATCCCTTAACGACTCCGATCGGCACGAGTTTGACGACCTTCTTCCCGATCCCCGCGCCATGCACGACGTCCACCACCTGGCGCACGTCCTTGTAGGCCTCCGGGATCTCCTCATCTACGGTTCGGCGGCTCGCGGCCCTGATCAGGATGCCCCGGGCCTCGAGCTCCTTGGGCACGTTGCGCGGACGTGCCGCCTTCTTGGCCTGATGGCGGCTCATACGCCGGCCCGCACCGTGACATGTGGAGCCGAACGTCTCGGTAAACGCGCCCTCGGTTCCGACGAGCACGAACGAGTAGCGACCCATGTCACCGGGAATGAGCACGGGTTGGCCAATGTCGCGATAGCGATCACCGAGTTCCGGGTGACCCGGCGGGAATGCACGGGTCGCGCCCTTGCGGTGGACACACACCCGCCGCCGTTGGCCTTCTACTTCGTGGGTCTCGAACTTGGCGATGTTGTGAGCCACGTCGTACACCAACGTGGTGCGGTCGCCGACCTCCCGTGCGAACACGGTGCCGAGGGCTTTCCGCACGTAGTGACTCATCAACTGGCGGTTGGCGAACGCGTAGTTGGCGGCGGCGTTCATCGCCCCAAAGTAGGCCTGGGCCTCCGGACTGGATAGAGGAGCGCAGCAAAGCTGCTTGTCGGGAAGCTCGATGCCGTAGCGCGCGGCAGCGCGCACCATGGTCTCGAGGTGGTCGTCGCACACCTGGTACCCGAGCCCGCGCGATCCCGAGTGGATGAAGAAGGTAACGGTGCCCGGGGTGAGGCCCAATCGCGCGGCGATCGCCTCGTCGAACACCTCGGCGACGTAGCCGACCTCGACGAAATGGTTCCCGCTTCCCACGGTGCCGAGCTGCGAGCGGCCGCGCTCCTTGGCACGTGGGCTCACGCGGTCAGGCTCCCCCGGCAGGGTGCCGTTGGCCTCGATGGCGTCGAGATCGCTGGGAGTCCCGTAGCCGTGGTCTATGGTCCACCGGGCCCCCTGCTCCAACACGCGGTCCAGTTCTTTGGGCGACAGCTTGAGGTCGGAGCGTGCCGACCCGACACCCGAAGGAATACTCTGATACAGCGTGTCCATGAGTCGGGCGAGCGTGGGCCGCACGTCGCCGAGGGCGAGTGGGCTCCGAAGCAGGCGCACGCCGCAGTTGATGTCGTACCCGACGCCGCCTGGGGAGATGACACCCTCGTGCTCGTCGAATGCGGCGACGCCGCCGATGGGGAACCCGTAACCCCAGTGGATGTCGGGCATGGCGATGGACGGGCCGACGATGCCGGGGAGGTGGGCGACGTTCACGACCTGCTGGATGCATTGATCCCCTTCGAGATCGTGCATCAGTTGGTCGTCAGCGAAAATGAGCCCGTCGGTGCGCATGCCGCCTGACCGCTTCACCCGCCAACGATAGGCGTCGACACGATGAACTTCGATTGGAGACATGGGATGCCCTCTCCCGATGCATGGAATATATCGGGAGAGGAAGCGCGGCCGTCAGCTCACGATCCAGCTCCTGGCTGCGTCGACGGACCGGAAGACCTGCACCTCGCCAATCGCGCTCGGCTCATCGTCGGTCATGGTCGGTGCCACATGTCTACCTGCATGCGCCAGCGTCCATCGGTCCCGCGCCTCCAGACCAGGAGGTAGCGTTCGGAGGCGGTATCGGGCGGCTCACCTTCTCGCTCAGTCACGCTGAACCAGGTCCCGATCTCCGTTGCCGTTGCGCCCTCGATCCACAGATCCTCGGTGGTGAGTCGGTGATCGACTTGTCGTCGTCCCGGGGGTGCCGTGAAATACCGCTGAATCGCCGCGCGGCCTCGAACCGTTCTTCCCGGTGGGATGAGGATCCCGTCCTCGGTGTACAGCGCAGCCACCCCGGCGGCATCACCCGCGATGTAGGCGGCGGAGAAGGCCCGATTGATGTCGGCAAGCATCTCGCGCACGGCGGCGCTGTCGTTGCGATGAGGCTGCTCGGGAGGCGAACACGCCATCGAGAGTGACAAGAAGCCGATCAGCCCGAACCCGCGGCGCGTGGTGCCCATGTCACGATCCTGGAAAGAGGAACGACCAAGGTAGGAGGGGTCGGACTGGGGATGCAAGCGAGGCGGTTGGCCCTACCCGATCTCTCCGAACCGTCAGGTGCCGCTCGGTGAGAGTGTCACGGTGATTCGCTCGCCGGGCGCGAAGTCGGGGAGCGCGATGCGCAAGCCGAGTGCCGTTTCCGCATAGGCGGCCGGATACCCGTCGACGTGCGGAATCCAATCGCGGTGGCGCTCCGGAACGATGAGCCGAACCCAAGCGTCGCTCAACCCGGCATCGGCCGGCGCGACGACTTCGAACGCGATCTCGTCGGCGGGACTGTCGAGGAAATGCAGTGAGGTCGAACGCCGGGCCGACCACCATGTCGCGATGTCTCGACCGGTGGCGATCCACCAGTCCTCCATCATCCGCATGCTGTCGATCACCTCGCCGATCACCTTGACCCGTCCGGGATCGCCGCCGACCTGGCTCCTCAGTGACACGATAGCCACGCCACCTAGGGAACGGACCTTCGTAAGTCCCTCCAAGTAAGCCTCCAGCAGGCGCCGTGAGCGGAGCGCACCGTCTTGGACGTAGACGTTGTAGTCGTCCTTGATGATCCTGGGCAAGAGGATGATTTCGCCATCCCGGGTCTCGAAGACCTCTGGGCTCCCGGTGCGCGACTCGTTCACGGCCACCAGGTACGACCCGCCGACGTCGCGCCAGGCGCGTAAGGTGTTGGCGTCGAATCGTTCCTCGGGTGGATGGAGGCCGAAGGTGGAATCGCCGGTCCAGCCTCGCACTTCGGCCCAGGTGCGGCTCAGGCGGGCCCGCTGATCTCCGAGCGAGAGGCCGGACAGTACGGTATGGTCCGAGGTCTGACTGCCGACTTCGCCGGCGGTGCTGAGTGACTCGGCCAGCTCCGGGTAATCGAGCGCGAGGCGCGAGACCACGAAGAACGTGACGGGAACGGATTTCCGCTTCGCGAGCGCGGCGAGCGCCGCAGCATTCGGGAATCCCGACTCGACGTCCTGTGCAATGAGGAGGCCAGCCCGCGCTCCGTTCGGCCACGGGTGGATATCGACCGTTGGCACGCCGGCGGCCCAGCGCACCCCATTGGCCGCGAGCGCGTCAAGACGCTGTTCGTCTTGGGGACGGGCGCCGTGCCCCAGCCGAAACCCAAACCACACGATGCGGCCACCGCCCTCCGTTACCCTGGTAACCGCCGCCGCGTTGACCGGCTGCGCACCGGCCACGGGAGCCACGTTGAGTGCCCAGTCCGACCAGTAGATCCGAGCGCCTTCGGTCTGCGCGGCGAGTGGAGACTCGTAGCGTAGCTCGATCCGCGTGCCGGGGTCGAAGCCCGCCGAAAGGACTACCTCGCTCGGGACGGTGAGGTAGAGACCACTTCGAGGCTCCACTTCACGAACGTCTCGACTGCCCGTGAGCGCGGCCACAGCCTCCCAGCCGCGCCAGTTGCAGACGGAATCCCGTGCACCAGCCGCCCACGTGAGCACGAGGCCACCCCCACGGTCGGCGTGGGCACGGAGCGCGTTCATCTCGCCGGTGCCGAGGCATACCGCTGCCGGAACCACCACCACGCTCCCGGCGTCGAGTGCCTCGAGTTGCGCGGCATTGGAGGCGCGTAAGACCACGGCACCGGTACCGGCCATGAGTCCTTCCCAGCGGTCCAAGAGCGTCGGGTAGTAGGTCGAGTCTGGGAAATGGCGTGCGCTTGCGTGCGAGAAGTACAGCACGGCGCGGTACCCTCGTGTCGACGATGCGGCAGGGGCGGGCGCGAGCGCCGGGGGTACGGCGACGGGGTCGGCGAGGACCACGCTCCGTGTGAGCCGCTGGATGTCGATGTCCTGCCAGAGCTTCATGCCAGCGGCGACGACCCCCGCCGCGAGCACCCCGAGCAGCAGCAATCCCCGCAGCCACTGCCAGGGAGTGCGGGCTCGCGGGACCGGATCACGCTTCGGTGACATGCTCCTCACTCGAGCGGGTGCCCGCCACAGCCGGGCGATGCAGCACGAAGAACCGCGGGCCGGTTGCGTCGTCGTCGACCGAGACCGGACGCCGCGACAGACGCAGCTTGTACGCGATATATGTCATGACCCCGAGTGCAATGGTCACGAGAATGGTGACGACGATGATCGTGACGAGTAGGTCGATCACACCCATAATGACACCTCTCTCTGCGACACGAGCCTACGGCCCGCCGACGCCAGTTTCCTCCCGGTAGGTAAGGCGGCGGAGTTTGCCCCACTCCATGCCGAGCCTGAACGCCTCCTCGACGGCCGCGAATGTCTTGGTGACATCGAGGAAGAGAATGAAGAAGAACCGATACACGACGGCCAATGGCACCAGGGACAACTCTTCCTCCTCCATAGCCACCGTGATCAACGCCGCCACCAGGTCGAGCAGGGTGAGCAGGATCCACCAGTACAGCAACAACTCTCCCATGCCATACAGCAGCGCCACCAGGGCAAAGAACAGGTGCCCATAGACGTTGAGCACGGGCCAGATGATACCCTCGAATCCCATCTCCACCCCTGACAGCCAAAGCGGGAAGTCCGGAAATGGCTGGACGAGGATCTGCTTGCGCTTGCGGATGGCCTGGAGAATCCCACGGGTCCAGCGGTACCGCTGCTGCACGAGATCGAGCACGCGGGTCGGCGCTTGGGTCCACGCAATGGCGTTCTCTTCGTAGACGATCTTCCAGCCCGCGGTAATGAGCTTCAGGGTGAGATCCGCATCCTCGGCAAACGTGTCATTGTCGTACCCACCGACTTCCTGGAGTGCCTCGATCCGGAACAACCCGACGGGACCAGGCACGATGTTGACAGCCGCGATGAAGCCCTGGGCGCGACGCGGCATGTTGAGCCCTTCGATGTACTCGAGCGCTTGGAGCCGGGTGAGCCAATTGACTCGATTCACCACCTTCACGTTCCCCGCCACGGCCCCCACGGACGCATCCTCGAAATGCGGCATGGCCTCGCGGAGCGTGTCCGGTGCGATGGCGGAGTCGGCGTCCATGCAGAGTACGAACCCGTAGCGTGCCTGCGCGATACCGGTGTTGAGCGCCGTCGCCTTGCCACCGTTGGCTTTGCTGAAGACCCGTATCTCGACGCCGCCATGCCGGCCTTCCCATCGCTGGGCAATGGCGAGCGTGTCATCAGTTGACCCGTCGTCGACGACGATGATCTCGAACGTCGGGTAGTCGATTCGGAGCAGTGCGTCGATTGCGGATTCCAGCACTGTGCCCTCGTTGTAGGCGGGCACGATCACCGAGACAGGCGGGAGCGGCACGTCCGTCCGCTGCGGCCGCATGGTCTTCTCCAGCAGCTGGAGAAACGCGAACCACAAGAGCGAGAAATAGCGCACGAACAGAATGGCGAGGAAGATGATGAGGCTGATCACGACCAGCCGCACCAGAAAGCGCTGCACGGCAAGTGGTGACTGGAGCGTCCAGAGGGTGAGCCATGCCGACCCGCCGACGACGCCGGCGATCAGGAGGAGCGAGATGAGGGTCCGGGTTCGGGTTGCCACGATCAGTACCGGACGCCGAGGCTCAGGTTCGCGCCGATCGAGTTATAGGTGCCTTCGCGTCCTCGCAAGTAGGCGATGCCGGCGGCGAACACGATACGCGACGTCTCGTACCCCACCCCTGCCTCGGTGGCGAGCTGTGGAACGAGGTCGATCCCGTTCGCGGTTCGCTCGTGCACCAGCCCGATGCCGGGGGTGACGCGGCCATAGACATCCCATGCCCCATCGGCCGGAGAGCGCGCCTCGAGCTGGATTCCCCCTGCCACGAAGGCCCGGGGATCCCAGTAGGTGCGTTGCGTTCCCAGGGCCGGTGCCGGAGACGCAAACGCCAGGGCCTGCGAGGTGACGGCGACACTCAACGGACCGGCCAGCTCGCGACGCAGGGTGACGAAGCTGTTGAAGCGCCAGTTGTTGCTGTCGCTCCCGCGTAGCGAGGTGACCGCGCCAAGGGCCGAGAGAGTCCAGCGGCGTCCCAGCGGCCGGAACGCCGAGGCCTGGACGTGGTCGGCCTGGATGGCACCCAGCACGCTCTCGAGCGTGACGGTGCGATGGAACGCGGGACCGTGCTCGTATGAGATCTCGATGGCGGTCCCGCTCGCCTCCGGGAGCGCGACCTCGATAGCTACGGTGGGTTCCGTTCCGAGGGCATCGAGGTATTCGGCGCCGACCGCCACAGACGTCCGCACTGATCCGAGCCGCCACCACTGCGCCAACTCGAGCTGGAAGAACGGTCCGGTCTCTCGACCGGCCGTGCCGCCAAGCGCGATTCCGTCGAGCGTGCGGTGTCCCGCCCGGGCGACGAGCACCGTGCTTCCCCACCGGTAGCGCGCGTGCGCCCCGATATCCAGGCGCTGAAACTCGTCGGAGTCCCGGAAGTACAGCACTTCCGGTCCGGCGCGCGGCCGCTCTCTGCGGTCGAGGGCTCGGGCCACCTGGCGGCCGAGTTCGCGCTCGCCCTCTCGAGCGGGCACGCTTGCGGGATCCAGGGTCAACGCCGCTCGGTAGGCATTTCGAGCGTCGATGCGCGCATCACTGAAGCGGTGGAGATCTCCCAACAGGACCCAACCGTCAGTGCGGGTCGAGTCCTCCGCGAGCAGTGTCACGAGCATTGTCTTGGCCAGCGCCTCGTCTCCCGTCCAGGCGTGCAGCTGCGCGATGCGGAAGCGTTCATCCCACGTGAGATCTCGCAATGTCCCCAGGTGGACCAGCGCCTCACGCGCCGCCACGGGCTCCTGCAGCCGGAACTGCAGGACGTCTGCCCACTCGAGCCACAGCGCGGGGTCTCGTGGGCTGCGAGCCACCGCCTGCGCGTATCGGCGCCGCGCTTCCTCGAAGTCTCCTGCCAGGACCGCACGTCGCGCCCCATCGAGAAACGTCTCGACCGGAGACCCGACAACGGCAAGCTCCCGCTCGATCACGGTTCGGAGCTGCAGCGCCTCGACACGTTGTGGTGCCTCGGCGGGAATGGCGGTGAGTTCGCGCAGTGCCTCGGCACGTTGACCATCCCAGTACAGCACGTGCGCCAGCTCGAGCCGCAGAGCGTGCCGGTACCGATGGCGATGCAGCAGGTCGCGGTACACCGCCGCGGCGCTCGCATACCGCTCGGCCCACGTCAACGTCTGCGCGTATTCGACGAGCAGCGCGGTGTCGTCGGGGGACGCTGCCAGAAGCGTGTCATACAGTGCCAGGGCGCCCTCAGGGCTGCCCCGGTCTCGCAGCAGTCGGGCCAGTTGCAGCGTCAGGGCGGGATCGTCCGCCGCGCGGCGCAGCCGACCATAGACGGACTCCGCCTCGTCGTACCGCCCCATGCGGGTGAGCACCACGGCGAGTTCCCGCCACACGGCTCGATCGTCGGGATGGGCCACCAGATAGGTGCGAAAGTGCGGGAGCGCGCGCTCCCACTGCTCGGCCCGGAGCATGGGCAGCACCGCTCTCCAGAACTGCTCCGCCGGACCGGCTGCAGTCGGCGGCGGCGGCGGCATCGGTGCCACGCGTGGCGGCGGCTGTCGGACGTGTGGAGGCGATGGGGGCACGAAGGGCGGCGCCGTGGCCGGGAACGTGATGCCGGATTCGATGAGCCCAGCCTGCAGCACAAACCGCTGTGGCAGAACGACCAGCACAAACGCCGACGTGATCGCCGTGAGTCCGAAGACGGTGAGTGAGAACCGGATCCAGTAGGGAATCCGGGGTCGCGGGCGCCTCGGGACGGAGGGCATGAGTCAGTTGTCTCGTCGGTGCGCCGGCGCTGTCTGGGGCCGGCTACGCGGCAGCAGCGTGGAGCGCCTTGAGAATGGCGTCGCCATCCGTCGCGCTCGAGAGCACGACCACGCGGAAGTCGGATGACTGGTTCCCGAGTCGATCCAGGGCCTCACGCACCCGACTCAGGTAGGCGTCGGCCTGTCTGGGTCGCGCGCCATGCAGCACGACGGCGAATCCGTGCTGCGTTCGTCCCACACAGTCCCCGGCGTCGCGAACCTGGTGGGCCAGTGCCTCGCCCAGCACCCGACTCTCCGAAGCGCTGCAGTGGATTTGAATCATGGCAAACGGCATCGCCTGCGTGGCGCGAAGGCGCTCGTCCATGCGGCGGGCAAACTCGTCGGCGTCCAGCACACCGTCTGGAATCGCGACCGCGGCCTCCTCCTTGCGGCGCGCCCGTGGCGGGTCGCCCGTGGCGCGCATCGCGCGGTCGATGCGCGAGGCCAGCTCGACCAGGCTGAAGTTGTCGCTGAGGAAGTCGTTCGCGCCCGCGTCGAGAGCCTGTGTACGGTCGGTGGCCCGTAGGCGATCATCGGTCGCCAGCACGATCGGGGCTCCGGTGAGCGGGCGCACCGCGCGACAGGTCTCGGCCGCGTCACGGCTGCTACCGCGATCGAGCACGACGAGGATGACCCCGTATTCTTCCCCCTCTTGGAGTCGTGACACGAGCTCGAGCGGCTCGGTCAGCTCCACGGTGTCATATCGATTGCGGGCCCAGGCCAGCAGTTCCTCCGGCGCCTTCGCCAACGTGAGGAGGAGCAGGCGGCGCTCGCTCCCAATGGGGGTGTCGGTGCGGCGTCGATCGAATCGCCCGGTCGGCTCACACAGCCCCTTGCCCGGGACGACCTCCAGCGAAATGGCTCCCTCGTGGTCGATCGGCGGGCTCAGGCGACGCACCGAGAGCTGCCGCAGGCCACTCGGCAGCCTATCGATCTTCAGCACTCCCGTTGCGCTTTGCAGTACCCACTCGGTGGCGGGGGACAGCGTGTCGGAGAGGTCGCTGGCAATCGTGACCAGCAGCGTCGCCCCGGATGACTGGCCCCAGCTCACGAAGCGACTTGCCAGGGATGTCCCGGCACGCGTTTCCCACAACGGCTTCCCGGGATCTACTCCCACGCGGGCCACATCCGGGCCGACGAGCGCCGAGAGTTCGTTAAAGGCCTCTCCAGGCTCGGCGGCACTGAGCAATAACCGGTCGAAATCCGCCGCGAACCCGACGAGCCTGAGACGCCCATCATCCCAGGGCGTCCGGAAGTCGAACCCCAAATGCTGTGCCTGTTCGACCACCTGCTCCGGGGCCATGGTCGACAGCAGGGCCACTCGCTCGCCGACGGCGAGGCCGGCGTGCAGGAAATGCAGGACCGTGTCGAGCGTACCGCTCCCGGGGGCACCGGCGAGCACGTACAGGCCCCCGGCCATGAGGCCGCCGGTGCGCTCGTCGAGCGGTCGTATTCCGGTGTGGAGACGTTTCATCCGATTCGGTGCAGCCACCTTGGGACAACGTGAAGTAACGGCGAAAGATACATCAGTCTGGATGCAAAATTCAGTCCACCGATCGCCCAAGTGGCAGGTCCAGCTGGCGGGCTCTAACTACTAGTCGTTCATGGTCTTACGGCATTGATGTTCCTAGGAAGCACAGCCGTCCTTGGCGCGGTTACCCCTGCGCGACGGGCGCGGTAACGAGCCAGGGCGTGATCGGGTCTGGGCGGCCAGCGCGGACTGAGGTCAGGTGCCGTCACCGGTCATGGCCCGGTCTTGGGGGGCTCGGCCCGAAACGGTCCGCAACCGCATGAGGTAGATGGTGACCGAGACGGCTATGCCGAGCAGGATCCCGCGAAGGATCCACGAACGAGCGACGACGACTGTGGCATAGCCGACACCCGCCCACAGCACGATCAAGGTGAGGAACCGTGCCTTCGCGGTCATGCCGCGATGCTCACGGTAGTTCCTGATGTAGGACCCGAAGACCCGGTGGCTCGTGAGCCAGGAGTACAGCCTGTCGGAGCTGCGAACGAAACACGCGGCGGCCAGGAGCAGGAAGGGCGTCGTGGGAAGCAGCGGCACGACGATCCCAATGGTGCCCAGGGCCACACACAGCATCCCGGCAGATATCAGGAGCCACTTGCGCACGGGGCCGATGGTCGCATGGGCGGGAGGAGGAATCAGGGGTTCACGACGAAAGGCACCACCAACTCAGTGCGATCCCACTGCAAGCGCACGAGCCCTCCACTCCCCTCTTCGGTCACGGCAATCGTGAACGCCTCGACCTCGTCTGGCAGTGGCCGGGCTGCCAGTGAGACCCGACCGAGGTCACGGTCGGCGTTGTAGGCGGTGCCTGTCTGCCCCGTCTGTCGATTGACGATCAGCGTGCCACCATGGGCCTCCGGGATGGAGAACAGCGTGTAGGAGCCGGCCGGTACCTCCAGACGCTGTTCGCCCGAGCCGAGCACCAGATCACGATCGGTCGTGAAATGCGTGGCCCGATTGGCGCCGGTGCGCCACACCTCGCCGAAGGGCACGAGGCTGCCCCAGATCACCCGACCACGCTTGGATGGCGTGCCGTGGTCCACGGTGATGGTGGCTCCCGCTACGGTCGTCTCTACCGAGGCGCGCCCTGACAAGGCTCCCAGGCCGCGCCCGGCCCCATCGGCGGCGGTCCACCGCTCCGTCAGGTCGTCGAGCGGCACGGTGGGACGGCGCTCCACGCTCAGTTTTCGGGTCGTCGCCCCCGCGTCCAGTGACAGCAGCCGGCCCGCGCGATCCACCTTGAGCCGCATGGTTCCACGGGTCGGATGGGTGATGGTCATCGAATCCGGCCCTACGACGGCAAACGCGAACAATGCCGTTCGCGATCCCGTCAGCAGCGGTATGGAAGCTTCGGCGCTCCCGGACGCACGCACCCGCATGAGAGCGATCTCGTACGGCCAGTGGACCATGTCGATGAACGGCAGTGTTCTTGCCTCGGCCTCGAGGGTGCGGACCCGCTCCCCGGCGTCGGTGATGGTGACGATGCGGAGGGAGTCGCCCAGCCGCTCCACCGTCTCCCGCTCAATCACCTCGGCACCGATCCGTTGTATCGACTGCATACGCACCATGTCACCCGCGGACGACAGCTCGAGGACGTACTGCGTCCTCGTGGTCTGGGGAATCCGGAGCACCACGTCCGCCTCGATGCGCCGGGGCATCCGCACGACGCGCTCCACCGCGAGCGTGTCGGTGCCGAGGCGAGTCACGAAGGCCGCCGTATCCGGTCCGGTCTGCGCCATGGCGGCAGACGACACGGCGACGAGCAGGGCTGACGGGAGCAGACGCGTCATCATGGGTCGAGAGTCCTGATTGGAGAGCACAGAAAGCCGTAGCAGGTCGAGGTGAAAGCAATGCGTTGGGGTCGTCATGGTCAATCCCGTCGGGCGACCGTTCGGTCGGCGGGCGGTTCATGGCGTCATTGATAGTGATCCGCGTCAGCGTAGGTGATCAGCCAGTCCTGCCCCCGGCGCTCCCAGATCAGCGTCGTCGGTCCGCGAAACCGTAGCACTTGCCCGGTGGCATCTACGATCGAGTCCTGGAACGTGAGTGAGACCAGCGCGGCGTCTCGACCCAGGACCCGGACTTCGAGGTTCTGGAATCCCGGTTCGAAGTACCGAAACGAGCCTAGCGAGCTCCGGATGCTCTCCACGGTGGCCGCACGATCGGTGCGAAGCCCGTCATTGTACATGTAGAAGTCCGGGCCGAGGTGGGCGATCACGCGGTCGGCGTCCCGGGCCCGCTCGGCATCTTCGAAGGCACGCGTTGCCGAATCGACACTGGCTGCAATCGCCGCACGCGCCTGGTCGTCGAGAGGCGGGCGATCGGCCTGGCAGGCTGCCAGGAGCGCCAGACAGAGGCCGTAGCAGCGGTGGCGCATGACGTGACCGCCTTGGCTAGGCGTACGCCTTCGCAATGTGCTTCACCGACTGCTGGATCAACTGCTCCAGCACGGCGAGGTCCACATCGGCCAGCTTCTTGATGTACAGACAGGACTTACCCGTCTTGTACTCGCCAAGCTGTCGCATGAGCGCTTCGTAGCGTTTGAAGCCCGGCATGATGTAGAGCGTTAATGCCTGCTTCCTCGGCGAGAAGCCAGTCAAGAACCAGTCTCCCTCTCGACCGCTCTCGTACTTGTAGTGGTAGCTCCCGAAGCCGACGATACTTGGTCCCCACATCACGGGTTTAGCCTTCGTGGCTCGCTTCATCATCGTGATGATCGTCTGGCAGTCGCGGCGTTTCCCCTCGTCCGCCACGGTATCGAGGAACGCCGAGACGCTTGCCTTCGTGCGCTTGGTTTTGGGTTCAGCCATGGCTGCCGTCCGTCGTTGGTTTCCCAATTGCCACCGGCCACCGCTCTCGCAGTCGGATTCCTCAGGGAACGAATACAGCGGAACCTGCAGGGAAGATGCTCCCTGGTCCACCCGGGCCGCCAATCCACCGATACACCCGTACGTCGTACCGGACACCACGTTGCAGCGAGCGAGCCTCCACGATCTCTAACGTCCCCTCAGGACGTTTGCCATACCGAACCACGGGTAGGATGATATTGCTGCCTTGCCCCGTCACGATCCACGCCGGCACGGTGGAATCGGCATGAAACACCTCGAGCCATGCCATGGGACACGTCGGCGCCCAGGAGAAGTCCACTTGAGGGCTGGTGCTGGCCGTTACGGTGACCTGCTCGCTGGGGCAAGGTTCCGGCGTCAGTATGGACGGTCCGCCGTCGCATGCGACAAGCAACGCCATCATGCCGAGCGCGGTGGTCCAGCTCCAACCACGTGAACAGGACTCTGCGTCGCACCGTCGGCTCATCGAGCGGCGTACTGGTCGGCGCCCAGGAAATGCAGCGAGACATATGGCGCGTCGCCGACCACCCAGCTGTCGTGTGGGATGGGTGGAATGTAGAACAACTCACCTGCACAAAGGTCGACGATCGTCCCGTCGTCAAACGCTGCCGCTGCGTGACCCGCGAGCACGAGCCCCACGTGCTCCACGCTGCAGCGATCCGTCCCGAGTGCCTGCCCCACGTGCTCTGACCACTTCCAGCCAGGCTCATACGTGGCGCGCCCGATGGTCAGGCCGCCCAATCGCACGGTGTCGAACTGGCCCTTGGGGAACCTACGCGTCTCGTCGGGGTCCTCGAAGCGTTTGACGATGACATCGATCATGGGTCCTCCTTGTCTCCGGCCGGTCGTCAGCGCGCCGCCTGTCGCAGCGCACGCCGCACGAATGTGCGGGCGGTGGTGTATTGCCGTGCCGTGTTGATCGAGATCCAGCGGGCGATCGGCCACTTGCCTGACCAGCCAAATGCCTTCGGTTCCAACAGCGCGCGGTCGTCGAGGGTCTCGATGGTCGCGAGCACGCGCTTGACACCGAGCCGTAACCTTGAGCGGAGCTGCTCGTATGGCTCGTCGGCACACGCCCGCACGATGTCGGCATTGAGCCGGGGCGTCTCGCTCCATCGGTAGCCGGCTGCCGGCAGCTCGAGTGAGGCCGTCGGGCCCGCCTCGATCCAGTCGACCACGTGCTCGGTCCACCAGACCCGAACGGCGAGCACATCCTTGATGCTCCACTCGTCGACGCACGGCAGCTGGGCGATGTCGGCGCGCACCGTGTCGAGTTCGCGCTCGAGCTTGGCGTAGCTCGTCGAGACGAGATCGACGAGTTCCGCACGGGTGGTGGGGATCGGCATGGTCTCGTCTCACCGCATGAGTTGGCGGGCGGCGTAGCCCATCACCCGTCGCACCACCCCGGTTCGCCGGGACGTTACCATGGCCTTGAGCTGGAGGTCGGTGACCACCCGCTCGAAGCCGGCTTCACGATCCGCTCGGTTGCGTATCCAGGCCAGCCACCCGAACCACCGCACGGCCGTGTAGATCATCCAGCGCGTGCCGCCACCCACACCGAGCACGCCCATCCCCTCGCGAAAGATGTCGTCGGCCTCACGGCGAGAGCGGTCCTGGGTCCAGTAGAGCCAGTCGTGCACGACCGCGGCATTGCCGTAGCGCCCCCACTTGGGCAGCACGATCCAGAACAGGCGCGGGATGGAGGCGAAATCGGTCTTGAAACCGATCGCGACGTCGATCCGGTCCCCGCTGTCCTCCGCGCCGACGTCGTACCCGAAGTCGCGAAGCACGACCCAGGTCTTCCCGTCGGACAACGGGGTCACGACGAGGGCGTCCGTGAAGCGGCTCATGGGAGGGTCCTCTTCACCGGATCTGTCTCCAGGGTCGCCCACCACGGACAAGATCCACCGTGGTCGCGACCCGTGCCACCCCCGCGAGGACCCCGATGTGCACGGTGCCATCGGGACCTTGTCAGTCGGCTTCGGCCCGGCCACCGTTCACCGATGGAGGAAAGACCGTACGGCATCAGGCCGCCCGGATACCGGCTGCCGCACAGCATCACGCTCGGCTGCGTGAAGCTCCAGGTATCGAGCCTCGAGCGGTCGTTGACCTTCTATCGTGAGGTTGTCGGCCTCGAAGTCGGACAGCGCACCGACGCTCGCGCGTTCCTCACGTGCGGAGGAGACCTAAATCCGCTGGTGGAGCTGCACGAGCACCCGGGCGCGACGCCGGCGCGATCGCACAGCCGCCTGGGGTTATACCACTTTGCGTTCCGCGTGCCGGATCGTGCCGCCCTCGGGTGTTTCATCAGACATGTTGCCGGCCGCCGCGTGCGCGTCGGTATGGCCGATCATCGCGTCAGCGAGGCACTCTACCTGTCGGATCCGGACGGGCTCGGCATCGAGGTCTACGCCGACCGGCCTCGCGAGCAATGGGAGCATCGCGACGGCCAGCTCGTGATGAGCACCGATCCACTCGACGTGGAGAACTTGCTGAGCCACACGGGTGATAATGCGTTCGTGGGGATGCCTTCGGGCACGGTGGTCGGCCACGTGCACCTACATGTCGGCGACCTGGGGCAGGCGAGCCGCTTCTACCACGACGGACTGGGGTTCGACAAGGTCGTGTGGGCCTACCCGGGCGCGTTGTTCCTCTCTGCAGGTGGCTACCACCACCACGTCGGAGTCAACACCTGGGCCTCGCACGCTCCGCCAGCCGGTCCCGATGACGCCAGGCTATTGGCGTGGAGGATCGTCTTCTCGGGAGCCGAGGATGCCGAGAGTGCGGCGGAGAACATCAGGTCCGCCGGACACGCGGTGAACGTCGTAGCCGGGCACTTCCGAGTGGAGGACCCGTGGGGTACCGCGGTCGAGCTGCTCGACGCATCAGAGGCAGCGAGCGCAGCGGGACGGGCTACCTAGCGGACGAACACGACGGTGACGCCCAGCTTGAACACCAGTGACCAGTCGAAGTCTTCGAAGGGGAGGGTGGACGCGATGAAGACGAACGACGTGCGCGGTACTGGAAGCGGAACGACGGTGGAGCTGACCAGCATCGCGTACGGCCGATAGTCGTTCACCTCCAACCACAGCAGGCCGGCGCCAAGGCCGGCGAAGGCCCGTCCCACCTGCACCACGGGCCGTTCGATGGCGGAAATGATCGTGGGAGAGAATCCACTGTAATCGGTCCAGGACAGCGTCACGTAGGCTCGCGCGTCAAGCACCGGTGGAGTCTCGCCGTGCACCTCGGCCACCGTTTCGGTCGATCGCTTAGTGACCAGCGCTCCGGCTCCTACAGTGGCGAGCTGCGCGGACGCGACGGCCGGTACGCCCAACCACAGGAGGCCACACAGCAGCGCCATACCGGCTGCTGACGATGCGCGGGCGACCACTCGTGACACACGGCATTCGGGCACCACCCCACCTCCCAGTGTTGAACGCCGGACCCGGACCGACGGACGCGACCTGCAATACTGCCGCCGAGCGAGTGCCGCCGCAATCGCCCGTTCAGTCACCCTCCCGCCTGCTCCGTCGAGAGGCTACTGTAGGGGCCAACGACCGAGCCATGCTCCGGCTGCGATCGCCGTTCGAGAGATGCCGTGACCAGAGACCGCTTGCTCGACCGCCGCGACTTTCTTCGCGCCGTGGGTGCGACGGCGGCCTCGGCCGCCCTGGCACCGCACGCGGCGTGTGCACCGCGACGAACCTCGGACCGCCGCCCCAACATCGTGTTCATCCTCGCCGACGATCTCGGGTACGGAGAGCTGGGCTCGTACGGCCAGACGAAGATCCGTACCCCCAACCTGGATCGGTTGGCCGAGGAGGGCATGCGGTTCACCCAGCACTATGCGGGGAGTCCGGTGTGTGCGCCGTCTCGCTGCGTGCTGCTCACGGGATTGCACACCGGCCACGCCTACATCCGTGACAACGACGAGATGGCCGACCGGGGGGACGTGTGGCGCGATCTGACTCTCGAAGGCCAGCGACCCCTGCCCGAGGGCACCACGACGGTCGGCCACCTGCTGCAGCGGGCCGGCTATGCCACGGGTGCCATGGGCAAGTGGGGCCTCGGCGGGCCGGGGAGCACCGGCGCGCCGAACCGCCAGGGATTCGATCGGTGGTACGGCTACCTGGGCCAGCGACTGGCGCACAACTACTACCCGGTGCACCTCTGGCGCGACTCGATCAAGCAGGAGCTGGACAACGAGTACTTCCATCCGCATGCAAGACTCCCCGACGATGCGGATCCTCACGATCCGGCGTCGTACGAGCGGTACGCCGGCAACGAGTACGCGCCGGACCGGATCATCGATGAAGCGCTCGCCTTCGTGCGGGCCAACGCGGAGCGACCGTTCTTCCTCTACGTGCCGTTCACGATTCCACACGTGGCGCTGCAAGTTCCTCAGGCCGACCTGGCCGAGTACGAAGGGGCCTTTGAAGAGACCCCCTACGTCGGAGGCCAGGGCTATACGCCGCACCCAACGCCGCGTGCGGCCTACGCGGCAATGATCACGCGAATGGACAGGGACATCGGGCGCGTTCTGTCGCTGCTGACCGATCTCGGACTCGACGAGAATACCGTTGTGTTCTTCACCAGTGACAACGGACCGACGTGGGTGGGTGGCGCGGACACCGAGTTCTTTGGGAGTCGGGGTGGCCTGCGTGGTCGTAAGGCGCAGCTCTGGGAAGGCGGTATCCGGGTTCCGCTGATCGCACGGTGGCCGGGCCGGATTCCCGCCGGCACGGTGTCGGACCTTCCGTCGGCGTTCTGGGACTTCATGCCGACGTTCGCGGACCTCGCGGGCACGAGCCCGCCGCCCGGCGTAGACGGCGTGTCGCTCGTTCCCACGCTCGTGGGACGAGCCGCGGAGCAGGAGGCGCACGCCTACCTGTACTGGGAGTACCAGGGCGGTCAGGCGGTACGGCTGGGTAGGTGGAAGGGCGTCCGCCTGGGTCAGGGGCTCGGGATCGAGCTCTACGACCTCGCGTCAGACCCCGCAGAGACGAGCGACGTCGCCGCGCGGCACCCGGACGTCGTCGCCCGCATGGCCCGCATCATGGAGGACGCGCGGACCGAGTCCGCGCTCTTCTCGCTGCAACCTGGGGGCTGAGCGTCTCCCATCCGGGAGGACCTTGGGTCAATCCGAGAAATCCGGCCCGGTCGTGTCCGCGTACACGGCCCGCAATCGGCGAAGTTCGCGTTTCAAGTCCGCCGCGGTGCTCGCGGAGCCGGGATCGCCGTACAGGCTCCGCGTCTCGGACGGGTCGGCCACGAGGTCGAACAGCTCCCACTCCTGCGTCTGGTAGTAGTAGACCAGCTTGTGCCGCTCGGTGCGGACGCCATAGTGCGGTGCGACCCGGTGCGGCTCGGGATATTCGTAATAGTGGTAGTAGATGCTGGCTCGCCAACTGGTGGGTGGTCGTCCGGCCATCAGGTCGAGCAACGACGCACCGTGGAGGTCGGTGGGGAGGTTCGCACCGGCCATCGCGAGGAACGTCGGTGCGTAATCGATGTTTTGGATCATCTGCGGCACCCGGGTTCCCGGCGCGATGCGGGCGGGCCAGCGCGCCACGAACGGCATCCGTAGCGACTCCTCGTACATCCAGCGCTTGTCGTACCAGCCGTGCTCGCCGAGATAGAACCCTTGGTCCGAGCAGTAGATCACGAGCGTGTTGTCGGCAAGGCCGCTTTCGTCGAGATACTCCAGGATCTGTCCCACGTTGTCGTCGACCGATGCGATACACCGTAGGTAGTCCTTGATGTAGCGCTGGTAGTAGTACCGCACGAGCGCTTCACCTTCGAGGTTCGACGCGAAGAAGGCATCGTTGCGAGGGCCATACGCGGTTTCCCATGCGGCTTGCTGTACCTCGTTCATACGACCCCACTCGCCGGCCCACCAACGCGCGTCTTGTTCGTTCGCAGCGGCGGCCGGGGTGATCTTGAGGTCGTAGGCCGGCAGCATGTGCTCGGCGATGGTCATTTCCGTGTCGGCCGCGGGGCTCGCGCGGTTGGCGTAGTCGTCGAACAGCGTCGCGGGCTCCGGAATATCCACGTCCTCGTACGTGTAGAGGTGGTCGGGGCCAGGCATCCAGTTGCGATGCGGTGCCTTGTGCTGACTCATGAGCAGGAAGGGTCGGTCGGGATCGCGGGCCTGCCGCAGCCACTCCAATGAGAGGTCCGTGATGACGTCGGTCACATACCCGTCGTAGCGCACGGTGCCGGTCGGCGTGCGAAAGTCCGGGTTGTAATAGCGGCCCTGGCCCGGCAGCACCTCCCAGTGGTCGAAGCCGGCCGGGTCGACACGGAGATGCCACTTGCCGATGATCGCCGTCTGGTACCCGACCTCCTGTAGCACCTTGTTGAACGTCGGTTGCGTCATATCGAAGGGATCGCCGCCGTTGTCGATCTTGCCGTTTGCGTGGCTATGCTTGCCCGTCAGAATGACGGCGCGGCTCGGAGCGCAGATCGAGTTGGTACAGAAGCTATTGAGAAAGATCACGCCCTCGTTTGCGATGCGGTCGATGTTGGGCGTCCGATTGATCTGGGAGCCGTATGCCGAGATGGCCTGCGGCGCGTGATCGTCGCTGAAGATGAACAGGATGTTGGGGCGCCCGAGACCCGACGCACACCGAGCGAGGAGGGGAAGGGTGCTGAGGGCGTAGAACCCCGCGCCGGCCCGCGCCACCTTCCCGATCGCTTCTCGTCGGCTGATTCGATCGCCACTCATTTCATGCCTCCACGATGATCTCGTCTACGAAGAGCCATCCCGGCCGACCGGCACCGGGATGCCAGGCGGGGAGTGGATCGACCGGCTGAGCGACGACCCGTACGTACCGTGCCTGGCCACCCTCCACCGGGACCGTGATGGCGCTGGCTTTGACCTCTTCGGCGCGTTCCGCCCGCTGCTCCCGGCGAGCCACCACATCCCACCTCGCGCCGTCCACGGAAGTGCTGAACTCGATGGCGGCAGGGAGGAAGATCCAGGGTCGCTGGGCTTGCATGCAGTCAAGGGCGATGCTGCGGATCGTGCGGGGCGCGCCGAGGTCCACGACGGCATCGAGTGTCCTCCCCTGAAACCCCAGCCACTGGCCGTCCGCAAAGTCCCGGCTGCCGAGCCGCCCGTCCGTCAGCACACCGGTATCGATGCCCGCGTACCGAGGGCTCGGTTCGGTCGCGAGGGTCACCCCGGCTCCGACCGCGGCATGCGAGACGGTGTGGGGTCTCGGAAACCGGACTCGACCCGGCGGCCGGACTTCCGATCCTTCCCGATCCTGGAGACGATCTCCTAGGGCCGACCGTGCCTGCTCGGCGATGGCGTCGAGGCGGGCGACGATCTCGGGATGTTCCGCCGACACGTCGGTCGTCTCGGCGACATCGATGTCGAGATCGTACAGGGCCGAGGGAACCCGCGGGAACGCGTACGGGCCGGGATGCCCGTCCCTGCCGGGCTCCACGCCCACGTACGAGCGGGTGACGTGTTCGAAGACACGCTTCCACTTCCCTTCGCGGACGGCGCGCAGCTCGCCGACGTAGTAGTACAGGAACACGTTGCGCGGGGTGGCGCTCTCGTCACCCTCGAGCAGTGGGAGCAGGCTCACACCGTCGATCGGCAGATCGGGAAGCGCGGCGCCGGTGACGGCCGCCACCGTCGGGAGGATGTCGATCGTCGATGCCACGCGACGGGATACCGAGCCGGGCGCGATCCGTCCTGGCCACCGCATAATGGCCGGCACCCGCGGTCCCCCCTCGAACGCCGTGCCCTTCCCTTCGCGAAGATCGCCGGTCGAACCGGCATGATTGCCGTAGTTGAGCCAGGGACCGTTGTCGCTGGTAAAGATGACGAGCGTGCGGTCGGTCAGGCCGTTGCGGTCGAGCGCATCGAGGACCTGCCCGACGGACCAGTCGATTTCCTCGATGACGTCACCGTACATGCCCTGCTCGCTCCTACCGCGGAACCGCTGGGAGACGCCCAGGGGAACATGCGGCATGGAGTGCGCGAGATACAGGAAGAACGGCCGGCCGGCATTCCGGTCGACGAAGTCCACCGCGCGCATCGCGTAGCGCGTGGTCAGCTGATCCTGCTCGCTGAGATCGTCGACCGTCTCGAGGAGCACGTCGCCGTCGATCAGGGGCAGCGGCGGATACGTGGCCTTGTTGCCGCTCTCGATCGGGTTGCCGTCGTAGTCGACGGGCCACATGTCATTGGAGTATGGGAGACCCAGATACTCGTCGAAGCCGTGACGCAGCGGCAGGAACTCCTCGGCATCCCCCAGGTGCCATTTTCCAAAGGCACCCGTGGCGTACCCCAGCGGCTTCACCATCTCCGCGATGGTCGTCTCGTCCGGGTTGAGACCCACCGGCGCGTGCGGCCCGAGTGCACCGCGGATCGAGACCCGTTCCGCGTAGCATCCCGTGAGCAGCGAGGCCCGCGAGGCCGAACACACGGCTTGGGAGGCGTAGAAATCGGTGAAGCGCATGCCTTCCGCGGCCAACCGGTCGAGGTGGGGTGTGGTGAAGCCCCTGGCCCCGAACACGCCGACGTCGCCGTACCCCTGATCGTCCGTGAAGATCAGTACGATATTGGGCGAGTGGCGAGCGGTGACGCACGCGGTGAGGGATCCCGTGGCGCCGAGTGCCATCCCGGCGGCGCCGAGCTGTCGAAGGAAGTCCCGCCTCGTTGGGGTCATGCGGCACCGGCTCCGTAGGCTTCGGTGAGGACTGGGTCGTCGCCGGTCGCAAGCAGCTTCATGATCCCCGCTGGCGGCTGCCTGCGCCGCAGCGCGTCTGTCATGTGTTCCATGGCTGGGCGGATGTGGTTGAAGAACGCGCGGTAGCCCTCACACAGCCAGTTGAGACCGGACTCGCCGTCGGGCGTCGCGATGAAGCGATTCTTAGGGCAGCCACCGTTGCACACGAAGCGGACCTCGCACGCCCCACAGTAGACGGGCAACGTGCCTTTCTTGGCCCGTCCGAATGCGCGCTGGGCCTCGCCGCTCACTAGGACCGGCAACGTCCGCTCCCGGATGTTGCCCAGCCGATAGGTTGGCTCCACGAAGTGGTCGCACGAGTACAAATCGCCGTTGTGCTCGAGCGCCAGCGCGTTCCCGCACGTCTCCTCGAACACGCACAGGCCCGCCGGCTGTCCCACCCACGCGGCGAGTGCCACGTCGAAAAGCTGGACGAATATCCGACCTACGTCGTAGTGCAGCCACTCGTCGAAGATCGTGCGCAGGAACACCCCATAGGCCGGTCCGGTGACCGAGCGCGCCGAGGCGTTGCCCTCGCCCCGCGGCTCGACCACCGGAATGAACTGGATGAACCGGGTCTTCACGTCGTCGCGCAGGAAGCGGTAGACCTCGAGTGAGTGGTCGGCGTTGGCGGCGTGGACGGTGGTCAGGACGTTGAACGCGACGCCATGCCGGCGCAGCAGCTCGACGCCCCGCATCACACGCTCGAACGTGGGCTTTCCGCCCTTGTCCACGCGGTAGGCATCGTGCAAGGGTGCGGGACCGTCCAGGCTGATCCCCACCAGGAAGTCGTGCTTCAGGAAGAACTCGCACCATTCGTCGGTCAGGCTCACGCCGTTGGTCTGGAGCGTGTTGAGGATCCTGGTGTGGACCGGTCGGTGTCGTGCCTGGGCCGCAACTGCGCGGCGGAAGAAATCGAGCCCCATGAGGGTCGGCTCGCCGCCCTGCCATCCGAACACGATTTCCGGTGACTCCTGGCTCGTGAGGTACTGACGGGTAAAACTGTCGAGGATCTCCTCCGACATCCGGAAGGTCGATCCGGGATACAGGTCTTCTTTGTCGAGGTAGTAGCAGTAGGCGCAGTCGAGGTCGCAAATGGCCCCGTGTGGCTTCAGCATCACGTGGTAGGGTCTGACGGGACTCGAACGCGCCATGCGGGGACCCTCTGGACGGTGCGGTTGTCACGTCGGTCTCGGGTGGTATCCCTGCGTCCCATTGTCAATAGCGTCAGGGACCCTCCGACACAAATCGTGCACGGTGCACGTGGGTGGTAGGCTCTGCCGTTGACAGATGCGCCCGAGCGTGTAGTTCTTGCACTGCGCGCTGCGGCGGGTGCGGTGGTTCGCGGGTGGAATCGCGCGTTCACCTTTGCATCGGAGACACCCGTATGCGCTCAGTCGTATCCCTCCTGTGCGGGGCACTTCTCCTCCTCCCGTCGTCGGCGCTGGGGCAAAAGGCCTCGGACGCTGAGGCCGCTATCCATCGGGGCAGTGCGGCCTGGGCCGCCGCGTGGAACGCGGGTGACGCAGCCGGCATTGCCGCCCTCTACGCCGACGATGCCGTCGTCATGGCGCCGGGCGCCGAGCCGGCGAAGGGGCGTGCCGCAATTCAAGAAGCGATGATGGCGGCGCTCGCAGCCACCGGCGGATCACAGATGAAGATCGAGCCGCTCGAGATTATGACCGGTGACGGTATGGCGGTCGAGGTCGGCAGGTTCGTTGAGACCGCCGCGGATGGCTCACACCGGGATCACGGCCGCTATGTCGCCGTGTGGAAGAACGTGGGCGGGAAGTGGATGCTGTACCGGGACATCTGGAACAGCAGCATGTAACAGTCGCCACCTAGCGGGTGGGCAGGCGTCGCAAGCCCGTCCACCCGACAGGCCCTCTCTTCAGACGGCAGCATCCCACGCGGTGTTATGCGGGAATTACGGGCTACGTGCGTTCGTAGGTCCCCACCAGCTCCGCGCTCGCGAGCACATGTCCGGCCATGGCCTGCTCCACTGCCGCCTTCGTGGGCGTCCCCAGATCCGGGAGCACTGCGTCGATCGCGTACAGCTTGTGGAAGTACCGATGGCGACCGACGGGCGGACACGGGCCGCCGTAGCCAGTGCGCTTCCAGTCGTTCACACCTTCTCTGGTCCCCGTCGGGAGGTCGTTCCGTCGCGCCCCGCGTGGTAAGCCGGTCGTTGACGCAGGCAGATTGTACAGGACCCAGTGCACCCAGGTCATCTTGGGCGCCGCCGGGTCCGGCGCGTCCGGATCGTCCACGATGAGTACCAGGCTCTTGGTGCCGGGTGGGAGTCCCTGCCATGAGAGGGGCGGTGACTCGTCGTCCCCGTCGCAGGTGTACTCCGACGGGATGGCCTGGCCCGGTGCAAACGCCGAAGAAGTGATCTCGAGTGCCATGGTAGCCCTCCCTGGGTGCACCGTTGACCGCTGAACTCGAGGGCGGCCTGCCCAACACCCTCACCGTAACCATGCGTCCTTTGGAGACGGACTTCAACGTGGGGTGCCTCGCTTCCGACAGTGTGACCTCGCGCCTTGACCCCAAGGAGTCGACACCCTATGGCTCCATGGTCCCTAACGACGAGCGGCACCGTATGAACGTCATCCTCCTCGGCCCCCCAGGTTCGGGCAAAGGCACGCAGGGGGCGATCCTCGCGCGTCGGCTCGGCATCCCGAAGATCGACACGGGCGAGCTGCTGAGCGACGCAGTCCGACGGGCCACCGAACCGGGGCTGCAGGCCAAGCAGTACATGGACCAAGGATCACCGGTGCCCGACGAGATCATCATGCGACTCGTCGAGGAGCAACTCACCAGGGCCGATGCCGAAGGTGGGGTGGTGTTCGACGGCTTTCCCCGCAGCATCCGGCAGGCGGAGGCCGTGGACCGATTGCTCGCGGAGCACGGCAAAGGCGGTAAGGTCGTGCTGCTGTTCGATGTCCCCGAGGAGGAGTTGGTGCGACGGCTGGTGCTCAGGGCCTCCACTGGGCCCCGAACCGATGACCCCACCGACGCAACCCGGCGTCGGCTCGATGCGTATCGGCGGTCGACAGCGCCGGTCGTGGGGTACTACCGTGAACTCGGCATCCTGAAGATCGTGTCCGGTACGGGCAGCGAAGACGAGGTTGCCGAGGAGGTGAAGCGCGCCGTCGGGGAGTGACACCCTAGAGGCCATAGCGGAGCACGCCAGCGCCCGATTATTATCGACGCCAGGAGTGTTGCAGCGTTGCAGGTCCACCTCTTGGCTCCGTGAGGCGTGTCTTCATGTCTCGTCTTCTCGTTGTGGCACTCGGCGTCGGCATCGGTCTCGCCGTGCTCGAGCACCCCACCCAGGCACAGCAGTTACCGCCGGCCGACACGGCCTGGCGCTACACCGCACCGTCCAGAATCGAGTATCTCCGCGACTGCGCTGACGCGGAACAACTCCTGACCACCAAGAACGCGCTTATCGCCCTCGACGCAAGTACCGGGGCGGCACTGTGGCAACTGGACAAGCTGCCCAGTGTCGGTGCGGGACTCTCGTGGGGCTCGTGCGGCGCCACGACGGGCTTGTCGTATCGGAAGGACCGGATCGTCGCGTTCGACATGGTCTCGGGCCGGCAGCTGTGGGACGGAAGCGCGCTGCCGCCCTTTCAGGAGATCCGCGGATACTTCCGATCGGATAACGAGGACATTCTGTTCGTCTTCCTGCGCACGGCGAGCAGCGACCGCTCACTCGCGGCCGTGCAGTTGTCGACGGGATCCTTACGGTGGCAGCGGGACGACCTGTTCACGCAGAGCCCCAAATTCGCAGGCACATCCGGCGTCTCGGACATCGTCGAGTTCCAGACGCTCATCGCGGACACCGACACCACGCTCATCGTCTACCTGAGTCCCGATGGGCCGATGCGGCTGGACATGCGGACGGGGGGCACGCTCTGGCGAGCGGAAGCGCTAGCCGGGCGACGGGTGCCGTCCACCACGGAGCACGCAGCTATGGTGCTCGTCGATTCCGTGCTGGTGATCCCGCGCGACAAGGGACTCCTTGGCATCGACGCCAGGGACGGTCGCGTGCTGTGGGAAGTCCCGTCGCTGTTTCCGGTCAAGGCGACCCGCATGCTGGCGCGCCCGTACGGGTTGGTCGTCAGGGCGGGCCGCGCGTATCTGACACTGCTGGATCCCGCCACGGGTGAGTCACGCTGGTCTACCCCGCTCACGGTCGAGACGGATGGCGTGGCGTACACGATCGTGGACGACCGGTATTACGTGGTGTCCAAAGACCGCTTGCTGGTGGCGGCGCTCACGACCGGCGATACGCTGGGACTCGCCACGCTCGCGTTTGGCGGCGGGGAGCACGCAGAGCGGATGTTCTGGGTCGACGGCGGCCTGATGATCGCGGCCCGTCAAAACCTGTTCGTCGTCGATGCGGACGGAAATCAGGCATACCACCGGTACTTCAAAGCACCCGGTGCGAGCTTCTTCGAGAAGGTGAGTGGTGTGCTGGGCGGGAGCTTCGGCGTGTTCAGCGCCAGGTTTGGCACCGCCACGTTCCGCTCGGAGTACGCGTACTTCCTCACGGAAGATCCGGACACCACGGGGCGGACCGGCTACAGTGTGGTGCGTGTGGCGCTGGAGGGCGGTCAGGAGGCTGGGCGGATCTGGTTCCGCGAGCGCGCCCCCGCGTACCGACCGGACACAGCGCGCGACCAGCTGCTGTACCAGGAAAACGACAAGACGCTCGTGGCGCTCCGGTTTCCGACGCCGCCGGTGCCGTAGCGTCAGCCGCACCGGGTCCGGCCGAGTGAAACTGCGCCGGCTCGTCCGCGAGGGCGATGGTCGGCAGTAAGTCCATCCCGCAAAGGCGGTTAGAGGGACGACGGAACTGCCACAAGGCCCGCGGGTACCCAACCGGGTCCGGGGGTCCCTTGCGATTGCCGGGCCAACCAGTCAGAATCACCCGATATTCGTTTCAACGAGGAGCCCTCCCCATGCAGAAGCGTTTGATCCCCGCCCTCCTGGTGTTGGCGGCCCTGCCCCTGACGGCGATGGCCCAGGAGCAGCCACACAAGGAAGGGCAGCACGAGATGGAGCATGCCGAGATGATGCACGAGCACGGCGTCGGCATGGCGTCCATCCAACCGCTGTACGAGCAGTTCAAGACCTGGCTCATCGCCTCCGCCGAGCAGGTGCCCGAAGCCGACTATGGCTTCAAGCCGAGTGCCGACGTGCGCAGCTTCGGCCAAATCCTCGGCCACGTGGCCAACGCGAGCTACATGTTCTGTTCCGCCGTCCTGGGTGGAGACCGACCCACGGTGCCGGATCAGGAGAAGGTGACCGCCAAGGCCGAGCTGGTCAAAGGCCTCAAGGCCGCGTTCGCGTACTGTGACAAGGCCTATCAGATCCCCGAGATGAAGGCGATGGAGAACGTCACGTTCTTCGGGCGCGAGGGGAGCCGCCTGTGGGTGCTCAACTTCAACGCGATGCACAACGCCGAGCACTACGGCAACCTGGTGACGTACATGCGGATGAAGGGCATGACGCCGCCCTCCAGCCAGCGCGGCGAGATGTAATCGGTCCGACTCGCGAAGATCAAAGAGGGCGCCTCACTTGGGGCGCCCTCTTTCGTTTGCGGTCCTCTACGGGTCCCCGCTCAGGGGAGATACCGTAGGGGGTCCACCGCGCAGTAGTCGGGGTGCTGGATGACGGCATCCTTCAGCAGCTTGATGTGGCCCTGGCCGTAGATGACGAAGATCCTGTCGCCGGGTTCGGCGAAGCGAGTGAGGTTCGCAAAGATCCGCAGGTTTCGCTTGTACCAGTCGGCCACCATGTCGGCTCCGGCATACGTGTCACCAGCCACCATCGGTGCGAAGAACCGAATGTATGGCTGGTGCGCCAGCTCGATGTACTGGGGCTGGTTCATGTTGGCCAGCATCTCCCCGATCGTGCCTTCTGCGAGCCACTGGGCCATGGTGGCCATCGCGTTCTTGCCGAGCG
The DNA here is from genome assembly GCA_041602035.1 of Gemmatimonadales bacterium. Classification (GTDB taxonomy): domain Bacteria; phylum Gemmatimonadota; class Gemmatimonadetes; order Gemmatimonadales; family GWC2-71-9; genus JAOTVV01. The sequence goes on along the minus strand of JBFIHA010000005.1, from coordinate 16,108 downwards.
AGTCGAGCTGCTGCATCGACTGGACGAAACGGGGGTCCTGCCCGATCACGGGTCCGAGGGCCTCGTCGTTCAACATGAGCCGCACGTCAATGGGGTACACGCGGTCGTGGCCGAGGTGATGGGCCAGCCGAAAGCCGATTTGCTCTTCCTCGCTCCGCCGCAGCGTGCCCGTGCCCGACTGATAGGCGTTGTACCGCGCTGTGCCGACGGTGTCGCCCCACGGCGCTTCGACGGCAACCTTGGTGGACCTGAACTCGGCCAGGCGCTCAACCACGGCACGGATCTCCCTCTGCCGTTTCTCGGTCAGCACATCGTCGGCCTCGAGGTTGAACTCGTCCATTCCGGGGTTCGACATGTGGTAGCTCCCGACCAACAGCACCTGGATGCGGCCGTCGTCGGCTGCACACATCGGCGTGCCGGGATCCTCGAGGCCGGGAAACTGCGCTGCGGCTGGCGCCACGATGGCGGTCATGAGGGCGGTGAGGAACACGGACAGCACTGCTGGGTTGTTGGCGTTCATACGCGTGCCTCCACTGCTCGGGCGGATCTTGGTGTCGCCGTACCCGGGAAGTCAGGGTCGAGTTCCCGTCCTCTCCCGCCAGCCGCGCACCACCGTCATCTTAGTGCCATGTCGGACCCTCTCGACCGACTCCGCGCGGTTCTCGGCGACCGCTATGTCATCGACCGTGAGATCGGGCGCGGTGGAATGGCCACCGTGTACCTGGCGGAAGATCGCAAGCACGAGCGGTTCGTGGCCATCAAGGTGCTCAATCCCGACCTGGCGGGCCACGGCTACCACCCCGAGCGTTTCCTGCGAGAGATCCGCACCATCGCTGGGCTCACGCATCCGCAGATCCTGCCCTTGCACGATTCCGATCAACGTGACGGATTCCTCTATTTTGTGATGCCCTACGTCGAGGGTGGAACGCTACGAGACCGCCTGCGACGAGAGAAGCAACTGACCGTAGCGGATGCAACGACCATCGCCCGCACGGTGGCTGGCGCACTCGACTACGCCCATCGCCGCGACGTGCTGCATCGGGATGTGAAACCGGAGAACATCTTCGTGCACGAGGGCCAGCCGTTGGTGGCGGATTTCGGGATCGCGCGCGCCATTTCGTCCTGCTGCGACGAACTGACCGCCGTGGGTCTGGCCGTGGGGACACCTGCCTACATGAGTCCCGAGCAGGCCAATGCCGAGGAGCGGATCGACGGGCGTAGTGATGTGTATTCGCTCGCCTGTGTGCTGTACGAGATGCTCACCGGCCGACCTCCATTTGAGGGAGGAAGTGCGGTCAAGACGCTCGCGCTCCACACCCTGGCGCCCGCACCGCGCCTCCGTCCGCTTTGCCCCGACGCGCCCGCCCGGCTCGAGGCGGCGATCGTCCGGGCGCTCGCCAAGGACCCGGCGGCACGGTACGGGTCGGCCGCCGAATTCGGACAGGCATTGGCCGACGCGCTCTCCCGACCCGCGGTCCCGGTGCTCGACCTCGACCCCCGTCCATCCGGGCCTACCGTTGCCGTGCTGCCGTTCGTCAACGTGAGTCGCGACCCCGATACCGAATACCTGGGCGAAGGAATCACTGACGAACTGATCAATGCGCTTGCCAAGGTAGAAAGGCTCCGTGTCGTATCGCGCACCTCCGTATTTGCGCTGGAAGGTGAACGGCGGGACGTCCGCGCCGTAGGCGCACTGCTCGGGGCCACGGCGGTGCTCGAGGGCACGGTGCGGGCTGCAGGCGGTCGACTTCGCATTACGGCGCAACTCAGCGATGCCAGCACCGGGCGGCTGCTGTGGTCCGAGCGATACGATCGTGAGATGCGCGACGTGTTCGCCATCGAAGACGAAATTGCGACGACGATCGTCTCGACACTGAGGCCGACGCTCGTCCGCGACGTCGAAGAGTCGGTGCCGCGCCGATATACTGACAACGTGGAGGCGTATAGCCTTTACCTCAAAGGCCGGTTCCACTGGAACCGCCGCACGACTGAGGCGATTGCCACGGCGATCGAGCACTTTGAGCGAGCAATCGCGCTTGATCCGGACTACGCGCTCGCCTACTCGGGTCTGTCGGACTCTTACGCGCTACAGCTGGACTATCGGGGCGTTCCAGTACAGGACGGGATGACCCGCGCCAAACGCGAGGCACAACGAGCCCTGGAGATCGACGACACGCTGGCCGAGGCACATGCGTCGTTAGCCTGGGTGACGTTCATCTACGACTGGGAGTGGGACGCGGCCGAACGGAGTTTCCGCCGGGCCATCGACCTGAAGCCGGGCTACGCGACCGCGCACCAGTGGTACGCGTGGTTGCTCGCGGCCCGCGGACGGATGGACGACGCGCTCGTCGAGGAACGAACGGCGTTGGAACTGGATCCGATCTCGGTCTCGGTCCGCCGTGGCCTGGGGTGGCTCTACTGGTATGCTCGCCGGCCGGACGCTGCGGTGCGGCACCTCCAGCGGGCCATACGCATGGATCCGACGGCTACCGAGAGCTACCGCATCCTGGCATACGCGCATCTACACCGTGGTGTGCAGGATTCGGCGGCCCTCGTGGCGCGAGAAGCAGTGGCACTGGCACCGGATTCCGCCTATGCGCTCGCGACGCAGGGGTATGTGGAGGCGCTGAGCGGCCGGCCCGAGGTGGCGCGCGAGCTACTCTCCGATCTCCACACGCGTGCGCGGGAGTCCTATGTCTCCCCGGTGGCATTTGCGACGCTCGCCATCGCGCTCGGTGACATTGATGACGCATTCCGCTGGCTCGAGGCCGCCCATGCGGAGCGCCGTGGCTGGCTCGCCTACCTCAAGGTTGAGCCGGTGTTCGATCCGCTACGCGGCGACCCGCGGTTCGCCGAGTTCTTGCGGCGGATGCGCCTGGACTGATTACGGGAGCGGCCGCCAGGCGGCGATCTCGTCGCGGCCCAGGTGGGTGGTGAGCGCCCGCTTGCCCGTCCCGTCCGCGTTCACAATCCAGATGTCCGTCTGCCCACCGCGCACCGAGGTGTAAGCCACGTAGCGACCGTCCGGTGACCACATGGGCCAACGATTGTCGAACTCGTCTGCGACCAAGGCGCGTTGGTCCGTCCCGTCGGCGTTCATCACCCAGATCTCGCACCCGTCTCCGCCACAGCGATGAAACGCGATGGTCGAGCCGTCCGGCGACCAGGCCGGGAGACAGTCGAATCCCTCGGCTTCGGTAAGTTGCGTCTCACCGCCGCCGTCGGCCTCCATCACGAAGATTTCGCCGTTCCCGCCCTCGTCACTCCCGGCCGGCGCGGCGAGCTGGCGGCAGAACGCGATCCGTGTACCGTCGGGCGAGAATCGGGGTGAGGCATCGTAGACATCGTTGGTCGTCAAACGGCGAACCTCGGATCCGTCGACGCTCATGACGTACAGCTCGCGCTGGGAATGGCCCGCCTCGGGTGCGTGCCGCCGTGAGCCGAACACGATCCGCTGGCCGTCCGGCCCGAAGCTCGGACCGCTGTCGCCAGCCGAGTCGGCGGTAAGGTTCACGATCTCGGTACCATCGGCATTCATCACGTAGATGTCGGTGCTGCCGGTCCAGTCTGCCGAGAAGACGAGGCGTGCCCCATCCGGTGACCACTCGATTCCGTATTCGGTGCCGTGGTGGTTCGAGAGGTTTCGGAAGTAGGCGGTGTCGATGGTCGTCAGAAAGACGTCGAGACCGTTGCCATCGCGGTCGGACACGAACGCGAGCTCGTAGGTCTGGGGCGGCGAGGCCGGATCGCAGGCTCCGATGCCCGTCAGGAGCAGGAACCCGAGCAGACGCCTTTGGGGTGTGGGATACCGCATTGAGCGCGCGTCCTTTGCCATGGAGAAGGTGGAGGCCCTTGCCGGTGGTGCTACGCGGAGTCTCGCCGGGGGCGAAACGGCCCGGTGACCTCGACGCGAACGGGATAGCCGCCGAGGCGATCGGGAATCTGGTGGCGCACCCTCTCGCTCGAGTCCGCTACGAACACGCGGATGCACAACTCGTCGTCACACCGTCCCAGCGCCGTGCCGACCACACCGGGGAGTGCCATCAGCGAGTCGGCATGTGCGGCGAGCACTTCCTCGATGGTGTTGGGTGGCACCGTGCGCTCCTCGGTCCTGGGGTGTGATCCCGAGCAACCCGTCGCGGCGGCGAGCAGGAGTACGGGGATCGCGTGTCCAATATGGACTGGTCCGATCATCTCGTGCCTATCGTGATGGGCCGCGCGTTCGGCCGCGTCGGGATGCCCTAGTTGGAAAAGTAGCCAATGGATGCCGAGATGGATGGGGGCCGTCGGCTGGTCCGGAGCGGGGCTCGACTCCCCGCCGGGAGCTTGCTATTTTCCGGCCAATCTGGCTGCCGCCAGGCGTGATCTGGGCACTCACCGAGCTGTTTCCGAAGCCCGGTCCCGCCTGTTCGCGGTGGCAACGCGCCACACCGGGGCGCCTTCGGCGAAACTTTTGGGTCTCCGAGGGCGTTCTTGTCAACGCCCGGGCGCCCGATATCGATTGACCACGGTAATGGAAGCGATACGCGGACATGGTACAGGGAGCAGTTGGCACGACGGGTGAAAGGACCGTCGTCGAGGCCAACATGGCAAAGCCGATTGGGAAGGACGAGCTGTATTTCTGCCCCGATGGGAACGTCGCCGAGCTGATGACGCGGCAGGACTTCTCGGCGGAGCAGCGGAGCGCCCTCAAGGCCCTCCATCGGCTCGACCAACGCTGGAACTGGGTGATCCCGCTCCACTTCGCCATCTGGCTCTCGGCCGCAGGGCTCTCGATAACCTCCGGCTCCCTCGCTGTCGGCATCGTGGGATACCTGATCGGTGGCCTCTCGCTGAGCACGCTGTCGGTGCTGGGGCATGAGGCGTCGCACAACCTCTTTACGCGCAACCAGAAGATCGACCGCTGGATTGGGTTCCTGGTCGGCACCCCGATCATCTTCTCGGCATCCGGCTACCGGATCATGCACCCGCTGCATCACAAGTACGTGCGGGATTCCCGCGACCCGGACAACATCGAGAACATCACCACGAGTGCATTCTGGCTCCGGTGGCTGTACGTCTTCGTCTTCTTCCTCGCCGTATACCTCTACTTGGTGTTGGTGCCGATCAACGCCATGATCAATGCCAAGAAGAACGGCGATCGCGCGCTGGTATTGGTCGAGTGGCTCGCGATGATCGGCATCGTCGCGCTCGGCTGGGTGCTCCTTCCCACGGCGTGGATGGTCGAGGGGTGGCTGTTGCCACTGATCGTGGCCGGCCAGGTGGCGAACATCCGAGGGATTGCCGAGCACGGCATGACGACGTCAGGGAACGAGCTGACGGATACCCGCACCGTGACGACTACACCGGTGCTGTCCTTCCTCATGTGCAATATCAACTACCACCTGGAACACCACTTGTATCCCGGGATCCCGTGGTACAACCTGCCGAAAGCGCACCGTATTCTGCGGAAGAACTACCAAGCGGCAGGGTCGTCCGTCTATGCGTCCTACGTGACGTTCCTGGCCGATTTCTTCAAGGCCGTGGTGAGAGGCGTCGTGTCGGAGCGGCGGCTCATTCCGGCGCACATCCGCGAACACGTTTGCGTCTGATCTGAGCGGTCAGCCGCCGGTGATCGCGTCCGCCATGGCGCGGGCGAGGTCTCGGTCTTGGCGCCGCAGGCGCAGGGTGAGCGCCCCGGGACGGGCACTCGGTATGCCGTTGAACGCGTCGATGCGTTTGGCCCAGAGGTGCAGGCGGGGCATCAGCCGTCCCCGAAGGACAACCCGCGTGATCGCGCTCCTCGGTACCTGTACGGTGCCGATAGGCGACTCGTCGACGTAGTCCTTGACCCCCCGAAGCGAGACCGTCTCCGTATGCCGCGTGGCGGCCCACTCGAACGTGAGCGTCTCGCCCTCGAGATGGAGCAGGCCCTCCAACTGATACGAGACGGACCGCACGCCCCGCATGTCGAGTGTGTCCTCGTCGGGGATCTTGAGTCGAAACGGCAGAGGATGGATCACCGGCATGGTTGGCAACGTAATGCGGAGGAGATGATCAGGACCATGCGTCGCTAGGAAGGTCCGGGGGTCCGAAGGCCGGGTGGGTTCGCGCCAGGGGTCTGTAACTCGAGCGCCATCGGCACGAAGCGAATGCCGTTCTGTTCCTGTTCGGGTCCCGATGCGACGAACCCGAACCGGGCGTAGATGTCCACGGCCCCGGGAGCGGCATGAACCGTGACACGCTCCAGATCCGGAACCGATTGCCGACATCGAGCAATGGCCTGCCGCAGAAGTTCTCGCCCCACCCCGCGTCCCGGCTCGGCAGCGAACATCATCGCCACGTGCTCGCAGCGGCGCATCTCGATGAGGCCGACGAGCGCCCCATGCGATTCCGCTACCAGCACGAAGTGATCGGCCTGTTGTCGCGCACGAAGTGGATCGGCAGCGGCATAGCGGAGGAACTCTTGGACACCCTCGTCGGCGTATTCCGGCGCGATGACGTCGTTGAACACCCGTGCGGCAAGGCTCGCAACGGCCGGTTCTTCGCCGGCCCGCATCGGCCGATAGACGACTTCACTCATCGACGCGGGTCCATCCGCGAAGCGCTCGCCAGGGGGACGGAGGAGTCAATGCGGTCCTGAAGGCCAGCCTGCCACGAGGTCTCTACGTGGCACTCGGCGGTCGGGGGTGCCGCGCCTCGTAGACGCCGAGCTTGCCGCCGCCGGGCAACGTGACGTACGTGAGCAGGCCCCAGCCACGATCCTCGACGGGTGTGCACGAAACCTTGCGCCGTTTTATGTCCTCGACGAGTGCACGGACATCGGCACACATGAGATAGAACTCGTGCACGTCGTTCTCGTCCGACGGATGCACCGCCACTTCTGCCGGCGGCAATCCGAAGATCAGCCATCCCTCGCCGGCATCGACGTGGGGCAAACCGAGGACGTCACGCAGGAACGCGCGGTCGGCGTCGGCATTGGTGCTGTAGATGATCGAGTGTGCGCCGCTGATCATGGGCCGGTTCTCCAGCGGAAACGAAACGGGACCGAGGGGCTATGAGGGCTCGTTCGCGGACTCCGCCGAGTCCGTTGACTCACCGGCGAGCGTAAGTCGTGCCGCCACTCCCTCCATCTGACGCCGGCGGAGCCGCGCCCAGCCCGGCAGGCGCAGCGCGCCGATGCCGAACAATCCCAGGCCGATGGTCGAGAGAAACGCACTCCCCGCCACCTGGCCGCCGAGGTTACCGCCCACGGCCCCGGCAATGAGCACCGCTGCGGCAAATCCGAGCAGGCCGAGCCCACCCGAGATCATCGCGCGCGCATCGCCCTTGACGGTCTGCAGGCGGACACGATGGCCCGTCGAGGTCGGCTCGACGAGGGCCTGGAGGTTGCCGTTGGTCCACTGGCGGAACGAACCGTCGACGCGCACTGCCCCGCGTGCATCGAAGGTCTCGCGCAAATCCACCACCAGGCGCTCCCACTCCCCATCGGATAGGGGGTGGCCGAGATCGATGGTGCGTCCGACCCCGAGCGGCAGGCCGAGAAAGCGACGCGAAGAGGCGCGCCCCGCGCGGTCAATGGATCGGGCCGCCTGCGACACTAGTTCGGGCGGGATCCCCACTTCGCTGCCAATGGCCTGCAGGTCCGCGAGCGTCATGCCTTCCCCGGGCGGAAGCTGGCGCCGCGCGGTCTGCTGGGCTTCGGCGGCCCGCTCGAAGATGGCCGCGACCTCTTCCTCGCTGTACCGTCGTTCGGTCATGGTGCCTGCAAGATCGCGTCGCAGGGCGGTCTCGGGCAAATGCCCGAACCGTGTGAAGGGTCTCGCTCGGCGGCAAGCCGTGAGCGAGTGTCGTTCCTCGTTACTCGGCTGGTTCCTTTGCGGTGTCGCGGGGTGCGGCGATTGCGGCCGTTATGGCCCCGGCCAGTTGCCGGTCCTGGCGACGGATACGCAAGGTGAGCGATCCCGGACGAGCACCGGGAATGCCCTCGAAGGCATCGATCCGCCGCGCGCGGATCTCGAGTCGTGGAGACCACCACCCGCCACGAACCTCGGCGCGCGCAATCCACGTCAATGGAACCGACGCCGCTCCGACGGGAGAATCGTCCACCTGCACGTCGCCATCCGTGAGCGAGTCCGTCTCCGTCCGTCGTCTCACGATCCACTCGAAAGCGAGCGCGTCGCCCAACAATCGCAGGAGTCCGTGCAGCCGGTACGTTACGGACACCTCCTGCCCGTCGAGGTCGACGGACTCGTCGCCGGGAATGCGGAGTCGGAATGGAAGGGGATCGTTTACGGACATCGCTCACCGCTCTTGCAGGAAGATGCCTTGGCAGATTGCCCATGCAACCCACCGCGCCCCGTCGTGATCGGTCGCTGCGGTGCTTCGAGCGCCCAGGCTAGCCGTTGCGCTCTTGGACGAACCGAATGCTGTTGCGATCCGCGTCTTTGACATACAGCTCGCGGTTGCCCCAGGTCTGATCGACCGGACCGGTATCGATCGGGACGCCCTTGGCCACCAGTTCCGCGTGGAGGGCGTCGACATCGTGGACCGCCAGGTACACCACGCCGCCCGGAACCCCGTCACCGGAATGCGACGAAAGGTGTAACGACACACCGTCCCGCTCTATCCCCATATAGCACGGATCTGGTGAAATCGCGGGGCGATACACGAACTGTCGTCGAAAACCCAGTTGCGTACAGTAAAACTCTTCGGCTGCCACGGAACTGCGGACGTGCAGGACAGGAATCGCGAACTTGAGCAGATCACACCTCCTTGGCTGCGATGGGACTCTCACCGGTTCGCTGGCCGCGCATCCGGAACGCCAGCGCTTCGCTCCGTGGCTGGTGGGTACGTGAGATCGCGTTCGTCGGCGGGCGGTGGAGGATCTCCGGAGCCGTCCCGTTCCTCCACCCGTTGATATCTGACCTCCGAAAGGCTCTGGGCGCTAGCCCCGTGACTCCACACGGAGCAGGACATGGTCGAGCAAGGCGAGTACGGCGAGGCCCGCGAGGACCCAGAGCAGCATTCCTGAGCATCTCAAGATGTGCAGGAACGAGCCGGATTTGCCCGTGACCCGTCGGGCAGGGTGACGCTCCACCCGGCGGCCCTGGCCGGCACAAAGGCGGACGTGGTCGGTGCGGTCGGGAAGAACGACGAGAAGGCGGGCTCGGCTGCCAACGAGAGCGGATCGGCCGTGGTCCATGTGTAGGTGGTCGTATCCGCGGTGAGGCCATCGTCAGAGATTCCGATTACCCGGAACACCGCCGACGGAGGCAGTGTGAGGCACGCCGACGAGCCGGTCACCACGCCCAGGTCCAGGGACCAGAAGCCCCCGGGTGTATGAGGTTGATTACTGGGGAACCCGAGAATGACGAGCGGCTCGCACCGGCCGGTCCGACAGGTGCCGTTCACGACGAGCAGTGTGATATCCGCGCCGGGCGCGGCCGGAGAAGAGCACGCGAGTGCACCGAGCAGGGGAAGGAGGGCCTTCGCGCCCCTAGTCGGGGAGAGGCGGAGCGAGACGGAGAACAGCATTGCGCGCGGGCCGTGAATGAAGTGACTCCGTCAATGATACCTGCGATGGTGCCGGCTGTCAGTCCGTAGCCGTTTCTACCGTTCGGATCAGGCAGCGCGAGTACCTGGCAGCAGGCAGGGCTAAAATCCTCGTCACCGCGTCCGTCTAGGGCCGCCCGTTACTCCGCGACCAGCACGACGTAGTTCTCACCGTACGCCTTTGCGCACTTGGGGCACGTTGTGTACCAGAAGTACAGCTTCTTGAGCGGTCGGCCGCGCTCCGCGAGAAGGTCTGTCATGGTCTTGGCCCACTTGCTCACATGCCGGTAGGGACCTTCGAACACCTTGGTGAAATACGTGCCGGAGAGCCGTTCGATGCGCGCAGAAGGAACGTTCTTGGAGACGGCGATGTACACGTCGGCACCCCACAGCGAGTTTTCGTCGCTCAAGAGCAGATGATCGGGATCCAATGCATCCGCGGCTTCGATGGCCTGCATATTCCGTTTCATGACGCCACCGAAATTGATGGGTATGTGGAACACGCTGCGAACGCGATCCCGGACGAATGGCTTGTCTCGCCACGTGATCTCTCTGCCGTCCCACGGCTCGGGGTTGAACCGCGGACAGCAACCGGTTTCAGTCATCCGCTCCATGGTGGTGGCCTCCGCGTTGGTGATGGCCTTTACGGTAAAGATGCCGCCCTGAGCCGACGGCTGTCCAGCAGCGGCCACACACCATGGATCCTCGCAGAAGACGATGAACTGGGCACCAGCATGTGCATCCGCCGCCACGTGCTTGCTCTTCGCCGAGGCGATTGTATTATGGAGGCACGCGCCCGGTTCGCGGGGCGCCTCGTAGAGAAAACGCACGGTGGTGGCTCCGCCGTTGGTAACCGCTGCGTCGCTCGCCGGCCGTTCCTTTCATTGAGGGTATTCTCGTGCACCACGGCCATTTTGGAAGGCGTCTTGCCGTCACGACTTTCTCCGCTCTCGGCATCGTCGTGCTCACGACGTGTGTCCCGCCGCCCCAGCCTCCTACGCCGGATCCTGTGGTCGAGGGCGAGCGCCTTTTCTTCGAAGAAACGTTCAATGGGAATGGCAGGACGTGCGGAACCTGTCATCGAACGGAGGACAATTTCGGGCTCACGCCTGCGTTCATTGCGACATTGCCGCCCGACGACCCGCTCTTCGTTGCCGAAAGCAATCCCGATCTCGACGAGAACTTCGAGAGCCCGCGGCTCATGCGTGCCTTCGGGCTCATTCTCGAGAATCAGGACGGGTTCGACGACTTGGCGAACAACTTCAACCTGAGGGGAATCCCGCATACGCTGGCTCTTCGTACGTCGGTGAACAGCGCACAGGGGCCACAAACGGGATGGTCGGGAGACGGAGCACCGGGGGATGGCTCCTTGCGTGCGTTCACGACCGGCGCGGTGATTCAGCATTTCACGCGCACCGTGAACCGCATCCCGGGTGTCGATTTCCGTCTTCCCACGGATGATGAGTTGGATGCCATTGAGGCCTTCATGCTCTCGCTCGGTCGTCAGGAGGAGTTGGAGCTTCCACTTCCACTGAAGGGTGTGGTGGCGGCCCGGGGCCAGGAGATCTTCCTCGACAACGCGTCGGGGAAATGCAACGCGTGCCACTTCAACGCAGGGGCCAATGCCGACCCGGCGATATTCGGTGCGGGCGCTGGGAATCTCAACTTCAACACCGGCGTCGAGGACCTCCCGGATCAGCCGGCCGATCTCACTGGCGAGCTGGTACCGCCGGACGACGGTCAGGGCTCGCCAGGCAACGGGAACTTCAACACGCCACCACTGGTGGAAGCAGCGGACACCGGCCCGTTCTTCCACAACAACTCGGTGGAGACCATTGAGGGCTCGGTCGCGTTTTACAACGGCGATGCGTTCAACAACTCTCCTGCGGGACAACTCGTCGCCGGCGCGACGGGCAGCGGGATCAATCTCGACGGGACGCAAGTGGTTGCCGTCGCAGCGTTTCTTCGCGTGATCAATGCGCTCGAGAATATTCGGGAGACGATTGCCCTCTTGCAGCGCAGCGAGCAGGCATCTGCTGCGCGGGCGCGGGTTCTTTTGCGGAGGGCGCTCGAGGAGGCGGGAGACGCGGTCTTCGTGCTGCGTGCCGGTGGCCTCCATCCTGAGGCAGTCAGCCAGCTCGAGACATCGCGAGCGCTCATCGAGCAGGCATGGGGGGCATATTCCGGCGCCCTCGTCGATGACGCGATTCGGGCACAGGAACGCGCGCGTGGCGAATTGGTAGAATCAAATTAGGACTTGCAGCCTCATACGAGCTCACGGGAGTACCTGCGATGCCTAAGCGAGCGATCGCCCTCATTCTTCCCCTGTTCTTCCTGGCGGCCGGTGCGTCCGGTGCGGCCGCACAGCAGCAGACCGAGCGGTACATCCCTATCGGCTATTCTCCCGGGATCTCGGGCAAGTACGCCTACCTGGGTCAGATCACGGCGGTCGACGCCGAGAATCGAACCGTCACCGTGGAGGGTGAGTCAGGGAGCCGGACCATCCGGATCGCAGAACAGACGCGGATATGGTTCGACCGATCGAGGCTGCGGCAGACCACCGTCCCCGGGACATTCCAAGACCTCGAGGTCGGTCAAACGGTCGAGGTCAAGTACACGGACTACGAGCGGAGGGACACGGCTGAATGGGTGAAGGTGGCCGCGCAGTAGCGCCTTGACGCAGCGGTGAGCGGAACCGCTAACGGGAACGCTTCGTCCGTCCTCCCGCTCCACGCGGTCCGTTCGAGGCCGGTTCCGCTAGCGGAAGTCGGCTACCGCGTACTTCTCTCTCATCATGCTCCAGCTGCTCGAGAGTAGACCCCCCGAGCGCTCCTGCACGAACTGGATGCTGATCGAGTCGACTTGTGAGGCGGCACCAAAGTACTCGATAGCGATCCGCGCCATGTCTTCCCCCAGGACGCGACGCTGGGCGTCGTCCAACCGAAAGTTGCCGTACACCGCCGTGTCGACCGTGATTTCGAGGTGATACGGACCGTCGATGAAACGGAGCTCGAACTGGGCACCCGGGAACTCCTGCTGTAGCGCCTGCTGCAAGGCAGCCATCCCCGGGGCGGGGGACTCAGCCCCGCAGGAGCCGACGGCAGCGAGTACGGCGATGGCGAGCGACACGCGAAGGAAATTGGACATGCGACCTCCCTAGAATCACGGTTTGCCACCGCGCGGTGGGCCGCTCCAAGCGCCGGCCCGCCTGCCACGACCGCCGGTAGACTCGTTCACTGGATGTCACGACTGAGATACGAACTGTAGTCCTTGAGAACTGGGTCATACGTCTCGTCAACCAGCGGCGACGATATGATGAAGTCTGCCGAGGATCGATTACACGCAATCGGAATGTTATACACCACAGCTATCCGTAGCAGCGCCTTGACGTCGACATCATGAGGATGGGGTTCCATTGGATCCCAAAAGAAGATCAGAATATCCACCTTGCCTTCAGTGATCAGTGCTCCCAGCTGTTGGTCGCCTCCCAGCGGCCCAGATTTGAGAAGCGTGATCTCCTTGAGCTCGGTAGACGTCTTTTCGTCGGCAATCTTCTTTCGGAGCGTTTCCTCTATCTTTCGACCCGTCGTACCAGTGCAAATCAGGTGGTGTCCCAGCAGGACCTGGTAATTCCATTCAACCCACTCAATCAGGTCGCGTTTCCGATTGTCGTGAGCGACCAACGCAACGTTCTTTCCCTTGTTCATTCTTCACTCCTATCCGGCCGACTCGACGTTCCATAGCGAACGCCATCGCGATCGAAAACGAAACCACCAACGGATGGAGTCGATCCGACTGTCCCCATGCGCCCAAAACATCCTCGTGGTTGATGCAGCCTAGGCAGAATGGGCGCCGCCATACGAAAAGAGCCTCACCCGTCCAAACTGATTCGGGGTCACCACCCGACCGGTGGTCAGGTGAAAGTCGAGCCCTCGCAGCACCGCGCGAACGTAGCGGCGCAAGAGTGGAAGCAAGTACCAGCGACGTAGAACCCATCCCAGGACCGACGGGAAGCCGACGACCGCGGCGGGCCAGATGCTGATCGTGAGCTCACTTTCGTTCGCACCCGTCGCCACCAGCTCCCACCGGACGTGACTGCTAGGCCACCGATCGTTGCCGATCTGGAGTTCGTAACCACGTCCCTCCTGCCAATCAGTGAACCGTCGGTGGAGCACCAGGCCACTGAGATAGTGGATCGTGTCCTGCGCGCCAACGCCGGGCCAGGCAGCAACCGGATTGTCGGAGCAGAAGGGATGATACCGGACAAGGGCTCCCGGGGTGGCCATGATTTGCCACACACGTTCGGCGGCGACCTGCAGCCGGTGCGTCACCACGGCAGGTCGCGACCGCCCAGCACTCCCGTTACCGCTGCTCGTACGCGACAAAGGCTACCTGACGACTGTCGGGTGACCACGAAGGAACGTTGATCGTACCTTGGCCGCCGAAGAAGGGCGACGTGAGATCCCGCACCGACCCATCGCGCACGTCCATGAGCCGAAGCTTGACTTGCCTACCGAACGGATGCGACTCACCCTGGTCCTCGAGATACGTGAGAAACACGACCCATCGCCCGTCAGGCGACGGGTGTGGAAACCAATTGGAGTGTACGTCGCTGGTGAGCTGCTCGGCCTCGGTGCCGTCCGGGCGCATGCGCCAGATCTCCATCGTTCCGCTGCAGAAGGAGTTGTAATAGATGAACTCCCCGTTGGGTGCGTAGTCGGGACCGTCATCGAGCCCGGGACACGTGGTCAAGCGTCGCTCGTCCCCACCACCGACGGGAATTGCGTAGATGTCCCACTCGGCATCGCGCAGCGCCGTGTACACCAGCGTCGTTCCGTCCGGTGACCATCCGTGCCAGAAGCTGGGAGCGTTCGATGTGATCTTCACCGGTGTCTGGCTTCCCTCGATCGGCAGGATGTAGATGCTGGAGGCGAGCCAGTCCTGTCCGGGGTCGGTGATGTGTTCGTCGGCGTGATGGCTCAGGACCAGGCTCTTGCCGTCGGGTGAGATGCCGTGATCGTTGTTGGCTCGGGTTGCGAAGCCCGTCGGAATCTCCTCGAGCCGTGCGTCACCCCCAACACCCAGGCGGTAGAGCCGACCCACGCTGTTCACGATGAAGGACTGGCCGTCAGGCGACCAGTTCGGGGCTTCGAAGTGTCGGTCTTCGACATAGACCCGGTCGATCCGGCCGGATTGGATGTCCACCGTTTGGAGTGAGCTGCGGATCGTACCCTCAGTCTGGCCGAATACACTGCCTGGGACGGCGAGGCTCGACAGGAGCATGAGGCGAGGCAATGTGGCATGCATGGCGATACCGTCGTTGGAGACAAGGCGCGACGTTCAAAACGTGCAGCGTTGCGTGCGGGTGCGCAAAGGAACCCCTCAGCGGCGCAGCGCCTCCGCGATCCCCCGCTCGACGAGCGGCGCCATCACCCGATAGCCGGCCTCGTTCGGGTGTACACCGTCTTCGGCCAACTTGGGGGGGAGCCCCTGGCGATCGTCGGCCATGGCGGAGTGGTAGTCCACGTAGACGAGATCCTGCTCGGCGGCGTACTCCCGCATCCAGGCGTTGAGGGCCACGATCTTCGGCGCCGGCTCCAGGCCCGGGCGCCAGCGGTAGTCGTACACTGGCAGCACGGAGCACAGCACCACGCGGATGCCGTGTGCTCGGGCAAGCTCAACCATGGACTTGATGTTGTCCTCGATCATCGCCTGGGTCGAGGGTCCCGTGTTCCCCGCAATATCGTTCGTGCCCGCCAGGATGACGACGACGGCGGGCTCCAGGGCGATCACGTCCTGGCGGAAACGCACGAGCATCTGCGGCGTGGTCTGTCCGCTGATACCTCTCCCAACGTAGGGCTTGCCGGGGAACATCGTTGGGAAGTACCTCGCCCACACATCGGTGATCGAGTTGCCGTAGAACACGACCCGATGCTCACCCGGTCGGGGTGGTCCCAGCTGCTCGTTGGCCTCGCGGTACCGGGCAAGAGAAGCCCAATCCTCCTGTGCAGCGAGCGTCGAGGGGGACACCACGAAGCTCGCGGCCGCCACCGCAATGCCTAGGAGCAAGTGCGCTGTCGGTGCGTTCGGTACATGGTCGCGCAGGGGCTGAGTCGAGCATACACTCGGCATCGGAACTCGGTTTCCCCACCTCGATCAGGATAATTCGCCAGTGACCACTGACGGAGGCGGCCTGAGGGTTTGCGTCACGTTCCCGCCGACGATGTTGGGTCGGGGGGGTCAGTGCGACGCGGATGGCTCCGTAACTCGCCACTTGCAGCCTACGTTGTGAATATACGGGCGACAGCATCAGTCGCGATCTTATTCGTCAGATGGAAGCGCCTGTCAGACGGTGTCGAGCGGCCCGATCTCCACGGGCACGTGGTCGGTGTCCAGCGGTTGCTGGCCAGTCAATCTGTATCGCGAGGGAATCACGATGTCCAGGTTCATCAGCAGGCCAACCAGGCACCGGTCCTCCGGTGGTGACATGACGGCGAAACCTCTGGCGGCTTGCAGTCCATGCTGAACGTGCTCCCCAGCATCGTCGTTCTGGGTCTAGCGGCACTCGCCGCCC
>JBFIHA010000004.1:0-185354 GCA_041602035.1 Gemmatimonadales bacterium | reverse complement strand
GCTGGATCGGCAGTCCATTGTGGACGCCACGTTGTACGGCTTCGGGACCCCAGCCCATGGTCCGGTTCCGTCCGAGCACCCTTGGTTCGAGCCAACGACAGAGGTGCCATACGACCTGCCGGCAGCGCGGCGGGCGCTGACGGCTGCGGGCTGGGAGCCCGGGCCGGATGGGGTTCGCCGCCGCGAGGGACGCCGGCTCGCATTTCAGGTGGTGACCGTCGGGAGCGGCGACAACGTGTTGGAACAAATGATCCAAGCGCAATTGCGGTCCGTCGGTGCGGCCGTGACGATTCGTCAATTGGAGCTGACGACCTTTCTCTCCACCGCCCAGAGCGAGGCGCGCGACTTCGATGCGCTCGTCACCGGGATCCCGGGTGACCTTGCGCTGAGCCATGTCCCGGCGATGTTCGACGGGACCGCGCCCGGGCCGCTCGCGTATCCGGGGTATCGGAGCGCTCGATTCGATGAGGCGATGGTGACAATACGAAACGCCACAACTGAGCTGGACCTTGAGGCTGGTTGGCGACGGGTTCAGCGCATTCTCGCGGCCGAGCTTCCCACGTCGTGGCTGTATCATGCCCGCGGTGTCCAGGGCGTCAACAACCGCATCCAGAGCGAGGCACCGGACCTGCGGGGCGAGCTCGCAGGCGTGAGCGAGTGGACGATCGAGCAACGTGGCGGCAGGCGATGAGAGTGCTGGTGACCGCGCCCATGCGTATCGACTTCGCGGGTGGCTGGACCGACGTCCCGATCTACGCCGACGAGCATGGCGGCGCCGTGGTCAACGCGGCGATCGACCAGCGTGTGCGGGTCGAGTGCCTCCTCGGCGGAGGGCGGATTCGGCTACACGCCGAAGACTTGGAGCAGCGGGTGACCGTACCGTCGTCGCCGCACCTCACCTACGACGGCACCCTCGATCTGCACAAGGCAGCGCTCAACATGCTGCCGGTGACGGGCGGGATTGAAGTCCTGACGCGGTCAGACGCGCCGGGTGGCTCGGGGCTCGGCGCGTCCGGCGCGCTCGACGTAGCGCTGCTGGCCGGCCTGGCTCGCTGTCGGGAAGAGACGTACACCGCCGAGGAGCTGGCGGAACTCGGCTTCCAGCTCGAGGCCCGGGAGCTGGGACTGCTCGGCGGCCGACAAGATCAATATGCGGCGGCCCTTGGGGGCGTCCACCTGTTCGAGTTCGGAAGGTCCGCCGTCGGCGTGCGCCGCCTCTCAGTGGGTGGTGGCGCAGCCATGGATCTCGCCCAACATCTGGTGGTAGCGTACACGGGTCACTCGCATTTTTCGTCGGCGACGCACGCGCGTGTGTGGCGCGCCTTTCAGGCCCGAGAGGCCGCCGTCGTCGCAGCGTTGGATACCATGCGTGAACTAGCCGCTCGGGCCGCCGAGGCGTTGGAGGCCGGCGAGTGGCGTCGCCTGGCCGAGGTCGTCGACGCGAACTGGCACGAGCAGCAACGCTTGGACGCGACGATCTCCACCGAAGGGATGCAGGTGATCGAGGGGGCGATGCGCCGCCACGGCGCGTGGGCGGTAAAGGCCAGTGGTGCCGGCGCTGGTGGCTGCCTCATCACATTGTGCAGCCCATCGTCCCGACCGGCGGTGATCCGCGCCGCGGAGGAAGCGGGCGCCGAGGTGCTCGACGTGAGGCTCGCGGCGGACGGCGTTCGCGCCTGGGAGGCGCCTGATGTATCTCCTGACGCGTGAGGCTCTGCTCGCCCGACGCCAGGAGATTGGTGCTGCCGCCGAGCTATCCCGCCTCCGAAATCGGCTCCGCGCTCAGCTCGATCCGCTGCTCGAGCGCCCGCTGTTCGTTCCCGATCGCAAGCCGGTGCTCACGCGGGACGGAGGTGTTTGCCCGCAGGACACCTCGCGGCTGGAGTTCGATCCGCTGGCGCCGACCCGACACCGCTGCCCACGGTGCGGGACGACGTACGATGGTGAGCGTCATGACTGGGCGTGGATTTGGCGATATCACCTCTGGCTCTCCGAGCGTGCCATCCACCTCGCGCTCCTCGCCGTCTTCATCGACGAAGCACCGCTCGCGAGGCGCGCCGGCGACATCCTCGAGGCCTACGTGCGCCTCTACCCCACGCTGCCGAACCAGGACAACGTGCTCGGCCCCACGCGCCTGTTCTTCTCCACGTATCTCGAGTCCATCTGGCTGACACAGGTGATTGTAGCTGGGTCCCTGCTCACCGCTCAGCGAGGGTGGGAACTCGGGGTGGATCTGTCGCCCATGGTGCGTGCCTCAGCAGCGCTGATAGGCTCGTTCGACGAGGGGTGGTCCAATCGCCAGGTGTGGAACAACCTTGCGCTCGCCTCGGCGGGACTGTGGCTCGGCGACGGCGCGCTCGTGGACCGTGCCCTCGACGGACCGCACGGGTTCAAGCAACAGCTGCGCCGAGGCGTGACGGATGATGGGCTCTGGTTCGAAGGCGAGAACTACCACTTCTTTGCGCTGCGAGGCTTTCTCTTGGGAGCGGAGGTGGCCCGGGGGGTGGGTGTCGATCTCTATGACGATTCCCAAGGCGGTCACCGGTTGCGGTCGATGTTCCTCGCGCCCCTGGAGACCGTCCTTCCCGACCTCACGCTCCCTGCCCGCGGTGACGCTCCGTTCGGCGTGAGCCTCCGGCAAGAGCGATTTGCCGAACTGTGGGAGTTGGCCCGAGCCCGCTTCGAGGATGGGCGAATCGAACGGATGCTCACTACCCTGTACGCAGCCGATCTGCCCGAGCGGGAGGACTGGGGGTTCAGCGAGATCGCCGAGCAGGAGCTCAACCGGGAACCGCACGGCATCCGGCGCGACCGCCTCGGATGGAAGGCCCTGCTCTGGATGGAACCCACCGCACCGACCGAGGTCGGGGAATGGGGAGGCGGGTCGCGGTGTCTCACGAGCGCCGGGCTCGTGGTGATCCGCCCCGGGGACCGCCGCTATCTGAGTCTCGAATGTGGGGGGGCGCCGGGGGGACACGGCCACCCGGACGTGCTGCACGTGACGCTGTACGACGACGGTCTCTGCCTGGGCGATCCAGGCACCGGATCGTATGTCGACGCGACGTTGGCCTGGTATCGGGCCTCCCGCGCCCACAATGCGCCCTCACCGGCCGACCGTGATCAGCCGGTGCGGCGGGGCTGGTGCGCGGCGTTCGATGGTAAAGAAGACTGGTGGTGGTGCCGCGCTGTCGCGGAGGACGTATTTGGCGACGGAACGTGCGCGGCCCGGACGCTCCTGAGTGGGCCCGAGTTCGTCGTGGACGTCGTGGAGGTGGAGGTTCCGACCGAGGTCTCCATCGATTTGCCGGTGCATCCGCTGGGTGGCCTTCCGATGGACGTGCCCGGAGGGGAACTGGTTGAGATCGGAGGACTGCCACGGCGGTTCCCCATGCTGAAGGGAAGGTCAGCGGAACTCATCATGGTCGACCGAGCGGGTGAAGTACTCCTGGCGGCGTCTGCTCCCGGCCCGCCCACACTGCAGTTGGCCGCAGGGCCACCACTGTCGTACCTGATCCGGCGCGCAGCGGGACCCGGCCGGTGGGTTCACCTCTATGCTTCCCACGGGGCGCACGTGCGCTCGGTTACGGACGACGGCCGAAGGCTTCGGGTCGACATGGCCGACGGTGCCACCGTGGAGATGCAAGTCACCGCCGAGGCCGCAGTGATCTGGTGCGGTGGGCGTGAGGCGGTGGAGCTGCGTGGTATCCGACCGCGTCCTTCGTTCCCGGCCCCAGCCATGACGGGTTCAACTCCGCACATGCAGTGTCCAGTCCTGCGAGCGCTCCCCCGACTCCCGGAGTGGCAGGCAGCGCTCCCGTCGAGTGCGGTGCACCGGCTGGGAACGGCGCACTACCGGCGGTCGGAGGCGGATGGGCCAGGGAAGTTCACCGCCACGGTCGCGGTGTTCGTGGTGGCGTCCTCGCTCTGTTTTGCGGTGGACGTCTCGAAATCCGAGCTCTCGTTTCGCGACCGCGATGCTCCGGACCCGCGATGGGACAACGAGCATCCCGACGTGCATTCCGACGGAATCCAGTGTTTTCACGATGTGGGGGGATGGTCCGGCTACCTGGCAGTGCCCGATGGGGTGTCCGATGCCATGCGCATCCGCTCCGTTCGCGGGACAGCCGGCGATGCTTCGCGCGTCAGCGGCACGTGGTGCCGAACGCCGAGTGGATATGCAGCGCTCGTCGTGGTGGAGCTAGACTGGGCGTTGCATCCGAGCGACACGCTTCGGGTCAACGTAGTCGTAAACGAGATGTACGGTCATCGCCGGCGGCGTGCGGGCCAATTGGCCCTGTCGGGTGGAGGCGGATGGGTGTATCTCCGAGGGGATCGTGAGGAGTGGCACAACGCCGCCATCGCGGAGGTGCGGTGAGCATCGTCGTCGTCTTGGTGGAAACGCGGGACATCGTGAACATCGCCGGCGTCGTGCGATCGATGAAGAACTTCGGACTGCGCGACCTCCGGCTGGTCGATCCAGTCGAGTACGAGCCCCGGCGGATCGAGGGCATCGCTCACAAGTCCGGCGATGTCCTCAAGCGGATCAAGCGCTTCGATGACTTCGGCGAGGCGATTGCAGACTGCACCCTGGTCGCTGGGTTGACGGCGCGAGAGCGGACGGCAAAGCGCAACCTGCAACGACCGCGGGATGCGGCGGAGGAGCTGCTCTCCTCGGCCGAGTCGGGAACCGTGGCGATCGTCCTGGGACGGGAGGACCGTGGTCTCACGAATGCCGAGCTGGATCGCTGTCACAGAAGCATCGTGATCCCGGCCAATCCCGATCATTCATCCCTGAACTTGGCCCAGGCGTTCACGGTGATGGCGTACGAGCTGTTCCTGGCCCGGGGCGTCCCGGCGTTCAAAGCGCCACGACGTGACGCGCCGCCTGCCTCGGCGCAGCAACTGGAGGAAGTGTTCATGGCCGCCCGCGACGCCCTGAGCGCGATCGAATTCTTCAAGTCGCGGAATCCCGAGCCCATCATGCGAACGGTGAGGGAGGTGACCCATCGCGTCCCGCTGGACACTCGGGAGGCGAAGCTGCTCAAGGCCATGTGTATCGAGGTCCTGCGGTATCTCGAGCGGCGGGGCCTGGCGTGAGCATCCCTGGCTTCACGTCAACCCGCAGCAAGCGACCCGAGGCGCTGTTCGGGACGGCAGACGGTGTTCCGACCCGGTTGATTCGCACTGAGGGATGCCGCGCCTGGGACGCGGAGGGCCGAGAATACCTCGACACCATCATGGCGCTGGGAGCTGTCGGTCTGGGGTATGCGCACCCCGCGGTCACAGCGGCTGCCGAGCGGGCGGTGCGCGACGGGATCGTCGGCTCCCTGGCTCCAGCGGTGGAAGGGACGCTTGCCGAAGCGCTGTGCGGTGTCATGCCAGCGGCGGAGCGGGTCCTGTTCTTCAAAACGGGTGCTGAGGCCGTTGCTGCTGCGGTGCGCCTCGCGCGGGCGTATACCGATCGCGAGCGCATCGTCACGTGTGGCTATCACGGCTGGCTCGATTGGTGTCAGGGCGGTCTTGGCGTGCCAGGGGCCGTGCGCTCGTTGCGGACCGAGATTCCCTTCAACGACGTCGCCGCCGTGGCCGGTATTGTGACGGGCGACGCGTTGCCGGCAGCCATTGTTGTCGAGCCCGTCATCGATGGCCCGCCGGACATGGCGTGGCTCCAGGCCCTGCGTGATGTTGCCACGCGAAGTGGCGCGGTGCTCATCTTTGACGAGATCAAGACTGCGTTCCGCGTGGCAGTGGGAGGTGCTGCGGAGCGGTGGGGGGTCACGCCTGACCTCATGGTCCTGGGGAAGGCGATGGCCAATGGCTTCCCCCTGGCCGCCGTGTGCGGCCACCGCGACGTGTTGGAAACCGCCACGCGGACGTGGATTTCTTCGACGCTGGCGACGGAAGCGGTGAGCCTCGCTGTTGGCTCGGCGGTGCTGGCCACGTACCTGCAAGAGCGAGTGTGCGATCGCCTCGAGGAGGCCGGGACGATCTTGCTGGCCGGGTTGGAGCGACTCGTACGAACCCTTCCGCGTGCCGTTCGCGGGGTACGGGGCATACCCCAGATGTGTTACCTGACGTTTTCCCGGGAAGAAGTGTCGGCGGCCGCGGCCGTGGCGGCAGCCCGGCATGGACTGCTTTTCAAGCGTAACGCCTATAATTTCGTCTCGTTGGCGCACACCGACGACGTTGTGATCGAGGTCATCCACAGTCTGGAGGCGGCACTGACGGAGGTCGAGCGAGCGTGCTGATCGATGTCCACGCCCATTTCTACACGGCGATCTCCGGGCGTTCGGACTGGCACGAGCGTGACGCACGGCGTCTGGAAGTCGGGGCACGGCTCGGAATCACCGCGCATGTCGCATCGATCCTGGGTACCTGGGGTCGGCTATCACCCATCTACTTTCCGTCGTCAGAGGACGTGACCAGCGGGAATGCCGCGATGTTGGAGGTGCAACGCGCGCACCCCGGCCTGGTGTTTGGGTACTGCACGGTCAACCCGAACTACGGCACGCACGCGCTGGCGGAGATCGATCGTTGGCTTGGCGAGGGGATGGTGGGTATCAAGCTCGCGGCGAGCCGACGCGCGAACGACCCGTTGCTCGATCCCATCGCGGAGGCCGCTGCCAGGCATGGCGTCCCCATTCTGCAGCACATCTGGCAGCATCGGCGCCGTGACTGGCCGGGCCAGGAGGCGTCCGACGCCGCGGAACTGGCCACACTGGCACTCCGCCACCCGGAAACGAAGTTCATCCTGGCACACCTGGGCGGAGGTGGGGATTGGTCTCATTCCCTGCGCGTGGTGCGGAAGGTGTCGAACATCTGGGTGGACCTCTCGGGCAGTGGTGTCGACACCGACATGGTGCATGGAGCGATCGACCTCATCGACCCGACGCGGCTGCTCTGGGGAACCGATATCACGATGTGTACCGGCTGGGCCAAGCTTCGTTACCTCCAGTCGGCCGTCAGCTTGGCCACCGACCGGCTCGACCTGATCAGGGCCGGTAACGCCCTCGAGCTGTTCGGAGTGGACTTGGGTCATGGCGCTCACTGACGTCAACGCGTTCTTGGGCGCGTATCCGTTTCGGCACTTGGGATCGGTGACGACTCCTGAGTGGCTGCTTGCCCAAATGGATCGCGTCGCGATCGACACGGCGTGGGTCGGGTACCTGCCGACGATCCTCCACAGTGACCCCGCGCCAGGCAATCGCAAGCTCGAGCGCCTGGTTGCCCAGGCGCCCGACCGCCTTCGGCCGGTGCCCACGGTCAATCCGGAACAGGCGCGATGGCAGGACGATCTCGATGGGGCCGTCGCGCTTGGCGCTCCCGCTGTCCGGGTCTTTCCTCAGTACCAGGGTGTCGCCACGTCCGGCCCCGAGATCAGGGCGGTCACGGAGGCGTGCGTCGCCGCCGGGCGGGCCGTGATCATGAGTGTGCGACTCGAGGACGTGCGACAGCGGCATCCCCTCGATCATGCCGGTGAGCTCGCGCCCCACGATCTGCGTACGCTGGTTCGGGCGGTGGACGGCCTGCGGCTCGTCGTCACTCACGCCGACCGAGCGTTCATCGAGCAGGTGCACTTCGGCCTCACGCCCGATGAGGCCGACCGGCTCGTGTGGGACATCGCCTGGCTGTGGGGGCCCCCAGACGATCACCTTCGGCAGCTCGCTCGCACCGTGGGCGCCGAGCGGTTCGTGTTCGGCACGGGCATGCCGCTGCGCATTCCCGACTCGGCGGTCGCCAAGCTGGAGCTGTCCGACCTCGAGCCGGGCATCGCGGACGGCGTCCGAAGCGGACACTTGGCGCGCTGGTTGGCCGGCTGAGTTGGGAGCGACCGCGCGCCTGCTTCAGGGCCGGTTGTGCTAGCCTTTCCATCGACTATCTTATTGGCGGCCGCGCCGGACCCTCGGTGACACACGCCTCGTTCGTGACGTCCGGCGCCGCTCTTCTGAGGCGAGTCACATCGGTCGGTTGGAACGGCATCACACACGGACGGAGCGTGCTCATCACTCGCATCGCTGGGTCATGACCAGGCGCGCCCTCACCGCGGTCGGGATGTTCACGGTGCTCACCGCTGCCGTCGCATTTGTTGCCACGCGACCGGACAGTGCACTGCGAGCCCAGGCCGATGCCGCACAGGACGAGGTCCCGTACCAAGCACCCGTCGACGTCGACACGGCCGGACTTCCCGGCCCCGTGCAACCGCTCTTCTACCGACACGATGTGCACGCCGGCGAGTATCAGATGGACTGCCGGTACTGCCACTCTGCGGTCGAGGTGAGTTCGAGTGCGGGGATCCCCACGGTGTCCCAGTGCATGGGGTGTCACATCATCGCCGGGGCAGCCAACCCTGAGGTCCAGAAGCTCAGGGAATACTGGAACGAGCGGCGGCCGATCGAGTGGGTCGAGATCCACGTGATGGCGCCGTTCGTCCGTTTCCCGCACAGCCGCCACGTGCTCTCGGAACAGGGAAGCTTCAAGGACCTCGAGATGGTCGAGAAGTGCGAGACCTGTCATGGGCCGATACGACGGATGCCGCAGGTATACCAGCACGCGTCGCTGAAGATGGGCTGGTGCATCACGTGTCACGAGAAGGAAGACGTCACGACGGACTGCACGGCGTGCCACTACTAGCAGTGGTCGACGGCAGCGTGGGGGTGCGGAGCTGAGGACGGATGGCTGAGAACTCGAACGGCATGAACCGAAGAAAGTTCCTCACCGTGCTTGGCGTGACGGGCGGAGGGGCGGCTGCGCTATCCGGGTGCTCCGGCGATACCGTCGAGAAGCTGATCCCCTACCTCGTTCCTCCAGAGAATCAGATCCCCGGCGTCGCCACGTGGTACGCATCCACCTGCCGGGAGTGCCCGGCGGGTTGTGGGTTGCACGTGCGAGTCCGCGAAGGCCGGGCCGTCAAGGTGGAAGGCAATCCGGACCATCCCGTGAACGCCGGTCGGCTGTGTGCCCGGGGTCAGGCGTCAATGCAGGGTCTGTACAATCCCGATCGGGTGCGGCAGCCCCTGTCCCGGACGCCCGACGGCAGGTTCGAGCCCATCACGTGGGAGGACGCGATCGCCCGGGTGGTCGAGGGGCTCGGCGAATCGGCAGGCGACGGGATTCGGTACCTCACTGGGCACGAAGCGGGCAGCTTGGACCGGTTGGTGGACGAGTGGCTGGCAGCCTTCGGGTCGCGTGGGCGGGTCGTGTTCGAGCCGTTTGGCTACGAGGCGTTGCGGCATGCCAATCGTACGGTGTTCGGTATCGACGGCGTGGCCCGCTACGATTTCGCCGCGGCGGAGTACGTGCTCTCGTTCGGAGCCGACTTCCTCGACACGTGGCTCAGTCCCGTCGAGCACGCGCGCGGCTTCGGAACAGGGCACAGCTATCACGATGGCCACATGGGGCGCTACGTCCACGTCGAGCCGCGGCTCAGCATGACGGCCATGAGTGCGGACGAGTGGATTGCTCCCGCACCGGGATCGGAAGGCCTGCTGGCACTAGGCGTCGCGCACGTCATCGTTCGTGACGGGCTCGCGCCGGTCCCTGCCGACGTGCGGCGTCTCCAGCCGTTGCTCGATCGACACGCCCCGGAGACGGTTGCGGCGGAAACGGGCGTTCCGATAGACACCATCATGCGGCTGGCGCGTGAGTTCACCGCTGGCCCGAGTGTCGCCCTGGCAGGGGGCATGGGGATGCAGCACGCCGCCGCCCACGTGACCGCGGCGGCGGTGAACCTCCTGAACTACCTCGCCGGCAATGTGGGCCGTACCGTACGGTTCGAAGGATCGCCGGCGGGCCGCCCGGCCCCGTATGGTGCGCTCCTGCAACTGACGGACGACATGAAGGGTGGGGCCGTGCGCGTGCTGTTGGTGCACGGTGCCAATCCGGTGCACGGAACGCCACCGGGACTCGGATTCCGAGACGCCATGCAGGCGGTGCCGTTCAGGGTGAGCTTTGCCCGCTTCATGGATGAGACCGCGCAGGCGTGCGATCTGATCTTGCCGGATCACGATCCCCTCGAACAGTGGAACGACTTCGAGCCCCGCCCCGGGGTCCATGGGCTGCAGCAGCCGGTGATGCACCCCGTGTTCGACACGCGGGCCACGGGGGACGTCCTGCTGCAGGTCGCGTCCCGGGCCGGCGGGGCGGCGGCAGCGCGATTCTCGGTGACGACGTTCAAGGACTATCTACAGCGCGCATGGGCTGCCTTGCAGCGCCGTGTCGGCGATCGACGCCCATTTGAGGTGTTCTGGACCGAGGCGCTCCAGCGCGGCGGGGTGTGGCGCGACGCGGCGTCGCAACGCGTCACGCTCGCGGCGGACGCAGGGTCCATTGACGGCTCGTCGCCCTGGCGATTGCCCGAGGGACGGCTCGCGTTGATCGCCTACCCATCGTCGGCATTGTACGACGGCCGTGGGGCGAACCGGCCGTGGCTACAGGAACTTCCCGATCCGGTGACCAAGACCACGTGGACCACGTGGGTGGAGATCCATCCCGAGACGGCTGCCGAGCACGGGATCTACGAAGGCGATGTGGTGGAGATCGCGTCGGACATGGCGACGATCCGGGCGCCAGCCTACCTCTATCCCGGATTGCGGCGCGACACGGTGGCCGTGCCAATGGGGCAGGGACACACGGCGTTCGGGCGCTACGCTGAGGGACGGGGCGCCAACGTGCTGGACCTGCTGGATCCGGCGCCGACGGCGTTTGGGGGCGTGGCCACCTATGCCGCGGTGACCCTGCGCCACACCGGCGAGCATGTGGTGCTGCCCAAGACCGAGGGCAAGCCGCGGCAACTGGGCCGCGGCATCGCCCAGATGGCCACCCTGGACGAGTTGTCGCACGGGGAGGGTCATGACGACCATGGCATGCACGCCGCACCGGTCCCGGAGCACATCGAGGACGTCCTCGATCGTTGGCAAGAAGGCCAAGACGAGGCCACCAAGTACGGAGACTACGAGGGGGAGCACCCTCGGTGGGCGATGGCCATCGATCTATCCCGGTGCACGGGGTGCAGTGCCTGCGTGACGGCGTGCTACGCGGAGAACAACATTGCGACGGTGGGACCGGAGGGCGTGCGGCGGGGACGGGAGATGGCGTGGATCCGGATCGAGCGCTACTTCGAGGGCGGGGAGAACGACGAGCCGTTCGAGGCCCGGGTGGTACCGATGCTGTGCCAGCAGTGCGGCAGCGCTCCCTGCGAGCCGGTGTGCCCTGTGTTCGCGGCCTATCGTACCCCCGACGGCCTGAACGGCCAGATCTACAACCGGTGTGTGGGGACGCGGTACTGCTCCAACAACTGCCCCTACAAGGTGCGGTATTTCAATTGGTTCGACCACCAGGAGCCGGCCGATCCGGCCTTCGCATGGCCGGAGCCATTGCACTGGCTGCTGAACCCAGATGTGACGGTTCGCTCCAAGGGCGTGATGGAGAAATGCACCTTCTGCGTCCAGCGTATCCGTGACAAGCAGAACCAGGCCAAGCTGGAGGATCGGGACCGGCTCGCCGACGGGGAGGTGGCGACGGCGTGTCAGCAGACGTGTCCGTCCGACGCAATCGTCTTCGGTGATCTCAACGATCCCAACGCTCGGGTCAGCGCGCTCGCGCACGACCCGCGAGGCTACCACGTGCTCGGCGACCTCAATACGAGGCCGGCGGTGACGTACCTGAAGAAGGTGCGGCACCTGGTGGAGGCATAGGGCCAGATGGCGACGATCGCGCGCGAAGACCAGATCACTCGGCCCACCTACCACGAGATCACCCGGGACATCACCGCGACGCTGGGTCGGCCGTCCCGCGGGTACTACGTCTTGCTCGGCTTCGTGTTGGTGGTACTCGCGATCGGGGCGGGTGCGCTGCTCTATCAGATCAGGTTCGGGCTCGGAGTGGCCGGCTACACCCCGCCGGTCATGTGGGGCGTGTACATCACGACCTTCGTCTTCTGGGTCGGCATCGCGCACTCCGGAACCTTGATCTCCGCGATCCTATATCTCTTCCGGTCGGCATGGCGGACTTCGGTGTACCGCACCGCCGAGGCCATGACGGTGTTTGCGGTCATGACCGCGGGTCTGTTCCCGGTGATCCATATCGGGCGCATCTGGTATGCGTACTGGCTGTTCCCCTATCCGAACCAGCGGCAGCTGTGGGTCAATTTCAAATCACCCCTGCTGTGGGACGTGTTCGCGGTTTCGACGTACTTCACGGTGAGCACCTTGTTTCTCATCGTGGGCCTGATTCCGGACCTGGCGGCGGTGAGGGAGAAGGCCACGGGGTGGCGCCGTAAGCTGTACGAGATCACGTCGCTCGGTTGGCGCGGCACCGACCAGCAGTGGCGCCACTATACGCGCGCCTACCTATATCTGGCAGCGCTCGCCACGCCCCTCGTGCTCTCCGTTCACAGCGTTGTGTCGTGGGACTTTGCCATGGCGATCGTCCCAGGCTGGCATGCCACCATCTTTGCGCCGTACTTCGTGGCCGGCGCCATCTATTCCGGCGTGGCGATGGTGGTGACCCTGCTCGTCCCCCTGCGGAAGGTCTTCCGGGTCGAGCGGTACATCACCGTCGAACACTTCGAGAATCTCGCCAAGCTGTTGCTTCTCACAGGCCTGATCGTGGGGTACGCCTATGCCGTGGAGTATTTCATGGCGTGGTACAGCGGGAATCCGTACGAGCGGGCGTCGTTCTGGAATCGGGCGTTCGGCGACTACTGGTGGGCCACCTGGACCATGATTCTCTGCAACGGTGTGCTGCCGCTCTTTCTGTTTTTCCGGAGGGTACGACGCAGCATTCCGGCGCTGTTCGTGCTGTCGCTCTTCGTGAACCTCGGCATGTGGTTCGAGCGGTTCGTGATCATCGTGGTATCCCTTTCGTTCGAGTACGAACCCTACGCGATGGGTCACTACACGCCTTCGTGGGTCGAATGGGCAATTCTCGCAGGCAGCTTCGCCTGGTTCTTCATGTGGTTCCTGTTGTTCGCCAAGAACTTCCCCACGGTGTCCATCACCGAGGTGAAGGAGATCATTCCGATGCCGCGTAAGCAGCGAGCTCACTCATGAATGCGACCGGCGGGGTCCTTGCGTCGTATCGCTTCGTCGACGCTGCGTCCGGAGCGATTCGCACGCTCAAGGCGGAGGGCATCCGCGATTTCACCGTGTACTCACCGGTGCCGAACGTCGAGATCGCGCAGGCCGTGGGGCATCGCGTGAGTCCCGTCCGGTTGTGGACGCTCTTGGGTGGGCTGCTGGGGTGCGCGTCGGGCTTTGCGCTCACCCTCTGGATGTCGTTCGATTGGCCGTTGGTGGTCGGGGGCAAGCCGATCGGATCGGTGATTCCCTACGTCGTCATCGCCTTCGAGCTCACGATTCTGTTCGGAGCCGGTGCGACCATTGTGGGCCTGATCTACCACAGCTGGCGCAATCGGCAGGTTGGGGCCTACGACGGCCAGTTCACGGACGACCACATAGGGATTTTTGTGCGGTGTCCCGCCGAACAACGGAGCCAGGTCGAGACGTTGCTCCGGGCCTCGGGTGCCGAGGAGGTGCGGGTTGAGTCCTAGACGCCTGGCGACACTGGTGCTGGTGGCGGTGATGGCTGCCGGCTGCACCCGGGAGGCGTGGCACCGGTTTCCCAGCCCCGACGATCTCGTGGCCGCGGTGCCGTGGTTTTCGGTGATGCACCGGGGTATCGCGATTCAGCCGTACAAGATGCCGCTGCAGCCTGTGGATGGGACGGTGCCCATCACCGGTCGGGAGGTCGTGCCGCCTGCGGTGCCCCAGAATCAGGTCCTGCTCGATCGACTGATCAATCCGGTGCAGGTAACAGCCGAGTCATTGGAGCGTGGGCGCGACCGCTACGCGGTGTACTGCGAGGTCTGTCATGGTGTGGAAGGGCTCGGTGACGGCCCCGTGGCGCCGGCGTTGGCCAACGCGGTTCGGAACCTCACGGACGAGCGGGTGACCCGCTCCTCCGACGGATGGGTGTACGGGGTGATTGCCAACGGTTTCGGGGCCTTGATGCCCGGGTACGGGAATCGGATCACACCGGAAGATCGGTGGCACATCGTGAACTACATGCGCACCCTGGCGGGGACGGCCCGGTGAGCGCGGCCAAGGCGTACCACGACATTCACCGCCGCGGGGCCAACGCGCCCGTGGGATCGTTGTTCGTCACGGGAATCGTGCTGGCCGTCGTCGGGCTCGGAACGTTCGTGGCGCTCGCCATGGGTGATGATCCCGGCCGCGCCTGGCGGCTATTTCTCATCAACTTTCTGTTCTTCACCGGCGTCGCCCAAGGCGCCATCATCTTCGCGGCGACGCAGAAGATCACGAAAGGCGTGTGGGCGGGCCCGATCATCCGCTTTGCCGAGGCCGCAGCGTTCTTCCTGCCCATATCCGTGGTGTGCTTCCTGGTCCTCTTTCTCGGCAAGCACCACCTCTTCCCCTGGATCGAGCATCCCACGCCTGCGCGAGGCGACTGGCTCACGGTTTCGTGGGTGTTCTGGCGGGATCTTGCGGCGCTGCTCGCCCTGATGGTCACGAGCATCGCCTTCGTCTATCACGACCTCAAGCCGGACGTCGCCGAGCTGCGGGATCACGTGACCGGATGGCGGCGGGCACTGTACGACCGCATCGCGGGGGATTACGTGGGGACGCCAGACCAGGTGCACGCGGTGGAGCGTCGTCTCAATTGGCTCGCACCGGTGCTGTGTCTGCTCTACGCGTACCTGTTCTCCCTTCTCGGGTTCGATCTGATCATGTCGCTCGCCCCGTACTGGCTGAGCAACCTGTTCGGCGCGTTCTTCTTCATCGGAGCGTTCCTCACGGGCCTTACGATGCTTGGCTTGATGAGCGTGTTCTGGCGCTGGAAGCTCGGGATGGGCGACGTGATCGGGCGCGAGCAGTTCCACGATCTCGGCAAGCTGGTGTTTGGATTTTCGATCTTTTGGGCGTACCTCATGTACAGCCAGCTGCTCGTGATCTGGTACGGCAACCTCCGCGAGGAGACGTCCTTCGTCTTCTTCCGGCTATGGGGCGACTGGCGACCGATCGCGATCCTGGTTGGGCTCATGATCTTCCTCGTCCCCTTTTGGGGCCTGATCTGGGTCAAGGCCAAGATCAATCGCGTGACGTTTGCCACCTTCCTCGCCATCAGCTTCGCCGGCGTGTGGCTCGAGCGCTACCTGTTGGTGCAGCCGTCGCTCACCGAGGCCGGACCCACGTTCGGGACGCCGGAGATTGCCATCTCCCTCGGGTTCCTCGGGCTATTTCTGCTCGCGTACGGGCTGTTCGCCCGCACGTTCCCGATGGTGAGTCCGCGGCTCCTCGCCAAGGCGGAACTGACGGGTCACCACTAGCGGACAGTGGCGGGGTGGTGGCGCCCTGTACCGGTACGCGCGTGCCACACGGCGCTCCGCTCATTACGATGGCATATCCTCCGATTAGATTACGTGTCGGTGACCCGCACGTCTGGAGTACGCATGCCTCCCAGCCGATCCGACGGCAACCTCGAAGCATTTCGGCATTTCCGTGAGAAGATGAACGCCGCCATCAGTGCGGCCGGCAATCTCACGATCAATCGGTTCTTTGCGCTCGACGCGCGCACGTACGAGTCGGGTGTCCTCGACGCGAAGACTAAGGAATTGATGGGACTGACCGCCTCGATGGTGCTCCGATGCGACGACTGTATCACCTACCATCTGATTCGCTGCCGAGAAGAGGGTGCCACACATGACGAGCTGTTCGAGGCGTTTGCCGTCGGGCTCGTGGTTGGCGGGTCGATCGTGATCCCCCATCTGAGACGCGCGGTCGCGACGCTCGAGGAGTTGCCCCGCGCGTGAGTGATCGCGCCGCCGTCTGGTTGGCCGCCGCCGAGCTAGCAGAGAGCGGCGCGTCGGGTGCGATCGCGACGGTATGCCGTCATCGGGGATCGCTGCCGATGGCGCGTGACGCGAAGCTGGTGGTGGCGGGACGGGGCAGGTACTGGGGGACGATCGGAGGTGGGTGCACGGAGGCGGACGTGATGGGGCAGGCGTTGGAAGCCGCGAAGCGCGGTACGCCGGCCGTCGTACGTCACACGCTGAACGCGGACCTGGCAGGCGATGTGGGTCTGTCGTGTGGCGGGACGGCAGAGTTCTTTCTCGAGCCCATCGTCACGGAGTTTGCCGAGCTGTATCGCGCCGTCGCGGAGGCAATCCTGCAACGGGTACCAGCCGTCGTGTCAACCGGCCTCGACTGGCCGGATGGGCCTGCCAAAGAGGCGCGGGTCGGCGATCGCGTGGTGGGGACGGGCCTGGCGAGATCCCGCGAGGACGGGGGGCGGATTTCGACCATTCCCACGGTCGATGAGGACCGCGGTCTCTTCGTCGAGCCGGTCCCACGCCTTCCCCGTGTGCTGGTGTTCGGGGCGGGGCACGTGGGCAACGAGATCGCGCGGCTCGCTGCTCGGGCGGGGTTCTACGTCGTGGTGATCGACGACCGTCTCGAGTTTGCGGACCCCGACCGCCTTCCTGGTGTGGACGAGGTCGTCGTGGAGGATCTCCGCACTGCCCTGGATCGCGTGCGGCTCGATGCCGACGACTACGTCCTGGCCACGACCCGCGGCCACCAGTTCGACGCGGAGATCGTCGAGGCCACGGCCGCCTCGGACGCCCGGTACGTCGGCATGTTGGGAAGTGCGCGCAAGAAGGCAGTGATCTGGAAGGCCTTGGAGGATCGGGGTGTTCCTCGCGCGGCTCTGGAACGCGTTCGTGTGCCGATTGGCGAACGGATTGGAGCGGACACGCCGGCCGAAATCGCGGTGTCGGTCGTGGCCGAGCTGATCCGAATGCGACGTCTAGGGGATGCGAGCGGCCAGTGACCTGAGCGAGTCTGGCGCGATGTTCGCCCGCAGCGTCAGGACGACCGACCCTCGCACAATCGTGATCGTCGCTCGGGATGTATCGGCCATGCCGGGTGCGTCAGCGACCATTCTCTCTGCCAACTGACGTTCGAGCGCCGTGACGGGACGCTGAGCGATTTCGAGCGGGATGCCGTCCAGATCCTGAACGATGCGCACGGCTCGGCTATCCTCGAGCGCCTCCCGATCGATTCGCACCACGGGCACACCAGGCACCATGTGAAGCGCCTCGCCTAATCGCCCAGCCGCTTCAACGGAGTCGGCCTCGACCCACTGTACCGTTGTCGGGGCAGCTTCAAGTTCCGCAGCGCGAGTCCGGATGGGCTGTTCCCGTCGTTCCGCGACCGCCCCGATGTCTTGGGCAAGCTTGGCCTGCGGCGCAGCCGCGGCGGGCGCCTCTTGCGGCGCGGGCTGGAAAGGCTCGGCGGCGTTCCGCTGCAAGGCATCCCGCCGACCCGCTGCACCCTCCCCTGAGGGCTTCGCCTCCTCGGTTACCTCGTAGGCGCTTCGCAGTCGCTCGGCGGCGTCCTCGACGTTCCGGGCCCTGGCTGCCGCCGCAGGCGCGGCCTGCTCTTCGCCGAGCGCGGACGGTTCGCCGACTCGGGCTCCAGCAGCGGCGCTCGGCAGCGCTGAGTCGAACGTTGCCGTCGGGGCCGCCGGCGCCGTGAGCGACTGCTCAGGGCTCCGAAGCGGGTTGAGTGCTCCCCGCGCCATCCAGCCGACACCCACCGCCAACGCGATGGAGGCGGCCCACCCGAGCGCACGGAGACGACGGACGCTCACAACGGGACGAGGCGCTCTCCCGCCTGCCCGGGCGAGGACCGAGTCGAACGGGGGGACCGGCACGGCAGGGGGCCCCGACGCCTCGAGGATCGCAGCCGCCCGTTCGCGGAGTGATCGGGCGTCGTCGAGCCGCTGGCGGCAGTGCGCACAGGTGGCCAGATGGTCTTCCACCTCGCGCCGGTCACCCATGGGCCTGTCGCCGTGGTCCAGGTAGGCGTGGAGTGTACCTTCGTCAACGTGCGACATCTTTCGCCTCCAACGCTTCATGTGCCTCGACCAGCCGTCGCCGCGCCCGGGCGAGCGTCGTCCCGATCGCGCCAGTGGCCAACCCCGTCTGATCCGCGATCTCCTCGTAGTTGAACCCGGCGTCCCACAGGAGCAGGACCTCTCGGTCGCGCTCGCTCAACTGGGCGAGTGCGCGACGCACGGCCTCGACCTGCTGCGCACGCTCGAGTTCCTCGGCGGGATCGGTCGCCGTTACCTGTTGCGCGTCCCCCCGGATGAGCGTGAGGTGCCGCCGCCGTCGCACCGCCGTCCGGGCCTCGTCGCGAGCGAGGTTGGCCGCAACGGTGAACACCCAGGCGCGAGGGTTCTCAGGATCCTGTCCGAGTGCCCGCACGAACACCTCCTGCGCGAGGTCCTGGGCCCGGTCCGCGTCCCACACCTTGCGGTGGAGGAAGCGGACCAGGTCCGCAAACGTCTCTCGATACACGCCCGCCCAATCGGTGCTCACAAGCAGCAGTTTAGCGGGCGCGGAACTCGCGCACTAGCCGCTGGACCGCCTGAGCCGACAGCCGTTCGGTGCCCGTCTCATCGATGTGGATGGCGACCCGATCGCCAGACACGAGCACCGAGCCAAACTCCGTCACGTAGGGCTTCAGCTCCGGCAGCGCGGCGAGCACCGCGAAGTAGGCGTCGCTGAACGCGGCGATGCGCACGACCCGCGTGCTCGAGTCATGCCGAAGGTCGGTCCAGACCCCCGCCTGGTCCTTGAACAGTCGGCCAGCAACGTGGCGGGCCTGGCTGACGTGTCCGCGGCCGAGCAGCACTTCGTCCGCGGCCTCGAGCTCGAGTGTCGACTTGGCTTCGCGGCGTACCCGCGACTGCTCGGCCGCGGCGACGGCGCGCGCGCCCACCATGCCCGACGGGAGGGCCGCGGGTCGATGCGGGGGTGTCCCCGCTGGAACGTTGGCCATGTCCACCGGCTCCTGTACGAGATACGACGTGTACTCACTCAGCAAGCCGTAACGCAGCGCCGTGCGGCGGATCTCGTCCTCGAGCTCGGCGTTCGGTCCACCAAGGCGGATTTCACGCGCGAGGACGCCGATTTTCCGCGACGCCCACAGCCGAGGGATGAAGTCGTTGTCGAGCTGATGCTCGGGGAACGTCACCTGGGTCTGGTAGCGCTCGGGCCGGTCGTTGCGGCGGCCGCGGATCGAGACGGCACCGGTGCGCGATCGATCCGTTCCGCGGTAGCGCCCGAACACCACCAACTCCTCACCGGCAAACAGATCGGGAAGGGTCGACGGAAACACCTCGGTCAGCTCCACCGGCGCGTCCGCAATCTCCAGATCGGTCAGTACCGGGTGGCGGATTTTCGCCGCGAGCACTCCAAGGGCCGCCTCCACGTCCTCGCCCGGCTGCACGTACTGTGTGCTGCCCCGTCCCGCCGCGGACAGTCGGTCCAACAGGTAGGTATTCACGTCGTGGCCGACACCGAAGGCGAAGACGCGGGCACCGCCGCGATCGGCCTCGGCCTGGGCGGCAATGCGCTCTGGATTGCGCTCGCCCACCGACGGGAGTCCGTCGGTGAGGAACACCACGAGCGGCAGCCGCCCGTCGGGAGTGTCCAAGCGGAAGGCCTCTGTCAGTGCACCGGCGATGTTCGTCCCACCGTCGGCGGACAGACCGTCCACCCAGCGACGCGCGCTCCGGAGCGCGCGCGGTCCGGCGCTCGACCAATCGGGGGCATGTGACCGCACGTTGCTGCTGAACGCGATGAGCCGGAATCGATCGGAGGTCTCCATGGAACCGAGCAGTTGATGGAGCGCAGCCTTGGCCTGATCCAGTTTGCTTCCGGACATCGAGCCCGATACGTCGAGCACGATCGTCACGTCCCTAGGGACGGTTCGACCGTCGGGGCGACCGGGCGAGAGCGTGAGCATAAAGTACCCGTCCTCACCGGACGCACGATGCGTGGCCAGGGTAATCCCCACCACGGATCGGGCGAAGGGGAGGAACAGGGAGAAGTCCCCACTCAGCTCGCCCCGAGGCCGCACGCGCAGCCTCCCGTCCTCGCGTGTCACCTCTACCTGATGGGTGGGAGAGAACGGATCGCGGAATTGATCGGCATTGTCGGCCCACAGTGTGAATGCGAGTGGAACGAGGGTTCCCGGCTGGGGCCGAAGCCCGGCGGCACCCTCGACCGACCGATGGCTGCCCGTGCGGCCGCCGGCGGCATAGCGAAACTGGAGCCCGTCTCCGCTCCGCCGCAGGACCTGTGTGTACCGCAACGTGATCTTGCGGGTCTCACCCGGACCGATCGGAAAGACGCGGGCCCGGATCAGGCCGTGTCCGGCCAACTCGATGAGGGCGGGGTCGCGCTTGCGACGTACGATCTCTTCATAGATCGCGCGCGCCTGCGCGGCATCCATGGTCTCACCCCGCAGCTCCTCGTCGCCCTGAAACAGCGAGAAGTTGGAGAAGACCGCTTCACCCGGAAGCGGATAGAGGTAGTCACCCTCGCCCAAACCGCCTCCATCGTTCCGAAACCACTCTTCAACCTCGATGGCGGCCACCCGCCCGGTCACGCGCGCCGAGACGACCGTCCGGATCTTGGTCACACCGAAGTCGGGACGGCGATGCGGTGGCGGCTCGATCCAGCCCTGGGCCGCAAGCGGGGCGGCGGTGAGGGCCATAACCAGTGTGCTCAGAAGGACTTTCATGCGTTCCTCGCTGCGTGGTCTACCCAGAAGGACGAGGGAGCCGCCACCGCTTGCACACCGCTTCCGGCATCCCCTCCCGGGATCGCTTGCCCGGCCGCGGCCGGACCTCGATACTTCCGATCCGATGCCGCCTCCACTGCTGGCCCCTCTGCGTCCAGACCGATCGGCCGTCTGGCGTCTGATGACGGCCCTGGCTCTGACCGCCGCGACCACGATTGTCCCAGTTCGTGCCCAAGAGCAGCCGCCCCCTCGAGCCGGTGTGCGTCCGGCCGGCGGACCCGCAGGCTATCAGACTCATGGCGGTTGGCACCTCGAGCCGAACGCCGCGGTTGATCTCTGGTACCACGGACTGGCGGTGATGGGGGTTGGGGGCGCCG
This sequence comes from Gemmatimonadales bacterium, assembly GCA_041602035.1. Taxonomy (GTDB): domain Bacteria; phylum Gemmatimonadota; class Gemmatimonadetes; order Gemmatimonadales; family GWC2-71-9; genus JAOTVV01. The sequence goes on along the minus strand of JBFIHA010000004.1, from coordinate 164,362 downwards.
GCAGGCTCCCGCTGTACAGCGCCGCCTATGCCCGAAGGATACGGCTGGAAAAGGAGCGGCTGGGGGTCTACCCGACCCGACTGGATCAGCTCGGGCCACAGGTCCGCCACTCGATCGAGCGCGACGACGGGTTGGCGCTGCTCCACTTTGCCCCCCTGTACTTCCATGGCGCCGATCCCTTGGAGATGCTCCGAGCGCTCAGTGCGGTGGCAGAACGACGCGCTGCGGACGTCGCAGTCGCCCATCCGCGGGTGCGGTTCGGGGCCATGGTGATGACGCAGGCGCTGCAGACGGGAGGACGGCGACGAGTCGTCCAGCAGTTGGTCGAGGCGCTGTCCGACGAATACAACGTGTTCTTCCGGGACTACCAGGCGCGCCACCGTGCCGAGATCAGCGATCGACTGGCCGACCTCGAACGTCGCTGGACGCACGGGCTGGCGCTCGACCTCGCCGATTTCTTGGAGCGCGTAGGCCTGGAGTCGGGCGTCCTCATTCCCTCGCCGGCGCTGGGACCCGAGGGGCGGCTGTTTCAGGGGGATCCCTTCGGTGGTCAGACTCGACTCATCGCCGTCTGGATGCCGCTCGAGGGACGGGTCGATGCACCGCTGTATGGGGCCGTGCGGGAAATGGGCTTCGCGGTAGTCGACCGCGTGGTAGATCCTTCGCGCTACGAGACGTCCGAGCTCGAGGGCATCCGTGCCCGGGCCGCGATCCGCGTGGGCGCTCTGCTGCTGGAGTTCTATGCACCGGCCCAGGTATCCGGCTACCGCCGGGCCTTTCTCGAGGCGGCCGGTCACGAGTCGAGTGGTCGGCGGACGGCCGCAGACTTCGAGCAGGCCTTCCCGCTCGACGCCGAGGTGATGTCGCAACTTCGCTGGGAGGTACGCCGGCGGTGACTCGCCGAAGGGTCCCTTTGGTCAGTCGTTCAGCAGCACACAGCCGGGATGACCGGTGTCGTCGGGATCCAGATCCGGCCAGTCCGAGCAGATGGACGGCTTGGCCGGCCGGCCATTGGGGAGTACGCGGTTGTGCAGGGCACAACTGATGCCGTCGTCTGCGAGGTAGGCGCATGCCGAGATCACCTCGCACTCGACCAGGTCGGGAGTTGTTCGCTTGTGTCTGCACAGGTACGGCGACTTCCGCGACCGGAGCAGCCGTTCGAGGTGGGTTTCGGATTCGTGTACGACCACGTCCAGCGTCAGATCGCGGCAGCAGGCGGCCCCACGCCGATTGTCGGCGGTCCGGCACGGGGCGCCGATGCACGGGTTGTCTTGCGGCATGACGGGCAGGGCACGCTTGGCGGCTCGTTTGAGCGGGAGGGGCAGGGCACGCTGCCGCCCCTTGAACACCACGACGTACTTGCCGTTGTCGAGTTGGCGCTCTTGGGTCCCGTTGGGATGCGGAGCGTGTGCACGCGGTGGCGCGGCCGCAAAGCCATGGGCAGTGCACCGAGCTGTGGTCGAGCCGGGAGTCCCACGACCGTCGGTGCCCGGCTCGGGTAGTGCCAGGTACTTGCACGGCACGCGAATGACGGCGTCGACGAGCATGTCGGTGCCGAGGACGTAGGGCGTCCCCAGGTGAATGCGTTCCGTGTGTCCCAGCAGCCAGGTGGCGGCGGCATCGTGGAACGTGGGGCTGTCCTCCTCCAGATCCGCAATGTGAAGGGTGACCGCGAGTTCGCGGCACTGAGGGCCGAGGCCGGAGCACTGAGGAGGAGTCGGCATACGGCTCAGCGCTGAATGGGTCGGCATGGCAGGGGGCCGCCGGCGAGCGTTACCCGATCGCTGATCGCGCAGTCCGCCGTCGACTTCTGCCCAGGTGTGAGGTCACGCAGCTCGGCAACCGCCAGAGGCAGGCCGGGAGCGCGGAAGCGTACCGTCACCGCACCGTGCTCGAGCAGTGTCTGCTCCCGGATTTGCGTCCAGTAGTGCCCCTTCGAGTCGGCTTTCAGGCACACCGTGTCGGCTCCGAACACGCATACCTCGGTTTCCGGCAGGGGCTGTCCCGTCTCAAACACCGCCACATCACCTTCCAGGGTCACGACCGGCGGACCGAAATACACGGGATTACCGGGCACACACGCTGGGAAGACCGCAACTCCGGTGACGAGAACTATCCATCGCATGGTGCTGACAAGTTCTCCGATTGCTTTCAAAAGGCAAGGCTCCCTGCGGATTCACGCGAGGAGCGTCGCACGCGATAGCCGACCATCGCGGCAGCGACCGCGACTCCGACGCCGGCGAGTGCATCGATACCATAGTGCATCTGACAGTAGACGGTGGCGACCACCAGCACGCCCGCCGGGACGGTCAGCGCGACCGCGAGAGGTTTCCACTCCTTCCACAACGCCAACACCGCCGCGATCGTGGCCGCGACGTGGGATGACGGGAATGCTGTGCCAATGGAAGACCCGCTCCCGAGAACCCCGTAGACGGCTTTGGCACTCCACGGTTCTCGCACAACGCCCGCGGGATGCGAAAACGCATAGTTCGGTCCAGCGACGGGGAACAGCAGAAAGACCACGTAGCATGCGACGTACGCCAGCATCGTGACGAACAGCACCTGTCGCGCCTCGGGCCGCCGCCCGCGCATCACGAGCAAGATCGGGCCCACGACGACGATTGGGTAATAGGTGAGATACGAGAAATGCAGGACGTGGGACCACAGCACGGACGGTGAGCGACGTATCCACTCGTACGAGATCTGGCTCCCGAAGAGCCAGTATTCCCACCCTTGCACTACGGCATCGTTTGCCAGAATGCGTTCGACGCCTCGGTCCATGCCGAGGAGGCCAAGTTCCGTGTAGAACGGCATCAGGAGAATGAGCGGGTAGAGATCGTGGAGTGTCTGTCCCAACCGGCCGTGCGAACGCCGATGTTGGAACAGCGCCAGTAGGAGGAAGAAGAGAAGATGGGCTGACAGGATCCAGGGTGTGGCTGTGCCGACGCCACCTCGGATGAGGACGAGTCCGGTGACGAACGCGACGTATCCGCCTAGGAGCCAGTCGACTGGCCTCACAGCCATCCGTGCTCGCGGTACCATCGGGCCGTTGCCGGGAGCCCATCCTCGAGTGGGATCCGCGCGGTCCATCCCGCGTCGCGTTCCAGCGCATCGGCCGTGCAGGTCCAGGCGCCGGCCAGCAGTTCCCGGCTCTTGTCTCTCGAGAGCAACGTGCGTCGCCCGAGCATTCGGGCGAGGGTCCCGTTGGCCGTGAGCACGTTCTTGGCCATCCAGATCGGGATCTGAATCCGGCGCGGGGCGCGAGGCTTCCGGCGGTCCGGAGCGACGACCTCCTGTACGGCCTCATGTACGCGCTCCACGAAGTCCCGCACCGTCACGATCTCTCGGTGACAGGCGAAGTACACCTTCCCGGGGTCGGTGTCCGTTGCGGCCACGAGCAGCGCATCCACGAGGTCGGCCACGTGGACGAACGACAGTTGCTGTGTGCCATTGCCGAAGACGGGAGCGAGGCCGACACGGGCCAGCTTGTAGACCCGCAGGAGTTCGGCGTCCCGCGGGCCGTACACCGCCGGTGGCCGCACGACGGTCCAGGGCAGCCCGCTCACACGGGTAGCCGCCTCGCCGGCCAGTTTGCTCATTCCGTAGTTGCTCACGGGGTGCGGGCCGCTGGTTTCAGTCGCCGGCGAACCACGCTGTGTCGGGCCGACCGCTGCCAGGGACGAGACGTACACGAACCGCGTGAGGCGCGGCGCCGCCGTGGCGGTGGCCGCCAGCACACGCTCCGTCCCACCCGCATTCACCGCTAGAAACTCGTCGAGGTCCCGGGCGGCCGTCAGACCAGCAACATGGAACACGAGGTCGGCGTCCTTCGCACCTTCGTGGAGCGCGGTCGGGTGCTCCAGATCGCCCGGAATGATGACCGGCGTTGCGAGCGTGAAGAGCCGACGAGCCTTTTCCGGATTGCGTGCCAAGCAGGAGACGTGATGTCCCTGACGGAGGAGAGCATGGACGAGGTGGGAACCAACGAATCCGGTCGCGCCGGTGACAAAGACCTTCACAACGGTCGGTCGTACATCCTGAGTCGCTTGTACTGCTTGAACCCCATGAACTCCAGCCCTTTGTTCATGGCCAGGTTGTCTTCCAGCACCCAACCGGCTTCGCCCCAGTAGTACCCGCGCCCGACGCCGGTCGTCCAGATGTGATGATACATCAACTCGGCCGCCCCGGTGCCTCGGAATTCCTTGATCACACCGAGGAGCAGGATGCGGAGCCGTGAGATACCGCGAGCCCGCCACAGCACCTTCAAGATTCCCGGGAATAGCCGACCGGACGGATTGGCCTTGAGCGCGACGTTCATGTCTGGGATGGCGGCCGCGAACCCGATCGGCTGCCCCTCGCGCTCAGCGAACACGACGAGGTTGGGATCCACCACCGGTTTCAACTGTTTCGCCAGATGGTCGATCTCGGCGTCCGTCATGGGAACGAAGCCCCAGTTCTTCTCCCACGCCTGATTGTAGAGCGGCTTGATGCGGTCGACTTCTTCGTAGAACCGCTTCTTGTCGAGGCAGCGTAGGGTGATCTGCATGCGCTTGGCGACCCTCGCGGCCGCCCGACCGAGGCGCTCGGGCAGTTCCGTGCTTACACTCTGATACAGCAGCAGATCCTTTGACCCTTGGAACCGCGCGCGCTCGATCAAGCCCTGGTAGTACCGCGGGTTGTGCGGATTCAACACCGTGGGGGGGTGCTCGAATCCCTCCACCAGGAGCCCGCACTCGTCGTTGGTCGAAAACGACGCCGGTCCGCGCATGGTGTCGAGGTCGCGTTCCCTAAGCCACGCCGCCGCCCGCTCGAACAGCGCGTTGGCGACCGCCTGGTCGTCGATGCACTCGAAGAAGCCGAAGAATCCGACTTGGTCGTCGTGGAACTCGTTGTGGGCGCGGTTGTGGGTGGCGGCGATCCGTCCCACCACGGTGCCGTTCCGCTCGGCCAGGAAGTAGTCGGCCTCGGCCCGCTGGAAGAACGGGTTCTTCGTGCGGGACAGCAACGTGCGGACGTCCATTCGCAACGGGGCGACCCAGATGGGGTCGCCCCGGTGCAGGCGATAGGGAAAGTCGATGAAACGGTTGAGGTCGGCGGCGCTGTCGACGCGCCGCACGACCACCGGCTCGTTCAAATGACCCCCGATTCCTTGCCCAACCGCCCGAAGACCTCCAATGCCGTGTCGATCTGCTCGGTCGTGTGGGTCGCCATCAGGCTCACGCGCAGCCGGCACTCATCCGGTGGCACCGCCGGCGGCACGACCGGATTCGTGAACACGCCCGCGTCGTACAACTGGCGCCAGAACATGAAGGTGTGCTCGAGCGAACCGATCAGCACCGGAATGATGGGTGTCTGCGTGTTCCCGATGTCGAAGCCCAGACTCCGACATCCGTCCTGGAACCGACGGGTGTTCTCCCAGAGACGGGTTCGACGCTCGGGTTCGGCGATCAAGATGTCCAGCGCGGCCAGGACACCGGCGGTGTTGGCCGGTGGCAAGGCGGCCGTGAAGATCAGCGGACGGCTGTGATGCTTGAGGAAGTGAATGACCGACTCGGAGCCGGCAACGAAGCCACCGATCGACGCCAGCGACTTCGAGAACGTCCCAACCACCAGCTCGACCTCGTTGGCGAGCCCGAAGTGCGCCGCGGTTCCATCGCCCTTCGGACCCAGCACGCCAACCGAGTGGGCGTCATCCACCGCGAGAGCGGCGCCGTAGCGCTGCGTCAGCTTGAGCAGCGACGGCACGTCGGCGATGTCCCCCTCCATTGAGTACACGCCGTCGACGATCACCAGGGTCCCCCGATCCTGATACCGCTGGAGCAGGAACTCCAGCTGCTTCAGGTTGCCGTGCCCGAACCGCTGCGTGTCGCCGAACGACATTTTGGCGCCGTCGACGATCGAGGCGTGATCGAGCTTGTCGATCAGCACCACGTCACCGCGACCGACCAGACCCGAAATCAACCCGAGGTTGGCTTGGTACCCGGTGGAGAACACGAGCGCCGTCTCCTTGCCGAAGAACTCAGCCAGGCGAGTCTCCAGGAGTTCGTGCAGATCGAGCGTGCCGTTGAGGAACCGGCTGCCTGTGCACCCGGAGCCGTAGCGCTCGAGCGCATTCCGGGCGGCCTCCAACACCTTGGGATGCTGAGTCAGTCCCAAGTAGTTGTTGGAGCCCATCATCACCCGCTCCTTGCCCTCGATGACGACGACGGTGTCCTCCGCCTTCGAGATCGGCTTGAAGTAGGGATAAAGACCTGCCGCCTGAGCCTCGCGGGCCCGGGTAAAGTTCTTGCACTTCTCGAACAGCGCGACCTGTTGTAACGTCTGCGTATCCACGAGCCCTCGACTCGGTGAAAGAGACGGTAGGGGGATCCCACGTGCCCGGAGGGGCGTTCTGAATCGTACCATAGTACCGAGCGCCACAGTGTCGCACAAGTGCGTCTCCCTGTTGCTGTTAGCCGTCCTGACGGCGGGTGGCGCGCAATCGGCTGCCTCGCAAGAGCTTGCCCGGGACCCCTGGGTTCGGGCCGACCAGGCATTGTCGCTTGGGGGCGCCGGAGCGGTGTTTGGGGTGTCGCTGCTGCTGGATCAACGGGCGGGGCCGCCGCCGTGCGCGCCGTGCGATCCTGGCGCGGTGCCGGGCTTCGATCGGTGGATCATCCGGCCCCCGGTCCGCGTCTATGCGGCCGCCAGTGACCTGCTCCTCCTTGGCCTGGCGAGCGGGACCCTGGTGCAAACCGGGTTCGGACCCGACGGCCGGCGGCGGGTGCTGGCCGAGCTGGAGGCCGTGGCGTGGACCATGGGGGTCATCGGGTTGAGTAAATCGCTGATTGGGCGCGAGCGGCCCGTGCTCTACACCGAGGTCGCGCCCGACGTGGCGGACGAAGTGATCAACCAGCGCTCGATGCCGTCCGGCCACGCGGCGCTTTCGTTTGCAATGGCCACCAGCTACTGGCTCAACAATCCCGAGCGTGGGCTCGTGCCAAAGCTGGCTGCCGTGGCGGCGGCAGCGGGGGTCAGCATGTTGCGGGTGGCATCAGCCAAGCACTTTCCGTCGGATGTGATCGTGGGAGCGCTCGTTGGGACGGGCGTCGCTGTCGCCATCCACACGATTCGGTTCTGACGGATGGTGCTGCTGGCACTCGAGCGTTGGACATGGGTACAAGAGCGGAATTGGAGCATGATGTGACGTGATGCAGACAGCTTGGCAGACATGGCTGGCGCGCCGCCTGGTGCGGCTCGGTGCCACCGGGGTGGGTCTCGGTGGGGCGCTGCTCGTGTCGGCTCCGGCAGCTGCCCAGACCGACGTCGAGGAGTTGGGCCGCGTGCTGGGCGGGGCCCGTCCGCCGGCCAGCTACTACGAAACGCTACAGCGGGATCCCACGGCGTTCCAATTCTCACCCGACAACGGCTGGATTCGGCGCGGCAAGGACGTGGCCCGGCGCCGGAATGCCTACCGGGCCCAGGCGGCGGCCGCGGGGGTGAGCATGGCGCCGCTCGCCCACTTCGATCCCGGTGCGGTCTACGGTGGCGACCTCCGCGTGCCGGTGTTTCTCGTCATGTACGCCAACACCGACTCGGCGGTGCTGCAGAGTACGGTCCCACGTCAGGCGCTGGCCGACCGGCTCTACGGCACCAACCCGGCACCGCCGTACTCGATCCACACGTACTATCGCGAGCTGTCGAAGGACCGGTTACTCGTGACGGGTACCGTGTTCGACTGGAAACGGGTGTCCGGACCCGAGTCGCGCTACGAAGGAGGCTGTAACGGTCTCTGCGGCAGCGCCGACATCGCCGGTATGATCCGAGAACTCGTGCAGGCGCACGACGACTCGGTTGATTACGGGCTGTTCGACAATGACGGTCCGGACGGGATCCCCAACTCGGGTGACGATGACGGCGTCGTGGACGCCATCGTGCTCATGCACCCCGAGGTGGACGGCGCCTGCAAGAACGTGAACTCGGCGGCCGAAAACAACGTGTGGGCGCACCGCTGGTCGTATCGCGGCCGCACGGGGACGACATTGTCGACCACGGACACCTCTCGGAGCGTATCGGGGCCACGCACGATCCAGGTCAACGACTACATCATCCAGGGCGGGCAGGGTGGCGACGGGGGTTGCACCGGCGCTCAACCCCAGGCGATGGGTGTGGTTGCCCACGAGACGGGGCACATCTTCGGGCTGCCCGATCTCTACGACACGGGCGGCAGCACGGCCGGCATCGGGCATTGGGGGCTCATGGGGTCGGGCAATTGGAACAAGCCCCACCGCCCGGCGCATCTGGAGGCCTGGTCGCGCGCCCGGCTCGGGTGGGTGTCCGAGGTGCTCGTGGCGGCTGACACCACGCTTCGGATCACCCCGGTGCAGATTTCCGACACGGCGTACGTCGTGCCCATCGCAGGCTCCAACGAGTACTTCCTGCTGGAAAACCGGCAGCAACTCGGGTCCGACTCGGCTCTCCACGCACCGGGGCTGCTCGTCTGGCACGTCGATTCCGTGCTCATGCGCATCCGCGGCAACTCGGTGAACGCCTCGATGCCGCACGCGCTCTCCCTCGAGCAGGCGGACGGCCGCAACGATATGCTCGGCGCTGCGGCCCATCGCGGGGATGACGGCGACCCGTATCCCGGCACGACGGTCAACCGCGAGTTCGGGCCGCGCACGATCCCCTCGAGTGACCGAAACAACGGGACGCCGACGTACATCTCCGTGGATTCCATTGATCAGCTGGGTGACCGGTCGATGGTAGCGCGGATCCGATTCCGCCGCCCGACGGTCGTGCAGGCCACCGATACCATGGCGGTGTTCCGCTTCAACGGCGCGCCGTACCGGGTGTTCGTCGACCTGCTCGACGAGGGGACGCAGCACGCGCTCGACATCGACAGCGTGCAGACCGTCGATGCCGGCCGACGCCGCTACACGTTTCTCTCCTGGTCGAACGGACAGCCCCGGAGCCACCTGTTCACGGCGTCGTCGATTGGCGACTCGATCGTCGCTACAGTGCAGGCGGAATACCGGGTGGCGGTGGAACTCTACGGTACCGGCACTGGCACCGTGTTGGCGGACCCGCCGCTCGACATCGCGGCGGGGGAGTTCGTGAGCGCCGGCACACCGGTCACGCTCACCGCCGAGGTGACCGGGGTCGGCCATCTGTTCGAAGGATGGTCGGGCGATACCACCGCGCAAAACGACACCCTGCGGCTGGCGATGGGTCGGCCATTCGTCGTGCGCGCGACCTTCGCCGCACCGCTGGCTGTGTCCGGGATGCCGCCCCCCCAAGCCGTGATGGGAGCGCAGTATCAACACCAGTTCGTGGCCTCGGGTGGGGTGGACACGCGTTCCTGGAGTCTCGTGGGCGGCACGCTGCCACAAGGGTTGTCGTTCGGGGCGAGCGGGACGGTGGTCGGGCGACCGGCCCAGACCGGCACGTTCCCACTCACGCTGCAGGTGACGTCCGGCTCGCAAACGGCCACGAAGCCCGTGCAGCTCGAGGTGGTCGCCCCCGTGCTGGCGGCACCGGAGGTGGTGTCGCACGTGGTTGGCACGTCGCGACCGCTTACCGCCGATCAGATCACCTATCTCGACCTGCTCGGCAACCGAAACGGTCGACTGGACGTTGGAGACTTCCTGGCCTGGGTGAATGCCACGGGACAAGCGGTGGCTCCGGAGGTGGCGGCTGGGCTCCCCGCGCCGCGAGGTGAACGCCCGTGACCCGGCACGTGAGATGGGCCGCGTTGGCCGTCATGGTCGCCGCCATGTCCTGTGACTCCGGTCCCAAGGCCGGCGAGATCGTGGCCGAGCTCGTTACGCCACAGCAGACGCTGGGTGCAGCCATGTTCCGAGTGAGTGCGGTCGAGCCCTACGCCATCGATTCGGTGACCCCCGCGTGCTCCGGGTGCCGCACGTTCACGTCACGGGTCAGCGAGCGAGAGCTTCGCGGAGTGGTGACGGGGAGCTTGTCGGCGGGGCCGCTGGTTCGGGTCATGGTGTCCGACCGAGATGCGCAGAGCGGGTACTCGATCCTGCTGCTGCAGTTGGCGGCGACCACCTACGAGATCGTTTCGCTGGGCGGGTCGAGCCTCACGTTCCCTGCACCCAAGTAACCGTCGTGGTTAGCGACGGCGGATCAGCATCCAGGCTCGACCGCCGCCGCTCACAATCTCCGCTCCGACCACCAGGGTATCGAGCCGAATCGTATCGCGCTCGACGCGTCCCACGAATCTCAGGCCGGCAACGGCAGGGTCGGCGTGGCGGATGGCGATCCGCAGCGTATCGTGGTGGCCCACCCGACCTTCGAAATGCGGAAACGCGTCGGTATCGAGCCCCATGTTGCCGACCAGGTAGTGCCGCAGGCGCCCGTGGACGGTCTGATCCGTCACGGAATCGATGGTGACGGTGATCCAGGGGCGAAACGTCGGGGTGTCAACTGCGGGCTGGGCATCCAACTCCCACGAACCCACGAGGTCGACAGCGTTCTCGGGTGACGCGGAGGCCTGGACCTGGTCGCCATGTGGGCGACACGAACTGAGCGCTGCGGCGACGAGCACGAACGCGACGGCTCGGTCGAAGATGGTCCGACGTGGCCGTTGCGATCGTGTCGTCATGATAGTGTAGCATACGTCGTGTCGGTTCGGAGCGGAATGGTCCGGGCCGATCCCGGAGCACCATCTACCGTTGGAGGGGACCCGTGATGCGAGCCGTCGTGTTGCGCGTGGGAGGTGCTGTATTGCTGGCCACTGGCGTGGCCCCGACCATTGCCACCGCCCAAGAGTTCGATCTCAGCATCCGAAACATCATGCGTGGCCCGGAGCTCGTGGGCCGGGCGCCGCAGGGCTTTCGATGGTCGCCCGACAGCCGCTGGCTGTACTTCCGCTGGCAGCAACCAGGAGCCGACACCGCAATGACCCACTACCGGATTCGGCCTGACCGACCGGTGCCGGAGCGGGTGGATGACGACGTCGCTGACACCGTCCTAGCCGGTGATGCCGAGTGGTCGCCGGATCGGCGCCGTGCAGTGTTCGTGGTGGATGGTGACCTGGTGCTGTGGGAGCGGGGACGGTCGCGCTACCTCACCAAGACACGAGACCGCGAGTCGAGTCCGCAGTGGAGCGCCGACGGCACCGCGTTGTTCTACCAGCGGGACGGAAACGTGTACGCGTTCGACCTGGAGTCGCAGGAGCTGCGGCAACTCACGGACATTCGGCGCGGCAACCCACCGCGGGATCCGACGGAACCCACCGGGCAACGGAAATTCCTGGTGGACCAACAGGTTGAGCTGTTCGAATTCATTCGGGAGGGGGCCTATCGTGAGCAGCCCTGGGGTCGCCGTGCTCCACGTGACACGACGGGACCGCAGCCCTTCTACCCGGGCGAGGGGAAATCGGTGACCAGGCTGCGTGTCACCCCCGATGGGAAGTTCGTGCTGCTCACCGTGCGGGAACCAGCGAAGAACACGCGCCGGATCAAGATGCCGCTGTGGATCACGGAGGACGGGTATCTCGATGTCTATGAGGGCCGCGTCAAGGTCGGCGATCACCAGGGCACGGCACGTGCCGCGGTGCTGGAGGTGGCCACGGGCGCCGTGACGTTCGTCGGTGACAGCGTCGGAGAAGGCGATCGCAGCATCGTGGGGTGGGCGGTGTCACCCACATCGACGCACGCGCTGCTCCGGGTGGAGACCGACGACAACGAGCGACGGTGGTATGTCGTGGTGGACCTCCCCAGTCTGGAAGCTCGGGTGGTCGAGGAGTTACACGACCCCGCGTGGATCGGCGGGCCGCTGTCGTTCACGGCCGGGTTCCTGCCCGACGGCGAGACCGTGTACGTCGGGTCGGAACGGTCTGGCTGGGCCCACCTGTATCTCGTGCCGGCCGCCGGAGGGGACGCGCTGCCACTCACGACGGGCGAGTGGGAGGTCCGCTCCGCCACGCTGTCCGCCGACGGCGGCACCTGGTACATGGAAGCCAGTCGGGACGGCTTCGCGGAGGTGCACTTCTACCGGATGCCGGTGCGGGGCGGCGAGATGACCAAGATCACCACGCCGCTCGGACGCCAAGACGTCACCGTGTCGCCGGACGGCCGGTGGCTGGCGATCGCGCACTCGGAGGCCAGTCGCCCACCGGAGTTGTACGTGCAACCGAATCGCCCCGGTCGGACCATGCAGCAGGTCACGGAGAGCACGACGGAGGAGTGGCGTCGCGGACCGTGGATCACGCCGGAAATCGTCATGGTCCCGGCCCGAGATGGGGCCGTAGTGCCGGCTCGACTGTATCGGCCCACCGGCAATGCGGCTCCCGAGGACGGGCGGCCAGCGGTGATCTTTGTGCACGGTGCCGGCTACCTGCAGAACGTGCACCATTGGTGGTCCAGCTACTATCGCGAGTACATGTTCCACCACGTCCTGGCGGCCCACGGCTACACGGTGCTGGACATGGACTATCGCGGCAGCGCCGGTCACGGGCGCGATTGGCGGACGGCCATCTACCGGCACATGGGCGGGCAGGATCTCACCGATCAGGTGGACGGCGCTCGATGGCTGGTCGAAACCATGGGGGTGGACTCCGCGCGCATCGGGATCTACGGCGGCAGCTATGGTGGCTTCATCACGCTCATGGCGATGTTCACCACTCCCGGGGTATTTCGGGCAGGCGCCGCGCTCCGTCCGGTGACCGACTGGGCACACTACAACCATCCGTATACATCCAACATTCTGAACGAGCCGCAAACCGACTCGCTGGCGTTTCATCGCTCGTCGCCGATCTACTTTGCCGAGGGCCTGGAAGGTGATCTCCTCATCGCTCACGGCATGGTGGATGAGAACGTGCTCTTCTACGACACCGCTCGCCTGGCGCAGCGACTTATCGAGCTGGGGAAGGAGAATTGGGAGGTGGCGATCTATCCCGCCGAACGGCACGGGTTCCAGCAGGCCTCCAGCTGGGCGGATGAGTATACGAGGATCTTCAAGCTGTTCGAGCGGACGCTGAAGTAGCATCGGGGCCGTACCGGGTGCGCTGGGTCACGGCGCGGATGCGGGTCCAGCCAGTACCGTGCGTTGTTTGACGGCCGCGGTCGTCGTACCATGCAAGGCGCTTTGCGACCCCATAGCGAGGATATGCCACCGTGACGCGTTCATCTTCCTGTCGGTTTGCCGTGTTTGGCCTCACGCTGAGCCTGACTGTCCAATTGGCGTGTTCAGAGGGCGGTGGGACGGGCCCCAACCCGGTGCCGACCACAATCACCCTCAACAAGACGACCGTGTCACTGGATGCGCTCGGCGCCACCGACGCGTTGTCGGCGACGGTTCGGGACCAGAACGGCAACATCATGTCGGGCGCCTCGCTTTCCTGGGCGTCCTCGAACGCGGGCGTCGCCTCGGTGAGCGCCAGCGGCGTGGTCACGGCCGTCGCCAATGGGTCGGCGACCGTCACGGTGTCGTCGGGGTCGGCAAGCGGGCAGGCGAGTGTCACGGTGGCGCAGCGCGCGGCGCAATTGCAGAAGCTGTCCGGCGACGCGCAGATGGCGTCGGTCATGAGCGTCTTGGCGGATTCCCTGGTGCTCGTCGTCAATGACAGCCGCGGCAACGCGATCACTGGCGTGACCGTGGCGTTCGCCGTGTCCGCCTCCGGCGGGGCGGTCTCGCCAGCAAGCGCGGGGACGGACGCCGCGGGGCGCGTTGCAACCCAGTGGAGTTTCGGGACGGCCGCGGGTGCGCACACGGTCACCGCGACGCCGGGTGGGGGTACGAGTTCGGCGCTGTTCAGCGGCACCGCCACCCCCGATGCGGCCGACTCCGTCTACGCCGTTTCGGGTGACGGACAGACCGGAACCGTGGGGGCGGCGCTTCCAGTGCCGCTCGTGGTGAAGGTCGTGGACCAGTACGACAACGGGGTGGCAGGGGTGGCGATCGTCTTCACGCCCGCCGCCGGCAGTGGGTCGGTGACGCCGACCAACATGCAGTCCGGTGCGAACGGTGAGGCATCCACAACCTGGACCCTTGGCGCGACGCTCGGGTCACAGTCCGTCGATGCCAGCGCGGCGGGTCTCAAAGGAGATCCGGTCACCTTCACCGCGACCGGCACCAACCTGTCACTCGTGGCCGTGAACCCCGATACGATGGTGGAGGGGGCGTCGGCCACCCTCACGGGGACGGGGTTCAGCACCACCCCGGCCAACAACACGGTGACGGTCGGTGGGCTCCCAGCAGTGGTGACGTTCGCGACCGCGACGAGCCTCGACATCACGGTCCCGGCGTTCGCGTGTCAGCCGGTCCGGGCCGTCAACGTCCAGGTCACGGTCGGCGGGGCCAACAGCAATCCGGTGAGCCATCCGGTGCGCCCTGCTAGCCTGCTGGCGCTTGCACCTGGTGAGATGATGCTGGTCCAGGACCCGACGAGCTTCTGTCTCCAGTTCGGCCCGTCCGCGACCGGGGGTGACGAGTATCTCGTTGGGGTGGGAGCGGCCGCTGAATCCCCCACGCTCATGCTCTCGTACACGATGACCGCAGTGCAGGGGGCAGCGGCGCCGGTGCCGCCGGCCGTGGCCCCGGTCTTCGCTCCGCGGAGCGGGCGTATGGCGATGTCCAGCGCAGATCTGCGGGAGATCGAGCGCCGCATGGCGCACGACCGGGCCGAACAGCGGATCCGCGCGTTCGAGCGGCAGTTCCTCGACCCGGCGACGAACCCTGCCTTGCGCCAGGCTCCGCAACGCAGCACGGCGGCCGCCGCGGCGGTGCCGAACGTCGGTGACACGCTCCGCCTGCACGTGCCGAACATCGACAACACGGGTGGGACGGGGAACACCACGGGAGCGTGCGACTCGATCGGCATTGACGTGGTCGTCAAGACGGTGGGCACGGCCGGAATCTTCGTGACCGACCTGAACAACCCGGCCGCGGACTCGCTGACGGACGCCGAGCTTCAGGCGTACAGTGACACGTTCGATCTCCACATCTACGCGGCCGACACCACGTATTTCGGCACACCCAGCGACCTCGACGTGAACCAGCGCGTGTTCGTGGTGCTCACGATCGAGGTGAACAAGCTCCTGAGCGGTCAAATCGCCGGGTTCGTGTTCGGGGGCGACCTATTCTCCGCGGCGAGCTGTGCGTCTTCGGATCAGGGGGAGCTGTTCTACGGACACGTGCCCGATCCGGGGAACGCGGCCGGTACGGGGGCACGGAGCAAGGGGAGCGTGCTGTTCCAGATGCCCTCGCTGATCGCGCACGAGTTCACTCACAACATCCAGCAAAGCCGTCGCATCGTGGTGCTGGGGCGGTCGCGGTCACTGTCCACGTGGGAGGCCGAGGGACAAGCGACCTTGGCCGAGGAGGTGGTCGGGCACAGTATTCTCGGAAACACGTCGGGCATGGACTACGGGGCCTCGGTGGCGCTCTCGGGCGCAGGGGCGTCGTGGTACCGGTTCATCTTCCGCCGCCTCGGTTGGTACTATGGGTGGAACAACGGTGGCGGCAAGAACGCAAACGCCCCTGACGAGTGCACACTGTTTGGCACGCAGTCGCTCAATAGCGGCACGCCGTGCGAGCCGTTCTGGTTCTACGGTGCCTCGTGGGCGTTCCAACGGTACGTGGCCGATCGGTTCGGCCAGAGTTACCCCGGGGGAGAAACCGCGCTCACGAGGGACTGGATCGCCAAGAGCGACCTGTCGGGCGTGCAAAACGTGGAGGCGCTGTTGGGAGTGCAGTTCGATTCGGTGTTCGCCCGTTGGGCGGCGGAGAACTATGTGGATGGCCGCGTTGGCGTGGCCTCGGACACCAGCCTGCAAATGGCAAGCTGGAACGTGCACGACGTCCTGAGTTCGCTCAACGCAGCGGCGCCGCTCGCGCCGGCGCAGCAGACCTTTGGGAACTTCGCGGTCACCGAACAGGTACGCTCCGGCAGCACGGTGTATACGTTGCTCGCCGCCGGAGCGAGCCGTCCCGCACTCGCCGTCAGGGTGCGCGACCTGGTCGACGCACCGCTCGGCACGGCCACGAGGCCGCAGGTCTGGATCGTTCGCACCAAATGAGGCAGCGACATGCGTGAACTGAGCCTTGCACTGGTGGTGGTATGCTTCGTCGCCGCTTGCGGCGGTGAGCGCCAGCAGGAGGCAGCGCCGGCGGGAGAATCATCGGACGCTGCTGTCCCGTTGCAGGTCCCGGCGCCCGACACCACCAGCCCCTCCCCAGCGACGCCCGCTCCGGCCGGCGTGACCGCGTCTCCGGTTGCGGCGGCCCCGCGACCGTCGGGAGACACCACAGTGAGTGGTGTGGTCCGAGCCGTGGGAGCGGTGCCCCTCACGCAGACCGTGGTGCAGACCGCCACGGGTGAGGTGGCGCTGGTGGGACCGTTCCGGGGCGAACTCGAGCGGGTCGTGGGTGCCCACGTGCGCGTCTGGGGGAAGCCGGTGGCCAATACACCGCCAGCGCCGCGACGGGCGGTGGAAGTGTCGGCGTACGAGGTGGTCCAGTTCAACGGCGAACGGCCCGTGATCGGGAGGTTGGTGGAGCGCGAGGATGCGCACTTCATCGAGGTGTCGCGGACCGAGATCGTGCGGCTCGCGGCGTTGCCCCGGGAGCTCACCATGCTCGTGGGCCGTCGGGTCTGGGTGTTCGGGGACCGCGGTCCCAACGGACTCCGGGTCCAGGTGTTCGGCGAGTCGCGGTCCCCCAACGAGTAGGCCCTCGGGCCCCCCGGAATGATAAGAGGCTCCGCCCGGATGGACCGGGCGGAGCCTCCGTGCGTTCGTCCCGTCGGGTGGCTAAAAGCCGCCGCGCGTCGCGAACGAGAAGCCCAGCAGAATCGAATCTTCTTTCAGGCTGTTGGTGATGGTGCTCCCAGGCGGCACGGACGGATTCATGATTGGACCCGTGGCCTCATTCTCGAAGGCCCGGTAATACGCCACGCTGACCTGAAGCCGTTGGCTTACGTTGAAGCCCGCGCCCACCGTCAGGTGGTGCTGCACGATGGCCGGAGCCGGCAGGTTCACCATGGCCAGCGAATCGGGGACTGGGTTCTGGCTATAGTTGTACCCGCCACGGAGCGCCACCCGCTCGGTGGGCCAGAACTCGAGACCGGCGTGGATGCTGTAGATGTTGCTCCAGCCGAAGCCGTTCACCGACCCGTCGGCGTTGAAGACCGCGGCCCCGTCGGGGATGAGGAAGCCTTCGGCATTCTCGTAGAACAAGTAGCGGAAGTCGCCGGCGAGCGTGAGGTTCGGTAAGGGCCGCAAGGCCACGCCCACCGCGGCCATGGCCGGCACGTTCAACTTGAACTCGATTGTGGTGGGCGTGCCGAAGTTCGCGAGATTCGGATTGGCGTGCACGGTGTTGAACGAAAAATCCTCGAACCACTGCTCGCTCGCGTACGACGCCCCAAGCGCAAGCATGTCGTTGGGCTGAAACATGACGCCGGCCTGGAAGCCGAATCCGAACGCGCCGTCGACCGCACGGGCGTCCTGGTAGAAGGCCGTCCCGGTGACCGGATCGAAATCCGGCGCGCCAATCGGCATCGGGTTCACCGCCAGGCTGGCCCAATCCACGTTACCGGACACGCCGACCCACAGTTGGTCTGTCGGTGCGAACGCCACGGCCGGCGTGAACTTGAGGAGCGAGTAGTTGCTGTAGAGCTCGCCGAAGCCGTTCGGCTGCGGCGCCAGGATCGGGTTCGACATGCTCGACGGATAATCGACGCCGAAGCCCCCGATCCCGAGCCCGCCGAGGCCGACTACGACCCGGTCGTCGTGGAACTTGGTGGACCAGGCCATGGCGGGAATGGGGACGAACTCGCTCTTGCTGGTGGTCGACCCATTCGCGAAGCCCGGGAGGTCACTCGATACCGATCGGCCGGGCTTGAACATCTCGAAGCTGAACTCGACCCGCGTGCCGTCGAACGCCATCAGGCCGGCGGGGTTGAGGTAGAACGTTCCCAGGAGGCTCTTCGGTGCGGCCACCCCCACGCCTCCCATGGCCGAGTTGATTGCGCCCACCCCGTGAAGGAAGTGCCCGTCGGTGGCCGACGCCACGCTCGGGGTCACTACGAGTCCCAGGGCGAGCAGCACGGACAAAACGCTACGACGCTGCATGGTTGAACTCCCTAGATGGTGGGAGGGAAGCCGCGTCAGTGCGCGCTCCCCTCGACCTTGTCCCGGATCTCGTTCTCGATCGATCCGGGTCCGCGCATGTTCGCGGCGAACTCCATGTCCCGCCGCATCCCTGAACACGCGTCCTCATAGCGATCACGTCCTCGGTCAGAAGGCGACCCACCCGAACGACACCGGCACCGACTCGGCGAGCGTGACGAAGACCCCGAACTCATCGCCGGGTCCGGCGCCGTGCGTGGTTCCTAGAATGGACTGGAATGGTGCGCTAGACAGTAGCGCGAGGCTCAGCGCTATCCCTGATCGCCGCCACACCGCCGCCCCCCACGATTGAAGGTCGCGCCCCCCCGTTGCGCGACACGAATACTTATCGCTATAAGGTGAATTTTCTATGAAGCCGATGCGAAGGCCTTACAATACGGCCACTTAGCGAATCTTGGGTCCGCTGGGGTGGGGTAGAGAGCCTTCAGATGGCTGGCAGGCCGGTGTCCAGCACGCTGCCCAGGATGCGGCGCGCGTGATCCGGAACATGCTCCAACCCGACCGCGAGGCCCGCGCTGCGCGCGTCCTCCATCACGCTCCTCAACGCCAACGCGCCGGCGTAGTCAATGCGACCCAGCCGCCGAAGGTCGATCGTAAGCCGATCGGCCTCGGGGTGAGCGGCGAGCTCGAGGGCAAAGCGTGTGTGCAGACCCGGCGCCGATGCGAAGAACAGCACACCCTGTGGAATGAGCCGCAGCGTCCCGTCGGCGTATTCCGAGTGCACGAGCACCGGCAGCTCGCGCCAGAGATGGACCAGAACTGCGAACGCGGCGCCGACAAGGACTGCCCGCTCGATGTGCGGGGCAAGGACGAGTGTCAGGACGAACGTCACCCAGGCAATCGCGGCTTGCGGGCGGGAGTGCCGCCCCATGGCGATCATGGGCCGCACCGTCATGAGGGGCGCCACGGCGGCAATGACGATGGCGCCAAGGATGCCCCGTGGCAGCGGTGCCAACACCCCGGCCGCCGGCAGAAAGGCAAGCACACCGAGGCCGGTGATGGCGCCGCTCCACCGGGACCTCGCGCCTGCCAGGCGGTTGAGTGAGCTTCGGGAAAACGAACCGCCTACGGGGAATCCGGCCGAGATTCCAGATGCCAGGTTGGCGATCCCCTGGCTCACGAACTCGCGATCGGGGCTCCACACCGAGCGATCCTGCGACGCAAACGTCCGCGAGATGGCAGCGGCCTCGGCGAAACCGACGAGGGCGATCACGAGCCCGGGCACGACCACGGCGGGGAGTGAACCCCAGGGCAGATCAAGGGAGAACGGCGGCAGGCCCGCCGGTACCGCGCCGAGGCGTGGTCCGGCATAGCCAGCCCATACGCTATAGGTGGTGCCCACCAAAACGGCGACCAACACACCCGGAAACAGGCGGTGCACGCGTCGGCCGCCCAGGACCAGCGCGACCGTCGTGGCCGAAAGCCAGACTGATGGTACATCCCAGGTGCCTGGCGCCGTAGCGGAGTCCACGGCGCGCGCGAGCAGTCCATCGTTTCCACCCGTGACGCCGAGGGCGGTAGGCAGCTGGGAGGCCGCGATCAGGATCGCCGCCGCGGCCGTGAACCCGACGAGCACCGGGTGCGACATCAGGTAGGCAATCCACCCCACGCGCATGAGCCCCAACGTTACGCGCGTCACCCCGACCACCAAGGCGAGCAGCGCCGCGAGGCGGATGTACTCCACCGTGCCGGTGGACGCGAGTCCGGCCAAAGCCCCCAAGGTGAGCAGGCTGGTCATCGCGACCGGTCCGGTCTGCAAGTACCGCGACGAAGCAAACACGGCGGCCGCAATCGGCGGGAGCAAGGCCGCGTAGAGACCGTAGTGGGGTGGGAGTCCCGCGAGTTCCGCGTAGGCCAACGACTGGGGAATCAGCACCACGGCCACGCTCAGGCCCGCGATCACGTCGCGTCCAGTGATCGGAAGCCCAGCGAGTGCAGGTGCCCGCAGCAGGGTCAGCAGTGGCTCCGGGTCAGGGTTGCGGAAGATAGAGAAATAATGCAATATTATTATATACGCAACTTCCCTCACTCATCACGCGGCGACATATCTGGTGACTCCGAACTCGGCCACACGATTCGAGGCCATCGACGAACATGTGCTCGCGCAGGCCGCCGAGGTCATCAAGTGCCTCGGCCATCCGCTGCGTCTCCGTTTGCTCGAAGCGTTGGAGCGTGGTGAGCAGACCGTCACCGAACTGCAGGACTACACGGGGGCCAGCCAGTCCGCGGTGTCGCAACAGCTCGCAACCCTGCGCGCGCGGAAGGTCGTTGAAGGACGCCGCGAGGGGGCTCACGTCTATTATCGCATTATCGAGCCGAAGGTGACGGCCATTTTGGGGTGCATTCGCACCTGTAACCTCTCCCACCCGCGAGCCGTCGGCCGACGCGGGGACGAAGGGTCACGGAGGGGGGATGATTGACGTGGCAGCCGGCGTGGTGACCGCCAGCCCCGCGTGGGCGAAGGTCATCGATCACACACGCTGCATCGGATGTCACGCGTGCAGCACGGCCTGCAAGTCCGAAAACGCTGTCCCGGTCGGCGTGAATCGCACCTACGTGAAGTACGTGGACGTCGGCGTATTTCCGGAGACCCGCCGCGCCTTTCAGGTGACGCGCTGCAACCAGTGTGTGGAAGCCCCGTGTGCAGTGGCGTGTCCCACGGCGGCCATGTACAAGCGTCCGGATGGAATCGTGGACTTCGACAAGGCGGCGTGCATCGGCTGCAAGGCGTGCATCGCTGCGTGTCCGTACAACGCGATCTTCATCAATCCTGAAGATCATTCGGCCGAAAAGTGCAACTTCTGCGCGCATCGGCTCGACATGGGTCTCGAGCCGGCGTGCGTCGTGGTCTGTCCCACGGAAGCGATCCTCGTCGGGGACATGAACGACCCAGCTTCACGAGTGGCCCACGTGGTCTTGCGCGACGCGGTCACCGTGCGCCGGCCCGAGAAGGAGACCCGTCCGAAGCTGTTCTACAAGGGAGCGCATCAAACCACGCTGGATCCGATCGCAGCGCGGCGGCCGAGCGGTGGGCTGTTCATGTGGAGCGAGCAGCTGTCCGGGCCCCACCGCGTTGTGTCCGGTCACCCGGCGAAGCCGAACAGCTCGGCGGCGGCGCTCCTGTCGTACGACGTGCCCCACACCGCGCCGTGGGACTGGCGGGTGAGCCTCTACACCTGGACCAAGGGTATCGCCGCCGGAGCGTACCTGGTGCCCGCCCTGTTGGTGCTGTTCGGTGTGTTGCCCGGTACCGGTGTTCTCTGGCAGTGGGTCGCACCGATCGTGGCCGGGCTGTTCCTGGCGGCAACCGGTGGTCTCCTCATCTGGGACCTCGAGCACCCAACCAGGTTCTACTACTTGTTCCTCCGACCGCAGTGGCGCAGCTGGTTGGTGAGGGGGGGATTCGTCATCGGAGGATATTCGGCAGTGCTCGCCGGGCACGTCGCGGCGAATCTGCTCGGGTACCCGATCGTGCAGTCATGGCTCATCGTGGCTGGGCTCCCGCTCTCCCTGCTCACGGCAGTCTACACCGCCTACCTGTTCGCGCAGGCCAAGGCGCGCGACCTGTGGCAGAGTCCGCTCCTGCCGCCGCACCTCGCCGTGCAGGCGTTGCTGGCAGGGGCGGCGGCGTTGCTGCCGTTCGCCGACCGTGGTG
Source organism: Gemmatimonadales bacterium (assembly GCA_041602035.1). Taxonomy (GTDB): domain Bacteria; phylum Gemmatimonadota; class Gemmatimonadetes; order Gemmatimonadales; family GWC2-71-9; genus JAOTVV01. Next base: position 142,573 of record JBFIHA010000004.1, on the reverse strand, counting down.
GCAGCGTGGCGACCCACCTCGCGTGGGTGCTCGGCGCGATGGCGTTGCTCCATGTGCTGTTCGTCGTGGGCGAAGTGACGCTCACCCATCCCACGGCGCACGCCAAGCTGGCGACGCGGGAGATGGTGCGGGGCCGCTACGCCGGGTTCTTCTGGGTGGGGGTGGTGCTCATGACCGTGGCTGCGCTTGCGCCGTGGATCGGGCCGGTGGCCGTGCCCCTCGCCTTAGCGGGTCTCTTGGCCCATGAGCACGCCTACGTGCAGGCCGGACAGGCCGTACCGCTCGCGTGAGGGGGGGACGATGACGCTGAACGAACTGAACGATCGTATTCGGGCGGCCCGCGAGGAGGTCGAGGGGCGGGGAGAGACGTTCTATCCCGGCCCGAGCCGGATTCACCTGGCGTCATTCCCGCCCAAGGAACGGTGGGACGACTGGACGGAGCTCGAGTCCACGGCCTGGCCGGTGCGCGAGGAACGTCGATACACCTTGGTTCCGACGACGTGCTTCAATTGTGAATCCGCGTGCGGCCTCCTGGCCTACGTGGACAAGGACTCGCTCCAGGTGCGGAAGTTCGAGGGCAATCCCGAACATCCGGGATCGCGGGGTCGGAACTGCGCCAAGGGGCCCGCCACGTTGAATCAGGTGACCGATCCGGATCGCATCCTGTATCCCCTGAAACGCGTCGGACGACGCGGGGAAGGGAAGTGGGAGCGGGTGTCGTGGGACGCGGTTCTGGACGAATTGGCGCAGCGGATTCGCACCGCGCTGGGCGAGAAACGGCACAACGAGATCATGTATCACGTGGGCCGTCCGGGGGAAGACGGCTTCACGGAGCGGATCCTCGCGGCGTGGGGTGTCGACGGGCACAACTCGCACACCAATGTGTGCTCTTCCAACGGGCGCGCCGGCTTCCAGTACTGGATGGGGTTCGATCGTCCGAGCCCGGACTTCGCCAACGCCAAGGTCATCGTGCTGGTATCGGCGCATCTGGAGACCGGGCACTACTTCAACCCGCACGCACAGCGCATCATGGAGGCCCGGGAACGCGGCGCCAAGCTCGTCGTGTTCGACACCCGCTTGTCCAACACCGCGACGCACGCCGATCACTGGCTTCCGTCCTACCCGGGCTCCGAGGCGGCCGTTTTGCTGGCCATTGCGAGTTTCCTCATTCGCGAGCGGCGATACGATCGGGAGTTCGTCAGGCGCTGGTGGAACTGGCGGGAGTACCTGACCGTCGAGCATCCGGATCGGGAGCCGACGTTCGAGGTCTTCGAGACGGTGCTGGAGGATCTGTACCGGGACTACACGTTCGAGACGGCGGCGAACGAGTCCGGCCTGGAGCCGGCGGTGCTTCGCGAGGTCGCCGAACTCGTGGCCTCCGCCGGAACGCGCCTGGCGACGCACAACTGGCGCAGTGCGGCGGCTGGCAACGAGGGCGGTTGGTTGGTCCCACGCACCCTCTTCTTCCTCAACGCGCTGATGGGTGCGATCGCCGTGGAAGGCAGCACGTACCCGAACGCGTGGAACAAGTACGTGCCCCGCCCGATCTACACGCCGCCGCACCCAAAGATCTGGAACGAGCTGACGTGGCCCGAAGAGTACCCTCTCGCGATGAACGAGTTGTCCTTTCTGCTGCCGCACTTCCTGAAGGAGGGCCGCGGCAAGCTGGACGTCTATTTCACCCGCGTCTACAACCCGGTCTGGACCAACCCCGACGGCTTCTCGTGGATCGAGGTTCTCGCCGACGAGGACCTCGTGGGCCTGCACGTGGCGCTCACGCCGACCTGGAACGAGACCGCGTATTTCGCAGACTACGTCCTGCCCATGGGGCATTCGGCCGAACGTCACGACCTGCATTCCTACGAGACGCACGACGCCCAGTGGATCGGATTCCGTCAGCCGGTGCTGCGAGCGGCGCGCGAGCGCGCCGGGCAGCCGGTCAGTGACTCGCGCGAGGTCAATCCAGGCGAGGTGTGGGAGGAAAACGAGTTCTGGATCGATCTCACCTGGCGGATCGACCCGGACGGTGCGCTCGGCATCAGGCAGTACGTCGAGTCGAAGCGGAGTCCCGGCTCGAAGCTCGGCGTGGCCGAATACTACGCCCACGCCTTCGAGCATTCGGTTCCCGGACTCCCGGAGCGCGCTGCCGCAGAAGGCTTGACTCCGCTGGCGTTCATGCGGCGGTACGGGGCCTTTGAGGTGGAGAAGCGTGTGGGCCCGGTATACGAAGACGAGGTGCCGCGGGGAGAGCTCCAGGACATCGGCGAGGACGCACAGGGGCGGATTTACACGAGGGCTCCCGAGCCGAAGACGGCCAATGTGGTCCCCCTGCCGAGTCCCGAGCCCGACGTTTCCGGGCGCCGTCCGGTCGGTGTTCGCATTGACGGTGTGATCCGGCGGGGTTTCCCCACGCCGAGCGGCAGGCTGGAGTTCTACTCGCGCACACTGGCACAGTGGGGATGGCCCGAGTTGGCGATTCCGACGTATCGCAAGAGCCACGTCCATCCGGACAACATGGAGTCAGGTGAACGCGTGCTGATCTCCACGTTCAGGTTGCCCGTGCACATCCACACCCGGAGCGCAAACGCCAAGTGGCTCGATGAGATCGCGCACACCAATCCGTTGTGGATCCACACCGCGGAGGCTGCCGAGCTGGGCGTTGCCACGGGCGACCTCGTGAGGGTGGAGACCAAGATCGGCTACTTCGTCGTGAAGGCGTGGGTCACGGAGGGCATCCGTCCGGGTGTCGTGGCATGCAGTCATCACATGGGCCGGTGGAAGCTGCTGGGCGACGGACAGCGGCAGTTGATGGCCACGGTCGACCTCGCGCACGAGGGCAACCGCTGGGGGCTGCACCGCACGCGTGGCGTGGCGCCGTACGCTTCCCCAGACCCGGATACCGAACGGATCTGGTGGACGGACGCGGGTGTGCATCAAAATATGACCTTCCCGGTCCATCCCGACCCAGTATCCGGTCAGCATTGCTGGCATCAGGCGGTGCGGGTCCGCAGGGCGGAGCCGGGGGATCGGTACGGCGACATTGCGGTGGACACAGCGAAGAGTTCGGAACTCTATCGGCAGTGGTTGGCCAAGACACGACCGGCCCGAGCGGTCTCGCCTGACGGAACCCGTCGGCCGTTCTGGCTGCTGCGACCGCTCAAGCCGCCCAAGGAGTGCTACGGTCTTCCATCGCGCGCGGCGCCGGCGGGAGCGAGGTAGGGACATGGAGCTGATCCGAGCCCTTGCCGTTCTGGCGGAGCCACCGGGGGCGGAGACCGAGAAGCTCGCGGCGCTGCTCGAGCTGCCTGCAGTGCCGACTGCGGCGACCCACACCGCGGTGTTCGGATTTCAGCTCTATCCCTATGCCTCGGTGTACGTCGGGGCAGAAGGCATGTTGGGTGGCGAAGCGCGCGATCGGATTGCCGGATTCTGGCGGGTGCTTGGCGAAGCGCCGCCGCCCGAGCCGGATCACATTGCGGTGCTGCTCGCGCTGTACGTACGGCTGGCGGAGTTGGCGAGTGCGGCTGCGGACCCGACCGCTCGCTCGGCTCTGGGCCACGCGCGGCGGACGCTGCTGTGGGAGCACCTGTTGAGCTGGCTTCCGGTGTACCTCGATAAGATGATCGAGATCGGACCGGAGCCGTATCGGTCGTGGGCGCGGCTCCTGGCCGCGACCATGCGCGAGGAGGCGGGTCGCGATCCGGCGCCCGAGGAGTTGCCGCTCCACTTGCGCGAAGCGCCGACGTTGGGGGGACTCGAGGACCGCGAGGCGCTGGCCCGTTCGGTGCTGGTGCCGGTGCGGACGGGCATCGTGCTGACACGGGTGGATCTGGAGCGGGCGGCGCGTGAGTTGGGGCTCGGATGTCGGGCCGGGGAACGCCGGTTTGTGCTCGCAGCGTTCCTTGAGCAGGACCCCCGGAAGACGATCGATTGGCTGGCGGACGAGGCTGCGGGCTGGGCTGCCCGACACGCCAACCGCAATGACGAGTCCGGCATCACCGCGTTCTGGTCGGATCGTGCGGACAGAACGGCAGGGACGTTACGAGCGCTCGGAGGGGCGCAGGAGGTTTTCCATGTTGGAGACGCAGTCCAAACTCACTGAGGAGATGGTTCGCACCATCGTCCGCGAGGAACTCCAGCGGGCGTTCAAGAAGGATCCGGCGAAGAAGAAGATGGCCATCATCTCGTCGAAGGGGACGCTGGATTGGGCGTACCCACCGTTCATCCTCGCCACGGCCGGTGCGGCGGCGGGGATGGACGTCTCGGTCTTCTTCACGTTTTACGGCCTGAACGTGATTCACAAGGATTTCGAGAAGCTCCTCAAAGTCTCGCCCGTGGGGAATCCCGGCATGCCGATGCCGGTGCCCATGCCGGACATCGTGACCTCTCTGCCCGGGATGACGTCGTTCGCGACCGGGATGATGAAGGGCAAGTTCAGCAAGAAGGGTGTGGCGAGCATCAAGGAACTGATGGACGTCGCGCTCGAGTCGGAGGTGCGGCTCATCGCATGTCAGATGACCATGGACGTGTTCGGATACGAGGAGAAGGACTTCGTGCCGGGCGTGGAGTTCGGCGGGGCGGCAGCCTTCTTGTCCGATGCCCGCAAGGGACACGTCACGCTCTTTGTGTAGACCGACTGCGCTCACCACCAGCGAGGGAATCCACATGGCAGTGCAAGAGACCAAGGTCTTCGACGCCAGAGGGCTCCTGTGCCCAATGCCGATCGTGAAGACTAACAAGGAAATGAAGGGGATGAATGTCGGTGAGGTCCTGAAGGTGCTCGCGACCGATCGCGGCTCGATCGTGGACTTCCCGGCGTGGGCCGAAGACACCGGGAACGAGCTCGTGGAGTGGCACGAGGAGAAGGACGGTGTGTTGGTCTTCTACCTGCGCAAGACCGATGAGGAGGACTAACCGGTGATTATGAAGCAGTTTCGGTACGAGCCGCTGTCGCAGGCCTCGTACCTCATCGCGTGCCCACGGGCAAAAGAAGCCGTGATCGTCGATCCGATCGAGAACCTCGGCTCAGACTTCTACGTGCTGGAAGCTGCGGACCTCGGACTCGCGATCGTGGGCGTGTTCGAGACACACATCCATGCCGACTACGTATCGTGCGCCCGCGAGTTGGCCGAGATGAACGGTGTGCCGCATTACTTGCACGAGCGCGCAAAGCGGTTGGCGAAATACGAATTCACGCCGATCACCGACGGGCAGGTGTTCGAAATCGGCGGGATCCGGATCACCGCCCTCCACACGCCAGGCCATACGCCCGAGCACACCAGCTACGTCATCGTCGACACGCCGCGATCACCGGACCCGTGGTTCGTGCTGACGGGGGACTCGCTCTTTGTGGGTGATGTCGGACGTCCGGACCTCTTGATCGGGGATCAGGATCTCGATGTCATGGGCGAGGCGGAACGCGCGGAGACCCTGTATCGGAGCGTGACGGAGAAGCTGTTCTCGCTGCCCGATCATGTCGAGGTGTTCCCCAACCATTACGGCGGCTCGACCTGCGGCGGCGTGAACATGAGCGGCAAGGCCAGCTCGACCATCGCCTTCGAGAAGCGCTTCAACCTCGCCATGCGCCAGCCCGACGCAAAGGCGTTCGGACGGTTCGTGAAGGAGACGGCGAAGCCGTTCCCCGACAACTACTCGCGGATCAAGTCCTACAACCTCGGGTTGATCGGGAAGGACGAGCTGAAAGGGGCGACGGTATGACGCCGCAGGAGGTGCACGCGGCGCAGGAGGCCGGGACGGTCGTGCTGGACATGCGACCGCCCAAGCCTTTCGCCAAAGAGCACGTCCCGGGAGCCGTGAATTTCCAGTTCAACCGAGCGGACCTCGCGGAACGCGCCGAGCTCTCCGTTCCCGTCGACGGTTCCTTCGTGGTCCATGCCGAGCCGGAGCCGATCGCCAAGATCGCCGTGAAGATCCTGAGCGACGCGGGCTTCACCGTTCTCGGTCATCTGGAAGGCGGTCTGAAGGGATGGAAGGCCGCCGGGCTGCCGACCGCGGAAATGCCGCTCATCGATGTCGATCAGTTGAAGGCGGGACTCGACGGCTACCACGTGCTCGACACGCGCGAGGGGTTCGAGTACCGCTTCGGTCACATCCCGAACGCGGAACTCCTGGAATGGACGGAGCCGTGGTCCACGATGGAAGCGGTGGATGACAGCAAGCCGCTTGCCTTGGTGTGTGGCGACCAGGTGCGTAGCTCGTTCGTGGCATCTGTGCTGTTGCGGGTCGGGAAGAACGCCTCACTTGTGTTCGGCGGTATGGTGGACTGGGTCGAGCGGGGCTATCCGATGGTCAAGACGCCGAAGAAGTGATCGCGCGATTCGGTCGCTTCACGGCGGTGGCCCTGGTCGTGGCCACGCCGGTGCTGGCGCAGACCCCCGCACCTCGCGGCGACGCGGGGTGGCGCTTCACGGCGGCACCGCACGCCGACCTATGGTTTCACGGGTTGGCAACGGTCGGGCTGCGGGGCTTTGCGCCGATGCCGCTCTACGACGCGGCGTACGAAGCGCGGATGCGGGCTGCGAAGGCGGAACGGGGGCTCTATCCGACGGCACTCGACACCTTGGCGGCGCGGTTTCGGGAGGCCTTCGAGCAGGACAGCGTGTTTGAAGTGCTGCATTTCGTCCCGCTCTACTTCCCCACCAGCGCTCCGCTCGAGATGCTCGCGGCACTCCAGACCGTCGCGGAAGGAAGGCGCGCGATGGGCTTCGGCGATCGCATGCTGGCATCGGTGCTGCGTAGCCGCTCGCAGCAACGCGAACTCGGCACTTTCGTGCGATCACTCACCGAGGAGTGGCAGGGGTTCTACCGAACGCATTGGGCGCAGAACGAGACGGCACGTGTTCGGACTGTCGCCGCGTCTCAGCAGTTCTGGGATCGACACCTCGCGGTTCCCCTGGCAGCGTTCCTGGCTCAGCAAGGGCTTGAGTACGGGACCGCGTATGTGTCGGGGCCGCTCGGTCCCGAGGGACGGATCTTTCAGCGCGATCCGGCCGACCCGTTCGACAATGTGGTGGCGGTGCAGGCGAGCGACGACCCTTCCGCTCCGGCGTTTGCCCTGCTGCGTGAGCTCTGCTATCCCACGGTGAGCCGGCTGGTGGAGCAACTCATGATCGGCGGACGGGACCGCGTGTATGCCGAGCGTGTGAGTAGCCGTGGGGCAGTGCGCTGTGGGGCCGCCTTATTGGAGCAGCATGCTCCTGAGCTGCTCCCAGCCTATCGTGCGATGTTTCTGGCACACGTCGGGGAGAGTGGGGAATCCGTAGGCCGGTTCATTCGCGTCTTCAGCATTCCAGACGGCCTGTGGCGCGAGATCCAGCGCGAAGCCGTCGTCGGGACCGGTCCGTAGACCGGCCCCGCGACTCCCCGAACGCTGGAACAGCTTCGGTAGGATCCCCTCAGCGACCCCCCCCGGCCCCAACGGCGGCGTCCAGCATGCTGACAACGTTCGTGTGCCACTCGGTCAGTTCCGCCAGGCGCGCCGTGGCTTCGCCACCAGGTGGCTGGTCGGCACGCGACACCATCCCATACAGGTAGCGAATCTGATCGACGAGCATCGGTCGAGGATAGGCCATGTCGTCGGCGGTCGCGAGCTCCGCTTCGAGCCGCCGCAGCGTCTCCGCGGCGCCGGCTGAAAGACCTTCGCCACCCTGTGCCATGCGCACTCGGGCCAGCGTCGCGGCGGCGTCACTCATGAGGTCGCGCACCTGGAGCGCCACACGTAACTGCTGCAAGAGATCCTGGTCCGAGACGCCGTCAGCCGCCACTCGTGGATCGATCGCGATTTCGAAGTTCCGAGTCGCACTCCAATCGCCAATGACGAGGCGTGTCTGATACTGGCCGGGGGCCGCCACGGGCCCGCCGCGGTCGGCGTCACCGGTCCGGGGATCGACCGGACCAGGATACCGCATGTCCCACACGAACCGATGCATTCCGGCGCTGCGCTCGAGTCGAGCGGGCGGCCGCCGTGCCCCGAACGGACCACGCATTCCCTGTCCCGCGGTGTCAGCCGGCTGCGCCTCGCCTGGCACGAACGTCCGGATCACGGAGCCGTCCCGGTCCAGGATCTCGAGCCGCATCGCGCCCTCCACCGAGCGGGAGAGCATGTAGTCGATCGTCACCCCCGGCGGCGGATACTCAGGATCGCTCGGCGCGCGGCTGGAAGATCCGTACTGCATCCGGTGCGCCGTTCGCGGCCGGAACAAGTGGTAGGGTGCTGCCGCGACCGCCGGCGTCAACTCGTGCAGTGGTGTCACGTTGTCCAGAATCCAGAACGATCTGCCCATGGTCGACAGCACCAGATCCTGCCGGTGCACCTTGATGTCCGTGATCGGAGTGACCGGGAGATTCTGCTGAAACGGTTGCCAGCGTGCCCCATCGTTGAACGAGACGAACAGGCCGAACTCGGTACCGGCGTAGAGCAGACCTTCGCGATCCGGATCCTCGCGCACCACTCGCGTCGGGTAATCCGCCGGAATGCCGTTCTTCCCGGACGTGAGCCGCGTCCACGACCGTCCGTAGTCCGACGTGCGATAGATGTAGGGCTGCCAGTCACCGAGGAGGTACCGGTAGATGGCGACGTACGCCTTGCCCGCGCGATGCGGGGACGGATCGATGGTCTGGACCCGACCGCCAGGGGGAAGCCCGCGCGGCGTCACCAGTGTCCACGACTTGCCCCCATCGCGGGTGACGTGAATCGGACCGTCGTTCGCTCCGGTCCAGATCACACCCGGCTCGAGCGGCGACTCCTCGATGGCGTAGAGTGTGGAGTAGAACTCCTCACCCGTGATGTCCCGCGTGATCGGCGCACCGGAAACGACCTGCGTGGCGGGCTCGAACGCCGTGAGATCGGCCGAGATCGTCTCCCATGTCTCGCCCCCATTCCGCGTCACGTGTACGTATTGGGAGCCGTGATAGACCACGTCGGGATCGTGCGGCGAGACCTCGATCGGCGAGACGCGTTGGAAGCGGTACGTGAGATCTCTGGGGTTGTGCCCGTACATGTTGGCGGCACCGACGTAGTACTGCTGTTCCTGGCCGGTGCGCTTGTTGTACCGTCCGAAGCGCCCCTTGCAGTTGGCATACACGATATCCGGGTCGCCCGGCTTGGGGACAACGGGCCCCGTCTCGCAGCCGCCGATGGCCAGCCAGTGCGCGGTGGGTCCACCAGGTGCCCCGTACGGGGGGAGGCTCGGTACGGCGATGGTCGAGTTGTCTTGCTGGCCCGCGTAGATCCAGTAGGGGAACTGATCGTCCACGTCCACCTGATACAGCTCGGCCGTTGGCTGGTTGTGCTGCGTGGACCACGTGGCGCCACCGTCCCGCGTCACGTTGGCCCCACCGTCGTTGGACTGGACAAACACCCGCGAATCGGTCGGGTCGATCCACATGTCGTGGTTGTCACCGTGCGGGGTCGAACGGCGCTGGAAGCTGCGTCCGCCGTCAGTGGACTTGTAGAATCTCTCGTTGTTGACGTACACCACGTCGGCGTCGTTCGGATCGGCATCGACATTGGTGTAGTAGAAAGGCCGGTTGAGGAGGCCTGACTGGGTGCTCACCAGCTCGAACTGCTCAGCCCGGTCGTCGGACCGATAGAGCCCAGCCCCGGGCGCGGCCTCGATGAGCACGTAGAGACGATTTGGATCGGCCGGCGACACGGCCAGGTCGCTCTTCCCAATCAGGCCATTGGGGAGCCCGTTGCGGAGCTTCGTCCAGGTGGTTCCCCCGTCTGTCGACCGGTAGATCCCGCCTTCGCGGGCGCCGCTGATGATCGTCCACGGCTTCCGTTCGGCACGCCACATGGCAGCGTAGACTGTCATCGGATCATCGGGGGCGAACTCCAGATCGACCGCGCCCGTGGAGTCAGACACGAAGAGCACGTTGCGCCACGTCGCCCCCCCGTCGGTCGAGCGGTAGACTCCTCGCTCCCGGGTCGGCCCGAACGCGTGACCCATCGCGGCAACGAACACCAAATCGGGATTCGTCGGATGGATGAGGACGGCGCCGACCTGGCCGACGTCTCGGAGTCCGACGAATACCCAGGTCTTCCCGGCATCGGTCGACTTGTACACGCCGCGTCCGGTGATGACGTTGCTCCGGATGCCGTCCGAGCCGGTCCCGACAAAGACCACGCTCGGGTCCGAGTCGGCGACCCGAATGGCGCCGATGGAGCCGGTCTGGAAGAACCCATCCGACACGTTGTGCCAGGTGTGGCCGTAGTCGGTTGTCTTCCACACGCCGCCGCCCGTGGCGCCCATGTAGAACGTGCCCGGCTGCGTCGCATGCCCGGCGACCGCCGTGACGCGCCCGCCGCGGGACGGCCCGACCATGCGGTACTCCAGGCCGGCGAAGTGGGATGGGGCGACCACGGCGCTGGCAGCTCCAGCCCGCTGAGCCGCCAGGTCGGGCACGCGGATGGGGACGAGCGTGATCGAGCTAACGAGGAGCACGGCCGCGCCGAGGTGGTTCACAACGTTCTGCATGGGGCACCTGACCAGATCCTGGGGTTCGCGATATGATATGCATATCGAACGCGCGACCGGAACCCCGGCATCCTCCCGACCGGGTTCGGTGTCCATGTGGTGGCCGCCGGGCCCGCTCCGGCGCTGACCGTCGCCCCCCAACGATTTCGGTCGGTCGCGCGTAGTGCCAACGGGGTCGAGTTCGGAGCGCACACCCCTCTCGACCGATCCGACGTCCGGCCCCGACGCACTGCACATGCACAATCGTTCGTCGCGAGGCGCTGCGAAAGCGTAGCGGCCCTCGTCCTGTCAACCGCTCAGGAGGAGCTTCGGCACGATCATGTCTGCACGCACCCTTCTTTCCATCGCCGCCTGTGCGCTGCTGGTGTCCGGGCCGCTCGCGGCCCAGGTGAGCGCTCCCGACTCGACTCTCTGGTCGGCGTTTCGCTGGCGGTCCATCGGTCCGGCCAACATGGGCGGTCGGGTGACCGACGTGGAGGGCATCCCCAGCCCGTCCAAGACGTTCTTCGTGGCGGCCGCGGCGGGCGGGATCTGGAAGACCACGAATGCGGGGACCACGTTCCGTCCCGTGTTCGACAACGAACGGGTGATCTCGATGGGGGATATCGCGATCGCACCCTCCGACACCATGATCGTGTGGGCAGGGACGGGGGAGGAGGACTCCCGGAACTCGATCTCACCGGGCGGCGGCATCTACAAGTCGACCGACGGCGGCCTCACGTGGGAGCATAGGGGACTCACCGAGACGCAGGTCATCGGGCGCATCGTGATTCACCCGACCAACCCCGACATCGTGTATGTGGCGGCGCTGGGCCACATCTGGGGCGCCAACAGTGAGCGCGGAGTCTACAAGACGACCGACGGGGGCGAGACCTGGCAGCTCGTCAAGTTCATCAGTGACAAGGCCGGCTTCGTGGACCTCGCGATGCACCCCCAGAATCCCGACCTGCTGTTTGCCGTCAGCTGGGAGCGAGTCCGTGGGCCGTACTTCCTCAAGAGCGGTGGCCCCGGGAGCGCGTTGTGGAAAACGATGGATGCTGGTAGGACCTGGACCGAAGTGAAGGGTGGCGGATTTCCCGAAACCATGAAGGGCCGGATCGGGATCGCGATCGCCATGAGCAACCCGGACATCATGTACGCGATCGTTGAAGCCGACACCGGGAAGGGCCACACGAGTCGTCCCTCGGGCCTCTATCGTTCGGCCGACGGCGGTGCTACCTGGGAGAAAACGGCAGACGACAACGTGCGACCGTTCTACTACTCGCAGGTCCGCGTCGATCCGAAGAACCCCGACCGGGTGTACTGGTCCTCGACGCCGGTGAAGTTCTCCGACGAGGGCGGGAAGAACGCCCGCAACGCGACAGTTGGCGTGCACGTGGACCATCACGCCCTGTGGATCGACCCCAACGATCCCGAGCACTTCATCGTCGGCAACGACGGCGGTATCGCCCAGACGTGGGATCGTGGTGGCAACTACGACGTGATCAACATCATGCCGCTCGGTCAGTTCTACGAAGTGAGCTACAACATGGAGATTCCTTACCGCGTTTGTGGCGGTCTCCAGGACAACGGCTCCTGGTGCGGACCGAGCCGTCGCCGGCAGGGGGCGATCACCAACCACATGTGGTTCTCGGTGAACGGCGGAGACGGATTCTTCACTCAGCAAGATCCCGAAGACCCGCACATCATGTACGCGGAGTCGCAGGGCGGGAACATGGCGCGCATCAACCTGGCGACCGGCGAGCGAACGTCGCTGCAGAAACCCGATTGGCGTCAGCGCTACACCGTCTACGAAGATTCCATTCTCACTGATTGGCCGGACACGACCGTGCAGCCGCGTGGGGCCGTGCGACGACGCGTCGACGACCTGCGTCGCCGGCAGCGTGCCGACTCCGTGGCCTTGGATCTCCGCTGGAACTGGAACACCCCGTTCTTCATCTCGCAACACAATCCACGCACGTTCTACGCTGGTGCGAACCGGGTGCTCAAGTCCACCAAGCGGGGCGACGACCTCTATCCCATCTCGCCCGACCTGACCACCAATGACGCCGAGCGGATTCGGATCTCGACGACCACGACGGGAGGCATCACGCCGGACGTGACGGGGGCGGAAACGCATAGCACGATCGTGGCGCTGGCGGAGTCGCCATTCCGGCCCGGCATCCTCTATGTGGGGACGGACGACGGGAACGTGTGGGTTACCAAGAACGACGGTGGGACCTGGGAGAACCTCACCGGTCGGTTCCCACGAGTGCCGCCTAAGACCTGGGTCGCGCGCATCGAACCGTCGCATCATGACAGCATGCGGTTCTACGTGGCGTTCGACCGGCACCGTGAGGACGACCTCACGCCGTATCTCTACGTAACGGATGATTTCGGGAAGACGTTCAGGTCGATTGCGAGCAATCTGCCGACCGGTGGACCGGATTTCCTACACGTGGTCCGTGAAGACCCGTACAACGCGAACCTATTGTTCGTGGGAACGGACGTGGGGATCTACGTCTCGCTCGACCGTGGGAGCTCGTGGCATCGGTTCACGGAGGGTCTCCCCACAGTCCCGGTGCACGATTTGCAGATCCACCCCCGCGATCGGGAAGTGATCGCGGCCACACACGGCCGCTCCCTTTGGATCGCGGACATCGCACCGCTCCAGCAACTGAGCGACTCAGTGCTCGCGTCGAACGCGTTCTTGTTCGAGCCGAAGACTGGCTACCAGTTCAGCGATCCCCGCGTGGGTGGCGAGTCGACCGGACACAAGTGGTTCGAGACCAGCAGCCCGCCGTACGGAGCGGAGATCGTGTACCGCCTGACATCCGGCGATCGGCGGTCTCGGCCGCAAATCGTGATCACCGACGTCCAGGGCGACACGATTCAGACGATTCAAGGGACGGGCGGCCCGGGAATCCACCGGGTGACCTGGAACTTCCAGGGTACGCGTCCGCCGGCTCCGCAGCTGTCCCCGTCGCAGCGGCGCGACAGCATCATCGCCGTGCGGAAGCTCGACGTGGTGTTTGATTCTCTCAAAGCGGAAGGGATGAACGAGCGGATGCTGGACCGCGTGAAGGAGCGCCTGGTGAGTGGCAATACCCAGGAACTGTTCCGAGCGTTTGGCGGCTTCGGCGGTGGCCAAGCTGCGCGAGGCTTCCAAGAGCGACCGGGTGAGTCGCAGCCCCGAGGTGCCGGTCGGCGACCGGCCGGACCACCGGAGGGGGCACCGGAGGCCGAAGCGGGTCCAGGCGGACCGGGTGCCGGTATGGGCGCCGGGATGATGCCCGATCAAGACACCATGCGGGAGATCTTCACGGCTGTACGTCGCGCCATGGGGCGCGGATTCGGCTTTGGTGGTCGTGGTGGTCGCGGTGGTGCCCCCGCAGTGAACACCGGCGACTACCGCGTGAGCATCACGGTGGACGGAGAGACGCTGAGCCGTGTGCTGCGAGTGGAGCGTGTCGGCCTCGGCGCCGAGGAGGACGAGCTCCCGCTCGATTGGTGGGAACGGTAACCTCGCCCACGTAGCGCCCCCTCCGGTGCGGGATCTGCACCGGGGGGGGTCCCGTCATTGCCGCACTTCCGCAAAAAAAGTCCGCCCTTCGGAGATCGCCGAGGGCCGTCCCAGCGTGTACTCTTGATAGGTCGCGCGGGAATTGGATGGGGCGCCGCGCCAACTCGACATCGCGGAGTGATTCGATGACCACAAACGGGGGCTTCCTGGCCCAGGTCCATCACGCCTTTGACCGGGCCGCAGCGCTCACCGACCAAGACCCCACCCTCCTCGCCCAGATCCGAGAATGCAACAGCGTGTACTACGTGAGCTTCCCCATCCGTCGGGACGACGGCTCGATCGAGGTCGTGCACGCGTGGCGGGCCGAACACAGCCATCACCGACAGCCCACCAAGGGCGGCATCCGGTACTCGATGGCGGTGGACGAGGACGAGGTGGTGGCGCTCGCAGCGCTCATGACGTTCAAGTGCGCGCTCATGGACGTGCCGTTCGGTGGCGCGAAGGGGGGCGTCAAGATTTCCCGTCACCAGTATTCGGACGGCGAGCTCGAGCGCATCACGCGACGCTACACGTTCGAGATGGTGCGGAAGGACTTTCTCGGTCCCGGCGTGGACGTGCCGGCGCCGGATTTCGGCACGGGGGCGCGGGAGATGGCATGGATCGCTGACACGTACATGTCGCTCAAGTCGGGTGATCTGAATGGGATCGCGTGCGTCACCGGCAAGCCCGTCACGCAGGGAGGGATCAACGGGCGGCTCGAAGCCACGGGGCGGGGCGTCTATTTCGGGGTTCGCGAGGCCTGTTCGGTGGCTGAAGACATGAAGGCATTGGGGTTATCACCGGGGATCGAAGGCAAGCGGGTGGTGGTTCAGGGACTGGGGAACGTGGGCTACCATGCGGCAAAATATCTGCAGGAGGCGGGTGCAGTGCTGGTAGGGCTCGCAGAGTACGAAGGGGCGATCCACAATCCGAAAGGGCTGGATCTCGCGACGGTGGTGCAACACCGAACCGAGACGGGATCGATCCTCGGATTTCCGGGGGCGCGTGACATCAAGAGGACGACACGCGCGCTCGAGCTGGATTGCGACATCCTGATCCCGGCGGCTCTCGAGCGGCAGATTACTGAGGCGAACGCTCCCAACATCAAGGCGAAGATTGTTGCCGAAGGAGCCAACGGCCCGACGACCACCGAGGCCGACGCCATTCTGAGTGCGCGCGGGGTGTTGGTGTTGCCGGACATGTATCTCAACGCCGGCGGCGTCACAGTCTCGTATTTCGAATGGATCAAGAACATCTCGCACATCCGCTTCGGTCGCATGCAGCGGCGCTTCGAGCAGGGAGCGTACGCGCGACTCCTGCACGCGGTGGAGAACCTCGCCGGCAAGAAGTTCCCCTCGGAGGAGATTCAGCGCCTAGCCCGCGGTGCCACCGAGATCGATCTCGTCGGCTCGGGACTGGAGGAGACGATGGTGGTCGCCTATCACGGGCTCCGCGAGGTGTGGCGCCGGAACGGCAACGGCATCGATCAGCGCACGGCGGCCCTGGTTCTCGCAATCGACAAGATCGCGGTCGCCTACTTGGAACTCGGCATCTTCCCATGAGCGGGGTGGACCCGCCCTCGGAGGAATCATGTCCACACCATTTCGCTTCACGCTCGTGTGTACCGCGGCAGCGGCAGTCCTGGTCATGACCCCTCGACCCACCTCCGCCCAACGGACGGTGAAACCTGTCCTGCACGGGCGTCACTGGGTGGCCATCACGGGGAAGCCGCTTGGTGCCACTGCCGGTGCCATGATGTTCCAGCGTGGCGGCAACGCTGTGGATGCGGCCTGTGCCATGCTCGCCGCGACGGCCACCATGTGGGACGTCTTGAGTTGGGGAGGCGAGACCCAGGCCCTCATCTACAATCCGCACACCAAGAAGGTGATCGGTGTGAACGCCCTCGGTGTCGCGCCGACCGGAGCCACGCCAGAGTTCTTCAAGAGCCAGGGGATGGACTACCCGCCGCGGTACGGCCCGCTCGCGGCGGTCACACCCGGCACACCCGGTGGGCTCATGACGATGCTCGCCGAGTGGGGGACCATGAGCCTTGGCGAGGTGTTGGCGCCGGCGATTGAGATGGCGGACGGATACCCGATCGAGGCGCAGACCGCGAACGCGATCGAGCGCACCAAGGAGCGGATCAAGGACTGGAAGTATTCGCGTGAGGTCTATTTCACCCATCCGGGTGAGGAACGCGAGGCGCCGAATGCGGGAGAGATCTTCAGGCAGACGGATCTGGCCGCCACCCTCCGCAAGCTCGTCGGGGCGGAACGCGACGCTCTCCGGTCAGGCAAGAGCCGCAAGGAGGCTATCTACGCCGCGTACGAGCGCTTCTACCGTGGCGACATTGCGCGGGAACTGGTGCGCGGGGCGCGGGAAGAAGGTGCCCTCATCACGACGGAGGATCTGGCGAGTTGGCGCGTGCGCATCGAAGAGCCCGTCATGACCACATATAAGGGGATCGAGGTCTACAAGTTGACGCATTGGGTCCAGGGGCCGGTGATGCTTCAGGCGCTCAACATCCTCGAGACCCTCGATCTGCAGACGATGGGGTACAACAGCGCGCGGTACATCCACGCACTCTATCAGGCGATGAACCTGGCGTTCGCCGATCGGGACTTCTACTACGGCGACCCGTATTTCCCGCCGCAAGAGCCCATCGCTGGACTGCTATCCAAGGAGTACGCCAAGGCGCGGGCCGGGCAGATCGATTGGAAGCGCAACGACCCGAACGTGAAGCCCGGTGATCCTTACCCGGTCATGGGTCAAGTGAATCCGTATCTCGATCTGATCGACCGCTGGCCGCCCGAGCGGACCAGATCCACGACCGAGGCCTCCATCGAGGGGGAAGACTGGATGGAGACGTTCTACCTCGGCACGACGTCCATTCAGGCGGTGGACAAGGAGGGATGGGTCGTGTCGGTGACGCCTAGTGGGGGATGGGTACCCGCCGTGATTGCCGGGCGGACCGGCGTGGGGCTGAGTCAGCGCATGCAGAGCTTTGTGCTGGATCCGGCCGAGAACCCGTTCAATGTGGTCGAGCCGGGCAAACGGCCGCGCGCGACCCTCACGCCGGGCATGGCGCTCAGGGACGGGCGTCCGTATCTCTCGTTCGCGGTTCAGGGAGGCGACACGCAGGACCAGAACCTCCTGCAGTTCTTCCTCAACGTGGTCGAGTTCGGCATGAACGTGCAGGAGGCTGCGGAGGCGCCGAACATCGCGAGCTATCAGCTCCACGATTCGTTCGGCGCGCACGAGAAGCAGCCGGGTCGACTGACGCTGAACGAGTCCGTTCCGCCGTGGGTGCGGAACGAGCTCGAGGCAATGGGCTACCGGCTGGACTACCGCGCGCTGACATCAGGGCCGATCAACGCCGTATTCTTCGATTGGGAGCGCGGGACGTTTTGGGGTGGGTCGAGCAACTACGGGGAGGATTACGGGATCGCCTGGTAGCGAAGCCCCGAGGTAGTTCGGATCGGGTCTTCATATTCGCCCGGAGCGTCGCCAACCTGGGGTGGCGACCATCGATCTGCCAGCGGCGGCCGTGTTATCTTGTCTCGGTCACTGTTGGGGCGGTAGCTCAGTTGGGAGAGCATCGGCTTTGCAAGCCGGGGGTCGTGGGTTCGAATCCCATCCGCTCCATGACAGACGGTAGGACGGGAAGACGGTAGGGTGGTAGGGTATCCGGTCGGTCGCTAGAGCCCCAGCGCCAGTGCGAATCCCACCCTCGCCTCGAGGTCCAACTGGAGGCGGTCGAACCCGTGGCCCGAGAACTTGTGCAACACGGTCCCGAGCTCGAGGAACCACGCGCCCAGCCCCCCGACGCGGTTGAGACCCACACCGACGCGGCCGCCGGCGCCCGTCACCGTGGCGAGTGCGTCGTCGTCAAAGTCCGTGGTGATCACGGCGCCGCCCACGTAGACGTACGGAACCAACGCGCTCGTCGCTGGCCATCCAAACTGGAGATCCGTCGCCCACACGAGCCGCACGAACCCCGAGTCGGGTACGACGATTGCGTCGCCGCGGTAGTTCCCGCGGTGACGGCCCACGCTCGCGCGGAGCGCGACGCGGGGCCCGAATTGCAGTGCCAGCCCGCCCCCATACGCGAACCCGGGTGAGAGCTCGTCCCCCGCCTCCGCGAGGTCGACCAACGGCGCATGGCGTCCGCCACTCACGAACAGAACGAGTGCCTGGTCCTGGGCGGGGAGCGGGCGCAGGGCACCCGCCCCCACGAGGAGTCCAGCAGCGAGGATCAAACAGCGGCGCGCCGCGACGATGCTACTTCGATGCCGCCGCAAACCGCTTCGCCACTTCGTCCCAATTCACCACGTTCCACCAGGCCGCGACGTAGTCCGGGCGCCGATTCTGATACTTGAGGTAGTAAGCGTGCTCCCACACGTCGAGCCCGAGGATGGGTGTCTTGCCGTCCATCACGGGGCTGTCCTGGTTCGCGGTACTCTCGACCGCCAGCTTCTTCCCCTTGACCACCAGCCACGCCCAACCGCTGCCGAACCGCGTGGCGGCGGCGTCGGAGAACTGCTGTTTGAACGCGGCGAAGTCACCGAAGGTCTTCGTGATGGCGTCGGCAAGGGCCCCGGTCGGCTCGCCACCCCCCTTGGGACTCATGATCGACCAAAACAGCGTGTGGTTGGTGTGTCCCCCGCCGTTGTTTCTCACCGCCGAACGAATGGCCTCGGGCACGGTTTTGATGCCGGCCAGCAATTCCTCGACGGACTTCTTCTGAAGCGCTGCGTGCTTCTCCACCGCAGCGTTCAGCTTGGCGACGTATCCGGCGTGGTGCTTGCCATGGTGGATCTCCATGGTCTTGGCGTCGATGTGCGGCTCCAGGGCATCGACCTTGTACGGGAGGTTGGGAAGTGTGTGCGCCATGATGTGGTATTCCTCCATACGGATTGGCTACATTTCCCCGCAGTCAGCTGCGACGCGGTGCCAAGTAATTAGAGCGACCACACAAATCCACACAAGGGATGGTCGATGTGGCGCTGTCGAGCGTCGATTTCCTCCTCATCCACCTGAGGTGCCGATCGCGGGTGCAGCCGCACGCCGACCGGCATTGCCGGCAGTGATAAGGGGATTCGTGGGATCCGGCTGACAGCATGGTAGGCCTGCGGATGGCGGCTGCGGTGAAGTGGCGTGTCCGGAGTGCCGTGGACGCTTGTCGCGAGCCACGGAGTCCGGTACGTTGAGCGCCATGGCCGATCCGCACCCCTCCAAGCCGCGCGATACGGCGCTTCGGGAGCCGCTCGGCGAGCGAAGTCTCCAACTGCTCGCCGAAATCACGGGCTACCTCTCGGCAGGGCTCGGCTCCGAGGGCATGCTGGCGGCCGTCGCGAGTGCGCTCGGCCGAGGGCTCTCGTCGGACTTGAGCCGCGTGTGGGTGCGTACCCCGGATGGATCCCATTTCCGAGCGATCGTCCCCGAAGGCGCCTCGGAGCCTCCGGAGATGCGGTCCGAGGACTTCGAGCCGTGGTTCACGGCTTCGGAAGCGTTCCTCCTGGACCGGGGTCGTTGGCACGCCCGGCTTCCCCTCTCGACGGAAGGCGAGCGAGTTGGCGCGCTGGAGGTGGGGTTCCGCGACGGACCGGAGGCTGCCCAGCTGCGCGAGATACTGGTGATCACGGGGAACGTACTCGCCCCACTCATCGCGTCATTCGAGCTGTCGGAGGACTTGGCGTCGGAGATCGCGCTGCGCACCCGCGAGATCGAGTCACAACGGCGGTTCACGTCGAAGATCATCGACTCGCTGCCGGTGGGCATCTACGTCGTGGACAGCGACTATCGGATCCAGGCGTGGAATCGCAAGCGGGAGATGGGAACGCAAGGGGTCGATCGCGAGGAAGTGATTGGGCGCATGGTGTTCGACGTCTTGCATCGCCAGCCGCGGGACGTCCTCAAGCACGAGTTCGACCGTGCGTTTCTAACCGGCGAGATGACCCAGATCGATGTCGAGTCGTTGGCGTCGGGTCAGGCGCGATACTATCGCCTCACGAAAGTTCCCATGCGCCTCCATGACGACGAAGTGACCCACGTCATCACCATCGGCGAGGACATCACCGAGTGGAAGCGTGTTCAGGACCACGTCTTCCAGTCGGAGAAGCTCTCGGCCGTCGGGCAGTTGGCAGCGGGCGTCATGCACGAAATCAACAATCCGTTGGCGACAATCGGGGCCTGTGTCGAGGCCTTGACGATGCGGGTCGATGGCCTCCCCGTCGTCGAGGCGCAGGGGTTCGAGGAGTATTTGCGCATCATCGAGTCCGAACTGGATCGCTGCAAGTCTATCGTCGACGGCCTTCTGGATTTCTCGCGGCCGAAGGCCAGGGTGAAGCGGCCGGTGGAGTTGAATCAGATCGTGGAGGATGCCCTGTTCTTGGTCAAGCATCACAACCGATTCCGCGGGATCACGCTGGAGCGGCATCTGACCGATGATCTCCCGATCATCGAGGCGAACCACGAACAGCTGATTCAGGTGTTCCTGTCCATTATGCTGAACGCGATCGATGCCATGGAGGGCAAAGGGAGGTTGTCGGTGCGAACCGGCCCGTTTGGACGGAAGTCCGAGGTGGTGGTGGCCATCGGCGATACGGGCATGGGGATCCGCCGCGATGACCTGCCGAAGATCTTCGAGCCGTTCTTCACCACCAAGCAACCGGGAAGCGGGACCGGCCTGGGATTGTCCATTTGCTACGGGATCGTGCAGGAGCACGGGGGTCGCGTGCTGGTGGATTCGCAGGTGGGGCGCGGATCGGTGTTCCACATCGTGCTCCCGGTCAAGTCGCCGGGGCCAGCCGCGTGAAAGTCCTCGTTGTCGAGGACGACCGGACAGTCGGCCAGTTCGTGCAACGCGGTCTCGAGGAGCACCGATACATCGTCGACCTCGTGGCCGAGGGGCAAGCGGGGCTCGAGCGCGCCTCGCAAGGGAGCTACGACGTCATCGTGCTCGATCTGAGGCTTCCGGGGTTGTCCGGGAACGAGGTGTTGCGAACCCTGCGCGATCGGGGCGTGGAAACGCCGGTGCTCGTCCTGACGGCTCAGGACGCGGTGGAGTCCAAGGTGCAGGCCCTGCGGATCGGGGCCGACGACTACGTGACCAAGCCGTTTGCTCTCGAGGAATTGTTGGCCCGTGTCGAGGTGCTCACCCGTCGCCCGAAGGGGATCGCACCGCCGGTCGTCACCGTCGCCGACCTGGTGATCGATACCGGGAAGCATGAAGTCCGGCGCGCTGAGAGGTTGCTGGACCTGACCCCGAAAGAGTACACGGTACTCGAGTATCTCGCCCGCAATGCGGGACGGGTGATGCCTCGGACGCTCATCACCGAATACGCCTGGGACTATCATTTCGATCCCGGAACGAACATCGTGGACGTCGTGATCACTCGCCTGCGGAAGAAAGTCGATCACGGGTTCACACTCAAACTCATCCACACCGTGCGCGGCGTGGGATACGTGCTGAAGGCCGACTGAGGTCGATGCAGACCATCCGGTGGCGTCTGGCGGTCGGATACGCCGCGCTGCTCGGCGCGACGATCCTCCTTTTTGCCACCGTGACCTACGTCGTTCAGGGCTCGGGCTCATTCGGCGATCTCGACGTACGCGTGCGTTTGGAATCGGATCTCATTGCTGGGATCCTGGGCGAGGCGTTCCGCGCGCGCGCGAACGTGGTGGCACCGGATCCGCAATCTGGCGATCTCGGGCTGACGCCCGAAGTCGCCTCACTGCTGGAGGGCGTCCCGGGCCTCGTCATCGTGCTGGGACGGGAAGGCGACGTGCTGTTCGTCTCGGCGGAGGCGCGGGACCTCCCGTTCACGACGGCGCAGGCTCTCATCGATCTGGCCGAACAACCGGCGCGGTTTTCCCGACCGGCGCTCGCCAATATCGGTGGTGACGTGGGGCGGATTCGCTACTTCGTGCGGCCCATCACCGAAGCGGGGGACGAGATCACGGCGGTGGTGTCGGGCGTGCCCACCTCGGGCTTCGTGCCGTTGCTCACCGCCATGCTGTGGACGGCTCCATTCGTCATTCTGGCCTCGTTACTCGTGGGCTTCTCACTCGTGGGCCGAAACCTCAAGCCCGTCGAGGCCATCGTCGACGAGATCGAGGCGATTACCGACGGGCGCAGCTTGCACCGTCGGCTCGCGTCCCCCATCGGTCGGGACGAGTTGGCGCGCCTCACGACGACCCTGAACAGAATGTTGGCCCGCCTCGAGCGAAACTTCTCGATGCTGCGCCGTTTCACCGCCGATGCGAGTCACGAACTCAAAACCCCGCTCACCGTCCTGCGCGCTGGCATCGAGCGCTCGATCACGCACCCAGAGACCCCGGACGACGTCCTGGCCACGCTGGAGGAGACGCTGTTCGAAGTGAACCGGATGGCCGAGCTGGTGGATGCGCTGCTCACCTTGGCGCGCGTCGACGAAGGACGCGCCCCGCTGCACCTGGAAGAGGTGGATTTCCGGGAAATCCTGGCTGAGGTGGCGGAGACGGCGAGCATTCTCGGCGAGCAGGCCCTGGTCGCGGTTTCGGTCGACGTCCCGGAGCAACCGATTCCCCTGCGTGGGGACTACGGGCGCGTTCGTCAGCTGCTCATGAACCTCCTGACCAACGCCATCAAGTACACGCCGCCGCAGGGCTCGGTAACCATCGAAGCGCGCCGCAAGGCCCAGCGCGTGGTCCTGACCGTGGCCGATACCGGCATCGGCATCGCGCCCGGGGACCTGCCACACATCTTCGATCGGTTCTGGCGGGCGGATCCCGCCCGCAGTCGCTCCGGTGAGCGGCCAGGGGCGGGTCTCGGCCTGGCGATCTCCAAGTGGATCACCGAGGCGCACGGCGGGACCATCACCGTGACGAGCCGCCCGGGCCGGGGTACCACCTTCACCGTCAACCTCCCCACGGCCCATTTCGACTGAAGCCCCCATTTTTCCTGGTGTTTCCCGGGTCGACGGATCAGCGATTGGGCTCGTGGCCCGCCAAACGGCAAGGTGTAATCCGATTGTAACAGTTCTGTAATCTGTGGGTCACCGCATTGCTCGGGTTGTCCCTAGTCAACGCTGGGACCACGGGGTATCGTTGCTTAGCCAACGATCTAGACCGGAGGGATCCGCGTGTTTGACGTACTTGTCGAATCCAACCGAAAAGGTCAGCGGGACGTGAAGGGTGTGATCATGGGGATGTTCACGTCGACCGTGGCCCAGGGCGCGCTCGTGATTGCGGCCGTGTTCGCAACGATGGGCGTGGCCCAGGAAGCGCAAAAGGTCGACATCGACACGATCATGCTCGTGATGGACGAGCCCGAGCAGCAGGAGGAGAAGCCCGAGGACGAGCCTCCTCCGATTGTTACGTCCTTGAACCCGCCGCCCAAAGGCTTCCAGGTCCTGTCAGCCCCGGTGGATATCCCCACCGAGATTCCCCCCGTCAATCTCCAGGAGCGCTTTGATCCGCGCGACTACAGTGGTGTGGGCGTCGAGGGCGGGGTGTTTAGTGGTCTGGAGGGCGGGACGGGCCCGGTGGTCGATCTGGCCCAGGTCTTCGCCGAGGCCGTGGTGGACGAGGTGCCCGAGCGCATCTCCTGCCCGGTCCCGGAATACCCGCGCATGATGCAGCAGGCCAACATCGAGGGTCAGGTGCTGCTGCAGTTCATCGTCGAGACGGATGGGCACGTGCGGGGCGGGAACATCGACGTCCTGAGCTCATCGCACAAAGCGTTTGAGGGCCCAGCTCGGGACATGATCGCTAAGTGTCTGTTCCGGCCGGGGCGGGTCAGAGCGAGCCCGGTGCGGGTGCTCGTCCAGATGCCGATCATCTTCAACTTGCAGGGTAGACGGTAGGTCGGAGCGTTCGCCTCGACCTGACAACCGAGTCTTCACGTAACGGAGGCCGACGAAACCATGGAAGTTTCACTCTTAGCGCTGTGGCACGACGCCGGATGGTTCGCCCGCGGGATCATCATCCTCTTGGGTATCATGTCCATCTTCTCCCTCGGGGTTGGCGTTCAGAAGTGGTGGCGGTTCCGCAAGAGCATGCGCGAAACTCGGAAGTTCGCGCCGGAGTTCGCGCGCTTCTTGCAGGAAGAGCAGTTGGACCAGGCCATTGCCGTGGCCGAGAAGCAGAGAACGTCCCACGTGGCCCGCGTGCTCGGTGAGGCGCTGGCGGAGGTGAAGCCGTTGCTCCGCGATCGCGCCACGATTACGAGCGGCGACATCAACTCGGCCGAGCGGGCGATCGAACGTCAGATGCTCATCCTGCTCGCGGAGCTGAAGCGCGGTTTGGCCATTCTCGCGACGGTCGGTGCCACCGCTCCGTTCGTCGGCCTGCTCGGCACGACCATGGGTATCGTGAATTCCTTCCAGGGCATGGCCCAGAGCGGTTCAGGCGGTCTGGCGGCCGTATCGGCGGGAATCGCCGAGGCGCTGATCACGACGGCGTTCGGCCTGGCGGTCGCGATTCCGGCCGTGTGGCTGTACAACTACTTCCAGACCAAGGTCGAAAACCTGACGGTCGAGATGACCTATACGTCGAAGGAGCTGGTCGACTTCCTCATCAAGAGCGTCGGCAGCGAGTTCGGTCGGTCTATCTTCACTAAGGAGTTCAAGGCCCAGCAGGCCGGCACGCCCAGCCCGATGAAGTAAGGCGAACCGACGAATCCTGTTGAGCAGGAGAACCTGATATGGGCATGCAAGTAGGCAGCCCCGAGGGTGGCGTCAAGTCGGAACCCAATGTGGTGCCGATGATCGACATCATGCTGGTGCTGCTCATCATCTTTATGATCGTGACGCCGGTCATCACGTCCGGCTTCCAGGCACAGATGCCGATGGGGAGGAACCTCGAGGCGCGTCCTGATGACCCGGGCGACGTGGTCCTGGGCTTGGACAGCGAGGGCAGGTTCTATCTGGATCCCGGCACCGGCACGATTGGCTCGGTACCGGCTGACCGTCTGGAAAGCGTGCTGCGGCAGGTGTTCGAGAACCGCACGAAGGACAAGATCATGTTCTTCCGGGCGGATCGGAAGCTCCCGTTCGGTCGGGTGCAGGAGGCGATCGAGACTGCGCGTGCCGCCGGCGTGCGCGTCG
Source organism: Gemmatimonadales bacterium (assembly GCA_041602035.1). GTDB lineage: Bacteria > Gemmatimonadota > Gemmatimonadetes > Gemmatimonadales > GWC2-71-9 > JAOTVV01. The sequence goes on along the minus strand of JBFIHA010000004.1, from coordinate 117,443 downwards.
TGGCGGCTGTAACCGACGAGCAGCGTGAAGAGTCCGGCGGCTTTCTCAGCCGGATGGGGAGGTAGCGGCCATGGCTCTTAATCTCCCCGATCCGGGCACTCAGCCGAACCACGAGCCGAACGTCGTACCCATGATCGACATTCTCCTCGTGTTGCTCATCATCTTCATGATGCAGGTGCCGTTGGCCAGGAAGGTGATGGACGTGCAGGTGCCTCCGGCCACACGTAGCCAATCGCAAGCACAGGGACCGAGCAACAACATCGTGCTCGAGCTCAGGGCGGACGGCACGTACGAGATCAACAAGGAGCCCGTGGCGAGGCAGGTGCTCGACCAGCGGTTCCATCAGATCTACGACAACCGGCCGCAGAAGATCCTGTTCGTGAAGTCCGCGCCGAATCGGACGTACCAGGAGGTGATCGAGGCAATGGACATCGCCCGAGGGGCGGGTGTTCAGGTCATCGGCTTCACGCCGCCGGACGAGACGGGCGACGAGGCCAACTGAGTCGCCGGCCGTAGGCCAGGCGGAGCGTCTCGCGGGCGTGGAAGCCGAAACCGGAAGGCTTCCACGCCCGTGGTGTATTATGCGACGATGAGAGAACGCGCAACGGTGCCGCCCGACTTTTTCCCACCCCGCTCGACCGAGCGGTTCGGACGCGGGGTGGTGGTGTCCACCCTGGTCCACGGGGGGGTCGTGCTCGCAATGGTGATCGGTGCCGCCAGCTCCGCCGAGGTGATGCGGAACATCGGCGGGCCCGGCCCACCAGGAGGCGGAGGCGGTGGCGGTGGGTCCAGCGTGCAGTACGTGAGCTTGCCCCCGCTCGAGTTGTCCGGCCAACGGACGGCGGCGCGGCAGGAAGAAACGCCGTCGGAAAGGCGCGAGCTTGAGCTGCCCAGGCCGGCGGTGGCACCGGTACTCGTCAGCGAACCGCTGGCCGACGCGCGGGCGCTGCGGGGACAGACGGACCTCGCGCCCGTCGAGGGAGCCGGCCCGGGTACCGGTGGGGGTCCCGGAGCTGGAACGGGAACCGGCGGTGGGGTCGGCACCGGGGAAGGGACGGGAGTCGGGACTGGGAAGGGACCGGGAGCCGGCGGCGGCGAAGGGGGATCGGTGCTACCGCCCGAGCCTCGTTTCATCATTGTGCCCGCCGATCGTCCCCGGTCGGTTCGGGGCCGCGAGTTCGCCGTGCACTTCTGGGTGGATCGGCGCGGCAAGGTCACGAAGGTGGAGGTCGAGCCGCCGATCGAAGACGCGGCTTATCGCAAGAAGTTCCTGGAGCAGATGTATCAGTTCCAGTTCACACCGGCCAGGACGCTCGAAGGCCTGCCCGTCGACGGGCACATCGTCATTCCCATCACCCTCTGACGGGTCGGTCGGCGCTAGCTCGCGGCGATCGGCTTCGACGTTTCTGTGCCCCCCACTACCCCCGGGGTGGTCACCGGTGACTCCAGCTTCTCCATAGTGAACCCGGTATAGCCGTAGATGATCGAAACGATCGGGTTGGCGAGGTTCATGAACGCATAGGGGAGGTAGAGCAGCGGGTTGACCCCGAGGGTGGCCCACATGAACGCACCGCACGTGTTCCACGGAATCAAAGGCGAAGTCAACGTCGCCGAATCCTCCAGCGCGCGCGATAGGTTCTTGGGATGCAACCCCTGCTTCTCGAACGCGTTGCGGTACATGCGTCCTGGGATCACGATCGCCATGTACTGATCGGATGCCACCGCGTTCAGCCCGATCGCGCTGAGCACCGTCGTGGCCACCAGCGAGCCGGTCCCCCGCACGAGTCTCAAGAGGGCGTTCGCGATGGTCTCCAGCATCCCGGTGCGCTCCATGATGCCGCCGAACGAGAGCGCACAGATGATGAGCGCCACCGTGTCCATCATGCTCATGAGTCCGCCCTGCGTCAGCAGGTTGTCCACCAGGGGCACACCGGTCTCCGAAACGAATCCGGAAAACGAAGCCGCGACGACGTCGGCCACCGATCCGGACTGGAAAGCAACGGCGCAGATTCCGCCGAGGAGCGTCCCGCCCAGGAGAGCCGGCAGTGGGGGAACCCGGCGTACCACCATTGCGATCACCGCGACCGGCGGAAGCAGCAGCACGGGATGGATGAGGAAGCTCGCATCGATGTTTTGAAGCATCGCGGCCACCTCGTCCACTTCCATTCTCCCCCCAGCGTATTTCGTTCCGATGAATCCGTAGAGAACGAGCGCCAGCAGGTAGCCGGGGGTGGTCGTGTATGCCATGTGCCGGATGTGGGAGAACACGTCGGTGCCGGCCATGGCGGGAGCCAGATTGGTGGTGTCCGACAGGGGCGACATCTTGTCACCGAAGTACGCCCCGGAGATGATCGCCCCCGCGACCATGGGGAGGGGAATCTGCAACGCAGCGCCCACCCCGATCAGCGCGACGCCCACCGTCCCCGCGGTGGACCACGACGAGCCGGTCCCCAGTGAGACGATCGAGCAGATGATCATGGTCGCGACGAGGAAGATGCCGGGGGACAGGACCTTGAGCCCGTAGTAGATCATCGTCGGCACGACCCCGCCGAGGATCCAGGTCCCGATCAGCGTTCCGACGACCATGAGAATGAGGATGGCCCCCATGGCGAGGTTGATCCCGTGGATCATCCCCGCCTCAATCGCCTTCCAACGAACGCCGTGGAACACGGCCACGATGCCCGCGACCGCCGCGGCGCTGATCAGAGGGATGTGCGGATCGAGCGCGAACAGCTTGATCGTCACCGCGAGGGCGGCGACGAGGAACACGACGGGGATGAGACTGACCCACAGTCCCATCGGTCTCGCGCCCTCGCCGGCGGCCCCGGGTGATCCGGGACCGCCGGAGACTCGGTCGTCGTTACAGCTCATGCTCGCTCATCCGCTCGATGTTACAGCTCATGCTCGCTCATCCGCTCGATAAGGTTGCCACAACATACCCGGACACCCCCAATGCGCCGATCGAGGCTCGTTACGAGCTCTCGGTGTCACATCCCACCGGCAAGCCGAAGCGCACCGAGCGCGGGATCGACGGGCTCGGTCATGACGGACAGTCCGGGCTGTCGCTCGCTCAGGAGCCGGACCAGCCGTCCCCGCACGGCCGTGCCTGCACGGAGGAGGCCCCCGCCCAGAGCGACGCCGCCGGCCTCGGCCGGTGAGGCCGGAAGCAGGGCCGTGACGAGCTGCGTCAGCTCGACCGCCGCGTCCTCAACGAGCTCACTCGCTGCCGCATCCCCGTCGTCGGCCGCCGTGCAGACAACCGCGGCCAGCGCCGCGATGGCATTGGGGCTCGCATCAAGCGACCACCGGACCAGCTCGTCGATCGATGCGACCCCGACGCCTGGAGGCAACGCGCCGGTCAGTGCCGTAGCCGGTGCGCGACCCTCGGCCGCCCTGCCCGCCCACCGGAGCGCCGCACGCGCAAGTGCATAGCCGCTTCCTTCGTCTCCCATTACCCATCCAAGTCCGCCAACGCGGCGAACGGTTCCCTGCGCCGTGCGGGCGTACGCGATCGACCCCGACCCGGCCATGACGACCACCCCCGGCACGCGTCCCGGAAAGGCGGCCTCCAGAGCGATCTCGCCGTCGGTCACGACCCGGGTTTTCGCTCGGCTGCCGAGCGTCGCATCCAACACCTCTTCGGCGCGACGACGGACGGCGTCGTTGCCGGCTCCGGCCGCACCGACGACGACCACCAAGCCCTCACCGCGTCCCCTGAACCGCTCCAGGACCTGGGCAATCGCCCCTGCCCACACGCGCACGGCGTCGGGTTCGGCTCCGGCCCGCAACGCTCCGGGTCCTCCACGCCACCGGTCCATCACGCGGTTCACATCCTCTCCCAGGACGGCCTCGGTATGGGACGCGCCGGCATCGATTCCTATGAGGAGTGGGGTCATGAGCGTGCCTCGGTGCTGAACATGCTGGAGAGCCACCCGATAACGAGCGTGATGATCGTCCCGAGCGGGACGTACCAGGGCCAGGCCAATTGGGCAAACGGACCCGGCTTGACCAGGACGATCACGACCATGCCGATCGCGGAGAGCAATATGGCTGTAATCGCATCGCGCTGCCGGACCCGAGTGGTGCCGGCAAGGATGTACGTCCCCAGCAGCGCTCCGTACGTGATCGAGGCAATGGCGAGCGCCAGCTCCACCACCGGCTGATCGGTCGACCGAAACGACAGCGCTCCCCCGGCGAGGACCACGGCCCAGCCAACCGTCGCCCAGCGCCCGACCGTGAGGAGGTGCCGCGGATCGCGGCGTCCCGTGATGGACGCGTAGAAATCGTGGGTGGCGGCGGAGGCGAGGGAGTTGAGTGACGAGCTGACCGTACTCATCGCGGCGGCGAGCAGTCCGGCGACCACCAAGCCGGCGAGGCCCGGCGGGAGTTGCCGGATGACGAACGTCGGGAACAGCTCGTCTCCCGAAAGTGACGGGTCGTCCGCTCCGGCGGCCCACAGCATGGAACCCACCAGCAGGAAGACCGCGAATTGCACGATCACCAGGATCCCCGAGCCCACGAGCGCCCGCCTCGCATCGGAGACGTGCCGTGTGGCGAGTAGACGCTGCACGATGAGGTGATCCGTCCCGTGCGATGCAGCCGACAACAGCGCGCCGCCCACGAGTCCGCCAAGGAAGGTGTACGTCGTCGTGAAGGAGAGCGACCAGTCGAACACGTCAAGCCTGCCCGTGTCCGCCGCCCTGCCCAGGGCCTCGACGGTTCCGCCAGCGAGGCTCGCTGCAACGAGGAACGTGGCGATTCCACCCACCAGGTAGATCCCGAGCTGCATGACGTCCACCCAGACCACGGCCTTGATCCCTCCCGCCCATGTATAGGCCAGGGTGGCGACGGCCACGACGGCAATGCTGGCTGGATAGGACCAACCTGTCACGACGGCCAGCGGGATCGCGGTGGCGAAGACCCGTACGCTGTCCCCGAGCGCCCGGATCCCCATGAACGTCGCCGACGCGACCCGTCTGGTGCCGGGTCCGAATCGCGTCTCGAGCCGCGTATAGGCCGTCTCGTTCTCGCCCTGGAAATAGCCGGGGAGCAGCCATAGCGCGACGCCCACCCGACCCACGAGGTAGCCTATCGGAAGCTGGAGAAAGGCGAGATTGGTGCGCGCGCCAAGCCCCGGGATCGAGATGACGGTCAGTGCGGAGGTCTCGGTGGCCACAATCGAGAGCATCACGGCCCACCAGGGCAGGCTGTGACGACCGAGGAAATAGTCGGAGGCGTCGTGTTGCCGGCGCGTGAAATACACGCCCACCGCGACAACGGCGAGGAGGTACAGTGCCATGACGGCGAGATCGAGTGTGGTCATCGCGGTGACCGGATGACGAAGGGGCCTGGCGTTGCCGCGCAGGCCCCTGGGACATTAGTGTCTCGTCGTCGTCGGGTCAGACGGTGAACGAGCTACCGCAGCCGCATCCACCCGTGGCCAAGGGGTTGTCAAAGGTGAATCCCGACCCCTGCATGGTGGAGACGTAGTTGATGGTCACGCCGTTCAGGTACTGGGCACTGAATGCGTCGACGAACACCCGGACGCCTTTCAGCTCCAGCGTGATGTCGTCGGTCAGCGGAGCTTCCTCGATGTTGAGTCCGTACTGGAATCCCGAGCATCCACCCGGAAGGACGGAGACCCGAAGCCCCGCAGTGTCTTCGGGCACTTGTTCCTGCTCCATGAACCGCCGCACCTGGGCGACGGCATCATCGGTCAGCTTGATCTCGACGGTCGTCTCGGGCCGCTGAGTCGTCGTCATGCGCACACCTCCTTGCTCGCGCATGTTAGAGAGTCCTCACGCCAGTGTCAACGGATCGCCGGTTTATGGCTCCCGTGCGCCGCCCCCGACCTCCCGCATGGCGCGGACCACCAGGTCGGCCACCTCGCCTCGGACGTCAAGGATGGCGCGGTTTTCCCGTGTCGGGTGCACCCGGTTTGTGAGCAGGATCACGAACAGCTCTCGCTCGGGCTCGATCCAGAGGCTCGTCCCGGTGAAGCCGGTGTGGCCGAAGCTCTCGCGGGACAGCAGCGTGCCGGCGGAGCTTCGGCCGGACGCCGACGGCGTGTCCCAGCCCAGGGCGCGGGTCGAACCGTCCGGCCCCGGCTGGCGTCGGGTGAACTCGCGTACGATCTCCGGCGGGAGGCGCGGACCCGCGTCTGGGGGCAACCGGCCGTGCCAGGCGTCGAGCAGCCAGAGCGCGAACCGGGCGAGGTCGGGTCCGTTGGAGAACAGGCCGGCATGACCGGATACACCCCCGAGGCGATAGGCGTTTTCGTCGTGCACCTCGCCCCACACCAACCGGCCGCGCCACGGGTCCCGCTCCGTTGGCGCGATGATGGCCCGCCACGACTCGGGTGGCAGAAACCGCGTGTGCCGCATCTCGAGCGGCGCGAACACCCGGTGCCGGAGGAAGACGTCGAGGGCCTCGCCGCTCACGCGCTCCACGACCTCGGCCATCGTAATGGCGCCGAGGTCCGAATACACGTACCGCTCGCCCGGCGCCGATTGGAGCGGCTGCCGGAGCACGAGCCCGATGGCCTCTTCGGGGGTCTCGGTTTCGAGGTGGAGCGGCATCCACGCCGGCAAACCCGAGGTGTGGGTGAGTAGGTGCCGTACCCGTACGCGGCTCTTGCCCCCATCCGTGAACTCGGGAACGTAATGGGCGACCGGCCGGTTGAGGTCGAGCTTCCCCTCGGCGACCAGGAACATCACCGCCGTCGTGAGTCCGATCACCTTGGTGAGGCTTGCCATGTCGTAGACGGTCGTGTCGCTGACCGGCCGAGGATCGTCCTCGCCGTAGCTCCCGACGGCCGTGCGGTAGGCGACGGCCCCGCGATGTCCCACCACCAGCACGGCACCGGGGAAGGCACCGTCGTCCACCCGCGCCTGGAGATAGCGGGGGACCTCGTCCAGTGCAGCGTAGTCGAAGGCCGAATCCACCCGCTCGGGCAGGGGCTTGGACAGGCCGGCAGCGGTGGCCGACGCGGCGATCCGTGGGAGGTCTATGCCGTGTCCCCGCGGGAATCCGACGCCGAGCGAAATCGGGAGTCGGCCCCGAACCGCGGCTCCGCCAGCCACCGCTCTGGCCACCGCGCGCTCGGCTGCCTCGATCCCGCTCCAGGCGAGCAGGTACCCACCGCCATAGTCGGGCAGCTGGTCCAGCAGATACGGATTCCCGAACGACGCCAGCAGCGTCGGCTTCTCTCGCTGCGTGGTCCGGATCAGCTCCGCGAGCGAGTCGGGCATGGCGATGTGTCCGAGTCCCGACACCACCCGCACGTTGACGGCGAACATGACGCGGGGGGCTCCCCGGATCGCGACTCGGGCAGAGTCGTACGACAATGGGCCCGATGCTGGGTACAGGCGGAAGGTCGACACCGCCTCGCCCTGTGCGCGGAGCTCGGCCACGAGTGCGTTGCCGGTGGAGAGGTTGGTCTCTCGACCATACACGATGACAGCGGTCCGGTCCCGCGTGTCCCGGAACTGCGCGATTGTGCCCGGCTGGACCAACGTGAGGGACCGCGCGGCCATGTCGGCCGCCAGATCGGCGAACGCCCGCTTGGCGACCACGGCGGGAATGGAATCGAGCGTCACCGATCGGTGGCGGAAGAGACCGGCCCGCTCCTTGAGCACCAGCACCCGGCGGACCGACCGATCCAGCCGCTCGAGCGGAATCCGACCGGACTCGACTGCGGCAACGACGGCGTCGATCGCGGCTGTCGGATCGGCGGGAATCAACAGCATGTCGCTTCCGGCGAGAAACGCCCGTACCGCGCTCTCGCCCGGCCCCCAGGCCCGCACGATTGCTCCCATGGTAAGGGCGTCGGTGACCACGATCCCAGTGAAGCCGAGCGAATCCCGGAGGATGTCGGTCATGACCGTTCGCGATAGGGTCGCGGGCTCGGGCACCCCACCGGTGACGCATGGGACGGCAACGTGGGCCGTCATCACCGCCGTCACCCCGGCGCGGATCGCGGTGCGGAACGGCTCGAGTTCCAAGGAATCGAGTCGATCCCAGCACGCGCGAACCACCGGGACCTCGATGTGCGAGTCGATATCCGTATCGCCGTGTCCCGGGAAGTGCTTGGCCGTCGTGAACACGCCGTAGTCGGAGGCCCCGCGAACATAGGCACGCAGAAATGGCCCCGCATTGGCCGGGTCGTCCCCGAAGGCCCGGGTGTTGACGATGGGATTCGCGGGGTTGTTGTTGAGGTCGGCGACGGGGGAAAACGTCATGTGGATCCCCACCGCCCGGGCCTCCAGCGCCGTCACCCGGCCCAGCTCGTACGCGTCCGACACCCGGCCGCCAGCAGCGATCGCCATCGGCATCGGGAAGGCTGTCCCGCCGCTGAGCCGCATGCCCGAGCCCCACTCGAGGTCCGCTGCCACGAGCAGCGGTAGGGCGGAACGGGCCTGGAGGGCGTTCAGCTTCGCCGCGATCTCCAATGGGGGCCCGATAGAGATGATGATCCCGCCCACCTTGAGCGAGTCCACCCACATGGTGAGCGTATCGTACTCCGCGCTGTCGAACGCCGCATAGTCGCCCAGACGCCACGGCATCACGAGCTGGCCGACCTTCTCCCGCAGGGTGAGGCTCTCGAGCACGCCGTCGACCGTTATCTTATCGACACGGTCGATGGTCACCCGCGGTAGCACGGCGACTGGATCGGGGACGATCCGGTCCGGAACCGGCGCCGGGCTACGCGAACAGGCGGCGAGCATCACGACTGCAACCAAGGCGGTTGAACGATGCATCGGCGGTCTTTCCTCGGGTTCCTACTCGTTGCCCTCGTCGGGACGGGGTGTTCGGCCGGGCACGGCTCGTCAGCGACGGTGCGTCCCGGCATTCAGGTCTTGCTCGACGACTCCCTGCACCTGATTGCGGGGCGTCGGGTCGGCCTGCTCACCAACCAGACCGGCGTGGACGCCGCGGGGGCGAGCGATCTCGATCGTCTCGTCGCCTCCGACGCGCAAGTTACCGCAATCTTCACGCCGGAGCATGGCTACCGCGGCGTACTGGATCGGCCAGACATTGGCCACGGCATCGATTCGGCAACCGGCATTCCGGTGTTCAGCCTCTACGGCGAAGTGCGGGAGCCGACACCGGTCATGCTCGAGCCGATCGATGTCCTTTTGGTCGACCTGCAGGATATCGGGGCGCGCCCGTACACGTACATCTCGACCACGTTGTTGGCCATGCGTGCGTGTGCCGCGGCCGGCATTCCGGTGGTACTGCTGGATCGGCCGAACCCGATCGGCGGAGATGTCGTGCAGGGCCCGCTGCTGGAAAGTGCCTACGTCTCGTTCGTCGGTATGCTCCCGGTGCCGATGCGCCACGGGCTAACGCTCGGCGAACTGGCGCGGCTCGGCAACCAGCAGCTCGGCATCGGGGCGAATCTGATCGTCGTGCCTGCCGACGGCTGGCGCCGCTCCCTGTGGTTCGATGAGACCGGACTCCCATGGGTAAAGCCATCTCCGAGCATGCCCGATTTGGAGAGCGCTACCCATTATCCGGGAACGGTGCTGTTCGAGGCCACGAACCTGTCAGTGGGACGTGGCACACCGGTGGCGTTTCAGGTCATTGGCGCCCCATGGCTCGATGCCGCCAAGGTCATCGCTCGGCTCGGGTCCCGGCCCGGGGTGCTCGTCACCGATACCATCGTGGTCCCCGAGGCGCCACCCGACGGCAAGTATGACGAACGGGCGATCCGGGCCGTCCGGCTCCGGACCCGCGATCGACAGCGGTACAACCCCGTGGCGGTTGCCGTGGCCCTCCTGGTCGCCATCCAGGGCGAGCACCCGGAATCGCTGGCGGTCAACGAACACAGGCTGGCCCAGTTGCTCGGCACCGCGTTGGTATGGGATGGCCTGCTCGCTGGCCGCCCGCCCGATCAGCTCATGGCCGAGTGGGGCCCCCGCCTGGATCAATTTCTCGTCGATCGGAGGGATGTCCTGCTGTACCGCTGACCTCCCCAAAGCACGGACTGGCGGAGGGGGGGACCGGGACGGCAGAATTGCCGCAGTCCGTTGCGGCCGTTATTCTTAGCTGCTCTGAACGCGACCCATGACGATTATTCCACGCCCTGTCCGACGAGGATTCGAGGCTGCACTCGATCCCTTCGTGTCGCGCCTCATCGCGGCGGGGGTCAGCCCCAACGTGCTCACGACCTTGGGTACCCTGATCCTCATCGGCTCGGGCGTTGCCTTCGGCGTCGGGTCCGTCAACCTCGGAGGGTTTCTCCTCCTGCTCAGCGGTGTGATGGATATGCTGGACGGCCGCGTCGCCCGGGGGAGCAATGCGGTCAGCAAGTTCGGCGCGTTCTACGATTCCACCCTGGACCGAGTGGGCGAGGCCGCGTTGTTCACTGGGATCGCCGTCTACTTCGTCACTGGTGGTGTGACCGATGCACTACGCGTTCCCGCGTTGCTGGGCGCGCTGACGGCATTGTCCGCAGGTCTGATCGTCTCGTACGCGCGCGCACGCGCGGAAGGGCTCGAGCTGGAGTGCAAGGTGGGAATCGCACAGCGTGCGGAGCGCATCCTCGGGCTCGGCGTGCCGACGCTGTTCTTTGGTGCGGGCCCAGATGGCCTGTTGCTGCTCGGTGTGGTGGGGATACTCGCGTTGCTCGCGGTCATCACGGTAGGACAGCGAATTGCGCACGTCTATCGGGCCACTCGCCGGGTGGCCCGCCGCACGCAGGCACGATTCGCCCGACCGGTGGTCATGAAGACGTCGTCAAAGAAAGGACCTGGAAGTGACTGAGGGATTGCAGCGGCCGATCCGGCCGGCGGACGGCACATTGGGTGTGATGCTCGTGGGGTTGGGCGCCGTGGCCACGACCTTCGTTGCGGGGGTGGAAAACGTGCGCCAGGGCCGGGCCAAGCCGATCGGCGCGCTCAGCCAGTTGGCGACGATTCGTCTCGGGCGTCGCACCGAAGGGCGGGCGCCGCTGATCCGGGACTTCGCTCCCCTGGCCCCGCTCGACAGTCTTGTGTTCGGCGCGTGGGACCCGATTCCCGACGATGGCTATCAGTCGAGCAAGGTGGCGGGTGTGCTCGATGCGCCGCACATCGAACCCATCGCGGACTTCCTCACGTCGATCCAACCCATGCCGGCCGTGTTCGACCAGCAGTACGTCAAGCGCTTGACGGGGACGAACGTGAAGTCCGGCAAGACCAAGCGGGACCTGGCCGAGCAGCTGCGCGAGGACCTGCGGCAATTCAAGAGCACGCACGGATGTGACCGGCTGGTCACGGTGTGGTGTGCCTCGACCGAGATCTTCATCCAACAAGGTGCCGTGCACCAGTCGCTCGCCGCGTTCGAGCGGGGAATGGAGCAGAACGACCCCGCGATCGCGCCGTCGATGCTCTATGCGTGGGCGAGTCTCATGGAAGGGGTTCCGTTTGCGAACGGTGCTCCCAACCTGACGGTCGACATGCCGGCGCTGCAAGAACTGGCAGAGCGAGAAGGGGTCGCCATCGCCGGCAAGGATTTCAAGACCGGACAGACGATGGTGAAGACCGTCATGTCCCCGATGCTCAAGGCGCGCATGCTTGGCCTGTCGGGTTGGTACTCGACGAACATCCTCGGCAACCGCGATGGGGAAGTGCTGGACGATCCCGAGTCGTTCAAGACCAAGGAGGAGTCGAAACTCGGGGTGCTGGAGCACATCCTGCAGCCGAAGATGTACCCCGATCTCTACGGGAACATCTACCACAAGGTCCGCATCAACTACTACCCGCCGCGAGGGGACAACAAGGAGGGGTGGGACAATATCGACATCTTCGGGTGGTTGGAATACCCGATGCAAATCAAGATCGACTTCCTATGCCGCGACTCCATCCTTGCCGCTCCGATTGTGCTCGACTTGGCGCTGTTCATGGACTTGGCACAACGGGCGGACTTGGCCGGCATTCAGGAGTGGCTGTCGTTCTACTTCAAGAGCCCGATGGCGGCCCCCAGCCTCACGCCCGAGCACGACTTGTTCATCCAACACACCAAACTCAAGAACACCCTGCGTTGGATGATGGGTGAGGAGCAGATCACCCACCTCGGGATCGAATACTACGAGTACGAGAAGGCGTGATAGGGGACGTCATCGTCGCCGTCCTCGGCGTCGCCCTTATCGCCGGTGAGTTGTGGTACTTCCTCGGGCCCCGGCCCGGGCCGGAGCGCCCCGCTCGATCCGGCGACGTGCAGGAGATCCGGGTGCTGGTCAGGGACGGATACGATCCGGACACCATCTTCGTGGAGGCGGGCCGCCCGGTACGCCTCCTCTTCCATCGTGACGAGACGGCGGAGTGCTCTGAGCGCGTCGTCTTCGAGACACTCGGAATCGATCACGCCTTGGCGGCCTTCGAGACGACGGCGGTCGAGTTCACTCCGACGGCGGCTGGGGACTACCCGTTCCGCTGCGGCAAGTCGGTGCTGAGGGGACGCGTGGTGGCACAGATCGGACGCGAGGGGGCCCGGGCAAATCTCGGGAAGGGACACGACAAGCATGCCTAGGGCGCGAGTCACCCTTCCGGTGGAGGGCATGACCTGCGGGGCGTGCGCCACGACCGTGCAGAAGCGTCTGGCCCGAGCCAACGGCGTGACCGATGCCGCGGTGAACTACGCCACGGGGAAGGCCACGGTGACCATCGACGACTCGGTGGTGAAGGTGGCGGATCTCGTGCGGGCGGTTCGTGAGGCGGGCTATGACTGCGCCAAGGCTACGGTGAGCTTTGGCGTCGAGGGGTTGCACTATGCCACGGGCGTAAGCCGTCTCGAGAGCGGTCTCTCGGCGCTCCCCGGAGTGCTGTCCGCGGTGGCGAATCAGGCCACCGAGCACGTGCGGGTGGAGTACGTCCCCGGCCTCGTGACCGCCCAGGAGCTCGAACGGGCGGTGTCGGAGGCGGGCTTCACGGTAGCTGAGCCCGTGGCCGCAGAAGACCCGGTCGAGCGAGAACGGCTCAAACGACAGGCCGAGGTCCGTCAGCTCGCCCTCAAGTTTGCCGTGGCCGCGGTGGCGGCCCTGCTCACCATGGTGGGATCGATGCCGCTCATGGGGGTCATGGGGGCCAAGGAGCACGATCTCGTCATGCGGCTGATGCAACCGCTGAACCAGACGCTCGGGAATCTGCTCCCCTCGCTGTATGCCTTCGCCGAGGTGAACCCCGTCGGCCTCAAGCTCGGCCTCATGCTGCTCACACTACCCGTGCTGTTCTGGAGTGGGTGGCAGTTCTTCCGTGGTGCGTGGAGTGGGGCCAAGCATCGTAGCGCCGACATGAATACGTTGATCGCCGTTGGCACTGGGGCCGCCTTCCTGTATTCGTCGGTGGCCACGCTCCTCCCGTGGGTGTTCGAGCGGGCGGGACTCCCCGCGGACGTCTACTTCGAAGCGGTCAATGCCATCATCGCCCTGATCCTGCTCGGGCGGCTGCTGGAAGCGCGCGCCAAAGGGCAGACGTCCGCGGCCATCCGTCGCCTGCTCGGGCTCCGTCCGAAGACGGCGCGGGTGCAGCGTGCCGGCCAGGATGTGGAGATCCCGATCGAAGAAGTGCAGGTCGGTGACCTTGTGATCGTTCGTCCCGGAGAGACGCTGCCGGTGGACGGCATCGTGCGGTCGGGCGAATCGAGTGTCAGCGAGGCGATGCTGACGGGTGAGCCCTTGCCGGTCGAGAAGAAGGCGGGCGACACGGTCGTGGGGGGTACGGTCAATACCACGGGGTCGTTCATGTACGAGACTACCGCGGTCGGTCGAGATACCGCGCTGGCCCAGATCGTTCGGCTCGTGGAGGAGGCGCAGGGCACCAAGGCACCGGCCCAGCGGCTGGCAGACACTGTGGCCGGCATCTTCGTGCCCATCGTGATTGCCATCGCCATCGCGGCCTTCGTCGTCTGGTGGATTCTGGGGCCGGACCCCAAGGCCGTGTACAGCACGGTCGCGCTCGTGACGGTCCTGGTCATTGCCTGCCCCTGCGCCCTTGGTCTGGCGACCCCGACGGCCATCATGGTGGGAACCGGCAAGGGGGCGGAGCACGGGATTCTGATCCGCGGTGGTGAGGCGCTCGAGACCGTACGGCGCATCGAGACCGTGGTGTTCGACAAGACCGGTACCATCACCGTGGGCGAGCCGGTGGTGACGCAGGTGCTTGGCGCGAGGCGCAAAGACGGGTCCATCGTGGCTCCGGACGAGTTGCTACGCCTGGCCGCCGCCGTCGAGGCGCGATCCGAGCACCCGTTGGCCTCCGCCATCGTTCACGCTGCCGGCGCGAAGGGCCTCGAGACGCCGACGGTGGAGCGGTTCGTGGCGATGGAAGGGCGGGGCGCGCGCGGGATCGTCGGCAAGTTCCTCGTCGAGGTTATCAGCGTGCGTCACGCCAGTGAGCGGAGCCTGCCACTGGGCTCCCTGGAACAGGAGGTGGAGCGCCACATCTTGGCGGGACGGTCGCCCGCGATCGTGGTGGTCAACGACACGGTACAGGGCGCGATCATCATCGCCGACGAGCTGAAGCCCGGGGCGAAGGGGGCGGTCAGCCGGCTCAAGGACATGGGCCTCGAAGTCGTGCTCCTGAGTGGTGACAGCAAGGTGGCGGCGCGCCTCGTCGGGAAAGAGGTCGGCATCGACCGCGTGATCGCTGAAGTGGACCCTCGGGACAAGACGGACGAAATCAAGCGTTTGCAGGAGGGCGGACGAGTCGTCGCGATGGTCGGCGACGGGATCAATGACGCCCCGGCACTCGCCCAGGCCGACATCGGGTTCGCCTTGGGGACGGGCACCGACGTGGCAGTGGAGGCCTCCGATATCACGCTGATCCGCGGGGACGTGAACGGCGTCGTCGCAGCCATCGAGCTGTCGAGACGCACCATGCGGACCATTCGCGGTAATCTGTTCTTTGCCTTCGTGTACAATGTGTTGGGGATCCCGCTCGCCGCCGGGGTGTTGTATCCGTTCACGGGGATCCTGCTCAGTCCGATCGTCGCGAGCGCGGCGATGGCAGCATCCAGCCTGAGCGTCGTGGGCAACAGCCTGCGACTCCGGGCGTTCACACCAACCCAGATGACATGATCAATGCGCTACTTCCATCGTACGACGATGAGCCCCGATGAAGTAATTGCGGAGGCCGATCGCTACTTCGGCGAGCGCCTGGCGCCGGGTGAGTCCCGGAACCGGCTCCGGACGTTCAGCGGGACCATCGGCACCATTACGGTCAAGGTCGAAGCCGAGGGAGGACACTACACGCTCGTGACGCTGCACACCGATCAGGTGGGCGAAAGCGAGGCGGACAAGGTGGGAAAGCGGTTTCTGACCGTGCTCCATGCCCGTGTGGAGCCAGGCCACCTGGCGCGGGGCGCGTACTGACGGTCGCGGGTCCCCACGTCTTCTCACGGGTTCACTCGGACGGACGGAATCCCATGGCAACGGCACAGCTCCACATCACCGGTATGACCTGCAACCATTGCCGTCAGAAGGTCGAGAGGGCCCTCAGCGACGTCTCGGGCGTGTTCGCGACGCAGGTGGATCTGGGGGCGGAGACCGCCGAGGTCGATTTCGACCCGAGACGGACCGGTCTGCAGGATCTGGTGACGGCTGTCCAGACCGCCGGCTACAGCGCGACGATCGTCTCGTGAACCGTTGTCTCGCCGGGCTCGCCGTGAGCCGATGAGGCCCGCGGAGCCGCCGTGCCCTCGCTGACCTACCTCGAAGCCCTGCGACAAGGCTTGTGGGAGGAGATGGAGCGCGACGAGCGAGTGTTCCTCCTGGGAGAGGACATCGGTCAGTACGGCGGCGCCTTCAAGTTGACTGAGGGATTCCAGGAGCGGTTCGGCGCACAGCGAGTGATCGATACGCCGCTCAGCGAGGCGGCGATCGTCGGGGCCGCGGCCGGAGCTGCCCACATGGGCCTGCGGCCGGTAGCCGAGATGCAGTTCATCGACTTCATCTCCTGTGCGTACGACATCATCACAAATTATGTCGCGACCGCGCGATACCGCGCCGGACTCTCGACACCGATCGTGATTCGCGGCCCATCCGGCGGCTACGTGCGGGGTGGTCCATTCCATTCACAGATGCCCGAGGCCGCGTTCTTTCACACGCCGGGCCTCAAGCTCGTGAGCCCCGCGTCCGTGGCGGACGCCAAAGGTCTGCTGAAGGCATCGATCCGTGACGAGGATCCGGTCATCTTCTTCGAGCACAAATTTCTCTATCGACGCATCAAGGAGGACGTTCCGGACGATCCGGAGGTCCTCACCCCGATCGGCATGGCCCGAACGGTTCGTGAGGGGCGGGACCTGACGGTGGTGACCTGGTCGGCCATGGTGTGGAAGGCGCTGGAGGCTGCCGAGATCCTCGAACGGGAGGACCAGGTCTCGGTGGACGTGATCGACTTGCGCACGCTGTTGCCCATGGACGACGCGGCCATCATGGCTTCGGTACGGCAGACCAGCCGACTCTTGATCGTTCATGAGGACACCCGCACCGGTGGCCTTGCCGGTGAGATCACCGCCCGGGTGAACGAGCAGGGCTTCGAATGGCTGGATGCACCGGTGCTGCGAGTCACGGCCCACGATGCCCCGCTGCCATTCTCAGGTCCGCTCGAAGACTTCGTGCTTCCCCAGACCGAGGCGATCGTGGAAACGGCGCGGAGGCTGCTCAGCTACTGATGATTCCTGGCTTTTGCCCGTTATCCGCAGGTCTCCGTTCGGCTGGCCAGGGCCCGTCGAACCCGCGCGACCTGTGCCGGGCCCGTGAGCGCGGAGCACCACGATCGCTCGTCCCACAGTGGTCCGCGCAGTAACCGCGCCGCGCCGCTGCGCTCCACTGCCGTCGCCACGCAGGAGCGCACCTCCGCTAACATGGTTCGCCGACAGGCGCCCGGGTCGGTCTTCACGAGCACGTGCACCCGGTGCGGCGTCACGCACACCTGCGCAATCCGCCACGTCCGACCGGCGCACCGTTGGTGAATGACGCGCTCGCAGAATCGTCGGAGCCCACGTATCTTAAACGTCCGGCGGCGGTGACGTGTTGCCCACGTGACGTGGAACCACGTGACGCTCGTCGCCAGGGTCGGTACCGGCTGCATGTGACACATATGCGGCGACCCGACCCGCGCTTCGTATCCGAATCGATGCTTGCATGGATCAAATCCCCCGAGCCCGGCCCGGGCGGCTGACGTAGGAGAGCAGGGATGGCGCGTGTCGATGTGATCATGCCTCAGATGGGCGAGTCCATCGCCGAAGGCACCGTGTCGCGGTGGCTCAAGCAGGTGGGGGACTCGGTGAAGCGAGACGAGGCCATCCTGGAGATTTCGACGGACAAAGTAGATGCCGAGATCCCTGCACCCACGGCCGGCGTGCTGGCGGAGATCAAGGTCGGTGAGGGCGAGACGGTCGCCGTCCAGACCGTGATCGCGGTGATTGATACTGATGGCGCGGGGGTTGCCGGCTCGGCGCCGCCCGCACCGCCGCCGGCGGAGGCTGCTGCCACGCCCGCCCCGAAGCCGGCCGAGACGCCCACGCCGGCGCCGGCGGCCGCCCCCGCGCCACCGAGTACCCCCCCCAAAGCGCCTGCTGGCGACGAAAATGC
The DNA here is from genome assembly GCA_041602035.1 of Gemmatimonadales bacterium. Classification (GTDB taxonomy): domain Bacteria; phylum Gemmatimonadota; class Gemmatimonadetes; order Gemmatimonadales; family GWC2-71-9; genus JAOTVV01. The sequence goes on along the minus strand of JBFIHA010000004.1, from coordinate 99,868 downwards.
CGAGGAGCGGCTGCGTCGGCGGTCCACTCCCCTGGTCCGGAAGATCGCCGCGGAGCACGGTGTCGATATCGGACGAGTGGAGGGGTCGGGCCATGGGGGCCGGGTGACGAAGAAGGACATCCTCGAGTTCATCGAGCGCGGGGAGCATCGCGCCCCGGCGGCAGCGCCCGCGGCGCCCGCGGCGGCACCGTCCGCCGGTACCGTTACCCACCCCTCGGTCGAGCCCTGGCCGGGGGACCAAGTGGTGCCGATGAGCCGGATCCGGAAGCTCACGGCAGATCACATGGTGCTGTCGCGGCGGGTATCCGCGCACGTTACGAGCTACTATGAGATCGACTACACCGAGGTCGCCCGGCTCCGGGCTCGAATCAAGAAAGACTACCAGGAGCGCGGGGCGAACCCGACCTACCTGACGTTCATCATCAAGGTCATCGCCGACAATCTGCGGAAGCATCCCGTGCTCAACGCGTCGGTCAGCGGCGACGCCATCATCTATCGGAAGTCCATCAACATCGGTATCGCCGTGGCGCTCGATTGGGGCCTCATCGTCCCCGTGTTGAAGCATGCAGACGAGTTGTCCTTGCTTGGAATCGCCAAGAAGGTGGCGGATCTCGCCGAACGGGCCCGCGTCAAACGCCTGTCGCCTGATGAGGTGCAGCAGGGGACCTTCACGATCACGAATCCGGGGGTGTTCGGCTCCTACGCGGGAGCACCCATCATCAGCCAGCCGCAGGTGGCCATCCTTGGTATCGGCTCGATCGAGAAGCGCCCCAAGGTGCTCACCCTCGAAGACGGTCAGGATGTGATGGCGATTCGGACCATGGGGCTCCTGTCCATCTCGTACGACCATCGCATTGTCGATGGCGCCGACGCGGACCGGTTCATGGCTGACGTGAAGCAGGATCTCGAGGCGTTCTCTGAGGGAGCGGTGTGAGCATGGCGCGACGAACGATCGAGGTCGACGGCGAGATGTGGCAGGTCTATCCCTCGGGCCGTGTGACGGCGTACGACCGTGACGAGTTCGGGTTAGTGTTTGAGAAGGGGTCGGGCCCGGACCGCGTGCGCCGGGTCACCCGTTACTCGCCAATCGGAACGCGACGCTGGGATGTGGCACTGCAGGAGTTGACCGGTCTGCAACTGCTCGAGCTCTTTCGGCAATCACAGCCTGGGGCGATGAGCCCGGAGATCGCGTACGGCGCGAGAGATTCCGTGCCGCACACGTGATCGACTTGCACATGCATTCGAGCGCCTCCGACGGTGCATGTCCGCCGACGGAGGTGGCGCGACGTGCGGCGGCACACGGGCTTTCGGTCATCGCCCTGACAGACCACGACACGCTGGCCGGCCTGGCCGACGCGGAGGCCGAAGGGGGCCGTCTGGGGGTGCGGGTCATCGCCGGATGTGAGTTCTCGGTGGCGGCTCCGTGGGGGGAGATGCATCTCCTAGCGTACTTCCTCCCACTTGGGGAGCCTCGACTCGAAGCCTTCCTCGCGGACAAGCGGGGCAAGCGCGTGGTGCGGGCCCAGCAGATGGTGGACCGACTCCGCGAGCTGGGAGTTCCGGTCTCCTTCGAGGACGTCGAGTCCGCCGCCGGAGCCGGCGCGGTCGGGCGACCCCACGTCGCCAGGGTGTTGGTTCGCGGCGGTCACGTCGCCGACATCCCCGAAGCGTTCCACCGCTTCCTCGGCTCTCGGCGTCCTGCGTTCGTCCCCAAAGACCTCCCCAGCGTTCGGGAAGTCACGGGGCTGGTCCGCTCGCTCGGGGGGGTCACGTCGGCGGCGCACCTAGGCTCCCGGGCGACGCGTCGCGGTCTTGCGTCGCTGCGCGCCCGCGGAGTCGACGGAGCGGAGGTACGGCATCCGTTGCACGACGACCGCCGCGGAACAGAAATCGAGCACCTCACGGGCGCACTGGGTATGGTGCGGACGGGTGGAACTGATTGGCACGGCGATGACGCGGACGAGCCGAATCGAGCGCCACTTGGAAGCATCACCGTTCCAGCACAGTGGCTGAACGACATCGAGTACCTTCACCAGCAACGCATCTCAGTCGAGGAGGTAGGATGACCGACCTCATTACCGTCGGGGAGGCCGCCCCGGACTTCGCATTAGACGCGTCGGATGGGAAGCGGTATCGGCTGTCGGACGTGTTGCAGGGCTCACGCGTGTTCTTGGTGTTTTATCCTGGGAACAACACGCCGGGGTGAAACCGCCAACTCTCCGCCGTGCGCGATGAGATCGAGCGATTTCGGAAGCAGGACGTGCAGCCATTTGGCGTCAACCCGGCGGGCGTCGAGGCCCACGGTCGTTACGCATCCAAGCTCAAGCTCCCGTTCCCGTTGCTGAGCGATCCGGATCGCGAGACCACGGGGACGTTCGGGGCCCTCAAGGCCGACGGGCAGAAGACCCAACGCTCGGTGGTGCTGATCGATCGGGACGGGACCGTGGTATTTGCCGCCCGGGGCGCTCCCGGAGCCAAGGAGGTGCTCGCCGCGCTGCAGTGAGCAACGCGGACACGTTCCAGCGGCCACCGGTGATAGGTTACGACGGTCGACGGGAACGTCAGCCGATCGTCCGCTGTTGAGGAGGTGGCACCGGAGCGGGCGTGCCCGTCGCATCGCCGGGGATCGACGCACCGGCATGCTGCCTGCAGGCTGGAGAACCGATGCTACACAGCTCGGAACTATGATGGGAGTCGAGGGAGTCGTGAAACGGAAAGACCGAGACGCGGAACAGGGCTACGATGTGATCATCGTCGGTGCGGGGCCCGCTGGGCTTTGTGCAGCGATGTACGCGGGCCGTGGGATGCTCAAAACACTCGTGATCGAGCGCGGCATGCCGGGTGGTGAGCTCCTCAACACGGATCTGATCGAAGACTACATCGGGTTCGAGAGCATCAAGGGGCCCGAACTGGCGCAGCGCATGGCTGATCACGCCAAAAAGTTCGGGGCCGAGTTCGTGATGGATACGGTGGAGTCGATCGCCAAGCGAGCGGACGGCACCTTCGATGTCACCACGCAGCTCGATAAGGAGTACCGGGCGCCGGCGGTGATCATCACGGCGGGTGGCACTCCGCGGAAACTGGACGTCCCGGGTGAGAAGGAGTTTGCCGGACGCGGTGTCTCGTACTGTGCCGTGTGCGACGGAGCCTTCTTCAAGGGCGAGGTGCTGGCGGTGATCGGAGGTGGAGATGCCGCCGTGGAGGAGGCCGACTACCTCACGCGCTATGCCTCCAAGGTGTACATCATTCACCGGCGAGACGAGCTTCGGGCCTCGCCGATCATCCAGAAGCGCGCACTCGCCAATCCAAAGATCGCGGTGATCTGGAACAGGGTGGTCGAGGAAGTCGAGGGCGACCCGAAAGGTGTGACGCAACTCCGCCTGAAGGACACGCAGACGGGCGAGCAGTCGACCTTACCCGTTGGCGGAGTGTTCATCTTCATCGGGTTCACGCCGAATTCTGGACTTATCAAAGGCCACTTCGACCACGATGCTGGCGGGTACATCATCACAGACAGTCACATGATGACGTCGATTCCCGGTCTGTTCGCCGCCGGCGATCTCCGCGTGCAGCTCGTTCGTCAGATCACGACGGCGGTTGGCGACGCGACGACAGCGGCGATGGCCGTGGAGAAGTACTTGGTCGATCGCCAGGATCGCGAACGGGAGCGCGGGGAGCCGGCCGGCATTGGCGCATCCTAGGGTTGTCTGCCTCACGACGGGGGCGTTTCAGGAGAACGGCTTTATCATCGCGGACGATGCGAGCCAGGATGCGGTGATCGTCGACCCTGGAGAAGAGGCCGAGTTGTTTCTCGAGCGACTCGAATCAGAGCACCTCGATCTCCGTGCCGTCTGGTTGACCCACGCACATCTCGATCACATCCAAGGGGTGGCAGCCGTGGTCGAGTGCCGAGCGGTTCCAGTGTATCTCCATCCTGCGGATCGGCAGCTGTACGATGCCGCGGCGAGCCAAGGCGCCTGGTTCGGCATCCGTGTTGATCCACCGCCGCCCCCGCAGCACGAACTTCACGCGGGCGACACCCTCGCGGTCGGACCGTACCGGTTCACCGTCCGGCACGTTCCCGGTCACAGCCCGGGCTCGGTGGCGTTCGTGGGTCACGGGATTGCCTTTGTCGGGGACGCCCTGTTCGCCGGCTCCGTGGGCCGGGTGGATCTTCCTGGTGGTGACGGTACGACGTTGCTGGAGAGCATCCGGCGGGAATTGCTGGCGCTCCCGGACGAGACCATCGTGTATTGCGGCCACGGTCCCGAAACCACAGTGGGTCGCGAACGCGCGTCGAATCCGTTCCTCACTGGTGCGTTTCCCCTTGCCTGATCCGCGAGTGACGACGGCCCGGCCGACATCCGGGGTCGGGGGCGGTACGGCGGCACCGGCGCCCCTGGGCGACGAGCTGTTCCGCTGTCTGCGGTGCGGATTCCCGGTCGCAGCGCGCCCCTGGGGCTGCAAGGACCCCTGCCGCAACTGCGGCTTCCCCTACCCGCTGGGCGACTGCTCCGACTAGGACGCCGCATCACGATGACCGAACCCCGTATTCGACCCCGTGGGCCCGATGACGTAGACGGCGACGTGCGCGCGATCTTCGAGACCTACCTGCGCGAGCGGGGGAATATCCCGAACATGTTTCGGACGGTGGCCGCGCGACCGCGGCACCTGCAGACCATGATCGCACATTTCCGGACGGTGATGAACGAGGGCGACGTGCCCCCGTTGCTCAAAGAGTTGGTGGCGGTACGTGTGTCATCCATCAACCGATGCCGCTACTGACTGGCCTCTCACACCGCCTTGGCAAGGCGGCTGGGCGCACAGGAGTCATGGATCTCGGCCGTTCGTGTGGAAACGCCGGAGGACGAAAGCACGGTGCCGGCGTCGCTCGAGGGGATGGGGGAGGGATGGAAGGCGGCGCTCCGGTTCGGTGAACTCGTCGCGGCCAGCGGTCACGCGGTGACTGACCGGGATTATCGCGAGCTGTCCCGACACTGGAACGAAGAGGAGATCGTCGAGGTGACGTTGGTCGCCGGCCTCTTCAGCTACTTCAACCGGTTCAACGATGCCCTGCGGGTCGAGGTGACGAGGTAGAAATGGCCCACGAACCCAAAGCTTCCGGGACGCGCGTCGAGCGCGATTCCCTGGGCGAGTTCCCGGTGCCCGCGAAGGCCCTGTACGGCATCCAGACGGCACGTGCCGTCCAGAACTTCCCGGTATCAGGACTTCGCCCGATGCACCGGTTCGTCGACGCGATGGTGTGGATCAAGCGATCGGCGGCACGGGTTCACCACGGCACCGGGCGGCTCGGGCCGGACTTGGCAGACGCGATCGTCCGCGCCGCCGACGAGGTGCTGGCCGGTGACCATCGCGATCAGTTCGTGATCGATCCATATCAGGCGGGGGCTGGAACGAGTCACAACATGAACGTGAACGAGGTGCTCGCCAACCGCGCCAACGAGCTGCTGGGAGGCCGACGCGGAGAGTACCGTCCGATCCATCCCAACGATCACGTCAACATGGCGCAGAGCACCAACGACACCATCCCGACGGCGATCCGATTGGCGATGCTGGCGAGTCTGCCACGGCTGACGGAGTGCATGGGCCTCTTGGCAGGCGCACTTCTCGACAGGGGAAGGGCCTTTGACGATGTGTTGAAGTCGGGACGAACGCACCTCCAGGATGCCACGCCGATCCGCTTGGGCCAGGAGTTCGCCGCCTTCGGCATGACGGTCGAACGCAATGTCGATCGGCTGAATCAGGGATCGACGTGGCTCGAGGAGCTGAACATTGGCGGGTCCGCCGTGGGTACGGGGCTCAATGTCGAGCCGGCATACCCGGCACGCATGGTGGAGGAGCTTGCGCAACTCACGGGACTTCCGGTGCGGGAGGGAGGAGACCGCGTGCAGCTGATGCAGTCCATGGGGGACTTCGCGGCGGTGAGTGGCTTGCTCCGGAGTTATGCGGTCGATCTCGGCAAAATCGCCAATGACGTACGTCTCCTATCGTCCGGGCCGCGAACAGGTCTCGCCGAGATTCGTCTGCCGGCCGTGCAGCCGGGATCGAGCATCATGCCGGGAAAAGTGAACCCGGTGATCGCAGAGATGACCAACATGGTCTGCTTCCAAGTCATCGGGAACGACGTCACGGTGGCGGCCGCGGCCGAGGCGGGCCAGCTCGAGCTGAACGTCATGATGCCCGTCATCGCCCACAACCTCCTCTTTTCGGTCGAGATATTGGCAAACGCCACTCGGCTGTTGGCCGAGCGGTGTGTGGCGGGGATCGTCGCCAACGAGGAGCAATGCGCCTACTGGCTGGAGCGGAGTCCGGCAATCGTGACGGCGCTGGCTCCCCGCATCGGGTACGCCGAGGCGGCCAGACTGGCGGAGGAGGCCGTGCGCCGAAACCTGACGGTGCGAGAACTGGTGGAAGAGAAGGGGCTGCTTCCGCCGCAGGAGCTGGACGCCGTGTTGGATCTCCGGGCCATGACGGACCTCGGTGTGCCGGGGGACACGGGCGAATCCTGAAAGCCGAATAATCTTGCTTTCCGAGCCCGGGCGTCGGATATTTGGGTACGGGAGGCACCATGCGAGTCACAACTTGGGCCGAGTACGGCTTGATTGTGTCCCTCCACCTGGCCAAGGAGGGAGGAGAGACCCCGACGCCTGCGCGGGACCTGGCAGAACGAGAGGGCCTCCCTGCCGACTATGTGGAGCAGATCCTGCTGAAGCTCCGAAGGGCGGGGCTGGTGAAGAGCGTGCGGGGAGCGAAGGGCGGGTATTTCCTGGCCCACGATCCCCAGAGCATCTCGGTGAAGGACGTGATGGAAGCGGCCGAGAATCGCACGTTCGAAGTGTATTGCGATGCACACCGGGTGAATCTTGCGCGGTGTGGCCCCGACGGGGATTGCAGTCTCCGGCCCGTATGGCGTGAGCTGCAGCGCAGGATCGATGAGATGCTGTCGAGCGTGTCTCTCGCCGACCTCATGCGTCAGGAGTCTGAAGTCGAAGCTCTCGTGGCGCGGTAGCGGTGAGTGACAGCGGGGTGGGGTGGGGCACAAGTCTACCTACGCCGCGAAATCCTACCAAGCTTATCGGGATTACGCCAATCGGAGAGGGACTTCCTCACCGAGGCGTCTATCGGCAGGTTCCGAGCACCGGGACCCGAGCGCTGGCTGTCGCGCGATGTCCGACGAACTGAGCCCGCACGAGGTTACCAGATACTCTCGACATCTCCTCCTCCCAGAAATTGGGCTGGAGGGGCAGCAACGGCTACGGTCCGCGAGTGTGCTGGTGGTTGGGGCGGGAGGCCTCGGGTCACCAGCACTGCTCTACCTGGCCGCGGCAGGGGTCGGAACGCTCGGGATCGTCGATTCCGACCTCCTCGACGCGACGAACCTGCAGCGGCAGGTGGTTCACGGCACGTCGGCGGTGGGCACGAGCAAGGTGTCGTCCGCCGCGGCGAGACTGCGCGACCTCAACCCGCACGTCACGCTCCGGACGTTCGAGGACCGTCTCTCCTCCAGCAACGCGCTCGACGTCTGTCGCGCGTTCGACGTTGTAGTGGATGGGAGCGATAACTTCCCGACCAGGTATCTGGTGAACGATGCCTGCGTGCTCTTGGGGATTCCATACGTCTACGGCGCGATCTTCCGCTTCGATGGACAGGCGTCGGTGTTCGGCCGCTCGTCGGGGCCGTGCTACCGCTGCCTGTTCAGGGAGCCACCACCGCCGGGCCTGATCCCATCCTGCGACGAGGCCGGCGTGCTGGGCGTCCTGCCGGGAATCATCGGGAGCATTCAGGCACTCGAGGCCATCAAGCTGATTCTGGGCACTGGTACCACGCTCGAGGGACGCCTCCTGCTGTTCAATGCGCTCAACCTCGAATTCCGCGAGCTTGTGATCCGTCGTGATCCGACATGCCCTATCTGCGGGACCTCGCCCACGATTCGGGAGCTGATCGACTACGAAGCGTTCTGCGGATACGGTGCGGAGGAACCGGCGGGCGAGTACGAGGTCACGGCTGCCGAGTTGGCGCGCGAGCTTCGAGGCAACGATGCGATCGTGCTGGTCGATGTGCGGGAGCCTCTCGAGTGGGCGATCTGTCACATCCCAGCATCTCGACTCATCCCCATGGGCACGCTTTCACAGCGCGTGAACGAGCTCGATCCGTCGAGCGAGATCGTCACCATCTGCCATCACGGCCGTCGTTCCCTACGCGCGGTGGACGTGTTGCGCGACGCAGGGTTCGAGCATGTGCGGAGTTTGAAAGGTGGCGTGGCGGCGTGGGCCGACGTCGTGGACCCGACCATGGCGCGCTACTGAGCGCCCTGTCGGCGTTGGACGAGAACGCCCGGCACCGTTCTGGACGCGATGCCGGGCGTGTTTAGTTGAGTGCCGAAGGTGGGATTCGAACCCACACGGGCTATTCGCCCACTGCGCCCTGAACGCAGCGCGTCTACCAGTTCCACCACTTCGGCAGGAACTTCGTAGTGGGCCCGGAATATAGAAAGCGGTGCCAAACGCGGTCAACCGCGCCGCTTGACCGGCCGGAAATGGTTTTCTATGTTGGACTTAGCTCGTGTCGCCAACTGCTGATCCGAAAGCCGAATCCGGGACCGTCGTCGCCCGTAACAAGAAGGCGAGGCACGACTACCACATTCTTGATACGTGGGAAGCCGGGCTCGCGCTCACCGGCAGCGAGATCAAGTCGGTGCGGGCCGGGAAGGTGAGCCTCAAGGGCGCGTACGGCGTCCTGCGGTCGGGCGAAGTCTGGCTGGAAGGAATGAACGTCGCTGCGTATGACTCGGCTGGGTACGTCAATCACGATCCTTTGCGGCCGCGCAAACTGCTCATGCATCGCCATCAGCTGCGCCGGCTCATCGGCGCGGTCGAGCAGAAGGGCCTCACCCTGGTGCCCCTCGATCTGCACCTCACCAGAGGGTGGGCCAAAGTGACCATGGCGCTCGCCCGCGGGAAGAAGCTCCACGACAAGCGTGAGGATCTCAAGCGGCGTGCGGCCCAGCGCGACGCCGAGCGGGAGCGAGGACGTCGGCAATGACGTTGCTGCTTCTTGCCGCACTCGCGCTGACCTCAGAGGCCATGGACCTCCCGCCGTACCGGGTTGCACCGCGCGCGGTGGTGGTCGCGACGGCATTTGGCGAGACCACCATCCCGGTCGGCATGCACAAGGGGCATGCGGCGCTTCCAGTACCGCGGCTGAGCGGCGTGCTTCCTGTAACCAGCGAGGTGATCGGCGACTGGGCGCAGGTGGCGTTTGCCGGTGTGCCATTCCGGTTTCTGCTCGGGGCGCCACTGTTCGTCCACGAAGGACGTGTCGTGCCGGTGGCTGGTGGCGCATACGTCGTAACCGATACGCTCTTCGTCCCGCTTCAGTGGCTCGCGGAATTCGTCCCGCGCACCTTCAGCGAGGGCTACCGGTACGATCATCGGTCCGCACGGTTCGAGGAGTCACGGCTTGCCTCCCGACCACCGTCGCTGACCCCGGCGCCGGGGCGTCCGGGATCCGACGCCGCGCGCCGCAACGGGCTGCGGCTGGCACATCAGATCATTGTGGATCCCGGGCACGGTGGGGTGGACCCCGGCAACCCCGGGCGCCACCTGCCCGGAAGCATGAAGGAAAAGCACGTGAACCTCGCTATCGGCCTGCTGCTGCGAGACGAGCTGCGGCAGCGCGGCGTCGACGTCATCATGACCCGGTCGACGGACACGCTCATTGCGCTGGGCGAGCGCGCCCTGATGTGCCGAGACGAGTGCGCGCTGTTCGTGAGCCTCCATGTCAACAGTCTCCCGTCCCGTCGAGGGTACGAGCTGGTAAACGGGGTCGAGACCTACTTCCTGGGTGAGGCGCTGACAGCGGAAGCCCGCCGGGTCGCGGCGATGGAGAACGACGCGCTCCGGTACGAGACGGGTGGGGGCAATCTCGGGGGCGACCTCGGCTTCATCTTCAAGGATCTGCAGACGAACGAGTTCCTTCGAGAGTCGGCACTGCTGGCCGACATCGTGCAGCACCATGCGGCGGCCACCCACCCGGGTCACAATCGCGGCGTGGCGCAGGCCCCGTACGTGGTGCTCAAGACGGCAACGCGACCCGCCATCCTGGTCGAGACCGGCTTCGCCACCAACCGGCGCGATGGGGAGTTCCTCGCTTCGACGTCGGGCCAGCAGGCCATCGCCAAGTCCATCGCGCGGGGGATCGTCGAGTACCTGAAGCGATACGAGGCGAAGGTGCTGGTCGGGACGCAGCCATGATGCGACGTTGCTGGCGCGGCGTCGTCCTGCTCGGCGCCGCCGGCATCGGGTGCGCCTACTTCAACGGCCTCTACAACGCCAATCAACTCGCCGGAGACGCCACGCGTGCCCAGCGTGAGGGGCGCCCCGGTGAGGCGCGTTCCCTGTGGGCCCAAGCGGCCGTCAAGGCGGAATCCGTCGCGACTAGGTATCCCAAGAGCAAGTACCGTGACGATGCGCTTCTCCTCTGGGGCAAGGGTCTCTCGGAGATCGGTGACTGCAGCCGCGCAGTTCGGCCGTTATCGCTCGCCGCGACCTCGTCACCCGATGCCGCCGTCCAACGGGAGGCGCGCCTCGTCCTGGCGCGGTGCGAGCTTGGGCTCGATCGGCCGACCGCCGCGATCGCCACGCTCGACGCGCTCTTGGATGGTGCCGATTCGGCCACGGCCGCGCGCGCATTTCTGCTGCGGGGACGGGCGGAACTGGCTCGTGGCAATCCGGCGGCCGCCGTGCAGGACTTCCATCGAGTGCCGATAGGTCTGGCCGCCTTCGATCTTGCCGGGGCCTTTCTCAGCTTGGGTGACCTCGCCGCCGCGAAGGCAGTGCTCGAGACGCGGGTCACGCTCTCGTACCAGGAAACGCTGTGGCTCGCTGTGCTCGACTCGTTCGGCCGGTATGACGGGGAGGGCGCGGCGGCCTTGGTCGACAGGTTGGCGGAGCGCCAGGATCTGACGCCCGGGCAACGGACACGCCTCTTCAACGCCGACGGGGTGCGGTGGGAGCGGGCGGGAGATGACACCCGGGCCCGTGCCCGGTTCGGCGCGGCGGTGGCCGCGGCTCCGGACTCTGCGGATGCCAATCTCGGTCGGGCGTACGCCGGGCTTGCGCGCTTCAAGGAGCTGGAGGATCCCGGCGCCTTGGCGGACGTGCGACGAGAATTGGATCGACCGATGCGTGCGGGTGGCCGTCCGGCTCAGGTGATCGGCCCAACTGTCGGCGTGCTTGACGTCGCCATACAAGTTGTCGCGAACCGTGAGGTTTCGAATCGTGACGCCAAGCTGTTCGTGCTCGGCGAGATCGTGCGAGATTCTCTCCGCGCACCGCTGCCGGCGTCGGCCCTGTTCCTCTTGGCTCAGCGCGAGCATCCGGAGAGCCCCATCGCACCCAAAGCCCTGCTGGCAGCGGCCTCGCTCCGAACGGACCTGACCGATTCGCTGTCGGCGCTGTTGGACGGCCAGTACCCTGGCTCACCCTACCGACTGGCCTTGCGGGGTGAGGCATCGGAGCGGTTCGCGTCGCTCGAGGACTCCCTCAAGACCCTCTTTGCGGCGGAGCGGCTCCGGCTACAGAGCCCGCTGGGGCTGGAGGCCGACGAAGAAGAGATCATCCGGCGGCGACGGTGACGACGAGAACGGCCCACCACGACAGCGTCGACATTTTCGGTACCACGTTCCAGAACCCGATCCTGCTTGCTGCCGGCACCGCCGGATTTGGGCGGGAACTGGCCCGAGTGGTCGATCTCGATCGTCTTGGCGGGCTCATCACCAAAGCGGTGAGTCCGGAACCCCGATCGGGCAACGCGCCGCCGCGCGTGGCGGAGTTCTGGGGCGGCATGCTCAACGCCATTGGTCTTGCGAATCCTGGCCTGGACCACGTCGCCGAGGTGGAACTGCCGTGGCTCGCGGCGCATCTGCGGCGGGCCCGAGTGCTGGTCAACGTGGTGGGCTCGGCGGTCGAGGATTATGTGACCGTGGTACGGCGGCTCGACGTCCAGGCTGGTATCACGGGATTCGAGCTGAACGTGTCCTGTCCCAACACGGAACGCGGCGGTGAGGAGTTTGGGGCCGACCCCACGGTACTTGGCGACCTCGTGCGCCGGTGTCGCGGTGTCACCGAGAGGCCCCTCATTGTCAAGCTAGCCCCGACCTTGTCCGATCTGGCGTCGACGGCGGCGGTCGCCGCGGAGGCGGGGGCGGATGGGTTTTCCCTCGTGAACACGCTCCCCGGAACGCTGTACAGGATGTCGAGGTCTGGGGGGAATACGGCCGAGCCCCGGCTCGGGTACGGCCGGGGCGGCGTGAGCGGGCCGGCCCTTCTCCCCATTGGCGTGCTGGCGACCCGACTGGTGAAGGCGCGGACGGGGAAACCGGTGATCGGAACTGGAGGGATTCGCAAGGCCGAGGATGTGGAGCAATACCTCCTGGCGGGAGCGTCGCTCGTGGCCGTGGGGACCGCGGCCCTGGCGCATCCCCGGGTCCCCGAGCGACTGGTGGCGGCCTTGCGGCTCCATGGCTGAGCTGATCCTGGCCCTGGACGTGCCGGGGCGGGACGAGGCCGAACGGCTGCTCGACCGGCTGCCGGGGTTGCGATGGGTGAAAGTCGGGCCGGTACTCTTTCTCCGTGGCGGTCCCGACCTCGTGCGGGGACTCAAGGGGCGCGGCCTGCGGGTGTTCTTGGACCTCAAGTGGCACGATATCCCGAACACGGTGGCGGCGGCGGTCGAAGGGGCGCGGGAGCTGGGGGTGGACCTGGCGACCGTCCACGCGCTGGGGGGGCGGGACATGCTTCAGGCGGCGGTGGCGGCGAGCGGGAGCCTCCGGCTGGCCGCGGTTTCGGTCCTCACGTCCCATGGCGCCGAGGGGTACTGGAGCTCGCTCGGACGACCCCCGGCCGGAGACGGGCTGCCTGCCGAGGTGGCCCGCCTCACCGGGGTGGCACTCGAGTGCGGCATCGGGGCGGTGGTGGCCTCTCCTCAGGAAATCGACGTCGTGCGGCGCGCGGCGGTTGGGAGGGACGTCTGGATCGTGACACCCGGCATCCGGCCGGCCGGGTCCGACCCGGACGACCAGCGCCGAACGGCCGATCCGGCCACCGCCGTCCGAGCAGGAGCGACGCATCTCGTGGTGGGCCGTCCGATCACGCGGGCCATTGATCCCCAAGCGGTGTATGACGTCATATGCCAAGAGCTTTCCTAAGCGTCCGGACCGGCCGCGCCAGCGGAGGGAACCCGTGAGACGGGCCCTGCTCGCGGCTGGCCTCCTGCTCGCGGTGCTCCGGCCGCCCCTGGCCGCGCAAGACGACCTCAACCGGGCGGTGGAGCGCGCCCGCGGCGCGTTCTTCGGCCATGAGGTCGGCACGCTCCTGGCCACCAGCGACACGGTGCGGCTCAATATCCCGGGGACGGCCAAGTCGGCATCCATGAAGCCTGGCCAGGCGGCCCGGGTGCTCGAGAAGTACCTCCATTCGGCCCAGGAGCGCGAGTTGACCCTGGTCAGACTCCGGGTGCTTGCCGAGGACCACGCCTATGCGGAGCTGGATCGGTCGTACGTCGTCCGTGGGACCTCGGAGGAGCGGCGAGAGCGGGTGCTCATGGGCTTCCGGCGGGTGGAGGGTACGTGGCGGCTGCGGGAGGTCCGCGTCACCCCCTAACCTCCGCTTGCATCGGTATTAACGCCTCTCTATATTCCAAGGCTCGATTCCTGGATTTCGTGGGGAGCAGCCTTGAAAGTCCGTTCAAGCGTCAAGCCAATTTGCGAGCACTGCAAGGTGGTCCGCCGACGTGGCGTCACGCGGGTCATCTGCAAGCGCAATCCCAAGCACAAGCAGCGGCAGGGGTAAGCCATGGCACGCATCGCAGGTGTCGACCTGCCGCGCGAGAAGCGGGTCGGAGTCGCGTTGACCTACATCTATGGTGTCGGTCGCGCGACCGCTGGGCGGGTGCTCGACACGACCGCCGTCAGCCCCGAAACGCGGGTCCGGGACCTGTCGGACGCCGAGGTGGCTCGGCTCCGCCAGGCGATCGAGCGAGAAGTGAAGGTCGAAGGTGCCCTGCGCACCGAAGTGGCCATGAACATCAAGCGCCTGATGGACATCGGGAGTTACCGTGGGACGCGACACCGCCGCGGTCTCCCGGTTCGCGGGCAGCGGACGCACACGAACGCACGCACTAAAAAGGGCCCGCGGCGCGCGATCGCGGGCAAGAAGAAAGCGACGAAGAAGTAAGGTATGGCTCAGGCTCCCGGCACTAAGCGATCGAAGAAGACGGTCGAGGCGGAGGGCGTTGCCCACATAACCGCCACGTTCAACAACACGCTTGTCACGATCACGGACATGAAGGGGAACGCCATCGTCTGGGGTTCCGCCGGCAAGTCTGGGTTCAAAGGGTCGAAAAAGTCGACCTCGTTTGCCGCCACCGTGGCTGCCGAGCAGTGCGCGCGCGAAGCGCTGAACCTCGGCGTCCGACGGGTCCATGTGCGCGTGCAGGGTCCCGGCTCCGGTCGCGAGTCGGCGATCCAGGCGCTCGCCTCGGCGGGTCTCGAGGTGAAGTCGATTCGCGACGTGACGCCGATCCCGCATAACGGGTGTCGGCCTCCCAAGAAGCGGCGGGTGTAACCGATGGCACGCTACACGGGTCCCGTCTGCAAGCTGTGCCGTCGCGAGGGCACGAAGCTGTTTCTCAAGGGCACGCGGTGCCTGACCGAGAAGTGCGCTATCGAACGGCGGGCGTATCCACCCGGCCAGCATGGACCGGCCGCGGGTCGACGGCGCAAGACGTCCGAATATCAGCGTCAGTTGCGGGAAAAGCAGAAGGTGAAGCGGCTCTACGGTCTCACCGAGGGGCAATTCCGGCGCACCTTCGAGAGCGTCCGCGCGCTTCCGGGTGTGACAGGTGAGAACCTGTTGGTGCGCTTGGAGACGCGCCTCGACAGCATCGTGCACCGCATGGGTTTTGCGGCCAGCCGCCGGGCCGCCCGCCAGTTGGTGCGGCATCGTCACGTCCAGGTAAACGGCCGCGCGGTGAACATCCCATCGTATCAGGTGCGGCCGAATGACGAAGTCCGCGTCGCGCCGAAGAGCCGTGACCTGACCGTGGTACGCGCCTCGATCGAGGCTCTGTCCCGTGCAGCGCCCGTCACGTGGCTTTCCGTCGACGCCGATAAGGCCGTCGGCAAATTGCTCGAGCTCCCGACACGGGACCAGATTCCGGTCACCGCGCAGGAGCAGATGATCGTTGAGCTCTATTCCAAGTAGACTATGACAGTCGATCTCTCTGGATTGGTGCGTCCCCACGTCGTCGAAATGACCAAGCGGGACGGTATGCCGTTCGCGGCGGAGTTCCGGCTCCAGCCGCTCGAGCGGGGGTACGGGTACACGCTGGGCAACGCGTTGCGGCGCATGTTGCTCTCCTCGCTTCCTGGAACGGCCGTGTGGGCGTTTCGGCTCGAGGGCGTGGTTCACGAGCACCAGACGGTGCCAGCGGTGGTCGAGGACATCCACCAAATCATCCAGCGGCTCAAGACGCTGACGTTGGTGATGCAGGGCGACCATACCGAGGCTATTCTGCAGCTCAAGGCCTCGAAGGCCGGCCCGGTCACAGCGCGCAGCATCCAGCCGCACCCGGCGGTCGAGCTGGTGTATCCGGATCACGTGCTGTTCACGCTCCAGGAGGATCGCGAGGTGACCGGCGAGTTGTACGTGCGCAAAGGGCGAGGATACGTCGAAGCTGCTCAACACGAAGTGGACCGCTCGCTGCCCGTGGATCTGGTGCGCATCGATGCGCTCTACAACCCCGTGCGTCGGGCGAACTTCACGGTGCACGAGACCCGTGTCGGCCAGCGGACGGACTTCGACAGTCTGACGCTGGCCGTGGAGACCAACGGCGCGATCGCGCCCGAGGACTCCGTCGCGTACGCCGCCGCGCTGTTGCAGGAGCATTTCCGACACTTCATCGATTTTGGCGAGGTTCCGACGGCCCCCAATGTGGACGTCCGGGCTGCCGGAGAGGGTGGCACGTCGCTCCGCGAGCAGCTTGCGAAGCCCATCGATGACTGTGGCCTGTCCGTGCGTTCGATCAACTCGCTCAAGAACTCGAGCATCAGCACCCTGGGCGACCTGGTGACCTACACCGAGGACGACCTGCTGAAGGTCAAGAACGTCGGTGAGAAAGCCCTCGGCGAGATCGCCGAGATGCTCAGGCGCGAGGGCCTGAATTTCGGCATGCAGTTCGAGGAGCGGAACGGCGAGCTGATCGTGGTTGACGAAGGCTCCGTACCAGCGGCCATCGGCGGTGACGTCGAGCCGGTCGGCCAGGAGCCGGTGGAGGGCTGATCCGATGCGGCATCAGCACAAGGGACGCCAGCTCGGTCGGACGGTCGCCCACCGGCGGGCCCTGCTTCGCAACATGGCCTCGTCGTTGTTCAGGCACGAGCAGGTGGTGACCACGACAGCCAAGGCGAAGGAGCTTCGGCCGTTCGCGGAGCGGCTCATTACCCTGGCCCGGCGTGGTGATCTCCACGCCAGGAGGCAGGTGGAGCGGCACATACGCGACCGTAGTGTCTCGGGGCGTCTGTTTCAGGAGATTGGGCCGCGGTTTGCGAGCCGGCCCGGCGGCTACACCAGGATTCTCAAGCTGGGCCACCGCCGGGGGGACGGCGCGGAGTTGGCGAGGATCGAGCTGCTGAGCGAGTGACGAGGTGCTGACCACGAAATACGACGGGGACCCACAGGTCCCCGTTTTTGTTGGCTCGCCGGTTGCAGGAAGGACGTTACGACGTCGGAATCGATGCGGGACGTCTCGGAGCCTTGGTCACTTTGTTCGACTTGATGCACTGGGCACAGACCCGGAGCCGCTTCACCTCGCCGTTGACGAGTGCCCGTACCCGCTGGAGGTTGGGGTACCAGCGACGGTTGGTTTTGTTGTTCGCGTGGCTCACGTTGTGACCGAATGTCGGTCCCTTGCCACAGACGTCGCAGATGCGTGCCATGAGAGATCGCCTTGAACCGTTGTGCTGTTCGTACTTTGGGTAACCATGCAATTTAATCCCTGTATCCGCTCGGTACAACTCGTCGCCGACCGTCCAGCCCGACCCTCCTATCAAGGGCAGGTGTAGATGCCGACCGCGCTCATTACGGGAGTCACCGGCCAGGATGGCTCCTACTTGGCCGAGTTCCTCCTCGACAAGGGGTACGACGTGATCGGCATTGTCCGTCGGACGTCGCACGACTCCTACGAGCGGATCGGCCATCTCCTGGAGCGGCTCCGTGTCGTTCCCGCGGACCTGCTCGACCAACACTCGCTCACCTCGGTGATCCGAGACGTCAAACCCGATGAGATCTACAACCTGGCGGCGCAGAGCTTCGTGCCAACGAGTTGGAGTCAACCTGTGCTCACGGGGGAGTTCACGGCCCTCGGCGTGACGCGCATCTTAGAGGCGATCCGCCTTGCCCATCCGGCGGCCCGTTTCTACCAGGCGAGCTCGTCGGAAATGTTCGGGAAGGTGCAGGAAAGCCCTCAGAGCGAGCGAACACCGTTCTACCCGCGCTCCCCATATGGCGTAGCCAAGGTCTATGGCCATTGGATCACCGTCAACTACAGGGAGTCATACGACCTGTACACGGTGAGTGGCATCCTGTTCAACCATGAATCCCCACGTCGAGGTCTCGAATTCGTGACACGAAAGGTGACGCATGCCGTGGCGCGCATCAAACGGGGGCTGGCCAAGGAACTCAGGCTTGGTAATCTGGACGCTCGGCGTGATTGGGGCTACGCCGGCGACTACGTGGACGCCATGTGGCGCATGCTGCAGCAGTCCGAACCGGATGACTATGTGGTGGGGACGGGGGTGATGCACTCTGTCCGTGATCTCGTGGAAGTTGCCTTTGATCACGCGGGACTGGACTGGCAGGACTTCGTGAAAGTCGATCCAGCGTTAGTGCGGCCGGCGGAGGTGGAGCACCTGCTCGCCGACAACAGCAAAGCCAAGAGGGCGCTCGGCTGGATACCGACAGTGTCGTTTGAGGAATTGGTTCGGATGATGGTCGATGCCGACCTCGCGAAGCTCGGGGCAAGCCGGTGAGGATCCTCGTCACCGGTGCCGACGGGTTCGCTGGTACATGGCTGGTGCGTCGCCTCCGCAAGGACGGCCACGAGGTCGTCGCGGCGGTTCGCCCGGATCGACCGCTGTGGGTGGGGACGCCACCCCCGTGGGACCACAAGGTCCACACGGTCCCGTTCGAACTGCTTGACGGTGCCTCCGTGCGTGGCATCCTCTCCATCGGATTCGACGCTGTCGTGCATCTCGCGGCCGTGGCGTCAGGAGGCGATGCGCGTCAGGATCCGAGCGGAGCCTGGGAGGTCAATGCCCTCGGCACCGCCCGGCTCGCCGAAGAACTCGGTCGCCGGAAGACCGCAAATGGCGAGGATGCGGTCATGGTGGTCGCGTCCACGGCGGAGGTGTACGGTGCTGGCGTTGGGCAGCCAAGGACCGAAGAGGATCCGGTTGCCCCATGCTCGCCGTACGCGGCGTCCAAGCTCGGGGCAGAGAACGCCGCGCTCGAGGTGCACCGCCGTACCGATCTGCGGGTCGTGATCAGCCGGAGCTTCCCGCACACTGGCAAGGGCCAGGACGACCGATTCGTGGTGCCGGCATTCGCGCGTCGACTCATTGCGGCCAAGCGTGACGGGTCGCGGGCCGTGAAGGTCGGGAACCTGACCCCCGTACGAGAGTTCATGCACGTCGCGGATGTGGTGTCTGCGTACGTCGACCTGCTGCGCCACGGGGTGCCCGGTCAGGTCTACAATGTCGGTGGTGGGGAGCCCCTGTCGCTCAAGGACCTGTTTCTCCGCCTGGCCGCCATCGTCGGTGTCGAGGCGGAGCCGACGGCCGACCCCGACCTCGTGCGGCCCGCCGATATCCCGCATCTCGTTGGCGACGCGAGCAAGCTCGCGGCGCTCACAGGGTGGGCGCCGACTATCTCACTGCAGGACACGTTGACCGAGGTCGTGAATGCCCAAGCGCACTGACCTCGAAAGCATCTTGCTGATCGGGTCCGGGCCCATCGTGATCGGCCAAGCGGCCGAGTTCGATTACTCGGGAACCCAGGCCGTGAAGGCGCTGAAAGAGGAGGGATACCGGGTCATTCTGGTGAACTCCAATCCTGCGACGATCATGACCGATCCGGAGCTCGCCGATCGGACCTATGTCGAGCCCGTGACGCCCGAGTGGGTGGCCAAGGTGATCGAGCAGGAACGTCCGGACGCCCTCCTCCCGACGATGGGTGGGCAGACGGCACTGAACGTGGCGATGGCGCTGGTCCAGGATGGCACCCTGGAGCGGTTCGGTGTCGAGCTAATCGGGGCGGACGAGCGCGCGATCCGCATCGCGGAGGACCGCAGGGAATTCGGTGCCGCGATGCAGCGCATTGGGCTCGCGGTGCCCACCGGGGCGGTCGTGAGCTCGAAAGATGAGGCACTCCGGTGCATCGAGGACGTTGGGTATCCGGCCATCATCCGTCCGTCGTTCACCCTCGGGGGCACGGGCGGTGGCGTCGCGTACAACGTCGAGGAGTACGAAGATCTGATCAAACGAGCGCTGGACCTCTCGCCAGTGCAGTCGGCGCTCGTCGAGCGGTCGGTGCTCGGGTGGAAAGAGTTCGAACTCGAGGTCATGCGGGACCACCGCGACAACGTGGTGATCGTGTGCTCGATCGAAAACATGGATCCCATGGGGGTGCACACCGGAGATTCGATCACCGTGGCACCTGCGATGACGCTCACCGACCGGGAATACCAGGTGATGCGGGATGCCGCTATTGCGATCATCCGCGAAGTGGGCGTGGATGCGGGCGGGTGCAACATCCAGTTTGCGCTGGATCCGCGGACCGGTGAAATGCTCACGATCGAGATGAATCCGCGGGTCTCCCGCTCGTCGGCCCTGGCGTCGAAAGCCACGGGATTCCCGATCGCGCGGATCGGCACGAAGCTGGCCGTGGGCTACACGCTCGACGAGCTCCCTAACGACATCACGAAGACCACGCCGGCATCGTTTGAGCCCGTGCTCGATTATGTGGTGGCGAAGTTCCCGCGGTTCGCCTTTGAGAAGTTCCCGACGGCCGATTTTCGGCTCACGACGCAAATGAAGTCGGTAGGCGAGTCCATGGCCATCGGCCGCACGTTCAAGGAGGCGTTCCAAAAGGGCCTCCGCTCGTTGGAGATCGACCGCCCGGGGTGGGTGATCGGGGCCACGCTCTCCGACGACCGATTGGAGTCCGACGATCCGGATGAGATCCGTGTTGCGCTTCGAACACCGACCCCGGAACGGATCTTTCAGATCAAGCGGGCGATGCTCGCCGGCATCCCCGTGGACACGATCGCTGAGCTTACCGGTATCGATCCGTGGTTCTTGTCGCAGCTGGAGGAGCTACTCGATGCCGAGCGACGATTCGCTGCGGCACCGGATATCGACCCCCCACTGATGCGAGAGATGAAGCGGTTGGGGTTCTCCGATCGGCAGTTGGGAGATGCCCGCGGCGTCTCGGAGCACCAGATACGCGAACGGCGCTGGGCGCTCGCAATCCATCCCGGCTACAAGGTCGTAGATACGTGCGCCGGCGAGTTTCCCTCGGCCACGCCCTACTACTACTCCTCGTATGAGGAGGAGAACGAATCCGTGCCTCTCGGCAGCGACGGGGTGGTCATCCTTGGGAGCGGCCCCAATCGGATCGGCCAAGGCGTGGAGTTCGACTACTGCTGCGTGCGGGCCGGTCTGTCGTTTCGAGAATTGGGACACCGGACCATCATGATCAACTCCAACCCGGAGACGGTCTCCACCGATTTCGACATCTCGGACAAGCTCTACTTCGAGCCGCTCACGCTGGAAGATGTGCTCGAAATTGTGCGATTGGAGCAACCCAAGGGGGTGGTCGTCCAACTCGGTGGGCAGACGCCGCTCAAGCTCGCCAAGGGCCTGGAGGCCGCCGCCATTCCGATCCTTGGCACCAGTCCCGAAGCCATCGATCTGGCCGAAGACCGCCGACGATTCGATGCGCTCGCCCGGACGCTCGGCGTGACGCAACCGCCCAACGGGACCGTCGTAAACTTGGAGGAGGCGATCGCGGTTGCCAACGAGGTGGGGTACCCGGTGCTCGTGCGGCCGTCGTACGTGCTCGGTGGACGCGCCATGGAAATCGTTTACGACGAACAAGCGCTGCGCAACTACTTCGCCAAGGCAGCGCGGGCCTCTCCCCAGCACCCGGTGCTGATTGATCGGTTTCTGGAGGACGCGTTCGAGGCCGACGTCGATGCCATCGCTGACGGCGAGCACTGTGTCATCGGTGGCGTGATGCAACACATCGAGGACGCCGGCGTGCACTCTGGCGATTCGGCATGTGTGCTGCCGCCATATCTGTTGGCCGAGCCGGCGATCGACGCGATGCGAGCACACACCAAGGCGTTCGCGAAGGCACTTGGCGTGGTTGGCGTCATCAACGTGCAGTTTGCCGTCAAGGACGGCGTGGTCTACGTGCTCGAGGTGAATCCGCGGGCATCACGGACCTTGCCGTTTGTGAGCAAGGCAACGGGGGCTCCGTTGGCGAAGCTCGCTGCTGGCGTGATGAGCGGGAAGCGCCTGCAGGAGCTGGGCCTGACCGACGAACCTGCCATTCCCTACGTGGCGGTGAAGGAGGCGGTTTTCCCGTTCTCGAAGCTGCCCAATGTCGACGTCATCCTCGGCCCGGAAATGCGCTCCACGGGAGAGGTCATGGGTGTAGCGGACAGCTTTGGCATGGCGTTCGCCAAGGCCCAGACCGCCGTCGGCGATGCCCTTCCCTTGGAGGGCACCGTCTTTGTGACCGTCAACGACTACGACAAGCCCACCGTGCTCCCGATCGTTCGCCGGTTTCACGAGATGGGCTTCAAGATCGTGGCGACGGAGGGGACCGCTCGGTATCTGCGGTTGCGAGGGGTGCCGAGTGAGCGGATCCTCAAGATCCATGAGGGGCGGCCGAATCCGGTAGACCTTGTCGTTTCCGGCGCTGTCCAACTCCTCGTCAACACGCCCCTTGGCAAGCTGACGCAGCGGGATGACTACCTCATTCGCCGCGCGGCGATCCACCATCGCGTGCCGTACATCACGACCATGTCGGCGGCGAGTGCCGCGTGCGACGCCGTATTGGCGCTCAAGAGCCGGGACGGGAGCGTGCGCTGCCTGCAGGAGTGGTACCAGCTTGCGCACAGCCTGCTCCGCGACGGGCCACACGCCCGTACCGCTCGGAGCACGGCCGCCGATGTGACGTCACGCGGCTAGCGGAGCGCACGTTGCATCCGAAGGCGCTACGGGAGCTGGCTGGTCGGATCGCGGGGCAGGTACGATACGACGAACCGCTCGCGCCGTACACCACCTACCGCATCGGCGGCCCCGCATCCGCTCTGGTATTCCCCTCGTCGGAGGATGATGTCGTCGAGTCGGTCCGCTTTGCCGTCCACAACGGATGCCGATGGCTCGCGTTGGGGCTCGGCTCGAACATGCTCGTGTCGGACGCGGGATTCGACGGTATCGTCGTCCGCTTGGGCAAAGGACTGGATCGATTGGCAACCGCGATCGGTGGCGACGACACACGGTGGCGTGCCGGTGCGGGTCTTCCGACCCCCCTGTTGGCCCGTCGGACCGCAAGGGCCGGGCGCTCCGGCGTCCATCGCTTGGTTGGAGTGCCGGGCACGGTGGGCGGTGGCGTGTTCATGAACGCGGGGGCCCACGGGCAGGATTTCGCCTCCGCAGTAGCAGAAGTCGAGGTCGTGGAAGGGGATGGCAGTCGACGCACCGTGCTGGGGCGCGACATCAGGTGGCGGTATCGGGGGAGTGGCCTCGACGGCACCGTCGTGCTGTCCGCGACGCTGGTGCTCGAGCCTGCAGATCCGGTCGATCTCGAAAAGGACGTGGTGCAGCATTTCCGGTGGCGCAAGGCCGGCACGCCGTTCAACGAGCCCTGCTGTGGTTCGGTGTTCCGCAATCCCCCGGCTGAGTCCCTGCCGGCCGGTGGGCCGCGCACCGCCGGCCAGCTGATTGACGGGTTGGGACTCAAGGGGCTTCGGGTTGGCGGGGCCGAAGTGTCGAGGAAGCATGCCAATTATATCATCAACGTTGGCGGCGCGACCGCGAAGGACGTCCTATCGGTGATTGAGACGGTGCGAGCGCGTGTGTATCAGGAGTACGGTGTACAGTTGGTGTTGGAGGTGAAGGTGGTGGAATGAAGCGGGAAGCGGGAATTGGGGGGCGGAGTGGTGGACGGCGAGTGAATGCTTGCTCTGTTTGGTGGAGACTGAGTTGTCTGACTATAGCGTTCATGAAAGCTCGTATGTCGATGACGGGGCGGTTGTCGGCAAGGGCACCAAGATCTGGCATTTTTGTCATGTGATGCCCGGGGCGGAGATCGGTGAGCGTTGTAGCCTTGGGCAAAATGTCGTCGTCATGCCCGGTACCAAGATCGGCAACAACGTGAAGATTCAGAACAACGTGTCGATCTACGAGGGCGTGGTATTGGAAGACGATGTGTTTTGCGGGCCCTCGTGTGTGTTCACGAATGTGACGACCCCGAGAAGCCACGTGTCACGTAAGGGTGAGTACGTGACGACGCTCGTGCGTCGCGGAGCGTCCATCGGCGCGAATGCCACGGTCGTGTGCGGGGTTACGCTCGGGGAGTATGCCTTCATTGGGGCAGGTGCGGTGGTGACGTCGAATGTCCCACCATACGCGCTCATGGTCGGCGTGCCCGCGCGACGTGTGGGTTGGATGTGCCAATGTGGTGTACGGCTGCATGTGAATGATGGGCTGGGGAGGTGCGATCGATGTGGGGCTGCGTACCGCGAGCGAGAAGGACGGTTGGAGTCAATTGCCGACCCGGATCGACGTGTGTAAGTTACTGCCTCTCTTGCATTTGAGGGCCTTGTGAACGTCCCGTTGCTGGACCTCCGCCCGCAGTTCGATGCCATTCGTGACGAGGTGATCCCGGCCCTCCTCGGCGTCGTGGAGTCCCAGCGGTTCATCATGGGTGAGGCGGTGACGCAGCTCGAGGAAGCGGTGGCGGAATTCAGCCACGCGCGCTTCGGGATTGGATGCGCCTCGGGGACTGACGCATTGCTCCTTTCACTCAAGACGCTGGATCTCAAGCCCGGCGATGAGGTCATCACCTCGCCATTCACCTTCTTTGCGACTGCGGGTGCCATCACAAATGCTGGTGGCACGCCTGTGTTCGTCGACATTGACCCTGTCACGTTCAATTTGGACGTGGCCCAAGTGGCACGGAACGTCCGTGAGCGCACCCGGGCGATCGTCCCGGTGCATTTGTTCGGTCAGATGGCACCGATGGAGTCCCTGCTACCGCTTGCCGACAAGCACGGGCTCGCCGTGATCGAAGATGCGGCGCAGGCCATCGGCGCGAGGCGCCGGATCGATGGTGCGTGGCGAATGGCTGGAGAGTTGGGAACGACCGCCGCCTTCTCGTTCTTTCCGAGCAAGAACCTCGGTGGGTGGGGAGATGGGGGGATGATCGTCACGCAGGATCAGGCGCTTGCGGATCGGCTGCGCCGTCTCCGCACGCATGGCGGGGCGAAGCAATACCATCATGACGAAGTGGGAACCAATAGCCGCTTGGACACGGTGCAGGCCGCGGTACTGCTGGTGAAGCTGCGACACCTCCACGTGTGGAACGCGGCCAGGCGGAAGCACGCTCAGCGATACGACACGGCGCTGGCCGCGATCGATGGGGTTACCTCACCCATGGCCGATCCCACAAATGAGCACACCTACCACCAGTATACGGTTCGGGCGGATCGGCGTGACGCTCTGCGGGACCATCTGATGGCCCGAGGGATTGGCTCGGCGGTCTACTATCCTCAATGCCTGCATCTCCAGCCGTGCTTTGCTCCGCTGGGTTACGAGCGCGGGCGATTGCCGGAGGCGGAGCGGGCCAGTGACGAAGTGTTGTCCCTGCCGGTCTATCCGGAGCTGACTCCATCGCAGCAGGAGGCGGTCATCGAGGCGGTGGCGGAGTTCTACCGATGAAGAAGGTCAAGGTCTCAGTGCTCGGTGCCGGCAACTGGGGCCGGAACCATGTTCGCACACTGGCTGCTCTGCCGGAGGCCGACCTGGTCGGTATCTGCGATCCGGATGCAGCCGTCAGGCAGGTGATGGCGCGCTCATACCCCGGGGTACTCGTCACCGACTCGGTGGAAAATGCACTGGACGTGGCCGAAGCAGTCGTGGTGGCCACCCCGGCAGCGAGCCATGCCGCCCTCGCGCTCCAGGCCATCGAACGCGGGTTGACAGTCCTGGTCGAAAAGCCCTTCGCGTTGTCCAGACAGGAGGCCGACTCGGTGGCCGAGGCAGCCGAATCGAAGAGCGTACCACTCCTCGTGGGCCACCTTCTCGTGTTTCATCCAGCGGTGGAGCGGCTCAAGGCGATGATCGAGGCGGGGGAGCTTGGAGAGGTCTACTACCTGTACAGCCAACGCGTGAATCTCGGCCAGGTCCGCCCCGACGAGAACGCGCTATGGAGCTTCGGGCCCCACGACATCTCGGTGGCACTGGAGTTGCTTGGCGAGCGTCCGGTGAGGGTCTCAGCGCAGGGGAAGAGCTACCTCCAGCCCGGGATCGAGGACGTGGTGTTCATGACCATGCAGTTCGGCTCTGGCGTCATGGTGCACGTCCAGATGTCATGGCTGGATCCGCGAAAAGAGCGGCGGCTCACAGTAGTGGGATCCAAGCGGATGGTCGTGCTCGACGATATGGAGCCGCGAGAGAAACTACGCATCTATGACAAGGGGGTCAGTCGGCCTCCCGAGTACGGCTCATACGGAGAGAGCTTGGCGGTGCGTGAAGGGGACATCACGATTCCCAGGATCCCCAACGTGGAGCCGTTGAGCGCAGAGTTGCGCCACTTCATGCGAGTCGCTCGCAGAGAGGAGCAGCCGCGAATCGGCGCTCTAGAGGGTGTATTGGTTGTTCGAATCTTGGAGGCTGCATCCGAATCGCTGTCAGCGCATGGAACTGCGGTTGAGCCGTGAAGGCGCGGAGCTAGGTGACGAATGAAGACTGAGGAAGTGTTGCTCAGGAAAGCGCACGATCGTACCGCATCTTTCGGCGTCGTTGGACTGGGGTATGTTGGCCTGCCGTTGACCGTAGAGATCGGTCGTGCCGGCTTCACGGTTCTCGGATTCGACGTACGGGATTCCGTTGTGAGCGGGGTCAACGCGGGGTATTCGCATGTCAGGGATGTCGCCACTCCCGAGCTGGGCAAGCTGGTGGAGGAAGGCAAGCTTTCGGCCACAACGGACATGGACCGATTACAGGACGTCGATGCGATTTCGATCTGCGTTCCCACCCCGTTGTCAAAGACAAAGGACCCTGACGTCTCGTTCGTGTTGAGTGCCGCAGACGCGGTCACCAAGAGCATCCGACCGGGCCAGTTGATCGTGCTGGAAAGCACGACGTACCCGGGAACGACACGGGAGCTGTTACTCCCACGAATCGAGGCCGGCGGATTGCAGGTTGGACGGGACGTGTTCCTGGCGTTCAGTCCGGAACGGGTGGATCCTGGAAATCCCACGTGGCAGACACGGAACACGCCGAAGGTCATCGGCGGAGTGACCACGGCGTGCCAGCGGGTGGTGGAGGCGCTGTATGGTCCGGTCTTCGACACGCTGGTCCTGGTTTCCTCTCCCGAGGCAGCTGAGCTTGTCAAGCTCTTGGAGAACACCTTTCGCAGCGTCAACATCGGCCTAGTCAACGAAATGGCCATGGTATGCGACCGTCTCGGCGTCGATGTATGGGAGGTGATCGAGGCGGCGGCCACCAAGCCATTCGGTTTCATGAAGTTCACCCCCGGGCCCGGGCTCGGAGGGCACTGTATCCCTATCGATCCGCACTATCTCGCGTGGAAGATGCGTTCGCTCAATTACAAGACCCGGTTCATCGAGGTAGCGGGTGAGGTCAACTCGGAGATGCCGGCGTTCTGGGTACGCAAGGTCGCGGAGCGTTTGAACGAGGATGCCAGGTCGGTGCGGCGGTCTAAGGTGCTCGTGATCGGCGCGGCGTACAAGAAGGACGTTGACGACGTACGGGAAAGCCCAGCACTCGACATCATCCGACTATTGCTGCAGCAGGGGGCCGAAGTCTCTTACCACGATCCTCACGTCCCGCAATTGCATGAGGACGGTATCGACCTCACCAGCGTCGATATGACGCCGGAAGGTATAGCGGAGGCGGATTGCGTGGTGATCGCCACCGATCATAGCGTCCTGGACTTCGCAATGATCGGCCAACGAGCTCGACGGGTGATTGACACCCGCAACGCACTGGCAGGCAAACGGTAGACCGATCGAGGAGAACGCATGAAGGTAGCGGTGATTGGAACGGGGTACGTTGGACTGGTGGTCGGGGCCTGCCTCGCCGAGACCGGTAACGACGTGATTTGTGCGGACGTTGACGAGCGGAAGATCAAGGATCTTCAGGAGAATCGCATCCCGATCTATGAGCCCGGCCTCGAGCCCCTGGTTGTCGGGAACCAGGAGGCCGGTAGGCTGAGCTTCACAACGGAAGTAGGAGCCGCCATTGAGGCATCCTACGTGGTAATCATCGCAGTTGGCACGCCGCCAGATGAAGACGGATCTGCGGATCTCCAACACGTACTGCGGGTGGCGGAGACGATCGGCGAACACATGAACAGTCCCAAGATTGTGGTGACAAAGAGTACCGTGCCCGTGGGGACCGCCGAGAAGGTCCGGCGAGCAATTGCGGCCCGCACCAATGAGCGATTCCACGTCTGCTCCAGCCCCGAGTTCCTGAAGGAGGGCGCCGCTATCGATGATTTCATGAAGCCTGACCGGGTCGTTGTGGGAGCGGACTCCAAGGAAGCGGAAGACGTTCTTCGAGAGCTGCATTCCCCCTTTATTCGGACAGGGAATCCGATCATCTTCATGGACACGACGTCGGCGGAACTCACGAAATACGCTGCGAATGCCATGCTCGCCGCGAGGATCTCATTCATGAACCAGATGGCCGAATTGTGTGAGCGTGTTGGCGCGGACATCACGCTGATCCGCAGCGGTATTGGAAGCGATACGCGGATTGGATCGTCATTCCTTTTTCCCGGGCCGGGGTATGGCGGCTCGTGCTTTCCCAAGGACGTCAAGGCGCTCGTGAAGACTGCGCGCGCTGTTGAGCTCAAGCTCGATATGATGGACGCGGTTGAGGCTGTGAACGCGCGTCAGAAACAAAAGCTCCGTGTAAGCCTCCAGGAACTCCTGGGAGGAGAGCTCAAGGACCGAACAATTGCCGTGTGGGGCCTGGCGTTCAAGGCGAAGACTGACGATGTTCGCGAGAGTCCGTCTCTTGCGTTGATCGAAGACCTACTGAATCGCGGCGCGCGGGTCAAAGCCCACGATCCCAAGGCACTGCATTCGGCAAGACGCGTTCTCGGCGATCGGATCATGTACGCCGAAAAGATGTATGATGCGCTCCCCGGAGCAGATGCGCTCGCGATCGTGACTGAATGGCTGGAGTATCGCAATCCGGACTTTCAGAGAATGCGGGAACTGCTCAAGCAGCCGATGATCGTCGACGGTCGAAATCTCTATGAACCTTCGCGAATGCGTGAGCTGGGTTTCGCGTACCGCAGCATCGGCCGGAAACCAGTCGGATGAGGATTGTGGTCACCGGGGTGGCGGGCTTCCTCGGATCTCATCTCACTGACACCTTGTTGGGGCGCGGCCATGAAGTCATCGGCATTGACAACCTGATCACCGGATCACCGTCGAACGTCGAGCACATCCGCGAGCAGCGGAGCTTCACGTTTCTTCACCGCGACGTGAGTACCTACATCGCGATCGATGGACCGGTGCATGGCGTCATGCACTTCGCCTCCCCCGCAAGTCCGATCGACTATCTCCAACTTCCCATTCAAACGCTGAAGGTGGGCTCACTCGGCACGCACAACGCCCTTGGTTTGGCGAAGGCGAAGGGCGCACGGTTTCTACTCGCAAGCACATCCGAGGTCTATGGGGACCCGCAGGTGAGTCCGCAGCCCGAGACCTACTGGGGCCACGTGAATCCGGTTGGTCCGCGCGGGGTCTACGACGAGGCAAAGCGATTTGCCGAGGCGATGACGATGGCTTATCACCGGGCTCATGGCCTGGACACGCGTATCGTGCGGATTTTCAACACGTACGGTTCACGTATGCGGCCCCGTGATGGTCGCGTAGTGTCGAACTTCATTGTGCAGGCACTGAAGGGTGAGCCACTCACGGTCTATGGCGACGGCAGCCAAACACGCTCGTTCTGCTATGTTGATGACCAGATTGAGGGAATTGTGCGGTTGTTCGAACGCGGTGACGAAAATCCGACCAACATTGGGAACCCTAGTGAGTTTACGGTGCGGGACCTTGCCGATATGGTGCGCACGCTGACACAGAGCAGTTCCGAAATCGTGTTCAAGTCCTTGCCGACTGACGATCCCAAGCAGCGCCGACCCGACATCTCCCGGGCGAAGGCGCTCTTGGACTGGGAGCCGACGGTGTCGCTGGAGGACGGACTCGAGAAGACTATCGACTACTTCCGCCAAATCCCGCTACCATGAGCCCGTCGCGTGGCTGTCGCCGGTGCGGCGGGATTCATCGGCGCGTTCTGGTGTCGCGCGCTGCGGCAGATCGAGGTGATCACCGGCGCGTTGAATGTGAGGCCAAACATCGGATAGCTTCCGGAGCGGCCTGGCGACGTCCGACGAATCTGCGCCGATATCTCGAAAGCCCCGAGCATCTTGGGATATGAGCCAACGGTCCCCATCGAAGACGGTATCCCGCGATTCGTGGAGTGGTTCGACGCAGCGCATGGATCTCAGCCCTAGACAGCAGCTCGAGCTGGCCAAGGAGCGGTTCGGCCTCCAGGACTACTATGGCTCGATTCACTTCCTGGAGGACCTCATTGAAGGAGGGCAAGCGTTTGCCGACGCCCACCACCTCCTGGGCGTGTGTTACGAGTTGGTGGACCAACCGGAACGGGCCCTCGAGGCGTTCGACCGCGCGTTGACCCTGAACCCGAACTATGTCGAGGCTAACATTCACCGCGGGATCGTTCTGGCCGGGCTCGGACGGGAGCGCGATGCCGAACAGGCGTTTGCCGCGGCGAAGGCGTCGGGTGGGGAGGACCGCCAGGGTATCAGGGCGCATCATGCCTCCAAACTGGCCAACAAACACGCGGAGCTCGGTGAGGCCTACGCCGAGGCTGGCGCATTGAGCCGCGCCATCACGCAGTATCGCGCGGCATTGGAATTGTGCGACGACTATCACGATCTCCGTTATCGCCTGGGGCGACTGCTGCTCGATTCGGGCCGCTCGCTGGAAGCCCGCGAGGAGTTGGCGAGCGTCGTGGTCGCGCGGCCGGACATGGTGGATGCCCGCGCCACCTACGGCCTTGCGTGCTACCTGTCAGGGGATGCGCCGATGGCGCGAGGCATCTGGAAGGCGCTGGCCGAGGCCCACCCGAAGGACCGCCGCGTCCGGGCGTACCTGAGCATGCTGGAGCGGGAACGTGAAGCGTAGCGCGACGCGTTGCCGGGGCCTCGTCGCAGGCCTGGTGATCATCGCCGGCGCGGTGGCCGGCTGTGTCGGGTCGGCGGCGGATCACGAATCCATTGGCGACGAAGCCTACGCGGAGGCGCGCTTCGGCGAAGCGCTGGTGGAGTACCGGCTCGCGATCGCGAGCGGAGGCAATCCGGCCCTGCGCGCCAAGGCAGGTGCCGCGGGCTTGCGAGCAGGGGATCTCGTTGCCGCGGCCGAAGAGTTCCGCGCCTACGGAGCAAGCGGCGGCGAGGAGCGGGCGAGCGAAGCTGCCGATGGCCTGGTGCGCGTGGCGAATGCCGCCATTGCCCGCGGCGACCGCGCGGGCTTGGCGGCGGCGCTCGAGGGGCTTCAGGAAACCGCGCCGGGACGCGTGCTCGGGTCGTTCGCCCCCGAGGCCGTGGCGGTGCTCGGTGATCTTCCGCGGGGACAGGAAGCGCTCACGATCCTCTTGTATGCGGCCGCCGGTGCTCCGGACGCCCGGATCCAGGATTCCCTGATGTACGCCTACGGGTCCGCGCTGCGGCGAATGGGGCGGTGCGAGGATGCTGTGAAGGTGTATGAGAGCTTGGTGCGCCGACAACGGGACGCTCGCGTCGCCGGCGTCGCTCGGGACGACATGGTGAACTGCGCGCTTCGCTTAGGGCGCAGCGCCCTGGACAACGGGATGCCCACGAGCGCCGAAGCCTGGTTTCGGCTCGCCGCCACCGGGGGGGGAAACACGAACGATGCCCGCCTCGCCTACCTTGGGCTTGGCGATGTGCGGTTCGCGCTCGGCGACGTGTTTGGCGCCATCGAGGCGTACGAGCAGGCTCGGGCCGGACGCGGACCAGGCGACGCGATTCACGGTCTCGTGGCCGAGCGACTCAACCTGATCGCCCGCCCACCCTCCGAGCCGCCGCAGCCATGACGGCATCCCATTCTGTACCGGTCGCCAACCGCCGGTCGCGCACCGGAACTCTCGTCCGTGCTCGGGTACTACTGCACCTGATGGTCCGCTTCCTCGTCCCGCTTGTATCGGTGCCGCTCCTCTTGGGATGCGGCGCCAAACTCGACCCGAGCCAGCACCCGACGCCCGAGTCGCTCTATGAGGCCTCGATGCGAGCGTTCCGGGCAGGGCGCTGGGGCCTAGCTCGGCAGGGGTTCCAGCGGCTCACGTTCGAGCTTGCCCCGCGTGATGACCGAAGTGCCGAAGTCCGCTACTACCTGGCCGAGTGCATGCTCCAACAGCGCGAGGAGCTGGAAGCGGCTCGGCAGTTTCGGCGGGTGGCAGACGAGTATCCACGACACCGATTGGCTCCGGATGCGCTGTTGCGGGCTGGCGATGCGTATCGGAGACTGTGGAACGATCCGGAGCTCGATCCGGCGTACGGTGAGACCGCGTTGGCCACGTACACGGAGCTCCTCGGGCGGTACCCTCCGAGCCCGGCGGCGGCCCGAGCCCGTATCCGCGTCGGCCAGCTGAACGAGCGTTTCGCCGCAAAGGACTTCAAGAACGGTGATTTCTACCTTCGGTTCCGAGCCTACGACTCGGCGATCATCTATTTCAAGGACATCATCTTGAAATACCCGCGGACGTCGTACGCGCCGAAGGCCGTGATTGGGCTGGTGAAAGCCTATGACCGGATCGGATACGACGAAGAGAAGCGGGAGATGTGCCTGCACCTGGAGCAGTACTACCCCGGTACCGAGGGTGTGGAGGAGCGCTGCCAGGGCTGATGGCGGCTGGGCCCGCCAGGACCGCGTGACCGCCCGGCCCCGACGTCCGCCTTCCTGACATGCTGAGAGGCGTCTTCGGGGGTTCCTTCGATCCTGTCCACATGGGCCACCTCGTGGTGGCCCGCGCCGCGCAGGATCGGCTGGGGCTCGACATCGTCCACCTCGTCCCGGCCAATCACCAGCCGTTCAAGCCCCAGGGTCACCGCGCGGCAGCCGACCATCGCTTGGCCATGCTGCGGCTGGCCGTCGCGGACTTCCCGGGCCTGGTCGCGGACGCGCGCGAGCTCCAGCGGGGCGGTGTGTCGTACACCGTCGACACGCTCAGAGAACTGCGCACCGAATTTCCAGAGGACGCATTATGTTTGTTGGTTGGAGCCGACGCTGCCCGTGAGCTGCCGGGCTGGCGCGAGGGTGGTGAAATCCCTCGGCTCGCAGCGATCGCGGTCCTCACGCGCCCGGGAGTCCCGATGCCCGACCTTCCTTGGCCGGCGAATGGGGTCGAGGTACCGGCAGTCGATGTCTCGGCCACCGAGATCCGGGCGCGCCTGCGACGGGGGGCGTCGGTAGCGGGACTCGTTCCGGACGCCGTCGCGGCGTATATCACCACGCACGCATTGTACCGAACCGAAGACTGATGCTCAAAACGCTGGTTACGAAGGTCATTGGCTCCCGTTTCGATCGCGAAGTCAAGCGCATTCAGCCGATCGTCAACGCGGTCAAGGAGCATGAGGCGCGCTTGGGCCAGCTCTCCGACGAGGAGGTGCAGGCGCAGACGGCCAAGCTCCGCGGCATGTTGGCCGATCGCTTGGGCGAGCTGCGCACGCGACTGGCCGACAAGCGGCAGGCCCGCCACGATTGTGCAGACCCCACTGAGCGGGATGAAATCAACCGTGAGGTGACCGAGGTCGAGGAGCAGCTCAAGACTGAAACGGCCAAGGCGCTCGACGACATCCTTCCAGAAGCCTTTGCCACGGTTCGTGAGGCCTGCCGGAGACTCATGGGCTCGAAGGTCATCGTGATGGGCCATGAGTTGGAGTGGGACATGGTTCCGTACGATGTCCAGCTCATTGGTGGCATCGTGCTGCACCAAGGGAAGATCGCGGAGATGGCCACGGGTGAAGGGAAGACCCTGGTCGCCACGCTCCCCATGTATCTGAACGCCCTGCCGGGCGAGGGCGCGCATCTGATCACCGTGAACAACTACTTGGCCCGACGTGACTCCCAGTGGATGGGTCACGTCTTCACGTGGCTCGGGCTCACGGTCGGATGCCTCGATGACACCGAGCCGTCCACACCGGAACGGCGGGCCGCGTACGAGTGCGACGTCACCTACGGCACGAATAACGAGTTTGGCTTCGACTACCTCCGCGACAACATGGTGTTCTCCCTGGATCAGCGCGTCCAGCGTCGACACGTGTTCGCGATCGTCGACGAGGTGGACAGCATCCTCATCGACGAGGCCCGCACGCCGCTCATCATCTCCGGCCCGGTTGGCAACGAATCTGACCAGAAGTACTCCGTGTTCAACGCGCAGGTCCGGAACCTGGTGCGGAAGCAAACAGCTGTGATCAACGAGCTGCTCGCCGATGTCGAGGCCGCGATGAACGAGGAGCCTCCGGATTACGACACCGGGGTGAAGCTATTCCAGGCCCAGCTGGGTATGCCCAAGAACAAGAAGTTCATGAAGTACCTGCAAGAGACCGGGATCAAGCAGCTGGTGCAGCGCATCGATTTGGACCGGGTCGCCGACCGCAAGCTCCCGGCGACGCAGCGGCGCCTCGCGCACGTCGAGGATCCCCTCTACTTCGTGCTCGACGAGCGTGGGCATTCGGTACACCTCACCGACAAGGGCGTCGAGACCATGAGTCCCGACGACCCCAACCTGTTCATCGTTCCGGACATTTCGGAAGAGTTTGGTCGCATCGAGCACGACGAGCGCCTGTCGGCGCAGGAGAAGGTGGAGCGACGCCAGAAGCTCGAGGCGGAGTACGCCGAGAAGAGCGAAAAACTCCAGATCATTCACAAGCTGCTGCAGGCGCATGCGCTGTACGAAAAGGACGTCGAGTACGTCGTGCAGGATGGCCAGGTCTTCATCGTCGATGAGTTCACCGGGCGAATTCTCCCGGGGCGGCGGTGGTCGGACGGCCTGCATCAGGCGATCGAGGCCAAGGAAGGGGTGACGATCCGGGGCGAGACCCAAACGCTCGCGACGATCACGATCCAGAACTATTTCCGGATGTACGACAAGCTGGCGGGCATGACCGGGACCGCCGAAACCGAGGAGAGCGAGTTCTTTCAGATCTACGGGCTCGAGGTGATGGTCATCCCGACGAATCGCCCGGTGCGCCGAGTGGACGGCCACGACCTCATCTACAAGACCCGCCGAGAGAAGTACAACGCCATCATCAACGAAGTGACGCGGCAGCACGAGCGAGGCCTCCCAGTGCTGGTCGGCACGACGAGCGTCGAGGTGTCGGAGACGCTGGCCCGCATGCTCAAGCGGCGCGGGCTCCGGCATGAGGTGTTGAACGCGAAGCAGCACCAGCGCGAGGCGGAGATCGTGACGCAGGCCGGGCGATCGGGCTCCGTAACGATTGCCACCAACATGGCGGGTCGCGGTACCGACATCAAACTCGGTCAAGGCGTCAAGCAGTGTCGCGTGTGCGGAATCAAGGCTCGACTCGCGCCCTTTGGGCAGAACGTTGAGAGGGCGGATCTCTCGGAGCCAGAGATCAAGAAGCTCGGCTGCAACGACGACCCCCCGTGCGGCCTGGTCGTGATCGGCACTGAGCGGCACGAATCCCGCCGCATTGACCGGCAGTTGCGGGGCCGGTCCGGGCGGCAGGGTGATCCGGGGTCGAGCGTCTTTTACCTGTCGCTCGAGGACGACCTCATGCGGTTGTTCGGCTCCGATCGGGTGGCGAGGATCATGGACAAGTCCGGGGCCGAGGAGGGAGAGGTCATCACCCATCCGCTCGTGACCCGGGCGATCGCCAGCGCGCAGAAACGGGTTGAGTACCAGAACTTCCAGTCCCGGAAACGGCTGCTGGACTACGACGATGTGATGAATCAGCAGCGGGAAGTCGTGTACTCGCAGCGGCTCTTCGCTTTGGAGGGAGGGGAAGAGCTGAAGGCCGAGGCGATCAGGATGATCGACAACGCCGTTGAGCAGTACGCGCAGGAAGCGGTGGCGGACCACGCGGAAGACTGGGATCGCGATCTCATCCGCAATGAGCTCCTCCTCAAGTACTTCATCTCGGCGCCGGACATCATGGATCCGGAGAAGGTCGCCGATCCGACGGCCCTGCAGGAGCTGCTCGTCCATGCTGGACGGGAAGCCTTCCGGGCCAAGGTCGATGCCTGGGCGGAGCTGGGGAAACGCCACGGGGCTGAGGACCTCGCCGAACGCCTGCTGTCGCACGTCATGCTGTCGGTGATCGATGAGAAGTGGAAGGACCACCTCTTCGAGTTGGACCACCTGCGGACCGGCATCCAGTACCGCGCCTGGGGGCAGAAGGACCCCCTCGTCGAGTACAAGAAGGAGGCGTTCGACATGTTCGTGGACCTGATGGCCGACATCAAGTCCACGTTCACCGAGCGGTTGCTCAAGTTCCAGGTCCAGATCACCGCCGGCGCCCCCCAGCGTCCGGCTCGGCCGCAGCAACCGGTCGCCACCACCGTCGAGAAGCCCGAAGCGGGCGTGGCGGAAGAGGACCTCATGGTGGGAGCCGTCCCCGCGCGCCGAGGCCCACCGCCGGCAGCGCTGCGCGCGACCCACGGCGACGGCGACGCGGTCGCCGCCGAACCGCAGCGTCGCACCATGCCCAAGGTCGGCCGGAATGACCCATGCCCCTGCGGGAGCGGCAAGAAGTACAAGAAGTGCCACGGGGCGAGTGGGTAAGAAGCGGGGAATCGGGACGCGGAAGCAGAACGGGAGCGGGAAGCCTAGGGGCGACGGAGTCACCAGAGTCCATTACGGGCGCCCATGGCCGCCGCGTGTGCTTCGCTTCCCGCTTCCTGTTTCCCGCTTCCTGTTTCCCGTTGCCCCCACGCGTTGTCCTGCGTTGCTGTTGCCTCCGCACTCAAACGGTTACCAGTCCCGGATGTCAGGACCCGATCATCCGGCTATGGATCCGATCCGCATTTCCGATGTCCGGGCGGCCGAACGACCCCGGGAACGCCTGTTTTCCCTGGGGTCGGCGTCGTTGACGCTGATCGAACTTCTCGCCATTCTGATAGGGACGGGGACGTCGCGGAGGGATGCGCTCGAGGTCGCTCGGGCCGTGCTCACGATCGGGGAGGGATCACTACGTGAGCTGGCCCGCCGACCCGTTGGCGAGATGGTTCGGGTGGCCGGGATGGGTCGCGCCAAGGCGGCGCGAGTGGCTGCCGCCATCGAAGTGGGACGGCGGCTCGCCGCCGAGCAGTCGGCACCGGGGGTTCCGGTCCGAGCGCCGGCGGACATTCATCGATGGTGCGCGCCGGCACTGCGGGATCTGGCGGTCGAGGAGTTCCACCTGCTCACGCTGGACACGCAGAACCGGATCACTCGCGATCAGCTCATCACGCGCGGTATCCTCAACAGTTCGCTGGTCCACCCGCGGGAGGTGTTTCGGGCCGCGATCGCGGAGGCGGCAGCCGCCATCGTCGTGGTGCATAACCACCCCAGCGGCACCCCGACACCGTCCCCGGACGACCGGGCGGTTACCCGCCAACTCGTCGAGGCGGGGCGCCTCCTGGACCTGCCGGTGTACGATCATGTGATCGTGGCAGGGGATCACTACTTCAGTTTTGCGGAGGCCGGGCTGCTGTGACGAGCGCGCTGCACGCCGTCGACGCCGAGTTCGCGAAGGCGGTATCCGAGCGGCAGGATCGGATCGATCTGGGCCTGATCGAGCGCGCCTTTCACGTGAGCTCGAGCGCCCATCGGGGCCAGAAGCGCCTGTCGGGGCACGACTTCATCTCGCATTCGGTGGAAGTCGCCAAGATTCTCGTCCGACAGCAGCTCGACTCGGTCACGATCGCCGCGGCGCTGCTCCACGACGTTGCCGAAGACTCCGAGGTCTCGCTGACGGAGATCCGCACGGGGTTCGGCGACGAGGTCGCGGATATCGTCGACGGGCTCACCAAGATCTCGTCCCTCACTTTTCGATCCTCGGCCGAAGAGCAGTCGGAAAACTACCGTAAGTTGCTGCTGTCGATTGCCCGCGATGCCAGGGTGATCATGGTGAAACTGGCGGATCGACTCCACAACATGCGAACCCTCGAGCACCTTCCCGAGGCCCGCCAGCAGACGATCGCCTTGGAGACCCGCGAGATCTACGCGCCCCTCGCGCACCGCTTCGGGATGGCGGGCATCAAGACCGAGCTGGAGGATCTGGCGTTCAAGTTCCTGGAGCCGGAGGAGTACGAGTCGCTGGTCGAGCAGATCCAGGCCAAGCGGGACGAGCGAGAGGAGATGATCGGGCGCCTCAAGGTGCCGCTCGAGGAGGCGATGCGTCAGGCCGGCATCACGGAGTTCGATGTCACGGGACGTCCCAAGCACCTGTGGTCGATTCACCGGAAGATGCGGCTTCGGAACCGGCCGTTCGAGGAAATCTACGATTTGATGGCGGTCCGCGTGCTGGTGCGCTCGGTCCCCGACTGTTATCACGTGCTGGGGATCATCCATCATCACTGGACCCCGCTGCAGGAGCGGATCAAGGACTACATCGCATCGCCCAAATCCAACGGGTACCAGTCGCTGCACACCACCGTCTTTGGCCCCGCCGGCCAGCTCTACGAGATCCAGATCCGCACGCGGGAGATGCACCGAACGGCCGAATACGGGATCGCGGCGCACTGGGTCTACAAGGAACAACGTTCACCGGACGAGCTGGATACCCGCTTCGAGTGGTTCCGGCAGCTGCTCGAACTGCAACAGGACACGCGGAATCCCGAGGAGTTTCTCGAGTTCCTCAAAATCGATCTCTATCAGGACGAGAGCTTCGTCTTCACCCCGCGAGGCGACGTGAAGCGGCTCCCGACGGGGGCGACGCCCATCGACTTCGCCTTCGCTGTGCACACCGAGGTGGGGCTGCGGTGTCAGGGCGCCCGGGTGAACGGACGGATCGCACCGCTGCATCGGCCGCTCAAGAACGGCGACACCGTGGAGATCCTGACCGGGCCGTTCGCCCGCCCGAGCAAGGATTGGATCGCCCACGTCCGGACGGCACGGGCGCGACATAAGATTCGCCAGTGGATCAACAAAGAAGAAGCCGAACGCAGCGCGGGACTCGGCAAAGAGATCCTGGAACGCGAGCTGCGCCGCCGTCGCCTCGAGATGCCGAGTGACGACGTCATCGCGGAGGCTGCCAAGCGGCTGTCTGTCGCGTCCGTGGACACGCTGTACTCGGTCCTGGGTCGGGGGGACGTGCCGGTCGGTCAGGTGTTCAAGGCGTTGTTTCCGGATCGCGCGAGCGGGGAGCTCCAGCCACCGAAGCCCACCCGATTCGGGCGCGTCATCGACCGCATCCGGTTTGGCCGCGGGGTCCGCATACACGGCGTTGACGGCTTGATGGTCCGATACGCCCAGTGCTGCCAGCCCGTCCCCGGGGACCCGGTGGTGGGGTTCGTGACCAAGGGCCGGGGAATCTCGATCCATCGCAGCGACTGCCCCAACCTGCTCTCCATGTCCACTGATCCGGAGCGCCGAGTCGAGATCGACTGGCAGACCGTGCAAGGCGAGGTGTTCGTGGTGAGCCTCGGCGTGTCCGGCGAGGACCGGCGCGGTCTCTACGCGGATCTGATGGAGGCGGTCTCCGGCTCCGGCACGAACATCAAGAGTGCCGAGTTGTCGAGCAAGGACGGCGCCGTGTTCGGTTCGGTGCTCGTCGAGGTGGAGAACCACGCGCACTTGGCGAAGGTGATGCGCGCCATGCGCCGCGTGAAGGGCGTGCAAAGCGTCGAGCGACGGGAGCCGACCCGCAGCTCATAGGCGTTTCGCGCCAAGCGCGGCGCGCTATCTTTCCCGCGTGGCAACCTTCGATCTCGACATGCCCTTCGCCCTCGCCGGTGACCAGCCGCAGGCGATTCAGGAACTGACATCGGGTCTCCGGCGCGGCGACCGGTATCAGACGCTGCTCGGCGTCACCGGATCGGGCAAGACCGTGACGATGGCGAATGTCATCGCCGCGCAGGGTCGACCCACCCTCGTGCTCTCGCACAACAAGACGCTTGCGGCACAACTCTACGGTGAACTCAAGAGCTTCTTTCCGCGCAACGCGGTCGAATACTTCGTTTCGTACTACGACTACTACCAACCGGAGGCCTACGTTCCGGCGACGGACACCTACATCGAGAAGGACGCCTCGATCAACGAGGACATCGATGCGCTTCGCCTTAGAGCCACGTCGAGCCTGGTGGAACGGGAGGACGTGATCATCGTGGCCACCGTCTCGGCGATCTACGGCTTGGGCGACCCAGTCGAGTACCGGTCGCTCATGGTCACCATCGACGTTGGGGAGCAGCGCGGGCGTGACGCGGTGCTGGAAGGCCTCGTTAGCATCCACTACCGCCGCAACGACGTGGGCTTCGATCGCGGGACGTTCCGGGTGCGGGGCGACACGGTCGAAGTGCTGCCGGCATACGAGGAGCAGGCGGTTCGCATCGAGTTCTGGGGCGACGAGGTGGAGCGGATCTCCAAGATCGATCCGCTCACCGGCGAGACCATCGCGCTGCTCTCGCGATGCGCCATCTACCCGGCCAGCCATTTCGTGCAGCGTCGGCCGCGAGTCGAGCGGGCGGTGCGGGCGATTCGCGAAGAGCTGACGGAGCGCCTCCGCGAATTTCGCGAGCAGGGAAAGCTGCTCGAGGCCCAACGGCTAGAGCAGCGCACACAGTTCGACCTCGACATGCTGCTCGAGATCGGCACCTGTGCCGGGGTGGAGAACTACAGCCGACACCTGGACGGGCGCCCACCCGGGGAACGCCCCTCTTGTCTGCTCGATTACTTCCCGGCCGACTACCTCACGTTCCTGGACGAATCCCACGTGTCCGTGCCGCAGATCGGAGGCATGTATCACGGGGACCGGTCCCGAAAGACCACACTCGTGGAGTATGGCTTTCGGTTGCCGTCCGCCCTCGACAACCGGCCGCTCAACTTCGACGAGTTCATGACCCTCACGCCCTGCATCGTCTTCGTGTCGGCCACACCGGCCGAATTCGAGCTACAGCTCTCAGGTGGGGTGGTCGTGGAACAGATCATCCGTCCGACCGGTCTGGTCGATCCCGAGGTTGAGGTCCGGCCGGTGCGCGGACAAATCGATGATCTCCTTGCCGAGATCCGAACGTGCGAATCACGTGGAGAGCGCGTGCTGGTCACGACCCTGACCAAGCGCATGGCGGAAGATCTGACGGACTACCTCCAGCAAACCGGTGTGCGGGTGCGGTACATGCACTCCGATATCGACGCGATCGAGCGTATGGAGATCGTCCGCGGGCTGCGGCTCGGGGAGTTCGATGTCTTGGTCGGGATCAACCTACTGCGGGAAGGGCTCGACCTGCCCGAAGTGGCACTCGTGGCCATTCTCGACGCCGATCAGGAAGGCTTTCTGCGGTCGGAGCGCTCACTCGTCCAGACCGTGGGCCGGGCGGCTCGGAACGTGAGGGGTCGCGCCGTGCTTTATGCCGATCGTATGACGGGCTCGATGGAACGGGCCATCGCGGAGATGAATCGCCGGCGCGCTCTCCAGGAAGCACACAATGTGGAGCACCGGATCACACCGGTTTCGATCCGTAAGTCAGTGGACCAGGTGCGGCTCGTGACCCGAGTCGCCGACGTGCGTGCCGCGCCGCCTGAGACCGTGATGCCACCCGATGGCGCTGCAACGATGGATCGGGACACGCTCATCGCGGCGCTGGAGCAGCAAATGCGCGAGGCTGCCGCAGAGCTGGATTTCGAGATGGCGGCGCAGCTCAGGGATCAGATCTTCGAGCTTCGGGCTGACGGTGACCCGCAGCGCAAGGCGCCCCGGGGTGTTCGCGCAGGAAAGACGGCCTCACGTGGTCGACGCCGTGCCTGAAGCGGTCACACGTGAGGAGCTGGACGACCTTGGCCGCCGACTGTGGTCCTCGCTCGCGCCGGGGGCCGTGGTCTGGCTGACCGGTGAGCTCGGGGCCGGCAAGACAGCGCTGGTCCAGGCCATGGCCCGGGCGGCTG
Organism: Gemmatimonadales bacterium; assembly: GCA_041602035.1. Taxonomy (GTDB): domain Bacteria; phylum Gemmatimonadota; class Gemmatimonadetes; order Gemmatimonadales; family GWC2-71-9; genus JAOTVV01. The sequence goes on along the minus strand of JBFIHA010000004.1, from coordinate 58,311 downwards.
GTGCGGAACACGCCCGCAGCCCCACCTTTGCGCTCGTGCACGAGTACCCGTCACCCGAAGGGCTGCTCATCCATGTCGATTGTTTTCGGCTGCGTGATCCGGATGAGGCGATCGATCTCGACTTTGGCGGTCTGCAGCGCCGGGCGCGTGTGCTGTTGATCGAGTGGCCTGAGCGGGCCGGAGCGCTCGCCCCGCCGCCCGATCTTCACGTGACGCTGGCCCATGCTGCCGATCCCGATCGGCGGATCGTCGAGTGGGTGCCGTGAGCCTGTATCTCGCGCTCGATACGGCAACGGACCTGGGGAGCGTGGCGGTCGGGTCGCCCGGCGGGGCACTGGCCGAGGTGACTTTCAGCGACCGGCGCCATGCCGCGGCCTTGATGCCCGCCGTGGACGAAGCACGACGCTTGGCCGGGGCCGGCTGGAGCGATCTGGCGGGAATCGTTGTGGCGGATGGACCGGGGAGCTTCACGGGACTTCGCATCGGGTTGGCGACGGTCAAGGGCATCCTCGCCGTGCACGACCGTCTCGAGGTGCACTCGGCGCCGTCGCTGTTGAGCCTCGCGTGGGGAGTCGCTCATTTGGTTTCGGGACCGGTCGCCGCGCTGTACGACGCCCTTCGAGGTGACGTCTATGCCGCGGTGTACGAGCGCGAGGGCGAGAAGGTTCGCGTGCATCAGGCCCCCGTCGTGCTTCCGGCCGCCGACCTCGCCCAGCGGATTGTATGCCGACCTGCCATCGCCGTCGGCGACGGGGCCGTGGCGCATGCGATGCTCGTCACCTCGTGGACCGGGCGCGCCCCGGTCGGACCACCCGCCGGCGCACCCCGCGCGAGCACGCTTCTGTCGCTCCTGGCCGTGGACGGCGCGATCGAGCGGATTGGTGATATCGACGCGTTCGAGCCGACCTACGGACGGCGCGCCGCGGCGCAGGACCGGTGGGAGGCTGCGCATGGACGACCGTTACCGGATCCGGCCGGCGACTGACGACGATCTCGTTGCCATCGTGGAGATCGAGCGACAAGCCTTTGGAGATCCCTGGTCGCTCGACAGCTTTCGCTCGGCCATGTCAGGCATCATGCTCGTCGCCACCACCGACGATCGTGTCGCAGGATACGCCGTTGCCCACGGCCTCGATGAGGTTGCCGAGATTCTCAACGTCGCGGTCGACCCGCGCCATCGGCGACACGGGGTTGCCCGCCGGTTGGTGCTCGAGGTGTGTCGCAGGCTCGTGGAGCGTGGGGCGGAGACCGCGTTCCTCGAGGTACGCGAGTCGAACACCGCGGCCCAGGCGCTCTACCGGGCCCTGGGGTTCACCTCGGTGGGGCGCCGACGCTCTTACTACCGTGCGCCGCGCGAAGACGCGCTGGTATTGGCGGCGGCCCTGCCGATCGCGGGGGAAGATCACGACGAGACTGATCCCGTTGACAGCCGCGCGGGCAATCCGTTCACTTGACGCCGCCTGGGGACGGGCTAGGGAACTGGCAGGTCTGACCATTCAGGACAGGATGGGGTGATGAGGAAGATCGTCGAGTGCGTGCCCAACTTCTCGGAAGGGCGAGATCGGGAGATTATCGACGCCATCGCCGAGGCGATTGGGAACACGCCGGGCTGTGCTGTGCTCGATGTGGATCCCGGGGAATCGACGAATCGGACGGTCTACACGTTCGTGGGCTCCCCCGAGGCGGTCGTGGAAGGGGCGCTCGCGGCGGCTCGCGTCGCCAAGGATCGCATCGACATGCGACGGCATGCGGGGACGCACCCCAGAATGGGGGCGCTCGACGTGTGTCCGTTCGTGCCAGTGGCCAATGTGACGATGGACGAATGCGTGGTGTGCGCCAAGGAGTTTGGCCGCCGTGCCGCTGAAGAGCTGGCAGTCCCGATCTATCTGTACGAGGCGGCGTCGGCGCGGGCGGATCGCCGGAGCCTCAAAGACATTCGGGCCGGCGAGTACGAGGGACTCGCCGACAAGCTGGCCGATCCGGCCTGGAAACCGGACTACGGCCCGGCGACCTTTGTCCCGACGTGGGGCGCGACGGCGGCGGGAGCGCGGTTCTTCCTGATTGCGTACAACGTGAACATTCTGGGCACCAAGGAGCAGGCCCACCGCATCGCGCTCGACGTGCGCGAGCAGGGACGGGGTCCCGATGCGCCTGGCCTGCTCAAGGCGGTGAAGGGCATGGGGTGGTACGTCGACGAGTACGGACTGGCCCAAGTGTCGATGAACCTCGACGACTACCGGGTGACGCCGATCCACGTGGCGTTCGAGGCGTGCGTCGATCGTGCCAAAGCGCTCAAGGTGGCGGTCGCCGGTTCTGAGCTCGTCGGCCTGATCCCCAGGGACGCCATGCTGCTGGCGGCCGATCATTATATCGAGAAGGAGCAACTCCTCGTGCTCGACGAGCGTCAGAAGATGCGGCTCGTGATCGAGCGCCTCGGCCTCAGCTCGGTGACCCCCTTCGACCCCGACGAACGCGTGATTGAGTACATGATCGAAGACGAGACCTCCGAGCCACTCGCGTCTTCCTCGGTCCGCGCGTTCGTGGAACAGCTCGGTGCGCGAACGTCGGCCCCGGGCGGCGGGTCGGCGGCGGCCCTCATGGCCGCCATGGGCGCGGCGCTGGGCACGATGGTCGGGCAACTCACGTTCGGGCGCCGCAAGTTCGAATCGGTCGATACCCACATGCGGAAGGCTCTCCCGCACCTGCATGCAGCCATGAAGGCGTTGCTACCGATGATCGACGCCGATACCGACGCCTTTCGGCACTATGTGGCGGCAGCGGCCATGCCGCAGGGGACCGAGGACGAGCGCGCGCGTCGTCATGCGGCGATGCAGGCGGGGCTCAAGCAGGCGGTGGAGGTACCCCTCGCCACGATGCGCGCCGCTGACCGGGCATGGGACGCGATGATCGCCCTCGCTCGTCACTCGAACATCGCCATGCGATCGGATTTGGAAGTTGGCGCCAAGGCGCTCGAATCGGGTATCTGGGGATGCCATCGCAATGTGCTCATCAACCTGACGGAGATCGAGGACAAGGAGTTCACTACGCGAGTGAGAGAGGAGTCACAGGCGCTCGCCGCCCGGGGCCACGATAAGCTGGAGGAAGTGGCGCGGATCTTCGCTGGACGATGACCCCGGTCCGGCGCCCCGGTTATTCGGGATGGGTTCGGCTGGTCCGGTGATGCCCGTCACCGGCCCCCCGAACAGATCCCGCAAAAACCGGCGCCAAGTCGCGTATCTTTGGTTGACAAAAGGACTTGCAGCCCCTATAGTTTCCGCCTGTCCGGGTCCCACCCCCAGCGTTTTCGGAGGTTGGCGTGAGTCGGAGTTTGAACAAGGCCATGATCATCGGGAACCTCGGGTCCGATCCCGAGGTGCGGTCGACTGGCAGCGGGACTCGGGTCGCGACCCTCTCGGTGGCAACGTCCCGCTCCTGGACCAACCAGTCCGGCGAGCGTCAGGAGAAGACCGAGTGGCATCGGGTCGTCCTGTGGAATAGCCGCTTTCGGCAGCTCGCCGATGTGGCCGAGAAGTACCTGAAGAAGGGCGACCGGGTGTACGTCGAAGGCCGGATCGAGTACCGCACGTGGGAGGACCGGGAGGGCAAGACGCGGTACTCGACCGAGATCAATGCCAACGAGATGGTGATGCTGACGCCACGTGGCGGTGGCGGTGAGGATTCCGACTCTGCGGTGACGCGTCGCGCCGCACAGCCAGCGGTGGCCGATTCGGCAGCGGAGTCCTACAACGACTTCCCGGAGGCGCTTGATGAGGAAGAGGACGATCTTCCGTTCTAGCTGGGCCGTGCTGTTCGGGGGTGCGCTGGTGTGGACGGTGAGCACCCCGCTCGGTGCGCAGGAACCGGTGGCGCAGCAGCAGGTGCCTGACGTCCATGTGGTGACCCAGGGCGAGACCCTGTGGGGGCTCGCAGCGTTCTACTTCGGTGATCCGCTGCTGTGGCCGGAAATCTACCGGCTCAACACGCCGGTGGTGGAGGACCCGCACTGGATCTTCCCGGGTGAAGAGCTGCGGCTGGCCGGGATGCCTGCTGCGGTTCCGTCGCCGGGTGCCGGTGAGCCGGGTGTCGGCGAGCCGGGTGGCGAGCCGCCGGTCGGGGCCGAACCGCCACCGGTTGCTGGTGAGCCGCAGCCCGGCCAGGTGCCGCAAGCGCAGGAGTTACCGCCTCCGGCGCCGCCGCCGCCACCGCCCTCGGCCACTGGGCCGACCATCTTTGCCCGTCGGACCGCTCCGGTCGCCGGCATCAGCGGTGCCGAGGGATATCGGGCACAGGCAGTAAGCCGTCACGAGTTCTATTCCGGCGGGTTCCTGACCGAAGAGCAGTCGCTCCCTTGGGGGGCCGTCAAGGGCGCGGTTCAGCGACCCCCTGCGCAGCGCAACCCGGGCAGTTCCTACGCCGGGATCTTCGACGTGGTGTCGATTGTGCCGCCAGCCAACGGGACCTATCAGGTAGGCGACACCTTGTTGCTCGCCCGCATGCTGCGGGGGATTGTTGGTTGGGGGCGGATCGTGTATCCGACCGGCGTCGCCGTGATCTCGGAGGTGGGGTCGAACGAGGCGATCGGCATGGTAGAACTGCAGTTCGACCGGATCACCGACGGGCAGCTCGCGCTCCCGATCGAACCCTTTGCCGATCCCGGAAGCGTGATGCCGGTCCCGGTTCAGAACGGGATGATGGGGTCCATCATCGGTACCCGACTGACGAACCCGGTTCCCGGTCAGCTTCAAATCCTGTTCATCGACCTCGGGCGCAGCGCCGGCATCGTCCCCGGCGATGTGTTCACCGTCCTGAAGCAGACGGCCGGTGAGGAATTCAATCCCGAGCAGATCGCCGAATTTCGGATCGTTCATGTCCGCGACCAGTCCGCAACGGGCCTCCTGGTAAACATCATGAACACCGGAATCAAAGCGGGGGCCCCCGTCCAGCTCGTGAAGAAGATGCCTTCGTGATCGAGCCGAGCGGCGACGTTCGGGCTCGACGTTCACTGCAGCTACCGAGACAGCGTGACGGCCGCATTCGCGGCCGTTCCGCTATCTGGCGTTTGATCATCTCCGTCCGTGTCCGATCCGCTTGCGGGATCGACTACATTTCGTGGGCCGCGTGCAACGCCGCGGCGACGCAAGGCATCATCTAACCGGAGTCGGGTCTTCAATGGCAGAACACGTGCTGGTGACGGGCGGAGCGGGCTTTATCGGATCGCACATCGCCGATCGCTACTTGGCTGAGGGGTACGAGGTGACCGTGCTCGACAACCTGTCGAGCGGTCGCCGAGAGAACGTGCCGCAGGCGGCTGAGTTCATCGAGGCCGACATCCGATCCGAGAAAGCACGGCAGGCCCTCGCGCGCGGGGGCTTCACCGTCCTCAACCATCATGCGGCACAGATGGACGTGCGCGTGTCGGTGGACGATCCGATGTTCGACGCGGACACCAACATCATGGGCCTCCTGAACCTCCTCCAGGGTGCCCGCGACGGAAGCGTGCACCGTGTGGTCTTTGCATCGTCCGGTGGGGTGGTGTACGGGGAGAGCGAGGCGCTGCCGCACCCGGAGCGCGCGCCCAAGCTCCCGATATCACCCTATGGAGTGAGCAAGCTCACGTCGGAGTACTACCTTGCCGCGTTCGCGCAAACGCACGGTCTCCAGGCAGTGTCGCTGCGGTACGCGAACGTGTATGGCCCCCGCCAGAACCCACACGGTGAGGCAGGCGTCGTGGCGATTTTCGGCAGCCGGCTGTTGCGTGGCACCGAGCTCACGGTATATGGCGACGGCATGCAGACCCGGGACTACGTGTTCGTGGGTGACGTCGTGAGCGCCAACATGGCGGCAACGCGGTGGACGCCGCCCTCCGTGACCTCGCTCGACGATCTCGCCTTCAACGTCGGAACCGGTGTCGAGACGACGGTCACTCAGCTCGCCCAGACGATGATTGGGGCCGCAGGCGTCACGGTGAAGGTCACGCATGCGCCGGCCCGACCCGGCGAGCTTAAACGGAGTGCGGTCGAGGTGACGAAGGCGGCGCGGGAACTTTCTTGGCGACCCTCGGTGCCGCTCGCCGACGGCCTGAAGCAAACCTATGAGTGGATAGCGGAGGAAGCTGCATGATCCTGCAGGTAGGCGGGGCGCTCCCGACCAGCACCTGGGAGCTCGTCCAGATGTCCAGCGGCGCGACGAAAGGCGTGCTCGTGGTGCTGGCCCTGTTCTCGCTGATCAGCTGGTTCATCATCGTCCTCAAATGGGCGCAGTTCCGGCGTCTCCGCCGTTTGGCCGATCGGTTTTTTCAGGCGCTCGAACGGACCAGCCGCCTGGAAGACGCCTATCACGCGGTGATGAAGCTTCCTCCCTCGCCATACGGACGCCTGCTTCGTGAGGGTGTGAACTTCTTCTCCGAGCTGCGTCCCGGCGCGCTCAAGGAGGAGAAAGGTGCCGAGGGTGCGGCACTGAGCGCGACCCAGTTGGACGTGCTGCGCATGGTGCTGGCCAAAGAGGTGGGGGCAGAGCGCGATCTGACCGCCCGATTCATCACGTGGCTGGCGACGATCGGGTCGGTGAGCCCCCTCCTGGGCCTCCTGGGAACCGTACTCGGCGTGATGGATGCGTTCATCGGCATCGCGGCTGGTGGCTCCGGGAACATCTCGGCCGTCGCCCCAGGCGTCGCGGAGGCGCTGGTCACGACCGTGGTCGGTCTCGCGGTGGCGATTCCGGCGGTCATCGCCTACAACCTGTTCGTGAGCCGCCTGGGCGTGTTTACGGGTGAGCTCGAGGGCTTTGCGCAGGAAATCGTGGGTACCATGGCCCGCGAGGGGAGGGTGTAACCGTGCGCGGACTCGGTTTTCGCCACAACGGCGAGCTCAAACCGACGGCCGACATCAACGTCACATCCCTCGTCGACGTCGCGTTCGTGCTCCTCATCATCTTCATGATCACCGCGCCCATCATGCAGGGCGGGGTCGACGTGCAATTGCCGAGAGCGGAAGCTCGACCGCTTCAGCCCAAGGAGGGGCTGGTCGTCTCGATTGATCGTCGGGGGCAGATCTTTGTCGACGAGACGGGGCTCGCGCTAGGCGATTTCCGCGCCGCGTTTCCGGCGATGGTTGCGGCGCGGCGACCGACGGGTGTGTACCTCCGCGCGGACAGCCGTGTGAGCTACGGGGTTGTCGTTCAGGTGTTGGCGATCATGCGCGCGTCGGGAATCGGTGACGTCGGGCTCGTTGCCGAAGCGGAGGAGATTGGGCGGTGAAGTTCCGTCGCCTGGTCGGTCGCCGGACGCCGGCGGACGGGCCGACTGGACTCGCGATGGCCTCGACCGTCGGCCTCCACCTCGCGGCGGCGGCAGCGGTACTCTCTGCGCCAAATCTAGTGCATCGTGTCGCGCCTCCGGTGTACACGGTGGAGCTCGTCGCCGCACCCCGGCCCGAGCCACAGCAGCGCCGGGCTCCCGAAACCGTGCAGCGCCCGGCGGAGCAGCCGGCGCCGGTGCTGCCACAGCCGCGCCCGCGCCGTTCGTCGGTGGCGGAGACGCCGCCGCCCCCGGCACCGGAGCGCCAGACGGAGCCGGCGCCCCGCACGACGCCACCGGAGGCACCGGCGCCCGACGTCGAGCCGTCCACCGGGACGGACCCGGCCACGGTCAAGACCTCGGGTGTGGATTTCCCGTTTCCCGAGTACTTGCGCAACGTGGTGGCGCAGGTATATCGGCGTTGGCGCCGGCCCGGCGGCAACGTGACGCTGCGGGCGGAAGTGCAATTCCTCATTCACCGCGACGGGACGATTTCGAACTTCCAGTTTCTCGCACGATCCGGAAGCTTCGGCTTCGATCTGGAGGCCCAGGGCGCGATCGAGGCCGCGGCCAACGCACAAGGCTTCGGGCCGCTGCCAGGCGGCTATCCGGCCGACGTGCTTCCGGTGACGTTCTTCTTCGACCCGTCCAAGATTCGATGATGCGACGACGGTGCCTCGTGTTGCTGGTGCTTTGCCTCTCGTGGGCGGCGACGGCTGTCGCCCAAGATCCGGTGGAGCAGGGGGTCCGAATCGGGATCACCTACACGCCGGGACTACGGCCGGGGATGCTGGTGTTGGGCGGTCCCCAGAGCGCGGCGCTCGATTCCGTGCGAGCCATCCTGCGGCGGGACCTCGAGTTCAGTGACCAATTCGAGGTGATCACGCTGCCCAGCGGCGACAGCTCGGTGCTCGGGATCAGCGCGGTATCGGGATCCGGGTCGGGACCGACCGCGGAACAGACGCTTTTCGTAAACTACTCGCTGCACGCGGCGCTAGGCGCCGACTACACGGTGGCAGTCCTGCCGTCGGGCGAGGCGGGCACGGTGGCTGTCGTTGCCTACGACGTGCGGGGTGAGACCGAGCGGCTGCGCCGTCGTCTGGCACTCACCGATCCGGCCAGCGAGGCGTTCAGGATGGCGGTGCATCGGGCAGCGGACGAGGTGGTGCGTGCTGCCACTGGCCAGCCGGGGATCGCCGCGACGCAGGTGCTGTTCGTCTCCCAGGGCCGGCTGTACCGTGTGGACGCCGATGGCGTGGGACTCGTCCAAATCTCCCCTCCTGGCGTCACCGCCTTTTCACCCGCCTGGGACCCCTCGGGCCGGCGGGCCGTCTATGCCGAGCTGCGCGACGGGTGGGGCACACTGTACGTGCACGACTTCGAGTTGGGGCGGCGGACCCTGGTGCGACCCACGGCGGAGGAGTTGGATATCGCGGCCGCGTTCGCGCCTGACGGACAGACCCTGGCGTTCAGCCGAGTGGCCGAGTCGGGCACCGATATCTACCGCTATAACCTCGCGCGAGACTGTTGTTTAGAGCGCTTGACGGTGGGGCGTCTTTCCGATAACCTTTCACCCACGTTCAGCCCGGACGGACGGCAGATTGCGTTTGTCTCGACCCGGGCTGGCGGGCAGCAGATTTACGTGATGTCGGCGGACGGAACGGGGCAGGAACTGTTCGCGCCGTTCGACTACGGGGTGACGGGAAACTCCAACGCCCCGGAGTGGTCGCCGGACGGCATGCAGCTGGCCTTCCACCGTGACGTGGCCGGGAGTCCGCAGGTGTTTCTGATGGACACCCGGTCTCGTACCGTGCGCCAACTCACGAGCTACGGGCGAAACGAAGACCCGACGTGGGCCCCCGATGGGCGCCACCTCGCGTTCGTCTCGAGCCGGACAGGGAGGCGGCAGGTCTGGATCATCGACATCGAGACCGGGAGGGTTCGGCAGTTGACGACGGTCGGGGATGCGAGATTACCAGCGTGGTCCCCTCGAATTGGACAATGACGGAGCGTTGAGTCCCCTTTCACCTCAATGGAGCAGCGATGAAAACCAAGGTTGCAGTGATTCTGGGTATGGCGGCGATGGTGGTTGCCGCCGCGTGTGGTGGTGGTCAGCCGGAGCCGGTCGTACCCGCGATCGACTCCACGGCCATCAGAGATTCGATCGCGCGTGCGGAAGCTCGGCGTCGAGCCTACGAGGACAGCGTGGCGCGGGCCCGCGCCGAAGCGGAGCGCCTGGCTCGCGAGCGCGCGGAGGCTGAGCGTCTGGCGGCGGCGATGACGGCCGAAGTGCGCACGATGCTCGGCACCATGGTCAACTTCGACTATGACAGGTCCGCCATTCGCATGGGTCGCGACACGGAAGTGCTGCAGCAGAAGCTGTCGCTGCTCCAGGCGAACCCGGCAGTCATGCTGGAGATCGTTGGCCATTGCGACGAGCGGGGCTCCGACGAGTACAACCAGGCGCTGGGCATGCGGCGCGCGACGGCCGCGAAGAAGTGGCTTACCGACCGGGGCATCGCGGACGGCCGCATCACGGTACGCTCCATGGGTGAAGAGCAGCCCATGAATCCAGCGAGCAACGAGGCAGCGTGGGCTCAGAACCGCCGCGACGAGTTCCGCATCACCGCGGGCGGTGACCGGTTGGTGAAGCCCGCCGGCATGTGAGGAAGCTGGGTCTCCTTGCCGCGACGACCGTCGCCCTTGGCGCGTGTGCGCTCAAGGGTGACGTTCGTCGTGTCGAGCAGCAGCTACTCGAAATGAGGCAAGAGACGGCCCGCACCGATTCGGTGCGGGCCGTTGTGCTGGATCAGGTGCTCGAGCTCCAGCGTCACTTTCTCGACTCGTTGGAGATCTTGCAGCGGCGTCTCACTGCGTTCCAAGGGGACGTGCGCACGGACATGACCGAAGTCCAGCGCCAGCTCGTCCAGATTCAGGAGCTGACCGGGCAGAGCCAACAGCGACTCACGGAGCTCCGGGGACAGCTCGATACTCGAAACCGCGAGGTCGGGCCCGTAGAGGGTGGTGGTGCGGAGCCGCCCCAGTCCGGCGGGATCGGTGCCCAGGAGCTGTTCGACCTCTCCTTGGAGCAGTTGCGCCGTGGGAGCCCGGGGACCGCCCGGGCCGGTTTCCGCAAGCTGCTCGACGACTATCCCCGGCATCCGCTGGCCGGCGACGCGTTGTTCTTCCTCGGCGAGTCGTGGGCGGATGCCAACCCCGACTCCGCAGCGGCGGCGTATGAGGAAGTCGTGCGTAGCCACCCCAACTCCCGTCGGGCCCCGACGGCCCTGTATCGACTCGGTCTGATCGCTGAGCGGCGAGGGGACCGACGTGCGGCGGAGGTGTACTACAGTCGGGTCATCGCGGGCTATCCGCGGTCGGAGGAAGCGCAGCTCGCGCGTACCAAGCTGGGCAATCCCGATCGCTGAAGCACGGCGGGTCCCGCCGTTCTCCGATGAAAGCGAAGAGATCGAAGGGCGAGATGCCCTTCCTGGATCATCTGGAGGAGCTGAGGTGGCGCATCCTCTGGAGTCTGCTGGCCCTGGTGGTCGGTAGCGTCATCGGGTTCTATCTCCTCCAGCAGTTCGACGTCTTCACGCTCCTCAAGAAGCCGATCGCCCCGTACCTCCCCGAGGGTAAGCTCTTCATCACGCGCCCGACCGACGCGTTCATCATCACCCTCAAGCTGTCCGTCGTGATCGGGGCGGTGCTCGCCGCGCCCGTCGTGTTCGTGCAGATCTGGAAGTTCCTGGCGCCGGCGCTCTACGAGCACGAGAAACGCTACATTGTGCCGGCCCTGATTGCCGGGCTCGGGCTGTTTCTCGCCGGCGTGGTCATGGCCTACCTGTGGGTGCTGCCAGCCGTGTTCCGCATCCTGTACGGATTTCGGTTCGGCGATCTGGAGTGGATCATCACCGCCGACGCGTACTTCGGCTTTGCGACCCAGACCATCCTGGCCTTCGGGATCATGTTCCAGCTCCCGATCGTCATGGTGTTGCTCTCTACGCTGGGGATCGTGACGCCGCGCACGTTCTCCAAGCAGCGGCCGATCGCGTTGGTGTTGGCATCGATAGTGGCGGCGCTCCTCACCCCGCCCGATCCGATGTCGATGTTGATGATGATGGTCCCGCTGCTCCTGCTGTACGAGGTGGGCATCATCGTCGCGCGCATCTTGCGCAAGCGCGGTGCCGCACGGATGCTGGGCACGAGCGCGATCATTCTCGTCATCGCGGGGACGGTGGCGACGTCGTCGGAGGCGCAGGAACGTGTACGACCGCCGCCGCGCGATACGCTGGGCCGAGGCGATTCGGCCGTGGTCCGCAGCGATTCGCTGCTGCAGCGCGTCGACACGGCGGCAGCTCGGCGGCTCGGCCTCCCTAGCGCGCCCTCGAGGTCGTTCCCCGAGGCAGATTCCGTCTTGGCCACGCTGCTCCGCCGCCAGGGGTACGTCTCCACGCGATACGCTGGCGACAGTATCACGCTGTACGGGGAGCGGCGCGAGATCGTGCTGGTCGGGTCGGCCATGGTAGAGCGCGAAGGCAGCACGCTGGAGGCCGGCACCGTCAGCTTTCAGCAGGCCGACTGCCGGCTGGTCGCGGGCGGCACCCCGCGACCGGCCCTGTTCGACAAAGGCACCGTGCTGGTGGGCAAGGACATGCGCTACGATACGTGCGAGCATCGCGGGACGGTCCCCAGCGCGTTGACGAGTTTTCTCCAGTCCGGTGTGACGTGGTACCTGCGCGGGGGGCTGGAAGTCGATTCCGGCTCCACCAGGCTCTACGGATCGCGGAACCGGATCACCAGTTGCGATCATCCGTCACCGCACTATCACATCAGCGCCGGCGAAGTGAAGTGGGTGAGCAACAACGTCATGGTCGCCCGGCCGGCGGTCCTGTATGTTCGGGACGTCCCCATCCTGTGGCTGCCGTTCATCTTCCAGGACATGCGCCCGGGACGACACAGCGGGCTGCTCGTTCCGCGGTTCGGGTTCAACGATCTCGTGCGTCCCAACGAGGGCTACCGCCGGCACGTCTCGAACATCGGCTACTACTTCGCCATCAACGACTACCTCGACTTTCAAGCGTCGATCGACTGGTTCTCCGGGAACTACGTGGGCCTGAACGGCCAAGCGCGATACCGGTGGCTCAACAGATTCGTAAGCGGTCAGATCTCTGCGTCCCAGATCTTCGAAGAGGGAATCGGCGACGCGCCGGGTGGGAGGTCGATGCGGCTGCAGTGGCTGCATCAACAAAGCTTCGACTCCCGCACTCGGCTCACGGCCAACGTGGACTACGCCACGAGCGCCCGAGTCGTCGAGCAGAACTCGATCGATCCGTTCCTGCAGACGGCGACCCTGAGCAGCCGCGTCAATTTCAGCAAGCAGTTCGGGTGGGGAACGCTCTCACTCGGCGGCAACCACACGCAGGATCTCAGTAACGGGACCGTCACCCAGACTCTCCCGAGTCTGAGTCTCACCCCGTCCCCGATCGAGATCTTCGGCGACGTCACCTGGTCACCGTCGTTTTCGTTGACCAACGCCCGTACGCTCGACCAAGGCCCTCCGGTGCCGGTGCCGCTGCCGGCGATGGGTGGCCAGGAGTTGTTCGACAGCGTGCTCACCGACTCCCGTAACACGAGCTTCTCGTTTCGGACGCCGCTGCGAGTGGGTCGGTGGAACTGGGCGAACGATGTGACCGTGACTGACTTCTGGACCTCCCGGGATCAGCAGGGGATCGTGCTCCCGGATCCGACGAGTCCCGGTGACTCCGTAACGAGGTACTACGGCGAGGATTTCCGCACCGAGGTCGACTGGAATACGGGGATCAACCTGCCAATCCTGTTCCCGTCCACGTGGAAGCTCCAGCCCTCGATCGGCATTCGGAATACCACCGGTGGAGCGTTCCTGCTGCGGAACCGCTTCACGGGCGGCGATTTCGTCTCGCAGGGCAAGCGCCTATCGGTGACCGTAAGCTTGACTCCGACGTTCTTCGGGTTCTTTCCCGGTGTGGGCCCGCTGTCGCGTATCCGCCACTCCCTGTCTCCCTTTCTGAGTTGGAGCTACGCGCCATCGGCGACCGTACCGGAGGCCTACGCCAATGCCCTCGACCCGAGCGGGCGAAACCCGCAGCGTGTGAGCCCCGCCGTGCAGCGCCTCAGCCTCTCGCTCTCGCAGACGTTCGAAGGCAAGCTGCGGCCGCCCCCGGGCGACACCGCCGCTACCCAGGGCCAGCAGCAACAGGCGCGGAAGCTCAAGATTCTGAGCATCCAGACCTCACCCATGGAGTACGATTTGGAGCAGGCCAAGGAGGAAGGGCGAAACGGGTGGGCCACGCAGCGGCTGACCAATCGCTTCACGAGTGATCTGCTGCCGGGTTTCTCGCTCTCCATGGCGCACGACCTGTGGGACGGACCGGTCGGATACGACACCACCCGTTTCGATCCGTTTCTCACCTCCATCTCCACCCGCTTCACGCTCTCTCCTCGAACCTTCCGCAGCATCTTCGCCTTGCTCACGGGCGGGGATGTCACGACCGACCCCCAAGAGCCCGCGGCGCGGGAGGCGTTCGACCCCGAAGAGTCGGTCCAACCGCGGGGAACCGGGTTCGGGCCGCCGACCAGGTTGGACCGAGGATTCGACGACGGCTATGGGCCGCGCCGGGGTGGGGGATTCCAGGCCTCGGTGACCTATGACGACTCGCGCACGCGACCACGTGAGACCGACGCCGGGGAGGTCATCGAGACTCCGGCCAACCGCACCCTGGGTCTCTCGCTCTCGTTCTCCCCCACCGCCGCCTGGTCGGTGTCGTGGAGCACGCAGTACAACATGACGCTCAAGGAGTTCGGCCAGCACGTGCTGCGGCTCAGCCGAGACTTACACCGCTGGCGAGCGACCTTCGCGTTTCTCAAGGCGCCGAACGGCAACTTCGCGTTCAACTTCTACATCTCGCTCACGGATCAGCCAGAGCTCAAGTTCCAATACGACCAGCGGACCCTGCGGAAGTAGGCCGCGTCGGCGCGTCCGGCGGTCGGGCCAGCGGGGCCTCCGGCTTCCGACGAGCGGGGACCGAAGCGACTCGTGTGTCCTCACCAGGGGACATCAGCAGCATCGGTCGATTCCACTAACATGTTATCAAGAAGCGACTTACGGGCCGTGTTTCGGAAGGCACGCTCCATGCAGTTTTGCGTGGCGAGACCCTGGTATCGGAGGACGGACACATGCGGAAGCTGGCTGTCGGTTTGGCGATCTCGCTCGTCGTCGTGGCCTGCGACAAGGATCCGGTCGGCCCACTCCTGTCGGCGCCGCAGAACCTCTTCTACGAGCTCGAGCCGAGTGGCGATCCGGACCTGCCGCTTGGGATTCTCCTGTTTTGGGATCACAACACGGACCCCAACCTCGAGGTCTATCGGGTATACTCGCGGGCGGGATCCAACGAGTCGTTCGGGCTGCGCGGTGAAACCACCTCGCCGACGTTCCACGATGGCGGCCAGCCCGACCTGGAGTATTTCGTCGTGGCCGTGGACTTCAACGGCATCGAGAGCGCCCCGAGTAACTCGGTGATCGTCGACGAGCGGCTTCGGTTGGAGGCGCCGACCTCGCTCCTCAGCACGAGCCTGAACGGGGCGATCCATCTCTCGTGGTCCGACAATGCCTTCCAATCGACCCCGGATGCGTTCAAGCAGTACCGGGTGTACAGTGCCACGTATTCCCTGGACGAGAATCTCTGCGGAGCCTCGTGGGGGATGGAGGGCACGACGATTGCGCCCGAGTTCATCGCCGGCGCCCTGCCGAACGGGGCCCCACGGTGTTTCGGTGTCTCGGCGGAGAGCATCGAAGGGTATGAGAGTCTGTGGTCGCCGATCCGTGCCGATACGCCGAGACCCGATGCGCGAAACGTGGTCGTGACGGCGTTGTCGTTCGATGCGACCCGGGCGGGATTCCGGTTCTGGCTGGACGCCAACAGCGACGGCCAGGTGAGCACGCTCGAGCTCGGTATCGTTACCGACGGCAACCGGAGCGACATCGACTTCCGTGTCACGCGCAACCCCAACGGCGATTTCTTCCTCGTGCCCGTGCGCCAAAACACGGTCGTCACGCTGTACGGGACGGGACCCGTGGCCGATCTCACCTCGATTGACATTGCGCCCGAAACCGGCTACTCGAGCGCGGCCATTCAGGCACAGCCGGGCTATGGCTACGTGTTCGCGATGGACGACGGCGGTCCGTTCGCCCGCTTTGGCGCCCTGCGGGTGACGCACGTCGGCCGGGACTACATCATCTTCGACTGGAGCTACCAGACCGATCCCGGCAATCCGGAGTTGTCGGTGGGGGCGGGATGGTTTACGGCAGGGGATGGGGGGGTGGTGGTGAAGCGGTAGGTGCAGGGTGCAGGGTGCAGGGTGCAGGGTGCAGAGTACATGGTGCAAAGGGAAGGGTCAGAGACTGCAGGAGGGTCATCGGCGAGGGCCGACGCGGGCGCCGAGGTGTTTGAGTAGCCCCACGAGCAGCGAGAGGAGGCCGTCACTCTGCTCTAGCAGGTCCTGAGACACGTCGTTTGATATGATCCCAAGACGGCGGGCGAGTTCAATGTGGGTCACGAGCTCGCTCGCCGAACCGTAAGAAATTCGCAGGCAGCGGATCAGCTGAGCCCTGGTGCCTAGAGCATACCCTTCGGCGATGTTGGCCGGGATTGAGATGGCCGCACGTCGAATCTGGCGAGCGAGTTCTTCATGCCGGCGGATGTTCTCCTGCATCGTGGCTCGATAGGCACTGTACGAGACATCTTTTGCCACGCGCCAGGCCTTGAGGCTTTCGAGAGTCTTCACGCTTCACAACTGCTGTCTGCGCCACTGGTCGGCGAGCCGAAACCGCGAATGGCCGGTGCGAACTATTGCCCGTCTCCGGTGCCAACCTCGGCGGTTCCCGCCACGTACCGTTGAGCCGGCTGCTCTGTGTCACCACACTGTGTCCACAGCTCCCACTCGCTGCACCGTGCCCACTGCACCCTGCGCTCTGCGCTTTTCCCAGTTCCCGTCTCCGCTTCCCGCTTCCCCCTTCCCACTACCCGTTTCTCGTTTCCCCTATTCCCGCCCCTTATATTCTCCCCCATGACGTCCTCGGTCATGCTCACTGGGCGGTCCCTCACCATACCCGACGTCGTCGCCGTCGCCCGTGGCGGGGCCCGCGTCGACGTCGACCCGGACGCCGCGGCGCAAGCGGATACATCACGGCAAGGACTGGAGCACCTGCTCGCGACCGGCGTGGCGGTGTACGGCGTGAATACGGGGTTCGGCAAGCTCGCCAACGTGCGCATCTCGTCGGACCAGCTGCTCGAGCTGCAACGGAACCTGATCGTGAGCCACGTGTCGGGTGTTGGCGATCCGCTGCCGACCGACGTCGTGCGCGCCGTGATGCTCCTGCGCGCGAACGTGCTGCTCCGAGAAACAAGTGGTGCCCGGTCGGCCGTCCCGCGGCACATCACCGCGATGCTCGACGCGGGCATCCATCCCGTGGTCCCTGAGCAGGGCAGCGTCGGTGCGAGCGGCGATCTCGCGCCGTTGTCGCACATCGCGTGGGCGATGATGGGGGGAGGCGAGGTGACTGTAGATGACCCTTCCCGCTTCCCCCTTCCCCCTTCCCAACATGCGGGTGGCGGGACGAGGGTAGCGGGAAGCGTCTCGGCCACTCAGGCACTTCAGGCCGCGGGTATTGCCCCCCTAGAGTTCCAACCCAAGGAAGGGCTCGCGTTCATCAATGGCACGCAGGTGCAGACGGCGATTCTGGCGCTCATGGTACACGATGCGCTCAACCTGTGGCGCACGGCGGTCGGGGCGGCCGCGATGAGTCTCGAAGCGCTCATGGGAACACCGGTCCCGTTCGACGAGCGGATCCATGATGCCCGTCCCCATCCGGGTCAGCGCCGTGCTGCGGCACTCCTGCGAACGCTGCTCGTGGACAGTGAGATCCGGGAGTCGCACCGACAGAACGACCCGAGGGTGCAGGATGCCTATAGCCTGCGCTGCACGCCGCAGATCCTCGGCGCCGTCGCGGACGCCGTGGACTACGCGGTCCGAGTCGTGGAGGTCGAGCTCAACGCCTCGACCGATAACCCCCTGGTGTTCGGCGACGAGATCCTCTCAGGAGGGAACTTCCACGGTCAGCCGGTGGCGCTGGCGCTTGACATACTGGCGATTGCGCTGACCACCCTCGCCGGGCTCGCGGAGCGCCGCATCGATCGGCTGCTGAACCCTGATCTTTCGCAGGGGCTTCCACCGTTCCTCACGCAGGGGGCCGGACTGCATTCGGGACTCATGATGGTGCAGATCGCCGCCGCCGCCCTGGTGGCCGAGTCGCGCACGCTCTCGACGCCGGCCAGCGTGCAGTCGATCCCCACCGACGCCAGCCAAGAGGATGTCGTCCCCATGGGTATGGCCGCCGCCTGGAAGGGCCGTCGTGTGCTGGGCAACGCACAACGCGTCGTGGCGTGTGAGCTCATTGCGGCAGCCCAGGCCCTCGAATACCGCCGGCCGTTGCGGCCTGGCGCGGGCGTTGCCCGGCTGCACGCCCGGGTACGCGACGTGCTGGAGGCGCTGTCGGGAGATCGACCGCTGACACCGGATATCGAGCGGGTGACCGCCCTGGTTGCCCAGGAGGCGTTGGTATGAGCACGGCAGCCAAGACGCGCGTCGTTCGTGCCCCACGTGGCGCGACCATCAGCTGCCGAGGGTGGATCCAAGAAGCTGCACTCCGCATGCTGATGAACAACCTCGATCCGGACGTGGCCGAACGACCCGAGGACCTCATCATCTACGGCGGTACAGGACGCGCCGCCAGAAGCTGGGAAGCGTTCGATGCGATCTGCGCACGCCTCCGGCAACTCGAGAACGACGAGACCTTGCTCGTCCAGTCCGGGAAGCCGGTCGGTGTCTTCCGCACGCACGAGGATGCCCCTCGAGTCCTGATCGCCAACGCGAACCTGGTGGGCCGGTGGGCCACGTGGGAGCACTTTCGCGAGTTGGAGCGGGCCGGACTGATGATGTATGGCCAGATGACCGCGGGCAGCTGGATCTACATCGGCACCCAGGGGATCCTCCAGGGCACCTACGAGACCTTCGGTGCGGTTGCCGCGCGCCACTTCGACGATTCCTTTCGCGGGAGGATCGTGGTGACCGGCGGGCTTGGCGGGATGGGTGGTGCCCAGCCTCTTGCGGCAACGATGAACGAAGGAGCCATCCTTGCCGTGGAAGTGGACCCCACCCGGATCGAGCGGCGTCTCAAGACCAAGTACCTCGACGTGATGTCCGAGTCGCTCGACGAGGCGTGGCGCATCGTCACGACGGCGCGGGATCGCGGCCAGGCCGTGTCGGTTGGACTGCTCGGGAATTGCGCCGACGTGCTCCCTGAGATGGTGGCGCGCGGGTGGGTGCCCGATGTCCTCACCGATCAGACGTCCGCGCACGATCCGCTCAACGGGTACGTCCCCGCCGGCCTCGGCCTGGAGGCCGCGGCGGATCTGCGGCGCTCGGACCCGGAGGAGTATCTCCGCCGATCGCGACGTTCTATTGCAGCCCACGTGCGCGCGATGCTGGAGCTCCAGCGGCGCGGGGCCGTCACCTTCGACTACGGCAACAATATCCGCACCGAGGCGAGGGACGCTGGCGTGGAGGATGCCTTTGCAATCGCGGGATTCGTCCCCGAGTACATCCGGCCGCTGTTCTGTGACGGGAAAGGTCCGTTCCGCTGGGTGGCGCTGTCAGGCAATCCCGAGGACCTCTTCCGTACGGACGACTTGGTGCTCGAGCTGTTCCCAGAGGACCTCCACCTCGCGCGGTGGATCCGGCTGGCGCGGGAGCGCGTGGCCTTCCAAGGCCTCCCGGCACGGATCTGTTGGCTAGGACAGGGAGAGCGCGCTCGGTTTGGGCTGGCACTCAATGCTTTGGTCGGGTCCGGAGAGTTGTCGGCACCGATCGTGATCGGTCGCGATCACCTCGACACCGGATCGGTCGCCTCGCCGTTCCGCGAGACGGAGGGCATGCGAGATGGCACGGATGCCGTGGCCGACTGGCCGATCCTGAACGCGCTGCTCAATGCTGCCTCGGGAGCGTCGTGGGTCTCGTTCCACCACGGTGGCGGCGTCGGCATCGGCAACAGCCTGCACGCCGGGCAGGTGATCGTTGCCGATGGCACCGAGGCGGCGGCGCGACGGCTGGAGCGTGTGCTCACCAACGATCCCGGCATCGGTGTCGCGCGCCACGCCGACGCGGGGTACCCCGAGGCGATCGCAGCCGCGCAGCGTCACGGGATCGTGATCCCGATGCACGAGGCTCCCCGCTGAGCACCCTCCTCGTCGGCGCAACGCAGGTCGTCACGTGCCGCGGCCCGGCTCGGGCCAGACGCGGCACGGAGATGGCGGAGCTGGAGGTGCTCGACTCGACGGCTGTCCTCCTGGCGGACGACGGCACGATCGGTGCGGTGGGCCGGGAGCAGGAACTCCGTGCCCAGGCTCCGTCGGCCAGGATCGTGGAAGTCGATGGCGTGCTCTTCCCGGGGTTCGTGGACTGCCACACGCATGCCGTGTTCGGCGCGGCTCGCCTGACCGATCACGAGCGTCGGGCACGGGGTATCGGGTACAAGGAGATCGCTGCGGAGGGCGGCGGCATTCTCTCGTCGGTACGGGACGTTCGTGCATGTGCTGAGCAGGCGCTCGTCGACTTGACTCGGCGACGCCTGGATCGCCTCCTGGCCAACGGGACGACGACTGTCGAGGTGAAATCGGGCTATGGCCTGGAGCTCGAAGCCGAACTGAAGCAGCTCCGGGCGGTCGCGGCCGTGGCCGATCGTGCTCCGGCGGTCGTGCCCACGTTCCTCGGCGCGCATGAGGTGCCGCCCGAGTATCGGCCGCATGCCGACGAGTATGTCGAGTTGATCGTGCGGGAGATGCTTCCTATCGTGACGCGCCTGGGGTTGGCCCGCTTCTGCGACGTGTTCTGTGAGCCAGGCGTGTTCACGGTAGCGCAGGCGCGCCGCGTCCTGGAGGCGGCGCGCCGGCACGGGATGGCCCTCAAGCTCCATGCGGACGAGCTCGACCCCTCGGGAGGGGCGGAGCTGGCGGCATCCCTAGGGGCGGTGACGGCTGATCACCTTGCCGCGATCTCCGACGCCGGGATTGCGGCCCTGGCCGCGGCGGAGACCGTTGCCGTGCTCCTGCCGGGCACGATGATGTTTCTGGGCCGAAAGAACCAGGCGCCCGGTCGCAGGCTCATCGAGGCCGGTGCGGCGGTGGCGTTGGCAACGGATTTCAATCCCGGCAGCTCTCCGGGACTGAGTTTGCCGCTCATGGCCACGCTGGCGGTGTCGCAGGCCGGGCTGGTTCCCGCCGAGGCGGTGACGGCGATCACCGTGAATGGGGCCGCGGGCGTCGGTGAGGCGCATCGGCGGGGTCAGATCGCGGCTGGCTTCAGGGCGGATGTGGTGCTCGCGGCCGTCCGCGACTGGCGCGAGTTGGTATACTGGTACGGCACGAACCTGATCACGGAGGCCTGGGTCGAGGGTGCGGCTTGTCACCTCGGACGGGCACCCGTAAATTTCATAGTTTGAATCACTTGTAAGTCGTCAATGCGCGGACCGCTTCACGTCTCAGCCAGCCGAGGTTCATCCTGAACGTCGAGAGAGCGAAAGAGAAGGCCCGCAAGTTCGAGCAAAAGGAACAGTGGGATAAAGCGATCTCCCTCTATCAGAGGATCGTCGACGACGTCGATGGCACTCCCGAGGCGGATCGCGAGCTTGCGCTCTACAACAAGCTCGGTGACCTGTACATCAAAGGTGGGAACGTCGGGGCCGGCGTTGAGACGTACGAGAAGGCCGTAATCCGGTACGCGGAGAACGGATTCCCGAACAACGCTATCGCCCTCTGCAACAAGATCCTCCGCAATGCCCCAGGGCGGACGCCGGTCTACCTCAAGCTCGCGAAGTTGATGCTGGAGCGCGGCTTCACGACGGAAGCCAAGCGCAATCTCCTCGAGTACGCCGAACGCATGCAGAAGAGCGGTCAGCTCGAGCAGGCATTCCATGCGCTCAAGGACTTCGCGGACCTGTCGCCTGACAATGAGGAGATCCGCCTGCTGCTGGCCGAACAGCTGAAGGCGGCAGCGAGGACGGACGAAGCCAGGGAGCAACTGGCCAAGCTCTACGCCGAAGTGGAGGCGTCCGGCGATACGCGTCGCAAGCGGGATACGCTGGCCCGGATGATGGAGATCGATCCCGACTACGACGTCGCGGCGGCGCCGCTGCCCAAGGTGTCGAAGCGAGCCAAGACGTCCGACCTAGTCTTCCTCGATCTCGATGACGAGCCGGTGACCGCGCTCGCCGAGCCGGAGGTAGTGGAGGAGGAGTACGCGCCGCCACCGCCCGAGGACGTGCCCCCGAGCCCCGTGGAGCCGGCGTCCCTCATCGAAGAACAGCTCGCCGAGGTGGAGGCGACCGCGGCGGCCGTCGAGCCCCTGGAGATCGAGCCGACCTCGCTCGAGGAGGAGGCGGTTGAGGCTGCTGAGGTGGCGGCTGACGAGACCGTAGCGGAGGACATGGCCGTCGAACCGACGTCACTCGTCGAGGAGGCCGCGGAGGAAGCGGGAGAGGTGGAGCGGCTCTCGGCGGAATACCTCGAGCCCGACGAGGAGGTCGCCGCCGTCGAGGGGCTGGCGGTGGAGGAGGAGTTCGCGGCGCCGACGCGGGAGGAGGTTCCGTCGCTGGAGTTCGAGCCCACGACGCTCGATGAGGAAGAGGCGACGCCCCCGCCCCCCGAGGAAGCGGCATCCGAGGAGCCTGACGTGGTCGAGGTGACGCCGGGCATCGTTGGAACGGGGGCCGGAGCCGAAGATCTGACCATCGAGGTCGAGGAACGCTCGTCGGTCGAACTCCGCGAGTCGAAGCCGGGGCTCGACGTCGAGGTCGAAGAGTCGGTGTGGGATGCGGCCGAGATCGGTGATCTCGAGGTGCCGGATCTCGACTTCGGGGTGGATGTGGGAGCCGCTGCCGCGCAGAAGGATGAGAAGGCCGCGGAGGTCACCGCCGACGCCACGCCCGCGGAGCGCATCGAGGATCTCGAGGGCCGCATTGCGGATGATCCCGATGATCCGGCGCTCCACCGAGCCCTGGCGGAAGCTCTCATCGAAGCGGGCGAGCGTGACCGCGGGGTCGGCGAGCTGGACATTGCGCTGCGCTTGATGGAGGGCGAGGAGGAGTGGGAGGATGCTGATGATCTCGTGCGGGAGATCCTCCGACTGGACCCCAACAGCGTGCGGCATCACCAGAAGCGTGTGGAGCTTGCGTTCCATCGCGGCTCCAAATCCGCGCTGACGGAGGCCTACCTGGGGCTCGCCGATGCGCTCCTGCGTAGTGGGGCGGCAGACCGAGCCCGAGCAGTGTATCAGCGGGTGCTGGATCACGATCCGAACAACGAACAGGCCAAGGTTGGCCTGACCACGTTGGCGCCCGTGCCGATCGAGGCGCCCCCACCTCGCGCCGCCGAAGCGCCCGCGGCCCCAGCCGGCGATTTCGTGGACCTCGGGGCGTTGGTCCTCGATGACGAGGAGTTGATGACCCGCGACACGCGGATGCGGATCGAGGACGAGGAACCGACGGGTGATGAGCAGCGCGACTTCGAGGAGATGCTGAGCGAGTTCAAGCGAGGGATCGAAGTGAATCTCGCTGAAGAGGACTGGCAGGCGCACTACGACCTCGGTGTGGCGTTCAAGGAAATGGGTCTGCTGGACGAGGCGATTACCGAGTTCCAGCGTGCGCTGCGCGCGCCCGAAGGCCGGCTCAAGACGGCGGAGGCCCTGGGTCTGTGTTTCTTCGAGAATGGTCAGTTCTCTGTCGCGGCGACGGTACTCCGACGCGCGGTCGACTCGGAGGCTGGCGGCGATGAAGAGAAGATTGGTTGCCTCTACTGGCTGGGTCGGGCCGAAGAAGAGCTGGAGCGGCCGGCCGAAGCGTTGCGGGAGTACCAGCGGGTCTACTCGGTCGACATCAACTTCCAGGACGTGAACAAGCGGGTCAAAGCCCTCGTGAAAGCCGGCCACTAGCCCGTGTCGTCCCAGGAAGTCTCCCGTATTTCGCTCAGTGCGATCCAGTCGTCGGTCAGCGGCGAACTGGAGGCCGTCTACGGTGAGTTGGGGCGCATTGTCCGCAGTGATTTCCCACTCATCGAGGACGTCAATCGCCACTTGCTCCAGATCCGGGGGAAGCTCTTCCGTCCGACGTTGGTGTTGCTGTCGGCGCAGGCCACCGGGAATCTGACCCCGCGCAGCATCACCCTTGGCGCGGTGGTCGAGCTGATCCACCTGGCGACGCTGATCCACGACGACTCGGTGGACCACTCAGTCCTGCGACGCGGTCAGCCCACCGTGAATGCGATGTTCAGTCATCAGATCGCCGTGATTATGGGCGACTACCTGTACTCGCGGTCCATTGTGGAGCTGGTCGGATTGGACGATCTGGAGCCGCTGCGGGTGATGGCGCGGGTGACGAACGAGATGACCGTGGGCGAGATGCGCGAGATCGAGGCGCATGACGTGCTCGACTTCTCGATCGACCAGTACGACGAGCTGATCGATGCCAAAACGGCGTCGCTGATGTCGGGAGCTTGCGAAGTGGGCGTGCTGGGTGGGGATCCGGCGTATCGCGCCCCCCTGCGTCGCTTTGGGCGGGCCCTGGGAATGGCGTTTCAGATCGTCGACGACCTGCTGGACTACACGAGCACTGAGGAGATCACGGGCAAACCCGCCGGGCTCGACCTGCGAGAACACAAGATCACCCTGCCGCTCATCGCCGCGCTTCCGCAGATGGAGCCGGCCGAACGAGACCTGGTGGTCGCCCTGATGGACGATCCGGCACCGACGTTGACCGCCATCGCTGACGTCATCGATGCCGTGGAGCGGCGCGGCGGCATTGCCGCTGCACAGATGCGGGCGCAGGAGTTCGCCTTGTTGGCGGAAGCCGAGCTCGGCGTGATCCCCGCGTCAGCGGTCCGCGACGCCCTCCGGGAGTGCATCACGTACGTCGTGCAGAGGAGGAGGTAGCCGTGCCGATCGGTCCCCGGCGTCCGCTGTTCTACGTGTCGGTGCTCACGATGGGCTTCGTGATCGGAGGGTTCTTGTCGGCTCTCCTGGCGCGCTTTCTGCCCGAGAGTCCCGCGAAGGAGTTCATCACGTGGACGGTAGCCCCCTCGGTTGGGCCGGTGCACCTGAACCTGATTATCTTCAGCTTGACGCTCGGGCCGCTCGCGCTCCAGGTCTCGTTGCTCGGGCTGCTCGGCGTCGTGCTGGCGTACCTGCTGGCGCGGTCGCTGTTCTGACGACGTCCGACTCGCGGCGCGTTGAGCGCCGTGGGCGACGGACGCCGCACATTGTATGAAGGTGAGGGCCCCATGCCATTCAATCTTGGAATGACGGAGCTCCTGGTCGTCCTCCTTCTCGTCCTGTTGGTCTTCGGCGCGAAGCGGCTGCCGGAGATCGGCTCGTCCATGGGGAAGGGAATCCGGGAGTTCAAGAAGAGCATCAGGGACGTGCAGGAGAGCATCGACGAGGAACCGCCGCCGGCACGACGTATCGATGCCCAACCGGAGGCGCGCGGGGGCGGGGAACCGAAGAAGCTATCGGAATAGGCGGTGAGGCGGTTGAGCGGGTAGGCGGTTAGCAATGAGAAGGGCGACATCGGTTTTCCGTGTCGCCCTTTCCAGTGAGGTCCCGGCGCGTCGCGAAGGCCTCGTTTGCCGACCCTACCCGCCCAACCGCCTAAAACCCCAGCGGTGACGGGAACGGCTGGTTCTGCTGCTGCTGGCTGAGGCGCTCGATCTCGCGCCGCCGGTCGCTGACCGTCGCCTGGTCGCGCATCGCGGTCAGGATCAGCTGGATGCGAGCCTGACGGGCCTGCTGGATCAACCGCGCGTGCATCTCGTCCTTCTGGGCCGCGAAGGCCGCACTGTCGGCAAACGTCCGGCGGATCGGCTCGACGAAGAAGATCCCGACGTCCGACTCGAAGGGGCCGCGGGCGCGACCGACCGGAGCGCCAAACGCGGCACCGATTGCCTCCGGAACTTGCGACACCGCTGGCGAGGGAGCGAGTCGCGTGAACGGTCCGACCCGCTGCACCCGCACCCGGAACGAGTCCGCCACCTTCGCGAGATCGGCCCCATCACGAATGGCGCCACCGATCCGCTGGGCGAGCGCCCGGGTCTCGGTCCACTGCCGCTCGAGCATCGCCCCCCGCGTGACCTCCTCGCGGATCTCCTGCAGGCGGGGTACCGATGCCGGTCTGAGTGAGTCGAGCCGGAACACGTAGTAGGCCCAGGCCGACTCGATGACCTGCGAGAGCTGGCCCGGCTGCGCCTCGAACGCCCAGAGATGCACGTCGGGAACCACGAACCGGCCGAGCTGCATGCGGTTCCCCTGGTACAGCGGCGGTGCCGCCGCCACCGGCACCCCAAGACCCGCGGCAACGTCATCCAGGGCCTGGGGGTCCTCCGCCTCGGCCGCGAAGAAGTCCAGCGAATCCGCTTGCCGATCCACCTGCGCGAGGTGCTCGCCATGAAGCTCGATGGGCACCAGAATGTGGCGGGCGTGAAGGACCGTGTCGCGCTTCGATTCCAGCCGAATGACGTGGTAGCCGAACTGGGTCAAGACCGGCTCGGAGATCTGTCCTGGCCGGAGGGCGAGGGCGGCCGTTTCGAATGCGGGCACGAACGTGCCGAGTGGCACCTCCCCGAGATCGCCGCCCTCAGACCGGGATGCCGAATCCGCGGACTCCCGGGTCGCCACCTCGGCAAAGTCGGCTCCGTCGAGCAATTCCTGGCGGATGCTCTGCGCACGCTCCAGCGCGTGCGCCGAATCGCTTGCGATCGGCCGGCGTGAGACCGCCGCGAAGCTCAGGAACGCTTGCGCCGGTCGCTCGAATTCCGCGCGATTGGCGCGGTAGTATCGCTCGAGGTCAGCCTCGCTGAGCGAAATCGAGGCCTCGGGCACCGCGACCTGGGGCACGAGGGCCACGACATCGGTCACGACACTGTCGTTCCGGTCGCGATAAATGCGCCACAGCTTCGCGTCGGAGACGTACACGTCACTCGTGATGCGGTCGAGGAACTTGTACCGCGGGATCTCCTGACGGTATCGAGCCTCGAGCGCCAGAGCGAAGTTCGGGTCGGCACCGGACCGCAAATACCGCTGGTACTTTGCCAGGTCGAACTGGCCGTCTGTCTGAAACTCGGGCACTTGCTGCAGCTCCGGCAGCGGCGCGTTGAGCAGGGCGTCCCGAACCTCACGATCCGATGCGGAGATGCCACGCCGCCGGTACTCCTGCTCCAGCAAGATCTCTTGAATCAGCTGCTCGACGACCGCATCCTCCAACTCACGCTGCTCTTCGAGCGTGAAACCGGTCGGGATTCCCTGCTGCCGGCGGAGCTCCTGAGCGTTGCGGACGGCGGTGTAGAACGTCTGCAGGTCGATGGACCTCCCGTTGACCCGGACGACCTCGTTGGCCGCGCCACCCGATGTCTGGCCCCCGACGTCCATTCCCACTTCGAAGACCATCCAGCCGACGAAGCTGACGGCCACAATGACCATGATCCACGGCGCGATCCCGCGCATTGTCCGCATCATAAGGCTGAAATCCTGCGTTGAATCGAACGAGTCCCCATCGGGCGCGCGGAGATCCCCAGCGCGCTTCGCGTTTCCACCTTCCCGCTTCCCGTTTCCCGCCGCCCGTTTCCCCTTTCCTGTCCCTCTCCAAGGGGCCTAAGTCTAAGCGTGTCAATGCGGAATCTCAAGCGGCCGGACCCGGATTTCTGTTGACAGTCTTCCCGTGAAAGCACTAACTTGGACCGATTGTTTCGACATTTCCCTTGACGCTGGCGCCATGGCCTATCAAAGCGAGATCGAGAAGCTCGAGTCGCGGTTTCGAGAGAAGCCGGAGCAGTGGTTCGCGGCACTCGCCGACGCGTACCGCAAAGCCGGGGACCTCGACATGGCCCTCGACGTCCTGAACGCGTGGATCGGCAAGCGTCCCAACTATTCGAGCGGACACATCGTGCTGGGTCGCTGCCTGCTGGATCGCGGCCAGGACGCCGACGCTGCCGAAGCGTTCGAGAACGTGCTCACGCTCGACATGGAGAACGTGATCGCGCTCAAATCGCTGAGTGAGATCGCCGAGCGCCAGGCCGACATGGATGGAGCCAGGCGGTGGCTCCAGCGGCTCCTCGAGGTCGATCCCATGAACGAGGAGGCTCGGGCAGCACTCGACGGATTGGGTGGTGAGGACGCGGTGCGAAGGCCGGAACGGGAGCAGCCCGCCATCCTGGACGTCGGAGAGCCGGACGACGCGGAGCTCGTCGTGGAGCAGCTTCCGTCGCTCGAGTTCGAAGACCAGGAATCGGCGATGGAGGGTCTAGAGCCCACGGCCCTGGAGCTGGAGCGTGCCTCGGAGTCCCCGGACGCGCCTTTGGGCTTCGAGCCGACTGCATCGGACACCTCTGGTGGACCGCCGTCCGTCGGCGTGCCAAAGGACGTCGTCAGAGAGCTTGCGGGGCTCGGCGTCGAGCCGATAGAGCCTGCGATCGAGGATCTCGCGGTGGGGGCCGACGAGCCGCCGGTCATCGAGCCCGTTGCACCCTTGGAGCCGGATGACGCCGTCGAAGCGCCGGAGGAGCCGATAGCCGAGCCGCAGCTCGAGTCTGCGGAGTTCATGGTGAGCGAGGACGACGTGGCCGACGTGCAGCCGATCGAAGGTATCACCTTCGAGGAGGGGGCCATGAAAGCCCCAATCGAGGAGCGCACGGACGGGGACCTCGCGCTCGAACCGGAGCCGGAGCCTGAGCCGATCGAGCTGGCCGCGCCGGAACCAGCGGAGGCGGACGTGGCGCCGATCGAGGGGCTGACCATCGGTGACGCCCCGCTCGCCGACGAGGTGGCGGCTGCGGAGGACATACCGGAGGTCGAGTTTGTCCAGCCGCCAGTGCCCGAGCTGCAACCGGAGCCGGCCGCGGACGTCGAGGCCGAAACTGCGGCCACGGAGGAGGAGCTGGAAGAGCTGCCGTTGATCCTTCCTGAAGAGGTGTCCGCCGAACTCGATGAGCCGGCCATTCGCGAGCCCGAGCCGGTGGTGACGGAGACGATGGCGGAATTGTACGCGTCGCAGGGGCTGTATGCGGAAGCGCGCGACATCTACCGCGAGTTGTTGGACCAGGATCCCCGTGACGCCAGGCTCCGGGAGCGCTTGGAGCAGCTCGATGAGGAGGCCGCCGGAAGGCCGTCGACAGATGAGCGCTCGCGCCGGCAGCGCTACGCGGCCGCGGCGACCGGCGGAGTGTCGGTTGGCTCGATGTTGAGGGAGCTTCTGGGCGGACCGGCGGCCGAGCCCGAATTGCCTGCCAGTCGCGGTTCGTCGGAGACGGCTGCTCGCAGCGGGGGCGCCGGTCCGGCGCCGGCCGGTAGCCCCGCGGACACGTCTGAGAAGGGTGAGAAGGAGTTCTCGTTCGACGAGTTCTTCGGAATGCCGAAGTCCGGGACCGACGAGCCGCGCGGCTCGGACGACGATGACGAACCGGAAGACGGATTCCGAGACTGGCTCAAGGGCCTCAGGAAGTAGTGGGCATCTCGGGCCCAACCGGTCCCGGGCTCGCTGATCGCCGACCGGCGCGCTGTGCTGCCCTTGCCGCGCTCCTTGCCGATGATGGGCTCGACGGTCTGATCGTATCCCATGTCCCCAACGTTCGGTATCTGACGGGCTTCACCGGTACTGCCGGACTGCTGGCGCTCTTGCAGGAAGGCGAACCGGTGTTCCTCTCCGATTTCCGGTATGCGACCCAGGCCCAAGACGAAGTGGGGGGGGTGGCACGCATCGAGATCGTGACGGACGATCCGTGGAAGCGCCTCCTTGCGGTCCTGACCGAATATCCGTCGGCCCGGGCACTCGCATACGAAGGACACGCGGTGACCGTGAAAACGGCCGAGCGTCTTGGGCAAAATGGCGCACGATCGACGTTCACGCCGGTGAAAGGCCTCGTAGAGCGCCTGCGTGCTGCCAAGGATCCGGAGGAGGTTCGGACCATCCGTGGGGCGGCGACACTCGCCATGGAGGCCTTCGAGGCGGTGCTTCCGACGGTGCGAGTCGGTCAACGGGAAATCGAGATCGCGGCACGACTCGAGTTCGAGTTGCGTCAGCGGGGAAGCGAGTGGCATCCGTTTCCGACAATTGCTGCCTCGGGCCCGCGGTCCGCACTTCCGCATGCGGCGACCTCGCAGCGCGAGGTTCGGGCCGGGGAGTGGTTGCTCCTTGACTTCGGGGCTCAAGTGGATGGATACTGCGCCGACGTGACGCGCACGGTCGTCGTGGGGCGCCGGGCCGACCAGCAACAGCGCGCGATCTACGAGCTCGTTCGCGAGGCCCAGCTCACCGCCCGCACGACGATGCGCGCAGGAATGACCGGGAAGGAGACGGACGCGCTCGCCCGATCGGTGATCGAGGCCAGAGGCTTCGGTGATGCCTTCGGTCACTCGTTGGGCCACGGTGTCGGACTCGAGGTCCACGAGGAGCCCCGCGTGAGCGCCACCAACCTCGACGCACTGCCGGTAGGGGCGGTCGTGACGGTGGAGCCCGGTATCTACTTGCCAGGGTGGGGCGGTGTGCGGTTGGAAGATGATGTCCACCTGACGCACGACGGCGCGGTGCTGCTCTCTAACGGCGACACGGACTTGAGGGAAGTGCTCTGAGCCTATGGCATCGACGGCAGATTTCCGGAACGGGATGGTCCTCGACGTCGATGGGCAACTGTTCCAGATTGTGTATTTTCAGCACGTGAAGCCGGGGAAGGGCGGCGCCTTCGTCCGGAGCAAGCTCAAGAACGTCCGAACGGGCGCGGTGCTGGACCGGACGTGGACAGCTGGCGAGCGGGTCACGGAGGTGCGTCTTGAGCGGCGGCCGATTCAGTACTCGTATCACGACGGCCACCTCTATCACTTCATGGACATGCAGACGTACGAGGACATCCCGCTCAACGAGGAGGTGATCGGTCAGGATCAGCTCCTGTACCTCAAAGACGGGATGGAGTGCTCGGGCCTGGTGCACAACGACTCTGTCATCATGATCGAATTGCCGTTCTTCATTGAGCTCAAGATCGTCGAGACCGATCCCGGCGTCCGTGGCGACACGGCGCAGGGCGGAACGAAGCCGGCCAAGCTCGAGACGGGCGCGGTAGTGCAGGTGCCTCTCTTCGTGGAAGAAGGCGAGATGATCCGCGTCGACCGTCGAGAAGCCAAATACCTCGAGCGCGTATGATCGACCTCAAGTTTCTGGAGAAGCTCCTCGAGATGCTCAACTCGTCGCAGGCCGGGGCGATCGAGGTGCGGAAGAATCTGTGGAGCACGACGATCCGGGTGTCCAAGGACACGACGTTGTCGCATCAGGGTCCGGTGACCTATCACGTCGGCTCCCCCTCCCACTCCACCCTCCCGCCTCCTTCCTCCCCGGTGGGGAGAGGGAAGAGAGAGGAGGGAGGAGGAGTGGAAGGCGCCGGCGCCGTGGCGGCGATCGAGGACGCTGCCCCGGAGCGGGCGCCCACGTTGCACGAGGTCAAATCCCCGATGGTGGGGACCTTCTATGCCCAACCCGAACCCGGGGCAGAACCGTACGTGCGCGTCGGCTCGCGCATCGGTCCGGGACAGACCCTCTGCATCATCGAAGCGATGAAGATCATGAACCCGATCGATGCGGAGGTGTCGGGCGTGGTCGCAGAGGTGTGCATCCAGGACTCCCAACCGGTCGAGTTCGGGCAAGTGCTCTTCAGGGTGGACACGCATGGCTGACTCAGCGAACGCTCCCAGCTTCAACTTCAAGAAGGCGATCACCGAAATGGTTCGGATGGAGGCGTCGGACCTCCATCTCAAGGTGGGACGCCCGCCGACGATCCGGGTGGCGGGTGAGCTATCGCAGCTCGATCAGGCGCCGCTCAAGCCGGAGGAACTCAAGGCGCTGGCCGAACAGCTCATGACGCCGCGGCAGGTCAAGGAGTTCGCCGAGCACAAAGAGGCGGACTTCGCGATTGGCGTCCCGGGTGTTGGACGGTTTCGAACCAACGTGTACCAGCAGCGTGGTACCCTCGCGTTCGTGTTCCGCTCGATTCCGTACGAGGTGCGCACGATCCCGGAGTTGAACCTTCCGCCCGTGCTCGAGCGCATCGCCCTGAAGCCACGCGGACTCGTCTTGGTGACGGGAGTGACTGGTTCGGGCAAGTCAACCGCGCTCGCGGCGATGATCAACCACGTGAACAAGCATCGGCGCTGTAACATCATTACCATCGAGGATCCGATCGAGTTTCTGCATCGTGACGACACGGCCAATGTTGCGCAGCGTGAGGTCGGCACCGACACGCTGTCGTTCGACGCGGCACTCCGACACGTACTCCGGCAGGACCCCGACGTGATCCTGATCGGCGAGATTCGTGACCGCGTGACGCTGGACACGGCCATGAAGGCGGCCGATACCGGCCACCTGGTGTTCTCGACGCTCCACACCACCGACACGACGCAGACCATCAACCGGGTGATCTCGTTCTTCCCACCGCACGAGCACACTGCCGTCCGCGGCCTGCTTTCCACGGCATTGGAAGCGGTCGTCTCGCTGCGGCTCGTGCCGACCAAGGAGGGCCGGCGCCGCGTCCCGGCGTGCGAAGTCCTCATCAATACCGCCGCCGTGCGGGACAACGTCCGCGACCCCGAACGGGCCCTGAACATCCCGGACCTCATCAAGGAAGGCACGATTCAGTACGGGATGCAGTCGTTCGACCAGTCGCTCATGCAGTGGTATCAGAAGGGCGAGATCAGTTACGAGATGGCGCTCTTCTACGCCACCAACCCGAACGAGTTCGCGCTCCGGATCTCGGGCATCGAGGGAACGTCGGATCGCACGTTCGCGGAGGAGGTGATGGATCGGAAACCTTCCGGCGGGGGTGTGGAAGGGCTAACCCAGTAGCCACGTGTTCAAGAAAGTCCTCATTGCCAACCGTGGGGAGATCGCCCTGCGGGTGATCCGTGCCTGTCGCGAGCTTGGGATCGAGACCGTCGCGGTGTACAGCGAGGCCGACCGGGAGAGCCTGCACGTCCGGTTTGCCGACGACGACGTCTGTATCGGGCCCCCGCCCTCGCGCCTGTCCTATCTTCGCATTCCCAACCTCATCGCCGCCGCCGAGATCACCGGCGCGGATGCCATCCATCCGGGCTACGGGTTCCTCGCCGAGAGCGCGGAATTCGCCGAAACGTGCGAGGCCTCGAACATCACCTTCATCGGGCCCACCGCCGAGCAGATTCGGCTCATGGGCGACAAGGCGGCGGCGCGGAAGCTCGCCACCGAGGTGGGTATTCCGGTCGTGCCGGGTTCCAAAGGGGCCGTGGAGGATGCTGAGGCCGCGGTCAAGATCGCCGAGGAGATCGGGTACCCGGTCATCATCAAGGCTGCGGCGGGCGGTGGCGGCAAGGGGATGCGCGTGTCCCGGGATGCGGCCGCCTTCCTGCAGGCGTTCTCACTGGCGCGCAACGAGGCGTTGGCCGCCTTCGGGTCCGCCGAAGTGTACATCGAGAAGTACCTCGACCGGCCGCGCCATGTAGAGATCCAGGTGATGGGTGACCGCCACGGCAAGGTGGTGCACCTCTGCGAGCGCGATTGCTCGGTGCAGCGGCGGCACCAGAAAGTGGTGGAGGAAGCCCCGAGCCCCGCGCTGGATCAGCAGCTCCGCGAGCGCATGGGCGAGGCGGCTGTGAAAGCGGCGTCGCGGATCGACTATGTTGGGGCGGGGACGGTCGAGTTCCTGCTGGACCCGGACGAGCATTTCTACTTCATGGAGATGAACACCCGGATCCAGGTGGAACATCCCGTGACGGAGATGGTGACGAACTTCGATCTCGTGAAGGAGCAGATCCGGGTCGCCGCCGGGGATCGCGTCCAACTCTACCTCAAGGGAAACCGGGTGCGTGGACACGCGATCGAGTGCCGGGTGAACGCGGAAGATCCGTTCCGCAACTTCCAACCGTCTCCTGGCAAGATCACCGCGTTCCATCCGCCGGGTGGACCCGGCGTGCGCGTCGACACGCACATCTATGCCGGCTACACGGTGCCGCCGTACTACGACTCGCTGATTGCGAAGGTGATCGTGCACGGGCGCGACCGACGGGAGGCGTTGGCCCGGATGCACCAGGCGCTCGATTCGTTCATCGTGGAAGGGATCACCACGAACATCCCGTTCCTCCAACGCGTGGTGAGCCATCCGGAGTTCGAGGCCGGCAACGTCGACACCAAGTTCTTGGAGCGTGAGCCCGGACTGTTCAAACCGGAATGAAGATCACCGTCTTCTTTACGCCGCTGGGGCTCAAGTCTCAGGACATCGCGGGAACGCCGGTCCTCGTGATCGATGTGTTGCGTACCACCACCACCATCGTCGCGGCTCTGGCCAGTGGTGCTCGTGCCGTGGTGCCAGCCGCCACGGCCGAGGATGCCCTGCGGCTGGCGCAGAACTTGGAGAAGGACACCGTGCTCCTCTGCGGCGAGCGTAAGATGGAGCGGATTCCAGGATTCGCGCTGGGCAACTCGCCCGGGGAGATGACCGCGGAAGCCGTGAGCGGGAAGACGCTGGTGATGGCCACCACGAACGGCACGTCCGCCATCACGGCGGCGGAACCCGGCCAGCCGGTGCTGATCGGCGCGATCACCAACTTCTCGGCGGCCGCCACGGCCGCGCGTGAGGTGTTCGAGGAACACGGTGAGCTGACCATCTTGTGCAGCGGGCGGGAACGGAGCTTTGCGCTCGAGGACGCCTACGCGGCGGGCCGATTCGCCCAGGCGCTGATTCCCGGACAATTGCGTCGCTCTGCGCAGCTCAACGACGCGGCCATCGCGGCGCTCGAACTGGTGCGCCGCTACGGTGACAAGTGGAAGCGAGCCATTACGGCGAGTGCTGCCGGGCACGCCCTCAAATCCGCCGGATTCCGCAAAGACATTCTCGCGGCCACCGAGACCGACGTTCACGGAATCGTGCCGCACTACGTCGACCGGCTGGTGACGCTCCCCAACCGGAGCTGACCATGGCGCTCTCACCACGGCACCGACGGGAGCTTCTCGCGATCGCCGCGCTCCTGGCCGGCAGCTTTGTGGTCTTGGCCCTGCTGCCGTGGGACGTGACGGGGCCGCTCGGCGGGTCGCTGGGTCGCTTCCTCTGGCGCGTCCTCGGCATCGGTGCCGCGCTCATTCCGCTGCTCGGCTTCGGCGTCGGCCTGGCCGGATTGGGTCGATTCCCGCACCTCGAGTTGGCGCG
This sequence comes from Gemmatimonadales bacterium, assembly GCA_041602035.1. Lineage (GTDB taxonomy): Bacteria > Gemmatimonadota > Gemmatimonadetes > Gemmatimonadales > GWC2-71-9 > JAOTVV01. The sequence goes on along the minus strand of JBFIHA010000004.1, from coordinate 23,670 downwards.
CGTCTCGATCCTGTTCGGCGGCCTCATCGTGCTCGTCCCGTATGCCATCGCGGTGGTGGGTGGGGCGACCAGCCCCGTGGCGTTCCCGGCGGACTACGACGCGTGGACCACGCTGCAGAAGCTCACTGGCATCGGTCCCGCGGCGGTCGTCACGATCGTTGCCGGCGTCATCGGCACCGCCGGCTCTGTCATCGTCGGCCTCGCGGGTCTGTCCGCGCTCACGGTCTACACGTTGGATTGGCATCCGTTCAGGAAGCTCGCGCCGACCGCCAGCCCGGCGCGCGGCACGCGGAGTGCGGAGCCGATCATGCTTCCTGAGCCCGAGGAGTTCGACGAGCTGATCGACGAGCCGCCGCTCAGTCCCGCGACTCGTCCGGCCGGCCGCCCGCCCGTGGAGCAGGCCGTCCGTGTTGCCGGAGACCTTGCGGAGCTGCCGCCCGTTGATCTCCTGGCCGCGCCGTCTTCAACGGAAACGGCCGATTGGGGCGAGGCGATCGAGCGGCAGGGCCAGGTGCTGATCGACACGCTGGCCACGTTCCGTGTCGAGGGTTCGATCGTGGGCCGAACCACGGGCCCCGTGGTGACGCAGTACGAGGTTGCCCCGGCCCCAGGGGTAAAGGTGGGTCGCATCGCGGCGCTGGCCGACGACCTGGCCCTCGCTATGCGGGCCCAATCGATCAGGATCGTGGCCCCTATCCCAGGGCGGGGTGCCGTCGGGGTGGAGGTTCCCAATCCGGCGCCGCGGATCGTCACGCTGAGGGAATTGTTGGAGGCCCCGGACTGGGAGCGGGCGCGCGGCGCGCTGCCGGTGGCGTTGGGGAGGAATCTCGAGGGTAGGCCCATCGTCACGGACCTGGCGCGCATGCCGCACCTGTTGATCGCCGGCGCGACCGGATCGGGCAAATCGATCTGTATCAACACCATCATCACGAGCCTGATCTACCGGTATACGCCCCGGGAACTCCGGCTCCTGATGATCGATCCCAAGATGGTCGAGCTCTCCCTCTACAATTCGCTACCCCACTTGCGTCACCCGGTGGTGACGAACAACAAGGAGGCAGCCCAGGTGCTCAAGTGGGCGCTGCTCGAGATGGAACGGCGCTACGAATTGTTCCACGCCAACGGCGCGCGAGGGATGGGGGATTTCAACCGGTACGTGGCGGAGGGGAGGGAGCTGGTTGACGTGCGGGAAGCGGGAAGGGGGAAAAGGGAAGCGGGCGCTCCGGGTGACGAGACGCTTCCCGCTTCCCGCTCCCCGCTTCCTTATGAGGAAGGCCCTCTCCCCTTCATCGTCCTCTTCGTGGACGAGCTGGCCGATCTGATGATGACCGTACAGGCGGAGGTGGAGAAGCCGCTTGCGATTCTGGCGCAGAAAGCACGCGCAACCGGAGTGCATATCATCCTCGCTACGCAACGGCCGAGCGTGAACGTGATCACGGGCCTCATCAAGGCCAACTTCCCCTGTCGGATCGCGTTCCGGGTGGCGTCCAAGGTCGACAGCCGCACCATTCTCGACCAGAACGGGGCGGAGGCACTCCTGGGGAACGGGGATGGGCTGTTCCTGCCGCCGGGCAAGAGCGAACCGGTACGGTTTCAGGGGGCGTTCATGTCCACCCAGGAAACCGAGCGGCTCACCAAGTGGTATGCCGAGCGCACCGCGGCCGTCGCCGAGGAGCGAGCCAAGGAGGGTCTGGTCCCGACGCCCGAGGAGGACATCCTGGACGTCGTGCAGCAGGTGGAAGAAGCCGAAGCGGGGGTAGCTCCCGGGTTGGGCGGAACGCGGGAGGACCGGGATGCGCTGTTCCGTGAGGCGGCCGTCGTGTGCATCGCGAATCAGGGGGGATCGACCTCGCTGCTCCAGCGCAAGCTCAAGATCGGCTACGGCCGCGCCGCCCGCATCATGGACCAGCTCGAAGAGGCAGGTATACTCGGCCCGGCCGACGGGCCTCGGGGGCGAGAGGTGTTGGTGGGGATGGAGGAACTAGACGACTACTGAGCGGGAAGCGACCAGGAATACGCTTCCCGCTTCCCCCTTCCCGCCTCCCGTTCAGATTCGCCCCCTCCAGCGTCGATTCGGTACGTTCTTCTTAGCGGCACCTCCGTAGCTTTGCTCCCGTGCCGATCAAATCCGATCCCACCACATGGACCGACCCGCGCCATCGCCGGGGCCTGCAGGGCGAGGAACTGGCGATCAGGTATCTTCAATCCACGGGGTGGCGTCTCCTGAACCATCGCTTCCGGATGGGTCGGTTGGAGATCGATCTCGTGGCCAGGAAGGGGCATCTGGTCGCGTTTTTCGAAGTGAAGACCCGTTGGGGAGGGGCGTTCGGCAGCCCGCTGCAGGCGGTCACCTGGGCCAAGCGACGCGAGATCGTGCGCGTGGCCAGCGCCTGGGTTGACCGCCACGGGCAGCCGGATGACGCGTATCGCTTTGACGTGATTGGGATTACGCTGTCTCCCCGGGGCCGGGTCGTCCTTGACCACGTCGAGGACGCGTTTCGGGTGGGCTAGCGGCCGGTCGTTTTCGGTATATATTCGGTAGAGCGGAGCCCGCCTGGATGCCGGCCGTGGGATCCGGTCAGCCGTTCCGCGCAGAGCGTACAAGACTCAGATCTGGATCTACTCTCTCGAGGTACCCATGGCAGTAAAACCCGACCAGCAGCAAGACACCACCGAGCTCACCAAAGAGAAGGCCAAGGCCCTGAACCTCGCGATTGCGCAGATCGAGAAGCAGATCGGCAAAGGCTCGATCATGCGCATGGGGCAAGAGCGCCCGCGGGTGGCCGTGGGGGCGATCTCGACGGGGGCGCTCAATCTCGACGCGGCCATCGGCGTGGGCGGGATCCCGCGCGGCCGGATCACCGAGATCTACGGACCCGAGTCGAGCGGTAAGACGACCCTCGCACTGCACATCGCGGCCAATGCTCAGCGAACAGGTGGCGTGGCGGCTTTCATCGACGCCGAACACGCGCTGGACGTCGAGTACGCCAAGAAGCTCGGCGTGGACATCGAGAACCTGCTCGTCTCACAGCCTGACACCGGTGAAGAGGCGCTCGAGATTGCAGAGATCCTGGTGCGCTCGGGCGCGGTGGACGTGATCGTGATCGATTCGGTTGCGGCGTTGGTGCCGAAGGCGGAGATCGAGGGCGACATGGGGGACTCGCACGTTGGGCTCCAGGCGCGGCTCATGTCGCAGGCATTGCGGAAGCTCGCGGGCAGCATCAACCGCTCGCGAACCTCCGTCGTGTTCATCAACCAGTTGCGCGAGAAGATCGGGGTGATGTTCGGTAATCCCGAAACGACCACGGGCGGCCGCGCCCTCAAGTTTTACGCCTCGGTGCGGCTCGACGTGCGCCGCATCGGTCCGGTGAAGGAGCGGGACGAGATCACGGGCAACAAGGTCCGTGTGAAGGTGGTGAAGAACAAGGTGGCGCCTCCGTTCCGGCAGGCCGAGTTCGACATCATGTTCAACGAGGGCATCAGCCACACCTCCTTGTTGGTGGATATCGGCGCGGAGTCCGGCATCATCGACAAGAGCGGTGCATGGTACTCCTACGGGAAGGAGCGGATCGGGCAGGGCCGCGAGAATGCCAAGCTGTACCTCAAGGACCATTCCGACGTCGCCGCCGAGATCGAGGTGAAGGTGAAGGAGGTCCTCGGTGTGGTGCCGCCAAAGCAAACGGGGGACGACACTGACAAGTGACGGGTGCCCGGTGCACGGGAGGAGAATCGAAACCGCGCACTGCGTTCAGCAAACCCGACCGCTTGAGGTCGTTCACAGTACTGACCAAGAATGCGTGCCCGCGTAACTGGACTCCGACCTGATCCTCGGGCTCCGGACTGCCTCGTCGTCGAGGTGGACGGAGCCCGATTCGCGTCCGTTGCGGCAGACGCGGTGAGGGAGCTTGGGCTGGAAAAGGGTCAGCCGCTCGAGGCGGCACAGAAGGAGCGGCTCAACTATCTCGCCGATGTCGAGGGTGCGAAGCGGGTGGCCCTCCGACTGCTCGCCACTCGGCCCCGATCGGTGCAGGAGGTGCTCCGCCGGCTGCGGCATCGGGGCCACAACCCGTCCGCCGCGGCCGAGATCGTGGGCCGGTTGGAATCGCAGGGTCTGCTCGATGACCGAGCGTATGCGGAGCACTTCGCCCGGGTGCGCGGCGAGCGCGGGCATGGCCGGTCGCGGTTGCTCACCGATCTCCTTGCCAAGGGTGTGGATCGCCGGGTCGCAGAGCGGGCGATCGACCGCACCCTGGAGCTCGAGGGCGGCGACCAGCTTGCCAAGGCGCGAGCCCTGACGGAAAAACGCGTGAGACAGCTTGGGGCGCTGCCACGTGCGAAGTTGCAGCGGCGGTTGCTCGCCTTCCTCGCTCGGCGTGGGTTCGTTGGACGGGAGGTGCGCGAGATAGTGGAGGAGGCGGTGGGTGGTGTGGGCAGTGAGTGAAAGCGGCACGGAGGCGTAACGAATTCGTCACGGCCCAAGTCCGTGCGCATCAACTACCGTACCGGGCTTCATTGGCCGCCACCGGTTTGGCTGAGTTGGTGGATCACGAGCGACGGTTGGCGACACACCACCGAAGCGTTTCGGTAGACCGAATCTTGGTCTGCTGCAGCTGTGCGCGTCAACTCACGCGGTCACCGATTCAATTCGAGCCAACGGGAGCTAGCTGTGGAGTCGGGAGGCCTGATCAGCCGATATGCGGATTCCCTTGATGAGGGCAGAACTGAACCCTTCGTGCTCCATGTGATTCAGGCCGGCTATGGTGCAGCCTCTGGGCGTCGTGACCCTGTCAATCTCGTGTTCCGGATGATTGCCCGTCTGAAGTAGGATTGCCGCTGCGCCTTTGGCCGTTTGCGCGGCCATCGCCAAGGCCTCCGCCGAGTGGAATCCGATCTCGATACCTCCCTGCGATGCCGCGCGGATGGCTCGGAAGAAGAACGCGATGCCGCACGCTACGAGTGCGGTGGCGGCGTTCATCTGTTCCTCCTTGACCACGATGGTCTTTCCAAGCGCGTCGAATACGTTTTTGGCGACGGTCATCGCGGATCCGTTGGCGGTATCGGAAGCTAAACACGTCATGGATTCCCGAGCTGAAACGGCCGTGTTCGGCATGGCCCGAACGATCGGCACGCCAGCACGAATTCGGTCGCGAACGTATGAGGTGCTCACTCCGGTGACGACGGAGATGAGAATGTGCCGATCGGCCTGGAGTGTCCCCCCTATCTCCGCCAAGACTGGATCGATCTGCTGAGGCTCCACGGCCAGGATCACAACGTGGGCCTGCTGGACAGCGATCCTGTTGTCGGGCTCAACGGCATATCCACGCGCTCTCATGTCGTCGAGCAGGTGGATACTGCGTCGAGTGAGCACAATGTCTCCCGGCGAGTATGCTCCCGAATCGACGAGTCCTTGGGCTATGGGGATCCCGATGTTTCCGGCACCAATGATGGCAAGACGGGTAGTCGGCAAGTCAGCGCTCCTATCACCGCGGTTACTCGGCCAGGCTAGAACGACAGGACCAGATTGGATCGGTTCAGACGACGCGGCTTATCTCTGCGCAAGAGTCGTGCGCGAAAGGTCGGGAGGGGTCGCGGGACCAAACTCGCCGCGCGACCGTTTGGAATATGTTGTGGCACAATCACTTAGCATGATACGCTGCGCGGTCCCTGGCCGTCGAGTCAGGAGAGGCGCGCTTTGCCACACCGGCAGCAATGACGCGCGATTCGCAGAGGTCATCCGGGTCCACGATCCGATGCACGTTCCGCTCGGCGACCAGTCCGCACCACCATTCCGCTCCGGGTGGCGCATCGCAGGACAGCACCAGATCCCGTCCGACGGTACGCGGCGGCGAATGGGGAAGGCGAGTATTAGGTTTAGCCCATGAAAGCAGCCGAGATACGCCGATCTTTCATCGACTACTTCCGGGACCGAGGCCACATTCACATCGCCTCCTCCTCCCTCGTGCCTGCCGGTGATCCGACCCTGCTGTTCACCAACGCCGGAATGGTGCAGTTCAAGCACGTATTCCAAGGGCTAGAACACCGTGCATACCGACGTGCCGTGACGGCGCAGAAGTGCGTGCGCGCAGGCGGGAAGCACAACGACCTGGAACAGGTGGGGCTCACCGCTCGGCACCACACCTTCTTCGAGATGCTGGGCAACTTCTCATTCGGTGACTACTTCAAGAAGGGCGCGATTGAGTATGCCTGGGAGTGGGTGACGAGCGAGCAGCACCTCGGCATCGACCCCGACCGGATCTTCATCTCCGTACACCACACCGACGACGCGGCACGCAAGCTGTGGCGAGAGGTCGCTGGGATCGCAGACGAGCGGATCTACGGGCTCGGTGACAGGGACAACTTCTGGCAGATGGGTGACACGGGTCCGTGCGGACCGTGTTCGGAGATGTATGTGGATTTGCGCGGGGCGCGGCACGCGGCACGCGGGAATACGAACCACGCCCCACGCCCCGCGCCCCGCGCCCCCACGCTCTCGGAGTTCGAGGAACTGGCAGAGAGCGGTGAACTGTTCGAGATCTGGAACCTCGTCTTCATGCAGTTCGATCAGGCAGCCGATGGTTCCCGATCTCCGCTCCCCGCTCCCTCGGTCGATACCGGCGCCGGCCTCGAGCGGATCGCGGCTGTATTGCAGGGGGTCGAGTCGAACTACGACACCGACCTCTTCATGCCAATCATCCAACGGGCGGAGCAGGTCATCGGCAAAACGTACGACCCAGGGCCCACGGGTATCGGGTTCCGCGTGCTGGCGGACCATGCACGGGCGGTGAGCTTCCTGCTCGCCGATGGCGTGTACGCCAGCAGCGACGGACGAGGATACGTCCTGCGCCGCATACTGCGGCGCGCAGTCCGCCATGCATACCTGCTGGGGCAGAGGGAGCCCGTGCTGACGCACCTGGCTCACGTGGTCGTGGAGACCCTCGGCGACAGCTACCCGGAGCTCCGCGAGAAGCAGGACCACATCGAGACCGTGACCCGGGCCGAGGAGGAACGGTTCCTCGAGACCATCGAGGGTGGCCTGAAGCGACTTGATGAGTTGACGGCAGGCGGGCCAGGGACGATCCCAGGACCGGAGGCCTTCCGGCTGTACGACACATACGGGTTCCCGCTTGATCTCACTCAACTCATTGCGGGGGAACGTGGGTGGACGGTCGATCATACGGGGTTTGAGCGTGCGCTAGCGGAGCAGCAGGAGAGGTCTAGGACTGACGGGAAGGGGGAAGGGGAAGTGGGGAAGCGGGGAGGAACGGCCGCCACGCATAAGGGTGGGTTTACGCGGGTGATCCCCCGTAAGCGACAGAAATTCGTCGGGTACGACACCACGCGTGCTGAGACGGACATCCTCGCGTTCAGAAAAGGGGAGGATCGGCTCGAGCTCATACTCCGCGACAACCCGTTCTACTCAGAGTCGGGCGGGCAGGTGAGCGATACGGGCGTGATCAGAGGAGAAGGCTGGACCTTGCCCGTCGAGGACGTGGTCAAGTTCGAGGGGAAACAGGTCGTGGTTGGGCCTTATGAGGGACCGTTCGAGCCGACCCCAGTGGAGGCTGTGGTCGCTGAGGAGCGGCGACACAACGTCGAGCGTAACCACTCGGCGACGCACTTGGTGCACGCGGCGCTCCGCAAAGTGCTAGGAGTGCACGTGCGGCAGGCCGGCTCCGTCGTCGCGCCCGACCGCCTGCGGTTCGACTTCTCCCATCACGGTCCCGTCAGCCCGGCGGAGTTGGACACGATCGAGGAGGAGGTGAACGAGCACATCTGGGAAAACGTCGGTGTCGAGACGCACCTGATGCCGTACAGGGAAGCGATTGCTCGCGGTGCGATCGCGTTCTTCGGCGACAAGTACGGTGACGTCGTTCGCGTGGTCGACATGCCCGGCGTCTCGATGGAGTTGTGCGGTGGCACCCACGTGCGCTCCACTGGGCAGATCGGCTTGTTCCACTTCGCCGGTGAGACTGGGGTGGCCGCCGGCGTGCGCCGCATCGAGGCGATCACTGGGCCGGTGGCGTACACGCACGTGAAGAGCCTGGGCGAGCGGATCGATGAAGCCGCCGGGACGCTCCGCACGAACCCGGAGCACCTGGCGCGGAAGATCGAGTCGCTACTCGATGAGAAGAAGCGGCTCGAGCGGCAGGTGGAAGATCTGTTGCGGGAAGGGGGAAGGGGGAAACGGGAAGCGTATGAACGTCACACCATCGGTGAGACTCAGTTGCTCGTCGGTGACTCGCCCGTGGGCGATCGAGGACAGATCGGACTGCTGATGGATTCGTTTCGGGAGCAGCACAAGAACGCGGTCCAGGTGTTGTTCGTGAGCGGTGAGCGCGCCGGCATCCACGTGGGTGTGACCGACGACCTGATCTCCCGCGGCATCAAGGCCGGTGACATCGTGAGGCGCATCGCGGCCGTGAGTGGGGGCAAGGGCGGTGGCCGACCGCACTTCGCATCTGCCGGTGTCGGTAACGTGACGAAGCTCGGGGCCGCCCGGGATGCGGCACTCCGGATTGTCTCTGATTTGTTAGCGGCGAGGCCCAGCTGACCGATCTGGAGCAATGGCTCACCAAGCGCCTCGAGGCCACGCCGGCGAGCCTGCGGTTGCGGATTCTCAGCGCGGCGAAGGACGCGCAGCGTGGACCCGGTAGCACGCTTCCCCCTTCGCGCTTCCCGCTTCCCGACCAGCTCCGCTCCATTGCCACGGATCTCTTGTCCAACGTCGCCTCCGGTCCCCCCACCCACTCGAAGGCGCTCACGCTCCTCGCAGCCGATGCCCTGATCACCCTGGCGGTGGAACTGGAGTTCCGGGGCTCAGTGGGATCACAAGACACCGAGGACGCATGGGCTCTCCCGTCTTCCCCCCGCCCCTCGTGATCGACCTCCACTCCCACCTTCTACCGGGCGTCGATGACGGCTCGCGCAGCGTCGAGCAATCCGTCGCCGTGCTGGAAGCGTTCGCGGACGATGGGGTGGAGGCCGTGGTGCTCACTCCCCACGTCACCGCCAGCGAGATCAATGAGCACGGTGCCGACGTGCTGGAACAGCAGGCCGAGGTGTTCGAGGGGCTCAAGACTGCCCTGCGGCGGTCTCCGGAGCTTTACCTGGGCTTCGAGATCATGCTTGATGAGCCGCTGTCTGATCGAGCCCTCGGGGATCGTCGGTACGCCTTGGCGCAGTCGAGGTACGCGCTCGTTGAATTCCCGTTGAGCGTGTCACCCGATGGTGTGGCGCAACGACTGTCCGCGATTGTCGCGTCGGGAGTCGTACCCCTCGTGGCGCACCCGGAACGATACTTTCGCTGCATGGTTCGCGACCTCGCGGTCTGGCGCGGCACCGGCGCCAAGTTCCAACTGGATGCGTTTACGCTCACGCGCACCAACCTCCGAGGTCATCAGGCGCGAGCCCTGCTCAGAGCGGGGCTCGCGGACGTCGTTGCGGCCGATAACCACGGCAGCCCACATCGGACCCTCCGCATGGCCGTCCACTTCCTGTCGGAGCAAGGCTATCGGGGTGCGGCGAGGTGCTTGGCTGCCGAGAACCCTCGGGCCGTGATTGAAGATCGAGAGCTGATCGATATCGGTGTGGTGGGCGTGGGGAGCAGGGTGAGGGACTTCGTGCGCAGGATCGTGGGAGGTGGACGGTGAACGGTGACATCGCATTGCACCCTACGCGTTTTCACCGTTCACAGCCCCTCTGGCTGTCAGGAGGTTGAATGACGTTGATCGATCTCTCCGGTAAGGTCGCGCTCGTGACCGGCGGCTCGCGTGGCATCGGCGCCGCCACGGTGAAGCTCCTCGCCACGGCGGGAGCGGACGTGGCGTTCACGTATCGGAGCCGCGCCGGGGATGCCGAGAGGGTGGGACAGGCTATCGCGGAGCTTGGACGCCGCGGGCTCGCGATTCAAGCCGACGTGTCCGAGCGCGAGGACTGTGATCGCTCGGTTGAAGAAACGATGTCCGCGCTCGGCCCGCTCGACATCTTCGTCGCGAATGCGGGAATCTGGCCGCCGGACGAGTTGCCCATTACACGTATGGAGGACCGGCAGTGGCGCATGACGCTGGGCGTGAACCTCGACTCGGTGTTCTACGGCACACGGGCCGCACTGGGAGCGATGACCCGGGGTGGACGAATCGTAATCGTCGCATCGACAGCGGGACAACGGGGTGAGGCATACCACGCGGATTATGCGGCGACCAAGGGCGCCATCATCTCGTTCGTGAAGTCGGTGTGCGTTGAGGCGATCGAGAGCGGGATCTACGTGAACTGCGTGGCGCCGGGTTGGGTGGATACGGAAATGAGTGAAACGCCGTTCAAGAGGGACGGGGGAAAAGGGAGACGTGAGATTGAGGCGACGATCCCGCTCGGTCGGGTGGCGACCCCCGAGGAGATCGCGGGACCGATCGTGTTCCTGTGCACCAACCTCGCGAACAGCGTCGTGGGGGAGATCCTGAATGTGAATGGGGGAAGCGTGTTGTGTGGGTGACGTGTGATCTGTGAGGTCTGACTTGTGCGCTGTGATCTGTGCGCTGAGCTTTCCTAGCGAGTCCTTAGCCGCCGTTTCCCACATGCCCCTTCACAGCGCACAGCGTACAGCTCACATGTCACTCTCACAGCGCACCCATCAGCAGCGTACCGCGTAGATTCGAAGAATGAGACGACGTTCCCAAATGCCCTCCTTGATTCCGACGTTCATCCTGCTCTTCGCCGTCGGACTATCCTGTTCCGGCGACGGGCCGACCGTCCCACTGCCCGAGGACGTGTCCTTCTTCGTGAACCTGCTCGATCCAACCGGTGCCACTGACTCGGTGCACGTCGTGATCTCGGCTCCCGACCTCGCCGCGCGTTCCTTCGGAGGTTCGGCCCAAGCCGGCATGGGTCGGGTCGTCGCGTCGGTGTCGCCGGGGTCGGGTCGTGTGGTGACCGTGTCTACGCTGGCCGGAGGCGTCGAAACGCACCAAGGCCAGGTGGCGATTGAGATCCGCGGAGACACCGTCCTAGCCACCAGTGTCTTGCTCGCCCCCACTGGGTCGGGTGATCCCCTCACGGCGAGCATCGCGAACGCGACAATGCTGGTGCTCGGTGTCCCCGTCCTGCTGACGGCTGGTGACACGGTCACGATCTCGGCGCGCGTCGAAGCTGTCGATGGTGGTGCTCGGCCGGCGGCGGTGGCCTGGTCCACTGATGACCCTTCGATTGCGACGGTGGAGTCTGCCGACACCGACCGGGCTGTCCTCTCGGCCCGCGGGCCGGGAACGACGTTTCTCACCGCTTCCTCCAGCAGTCTGCGGGGTGGAGCGGTCGTGGTGGTGGAACCCGCGGCCGGTGGTTCGCTCAAGCTCCAGCGAGTAGCGAGCGGGTTGGCCAATCCCGTGTTTCTGACGCACGCGCCCGGTGACGGGTCCAGGCTGTTCGTGGTAGAGCGACGTGGCACGGCAAAGATCGTGAGGGACGGCGCCGTCGTCGGGCGATCGTTCCTTGATATCAGCGATCGAACGCTGGCCGGGGGTGAACAGGGCTTCTTGGGGCTCGCGTTGCATCCCGACTATTCGCAGAACGGTGAAGTCTTCGTGTACTACACGAACTTGGCCGGCGACTCACACGTCTCGCGGTTTCGTGTTTCGGCCGACCCCGACAGCGTGGATCCGGCGACCGAAGAAGTGCTCCTGGTGGTGGATCAGCCGTACTCCAATCACAACGGCGGGATGGTTGCCTTTGGACCCGACGGCATGCTCTACATCGGGCTCGGTGACGGAGGGTCGGGCGGGGACCCGCTCGGGAGTGGTCAGGACTCCACGACGTTGCTCGGCTCGATCCTGCGCATCGACGTGGACGGTGGGACCCCCTACGCGATCCCGAACGACAACCCGTTTGTGAACGATGCCGCTGCCCGCACAGAGATCTGGGTGTACGGAGTTCGAAATCCGTGGCGCTTCTCGTTCGACCGGCTGACCGGCGACCTCTACATCGGCGACGTGGGGCAGAACGCGTGGGAGGAGATTGACGTCGTTCCGGCTGGCACTGGTGGCGCCAACCTTGGCTGGAACGTAATGGAGGGGCTCCACTGCTACAGTGCCGCCACGTGCAATCAGACGGGTCTCGCCTTGCCGGTCCTGGAGTACCCGCACAGCGAGGGATGCTCGGTGACCGGTGGCTACGTCTATCGAGGCAGTGCAATCCCGTCACTCCAGGGACGGTATTTCTATGCCGACTATTGCCAGGGGTGGATCAGAAGCTTCCACTACCAGAACGGGCAGGCGACGGACGTCAGAGACCACACGGGCGATGTCGGGACCCTGTCCTTGATCTCGTCCTTTGGCGAGGATGGCGCCGGTGAGGTCTACGTCCTCACGCTGGGAGGCAGTGTCTACCGGCTAGAGCCCTGATCCGAGCGCAGGCTCCAGCGCAGCAAGACGCCTACCGCCAAGCCGGTTGCGGCTGCCCCCCACTCCCACCAGGGCGTGGTGGTCAGCACCGTGGCAGTCGGAATCACCGCGAGCCCCACGCCTGTGATTACCACGGCGGTCGCCGACACGACACCGCGCCCAAACCAGAAGCCGATCGGCAAGAGCAGGCCAGCGACCCACACACCGTTCAATCCCACCTTAAGCCATGGCGGAAACGACCCGCCGTAGTACAAGAGCGTCCACCCGCTGCCGACAGAGAATCCGAAGTCGCACCGTTCCCGATTCCCTAGAGCGATGCAGGTCTGGCCGCGCTGACCCCATATCCGAACGGCAGTGGTGTCCCCGACCATCAGGTCGTCCATTGTGGCGACCCAGCGTACATCCGGCTCGTCGAGCCGCAAGTCCGCCGCTCGCATGCGATAGCTGATGACGAAGTCGTTCCGGTGTGCTCCCACCACAAGGACCTTCTGCATGAGGTCGTCACGGACGAGAACGAGCGCCGTGGACTTGGACGGGGGTGGTCCGACAACGAACCTAGCCTCCAGGCGTGCGTCTCCAGCCAGAAGGGCACGCATGGAGTCGGGTTCCTCGACGCGCGCCGGTCGCAACGAGATGTCACCGATGGTCGCCTGCAGAATGGTACCTTGGTACCGTGGTCTGCCTTCCTCGGCAGGGGTCCAAATGACTGAATAGGTGCCGGTCGGGAACGACGGACCGAGGAGATACCCGGTGAGGGCAAACGTGGCCACGGCGAGGGCCGATGCCGAAAGGCCAAGCAGGCTCGCGGTGTGCCGGGACGGCCGGAGCCAGCGGGGCGACCCAGAAAGGATCACTGCGCCAAGACCAGTTCCCAATGTGTTCGCGACGACGTCGCCGATGCTGGCGTCCCGACCCGGGAGGATAACCTGGACGGCCTCGATCGACGACGACAGCAAGACTCCGGCAAGCACAATCCGCGACAGCCGCGTTCCGGACATTGCCAGCCCCACCCCGACCGGCAAGTAGAGCACGATGTTGATCAGGACGTCCGCGAGCGCCCGGTCCCCGCAGAAGATGCAGGCGAAGCCGCCTGTCGGCCCCGCCGGGTCGCCTGGCGCGAGGGTCGCGATCGCGACGGCGAGCAGGGCGCCGCCGAGCACGCCCGCACTCCACCATCGCCGTCCGCGGCGACCCCGTACGTGGCGACGACGCAACGGTCGTGACTGGTCTTCAGACGCTTCCAGCGGTTTCACCGACGGTAGATTGCAGCAAGTGCCTGTTTTGCATGTGGTTACGGACGAGCCCTGACTCGTGCGGACGGTGCGGGCCTGGGCGCTAACATTGCGAGTAACACCGCACTATCTTGTCCCGGCGGCGCACGCGGCGCCGTCTGGGAGTTCGGGAATCTTACGATACTGGGGGACACGGGTGGAAGGCGCGCTGCGCACGCTGAAGTTCTTGGGTCTCATGGGAGCGCTCCTCTCTGTTCCGTCCACGGCGAGCCCGCAAAGCATTTCGGCCGGCCGAATCAGCGGGCTTGTGATGGACGCGGGCGGACGGACGATCGCCGATGCAATCGTCTGGCTCACCGATCGCACGACCGGGGTCGAGCGCTTCGCCGAGTCGGCGAGCGACGGCCGCTTCGTGTTCTCGCAGCTGCACCCCGGCAGCTACGACGTTCGGGCGGAGCAGCTCGGATACCGTCCCAGACGCGTCCGTGACATCCGACTCGGTCCTGGAGCGGACGTTGCGATTTCCGTCGTGCTCGAACCGGCGGAGCCCCCTGTCACCGTCATCGATTCGATTCCGTTTGGTGGAGCGCCGGCTGACGCGGTGCCGGGGGTGGCTCATGCCTTCCCGTACCAAGCGGCCGACCGCCTGCCACTCGTCGATCGGGACCTGTCGGCCCTGGCGGATCTTACCGCGCGCGGCGCCGGGCTCCAGCTCGACGGCCTGGGACCGTCGGCCAGCGCGGTTGCGGTGGATGGTACTCTGCATCCGATGGCGCGCCATCCGTATTTGCCAACGCACGCCATGGATGGGATAGCGTTTCCGCGCCTGGCATTCCACGGCGCGTCGGTTCTGTCCTCGCCTGTAGATCTCGAGTGGGGCGGTCCGATCGGGGATGCGCTCAGCGCCTACTCGCGGCGCGGATCCCGGGAATTCGGGGCCAGCCTGTATGCCGACGTCGCCGGGAAGGCCGGATCGGGCTCCGACTACTTCGATCCCAACGCCGTGGGGCACCTGTCCTTCAGAGGCGGTGCACTGGTGAGCGGTCCGATCCTTCCGGACACGGCCCACTTCATCATCGGAGCGGAAGCGCAGCGGCTGCAGCTTCCTCAGGCCCCGGCGTGGATCCCGACCCTGCTCGATTCGGCGTTACTTCAAGTCGCGCTCGACTCGTTCAGCGTGGACATCGGGCCCTATGCGGCACCGCGCGTGGTGGAGCGCCGGCTCATTACAGCCTTTGGCCGCGTCGATTGGGATTTCTCACAGCGGCACCGGGCGTCCGCATGGGCGAGCTTCGCTAGCGCAAAGGACGATGAGGCCGATCGTGGTCCCGAGGGGATCGTCGGCTTCGGGTCGGGCGCAGAGGGCACCGACGTGGCCGCCACAGCAGCCATCCTGTCGGCTCTTTCCGACAACCTGGGTAACGAATTCCGCGTTGGGTTCGAAACGTCCTCGAGGGAATACGGTGCCACAGTCTACCCGGGTACGCGGGTCGGCGTGTCCGGCCAAGCCTTCGGCACCGATCCTGCGCAACCGGGTACGTTCAAACGCACCGGCGCCTCAGTGAGTAACGCGCTTCACTTGCAGCTCGGAGCGGTACGCGTCAAGCTCGGTCTCGGAGCGGGCCTCGCGTCGCACGACCAGACGTACGCCTTTGGGAGTGACGCCACCTACTGGTTTTCCGACCCGGACGCCTACGGCGCAGGCCGGGGTGCATACCTGCGTACGAATGGCTCGCCCCCTCGCGCCCGATTCTCATCGCTTCGCGTTACGGGCCTCCTCCAGAACACGTGGACGGTGCTCTCGGGGCTCGACCTCCGGTTCGGCTTGCGGTGGGATGGTGAGTGGTTGCCTGCTGCCGACATTGTTCGGAACGACGAGTGGCTGGCGTTGACGGGGCTCGTCAGCGACTCGATCGTCGACTTCCTCTCCAAGTTCAGCCCGCGGTTCGGCTTTCGCTGGGCACTCGGTCCCCAAGCCGAATGGGTGGTGCAGGGAAGTGCTACCGTCCAGCGAGGCGAACTCGATCCTGCCGTGATGGGTGAGGCCATCCGGGAGGTGGGGCGGACCACCGTATCTAGGGGGATCGGCGACGTCGGCTGGCGTGATGGGGTGGGGAATGATGTCAGCGACGTTGGCGCCCGGCTCAGCCTCTTGGGCCCGGAGTTCCAGGATCCCCGGTCATCCAAGTTCAGTTTCGGGGTCGCGCGCCGGCTCGGTACGGACGGGTTGCTCGAGGTGTCGGCCCATCACCGGCACACCGACTTCCTCGCGAGGCGACACGATCTCAACCGCCTACCGGGTATGACCGGACAGGACCAAGACGGGCGGCCGCTCTACGGTACCCTCGTGAAGGAGGGAGGGGTGATCGCTCCCGACCCCGCGAGCAATCGTCGGTTCGGGGGATTCGAGCTCGTATCGGCCCTGGATCCCGATGGCTATTCGGACTATTGGGGGGTCACCGCTCGCCTGGAGCAACCCGTGGGCCGGTTCTTCAGGTTGTTGGCGAGTTATACCTACTCGCAGGCCACCGACAACGTGCTCACCGGCCGGCACAGCGGCCCGTATGCCCAACTGACACCGTTCCCAGATAGCCTAAACGGTGCGGACTGGGCCGAAGGGCGGTCCGACTTCGACGTGCCCCACCGGGCCGCGGTGGGTCTGGAGCTGCGGCCGCTGGGACGCGACGGATTCACGCTTGCCGCGCTCTACCGTTACCGCTCGGGCCTGCCCTTTACGCCCGGGTTTCCAAACGGCGTCGATGCCAACGGTGACGGGTCAGCCAGCAATGATCCGGCTTTTGTGAACGATGCCTTTCCAGGACTGTCGGACCTCTACGCCGACTGGGAGTGCCTCTTGGCCCAAGCGGACCAGTTCGCAAAGCGGAACGCCTGCCGGGATCCCGCAGTGACGGTGCTTGACCTTCGAGTCGGACTGGGGCCGTTCTGGCTGGGGGGCTACCCGATCGAGCTGTGGACGGAAATCCTGAACGTGACCGATGCGGAACTCGTGTCACGGGACCACGCCCTGTTCCTCGTCGATCCTGCAGCGAGCCTCACCACCGATCCCGTGACGGGCCAGGTCACGGTGCCGCTTCTACTCAACGACAACTTCGGCAACCCTCTCTCGTACCGCGGGTCCGGTCGTGCGGTGCGCTTTGGGCTGCGGGTGAATTACTGATGCCTGCACGGTGGGGTTTGGCAATCACGGGGGGGGTGCTCGCGTTGGGCCTCGTCGGGTGCGTGAATGTCGGTGAGGATCGGGTCCTCTCGATCACCGCGACCGGCACGATCGAGGGCGTCGTCTACTTCGATCAGAACGGGTCGGGACAGCCGGACGGCTCGGACGTCGGATTGGCGAATATCGGTCTCCGCGTGATCGTGATGGGGACCCGCGATACGGTGGCCCGGCCGGTCACCGCGTCCGACGGGTCGTTCGCCACGGCCCCGCTTCCAGTGGGTCGCTATCGCGTATCCCTCGCACCTGGCGCACTTGGCGACTCGGTGTCTGTCACGCAGTTCGAGGATTCGGTTGCCGTCCTGGGGCCCGACGGGACGGCTGTGGTCACGGTGGGTGTCGGGTTCCCGTCGCTCACGGTAGCCGACGCGAAGATGCAGCTGCCGGGGAAGAAGCTCTTTGTCGAAGGAGTCGCGCTCACGGCGCTCGACGTCTTTGGTGACACCACCACGCATGTGGCTGACGGGACGGGGTCCGTTCGGGCTGTTCGGGTGCGCCGTACGGTTCAGCTTGCCGGCGACAGCGTGCGGCTTCAGGGAACGGTCGCCTCGCGCGACGGGCGACCGGTGCTCGATGACGTGACGGTCATCGTGCTCAATATCAATCGGCCCATTCCACCGGCGGAGCTGGTCACGACCGGTGTGGCAGCCTCAGCTGACGGCGGGCGGCTGGACGCCGCATTGGCGGTGGTTCGGAATGTCGCCATTGCCGACACGACGACCGGGGCAGCGGGCTTTGCGCTGGCGCTGAATGACGGGTCGGGGGCGCTCACCGTCCTCCTGGATAAGGATATCGTATTCGACAGGACTGGTCTTGATCCTGGTGCGTCCATCGATGCGACGGGAGTGTTGGTACCCGACGGCGGAGGCGAGTGGCGCCTCAAACCGCGCGGAAATGGTGACCTGGTAAAGAGATAGCGGCGCGGCGAACGGAGCTGCCGAGCCACGACTGTGGATTGGGCCCCGCAGGGATCGCAGCTGCCCATGTGGCAGACGTGGTACGTAAGTTGTTCATTTACAATGAATTGTGAAGCAGGAGGTCGGACGGGCAATGGCACGCAACGTGCTCATGAGTGAGCTGCGTCACAGTGCACACCGCAGTGTGGCGTGTATGCGGCGTGTACGCGAAAACCGGGGGCTGGGCCATGCCTGAGCGGGTCGTTGTTCGGGACGAGCCCAAGCGAAAGGCCCGGTTGGAGCCCGATGTAAGGGCGGCGTGGCGGTGGATTGGGTGGCTCGGGGTCCTGTTGACGGTTGTCGGGGTGGGTGATTTCGCCCTGGCCTGGTTCCCGTCAGCCTTCGGCACCCCGGAGTGGGAGTTCGGGACGGTGGCGGCCAGTTTCTCGGGCCTGCCGCTGGTCACGATGGGGTTCGCGGCCCTGCTAGGCTCAGCGTTGGCCGCGGGACGGCGGTGGCTCGTGATCGGGATGGCGAGCCTGCTCGCCGTGTGGGGGATCGGCGTTGTTATGCTGTTCGTGCTGTTCCTCACCAACGTCCCGATGGCGGTGCAGGGGGCCGAAGGCGTCATCGCCCTGGGGATCAAGAAGGTCGTAGTGAAGACGTCGATGTTGGGTGTGGGGTTCGGCTTCGGATACCTTGTTGGTGCATATGCGGCGTTTCGGCACGTGGCGGTCTCTCGGAGGAGGTGACATGCGAAAGCTCAGCTTAGCGGTGGTGGCTTTGGCGTTGACCGTGCCCGGTCAGGCACAGGCCGCCGACAAGTTCTTCGACAACTACTGCATCATGGGGTCGTTCCAGGTGTGCGCGAGTGTCCGGCTGTCGACCAGCGGGAACACGCTCACCATGCAGGTCTGGAACCTGGAGGGCACGTACGGTACCCCGCACACGATCACGGCCGTCGGTATCTACGGCCTCGGCGGTGCCTGGTCGTCGTTCACCTATGACGATGCCAGGTATTACTCGACTGCGACGACGTCGACTTCGATCAAGTCCAAGTGGTCCGCCCAGAAGGCGAACGACATTAAGACACATCAGAGCATCAATTTGCAGGTACAAGAGGGGACGAGCGGCAATGCTGGGATCAACGGCTGCACGCTCCTGCCGCCAAACAACTCGAACAACCCCAAATGGCAGACCTGCAACTCCTTCGCGGCTGCGCCGTACGTCGAATTCAAGTTCACGTTCAATGCCGCAGTCGTGTTAGACAACGCGCAGATACGCTGGCACTCAACCCAGGTAGGGCCGGATCGGGAGCTCTCGCTGAAGTGCGATACAAACCCCGGTGCATGGGACAGCGGGAGCTACCAGCCATGCGTGGTTGTACCGGAGCCCTTCACAATTGCACTGCTGGGTAGCGGCCTTGCCGGTCTAGGAGGTGTCGGATTGCTCCGCCGCCGCCGCAAGGGGCTGGACGCCTAGAAACGCCGTAGATTTCGCATGTGCCTCCGACGGGCCCGGTCATCGTGACCGGGCCCGTTTTGCGTGAAGTGGGCCCCCGCCAAGCCACCCCCTAGCACCCGACCAGTAGCACTGTGCCCAACCGCGTCGCCACGCGATGGCAGGGGTGAGGCCAGAATTGACCCGACCAGCGCCCCCGTGGCCATGGTGCCCTATGGCGCAGCACGTGGTTTGTCCCGGCCGCCTCTTTGACCCCTTGACTCCGGTGTCAAACCCGGTAGGCTCGAAGCCTCACGCGAGGCACCGTAATTGCAGCCGTGTAATTGCGGATTCGGCGGTCCCGCGTCGACGAGACTGACGCTGAATGATTGTGGGGTGGCGAGTTGCGAAGAAACCTTGACCGTCTCGGCAGCGAACGGTTTGATGTCCTGGTCGTGGGCGGAGGCATTCTCGGCGCTTGTGTCGCTCGGGACGCGGCCATGCGTCGTCTCTCCGTGGCGCTGATAGAGCAGGCGGACTTCTCGAGTGGTACGTCCGCGAACTGCTTCAAGATCATCCACGGCGGGCTGCGATACCTACAGCACCTGGATGTCCGGCGAATGCGGCAGTCGATTCGTGAACGCACAATGTGGCTGCGCACCGCGCCGCACCTCATCGAAACGCTGCCGATTGTTGTACCGACATATGGTCACGGGCTACGGAGTCGATCGCTTTTGCGATCGGCCCTGGTGGTCAACGACCTGGTTTCGTGGGATCGGAACCGGTTGTTGTCTTCCGACCGGAGACTTCCGGCCGGCCGCGCGCTCTCTCGACGCGAGTGTCTCAATTTCGTGCCGGAGCTCTCTGGCCCTGGCCTCACTGGGGCGGTGATGTTTCACGATGCTCAGATGTACAGTGCCGAGCGGGTGGTGCTCGAGAACGTGCTGGCCGCACATGAGGCTGGGGCTGCTGCCGCGAACTATGTCGAGTTCGAGCAACCTGTGCGTGAGCGGGGGAGGATTGTCGGCGGCCGAGTGCGAGATCGGCTCGGTGGAGATGTGTTCGATGTACGCGCCACCGTCATCGTGAATGCCGCTGGGCCGGCCGCACCGATGATTGCCAACCGACTGACCGGTGGACCGTCCAGCGTCACGACGCGGTACTCGATGGCTTTGAACTTCCTCGTGCCACACCTCGGTCACGGGGTTGCGTTCACCGTGGCCGGTCACCGGCGTGACCCCACCGCCGTGGTGCACCGCGGAGCCCGGCAGCTCTTTGTTGTGCCCTGGAGGGGCCACTCTGCGATCGGCACGGCTCACTACGCCTTCCAGGGTGACCCGGCGCAGTTCCTTCCGGACGAGCGCAGCGTGGAGACCTTCCTGGCGGAAGTGAACGCGGCCTGGCCCGGGAAGGCGTTCGAGAGGAATGATCTCGCGCTCGTCCACAGTGGGCTACTTCCGGTCGCGAATAGGGCAACCGACTCTGACATCGCCCTCCTCAAACACCATCAGATCGTCGATCACGTCCGCGACGCGGCCCCGGAGGCGATTAGCGCCATTAGTGTCAAGTACACCACGGGCCGCCTGGTTGCCGAGCAAGCAGTCGATCTGGTCGTGCGGAAGCTCGGCCGTGACAAGTCCCCCAGCGAGACGTCAGATACACCGCTGCCTGGGGCGCCGGTGGTCGGTGTGGCGGAGCTCGTTCGACAGGCGGTCGACCGGTGGGGGGATGAGCTGGATTCCGAAGTGATCGAACACCTGGTTCGGAGCTACGGGTCCCGGTACGAGCGCGTGCTCGCATGCCGCAGGGCGGATCCGGAGTGGGATCGCCGGGTTGATCCTGGCGCGCCCGTGATCAAGGCGCAGTTGACCTACGGGGTGCAGCATGAGATGGCGTGCACTCCTGAAGACCTGCTGGCCCGCAGAACTGAACTGGGGGCGAGAGGGATCACGAGTCCGGCGACGAGGGCAATGGCGGCTGAGGTACTTGCAGTAGCCGCAGTCCCACACACCGAAGGCCCACGCCCAGCGTCCGAGACTGTAGAGGGCCGGAGACCAGCGTACTAGGCTACATCGGACGTTGCCTTGGCCAGCCCCCATGGTGTCGTGAGCCACCTGTCAGTTGAGCCTCCATGCCGAACACGCTCGCGCACTTAGGAGTCCAAGGAGTTGTCACACGTGCGGTTGTGCGTGGGGCTGATCCCAAATGGGTTTATCTGGGCGCGATCATCCCGGACATCCCCTCGATCCTGCAGCGGGCGGTGAGGGCGTTCGTTCCCGGAGTCGACCCTATTGGACTGCGCTCCTACGCAGTGGCGCAGTCGTCGCTCATGAGTTGTCTCCTGCTCTGTTGTGCCCTGGCGACCCTCTCGCGGCAGCCGAAGCGCATTCTGCTCGTGCTTTCCCTGAACTCCCTCCTACACCTCTTGCTCGACGCACTTGAGACCAAGTGGGGCAATGGGGTCAACATCATCGCCCCCTTCTCGTGGGATCCCTGGAACCTAGGGCTCTTTTGGCCCGACAGCTGGCTCGCACACCTGCTCGCTGCGTGGGGCTTGGTCTACGTCCTTGTGCTCTGGACTCGCCGCAGCGGGATCGGCGTCGGGGTGCGATGGCCCCACGCTCGAGGCTTGTTGGTGGCTGCGGCAACCCTCACGCTATACCTGGTGCTGCCACTCTCAGCAACGCCCGGTGTCAAAGCTGCGGATGCGCACTCAATTGCCACGGTGGAGAGGCCGTGTGTCGATTGCGGTGTAGCTTTTGACCGGGTTCGTTATCACGCAGGGCCGGTGGAAGACAGCCTCCACATCTGGGCCAAGAGGAGCTACGCGGTGCGAGGAGAACGGCTGGACCATTCGGCGACCGTTTCCGTCCGCGGTGTCTTTCGGGACTCCGTGACGGTAGAGATCGATCACCTCCATGAGCACCGTGGCCTTTCTCGTGACCTTCCGTCCTATCTCGGCTTGCTGCTCGTGCTTCTGATCTGGCTCCGAGCGCGACCGTCCTCACGACCGGACCGATCAGGCGCCGTGGCTGACTAGCGCTATGCACTCCAGAAGCGTCGGTCGTGGTCGCCGATTGCGAACCCGGGAAACCATGAGGAAGCCGCAATCCTTCAGCGCCTGGTGATGCGTGACCGCTCGAGATCGGTATGGGGCATAGGGAGATTAGTGAGTGTCTTGGTCCCGTTTGAGAGGGTGTTGTGTTTCCCCTACACCCGGCCGTCCGTTCCCACCCACAGAAAGAGATCTAACGGTCAAGTGACGATGGGATGGCGTGATCGAGTGGCCGCTTGAGCGCCCCAAGTTCGGCTTGCTTCTTGCCCTTCAGTCGATCAGTTGGATCTCGACCTCACGTTGGTCGAGTCTCTCTCGCCTGGATGCGCCCGGGGGGTGGATTGACGGGCCAGCATGCGAGCACGATCAAATCAGAACGCTGACCAGCGTCAACGCAGCGCCTCAACCACTGGCCGACCTACTATGAAGCGACTCCGAATCGCACCTTGGCTCGTTTTGGGCACTCTGACCGCATCGCTGAGTTGCGGTGAGGGCATCCTGGGGCTCGAAGACATCGACACGGTGGTTGTGACGGCTACCACCCGTACTCTGACTGCCATCGGACAGACGCAACAGTTCACTGGCGAGGCCCGGACAGCGAGTGGGGAAAAGGTCCCGGGAATCCCGTTCACGTGGTCCTCATCCGACCGGGGAGTCGCAACCGTCGACGGGTCCGGGATGGTCACGGCGGTGGCCAATGGAACGGCGAACATCACCGCAACGGCGAATGGCATTTCTGGTGTGCTTCAGGTCAGTGTTGCCCAGGTGGTCAACAAGCTGGGGTTCGGCATCCAGCCGACCGACGCCACGGCCGGCGAGCCGCTTGCGCCGGCGGTGACAGTCGAAATCCAGGACGCGCTCGGGAGTCCCGTCGCAGGCGCAAGCAACGTGGTGACGCTCGCCCTCGGCACCGATCCGAGCGGGGGCGCGGCGACCCTGGTGGGGGCGGGCCCGGTGGCGGCGGTGAACGGAGTGGCGACGTTCAGCACGGCGAGCGTGGATGTGGCGGCTCCGGGATACACCCTGCGGGCGACGAGTGGCACGCTGACATCGACCACAAGTGACCCGTTCGACATCACGGCGGGGACAGCGACCGAGCTGGTGTTCACCGTGCAGCCCTTAGACGCGGTTGCGGGGGTCACGATGGGGCCGGTGGAGGTAACGGCGCGCGACGGGCTGGGGAACACGGACCTGGCGTATACATCGCCAGTGACGTTGGCGTTTGCGAATGATCCCAGTGGAGGCGCGGCGACCTTGTCGGGAGCCACGGCGACGGCGGTAGACGGGGTGGCGACGTTCAGCACCCTGAGTGTCGATGTGGCGGCGCTGGGCTACACGGTGCAGGCGGGGGATGGGACCTTGACGAGCGCCCCGAGCGCCCCGTTCGCCATCACGGTGGGGGCGGCGAGTGCGGCGAACACGG